>CALIXS010000001.1 GCA_938046095.1 uncultured Clostridia bacterium
AGATCCGTGGAATTCCAACAGATAATGGATGACGCCGAGGCAAATCTTCGCAAGCTGATGAATATACCGGACAATTACAAGGTGCTTTTTCTGCAGGGCGGCGGCACGCTTCAGTTTTCGATGGTTCCTCTCAACCTCCTGCGCAAATCGGGGAAAGCCGATTATATCGTAACGGGAAACTGGGCAAAGAAAGCGGCCGACGAGGCGGCAAAGTTCGGTGATATCAGGGTAACGGCGAGCTCAAAGGACAGGAACTACTCGTATATACCTAAAGTGTGCAAAGACGATTTCAGGCCGGATGCGGACTACGTGTATATATGCTACAACAACACGATATTCGGCTCAAAGTTCCCATATATCCCCGATACGGGTGATATTCCGTTAGTTGCCGATATGTCGAGCTGCATTCTCTCCGAAGAGACAGATGTCACAAAATTCGGCATGATATGGGCGGGTGCGCAGAAAAACGTCGCCCCGGCAGGCGTTACCATAGTTATATTAAGGGAGGATCTGATCGGCTTTGCTCCGGAGAAGACGCCGGTTTACCTCGATTACAGGATCCATGCCGAAAAGGGATCTATGTACAACACGCCTCCCTGCTTTTCCGTATATGTCGCAGGTGAGGTGTTCAGATATCTGCTCAAAAACGGCGGCGTGAAAGCGATGCATGAGATCGACGTCAGAAAAGCCGGTAAGCTGTACGATTATATAGATGCGAGCGGATTTTACGTCGCTCCGGTCGTCAGGGAAGACCGTTCACTTATGAACGTGGTGTTCGTGACGGGCGACGAAGCGCTTGACAAGGCCTTTGTCGCTCAGGCAAAAGAAAGAGGGCTTATAAATCTCAAGGGGCATAAGGTGCTCGGCGGACTGCGCGCTAGCCTGTACAACGCGATGCCGGAAGAGGGTGTCGATGCGCTGATAGAATTCATGGAGGAATTCAGGAAAGCGAATGTCAGGTAAAAAGACATACAAGACACATATAGTTATAATATGCCTATTGATAGCTTTGATGCCGATGTTCGCGGGACGTGCCGCTTTTGCCGAAAATGACGGTACGACAGGTGAAGGCGGTGCAGCGGCAAGTGGGGAACAGCATGCCGAAGAGCCGAAAGAGGAACCGGGGCCGGAGAGTAATACAGGCGACGGTACCGAAGAGCAGGCTCGGACTGAACAAAACGGCGACGATGAGCTGCAGGAGGAAGAAGATCAGAGAGATCCATCCGAAAATCCCGGTGGGGACGGCAGTGATGGGCAGGCGGACAAACCGGATGACGGAACATCTTTCGATGACAGCGTGTTTACCGCCGAGGACGGCAAACCCGTAATAAAATCGGCTGCCGCTCTCGTATACTGCAGGAACACGGGAGAAACGATCTGCGCAAAGGGAACCGAAAAAAAGTTATCGCCGCTTGGACTCACTAAACTGATGACGGCGCTGCTGGCGGCACAGAAGCTCCCCCTCGATCAGGACATCACGGTGTCCGCCGCGGCTGCTTCGCAGGATTCCCCGAAACTCGGCCTCGTTGAGGGAGAGACGGTTTCGGCGGAAAGACTTCTGTATGCTCTGATGCTGCAATCGTCAAACGATGCCGCGTATGCGCTCGCCGAAAGCATCTCGGGAACGGAGGCCGACTTTGTCGCACTCATGAACTCCACCGCCGCAAACATAGGTTGCCGTAACACATGGTTTGCAGGAATTACGGGCACGGTAACCGATGTTTCTGCCGAATACACGACGGCGAAGGATATGCTCGAGATCGCCAAGCTCGCCTACGGAAATGAGACGCTTCTCAAAATCGCGGGCACGGACAGCTATGAGATGCCTGCGACGAATATGAGCGATGCGAGGCAGCTTACGCAGACGGTGACTCTCGTTACGGACGGCAGAGACGGCTATGCGGGTGGCTGTATGGGTTATGCGTCCGACAGCCGCATGAACCTGTCCATGTATTACAGGCAGAACGGACTCGACCTCATAACGATCGTTCTGGGAGCGAAGACTGTGAGAGTGAATGCGGAAACCGATACGCTCATTGATTACGCTGCCGCGAACGTAAACGGCATAACCGTCGTAAAGGCAGGCAGGAACATGGGGAAGGCACGCGTCGGACACGGTGCCGAGACGAGAGTCGATGTGCTGACCTCGCAGGATTGCATAGTGTATCTGCCGAGACAGGGATCAAAAGATCTTATAAGAACGGAGACCGTCATAAATACCGATGTCGAAGCTCCGGTAAAGGCCGGAGATGTCGTGGGCAAGTGCCGGATATACGTGGCCGACGAGCTTGTAAACGAGATCGATCTCGTTGCGGGCTCAGACGTCGAAACGGGCTGGCTGCCGTCGTATATCGGCATATCCAACAGAGCGAGCGTAATCGCGTCTGTGGTTATTTTTCTCGTATTGCTTTTGCTGCTCGTCAGAAATATAAATATCGCCAGATCGCGAAGGCGAAGGCGAAGGCTGCGCAGAGACAAGGCGCTTGAGATTGCAAGGCATGAACTTGAGGAGGAGCAGCGCCGCAGGAAAAGAAGATAATGTTCAATATAAAAGAGAATCTCAAAAAACTCCCGGATACACCGGGAGTTTATATGCATAAGGACAAGCTGGGTCAGGTTATATACGTCGGCAAGGCGGTATCGCTGAAAAACAGGGTTCGTCAGTATTTCGGGAGTTACGGACAGTCCACGGCCAAGCTCCGGGCGCTCGTTTCCAATATTGCGGAGTTTGAGTATATAACTTGCGGCACCGAGATGGAGGCGTTGATCCTCGAAAATAATCTCATCAAAAAATATATGCCGAAGTATAATGTACTTCTGCGCGACGACAAGACATATCCGTATATAGAGATAACGACGAGCGAGCGGTTCCCCCGCGTGCTTAAGACGAGGCTGCTGCGCAGGGACGGAAACAAATACTTCGGACCTTACAGCGATGCAGGGGCAGTAACTGTTATTGTCGAAATGCTGAACAGTATATATAAGCTCAAACGGTGCAGTGCCGGGGAATTCCCGAGCGGACACCGTCCGTGCCTCAATTATCACATTGAGGAATGCCGCGGTATATGCGGCGGAACGACCGATCGCGACGAATATATGAGATCTATAGACGCCATAACCGAGTTTCTGTCAGGAAAGGAAAAGCCTCTTATCAATGATCTGCGCAGACGAATGAAAGATGCTGCGGCGGAGCTCAGATTTGAGGATGCAGCAAGATACAGGGATAATATAAAGGCGGCGGAGGAGCTGGCTCAGGCGCAGCGTGTCACAATGATCGGCGCAGGCGATCTGGATGTCGTACTTGCCGCAAAGGATGAAGAGAGCTCTTTCATGATTTTGTTCACTGTCAGGAACGGCAATCTTGTCGGGCGTGATACTTTCAGGATACAGTCGGCCGAGGGTGACAGCATCACGGAGATGACGGCGGAGTTTATAAAGCAGTACTACAGCAAATGGGCGGACGTTCCGCATGAAATAATTGTGGAAGAGCTGCCTGATGATGCTGCACTGCTCGAGGAGTTTTTGGGAAGGGGAAGGCATCGCGTAAAGATATTCGTTCCTAAGCGCGGTGAAAAATACGCTTTTCTCAAGCTTGCAAAATCCGACAGGCTCGAGATGATGAAAACGATAAGCGAGAAGGCTCTACTGAACAAAGAAAAGAGTTCAGCGCTCAGGGACGAGATCGAGGCGCTGCTGCGTAAGGGAGGCTTCGCAGGAAAGCGTGCAGGAGATGAGTACAGGATAGAATCGTACGATATTTCAAATACTAACGGCGTCGATTCCGTAGGCGCCATGGTTGTGTTCGAGGGAACGCGCCGCATACACAAGGACTACAGGCGTTTCAGGATAAGGACGGTTGAAGGTCCGGACGATTATGCGAGTCTTCAGGAAATGCTGTACAGGCGTTTCAGGCGTGCCGACAAGGGCGATCCGGCGTTTGCAATTTTGCCGGATGCGATATTTATGGACGGCGGCAGGGGGCAGGTCACATCAGCGAGGGCAGTGCTCGATACACTGGGATACGGCGATATACCGGTCGTCGGAATGGCAAAGGACGACAGCCACAGGACGAGGGCGATAGCCTTTGATGACGGAAGAGAAGTCGACCTCAGGACGAGACCCATGCTGTTCAGATATTGCGGCACGATACAGGAGGAGGTTCACCGGTTTGCGATAGAGTATCACAGAAGCCTGCACGGAAAGCGCACGATAAGCTCGGTGCTCGATGAGATCAAGGGGATAGGGCCCGTGCGCCGCAACGCCCTGCTCGCCTCGTTCGGTTCCGTAGATGCCATCAAGGCCGCCTCACTCGAGGAACTTGCGGCTGTGCCGGGTATGAACGAAAGAGCCGCCGCCAGCATAAAAGATTTTTTCGGTTGATAAATATATCATTCGGTGGTATATTTAGATGTAATGTTTTGGTTTAATAATGGAGGTAGCTATGGCAGACAATAAGAATACTGTGCAGGATGAGGCCGACATCATTACGCTGGAATTCGAGGACGGTGTGACTATCGAGTGTGAAGTCATGGGTATCTTCGATCATAACGGTCAGGATTACATCGCCTTGATACCGCAGGATGATTCGGATGATGTTTACATTTACGGATACAAGGAATTAGACGATGATGAGTTTGAGCTCGTCGACATAGAAGACGATGCGCTTTTCGGAGAAGTTGTCGAAGTTTTCGACACCATCATGGAGAGCGAAGAAGAGAACTGACAGACGTCTCAATACGAGACTGCAGCGACCTCATCGATTTGATGGGGTCTTCTTATGCCCGCAGGAGGGGAATATGCAGGAATACGACATCATAATTGCCGGCGCCGGAGCATCCGGCGTGTTCATGGCTTACGAGCTTACAAAGAACAAAAATAACGCGCGCGTGCTGATGATAGACAGAGGCGCCCCGCTCGAAAAAAGGCTCTGCCCTATCAAACTCGGCAAAACAAAAACGTGTGTGAAATGTTCGCCGTGCCATATAATGAACGGATATGGCGGGGCGGGAACACTCTCCGACGGCAAATACAACATAACGACACATTTCGGCGGTGACCTGCACAGATTTATAGGCGCGAAAAAAGCTCTCGAGCTTATGGAATACGTCGACAGCGTGCTGTGTTCGTTCGGCGGCAGCGAGGCGAAGCTGTATTCGACGGGTAATTCCGACCTTCGGACGAAATGCCTTCAGCACGACATGCACCTGCTCGAGGCTAAGGTAAGGCATCTCGGAACGGATCGGAACGTCGAAATACTCGGACGCATATTCGATTACATAAAAGACCGCATAGAGATGAAGTTCTATACGGAAGTTAAAACCGTAACCGGAGAGGGTGACATGTTTCGCGTCGTTACGAACGACGGCGAATATATGTGCCGCGATATGGTTCTCGCAACCGGTCGCTCCGGGTCAAAATGGATATCGGAGGTTTGCGGTGCCTTCGGCATAGAGCAAAAGAAAAACCGTGTGGATATCGGTGTGCGCGTGGAGCTTCCGGCGCTCGTGTTCAAACACATAACCGATCAGGTATACGAGAGCAAAATCGTATACAAAACAAAGCAGTACAGCGACCTCGTCAGAACCTTCTGCATGAACCCTTACGGTGAGGTCGTTTCCGAAAATACAAACGGAATCGTCACAGTAAACGGGCACAGCTATGCTGACGAGAGCCTGCACACCGAAAACACCAATTTTGCGCTGCTTGTATCGAATAATTTCACGGAGCCGTTCAAGGACAGCAACGAATACGGTGAGTCTATCGCAAAGCTGTCGAACATGTTGGGCGGAGGCGTTCTGATGCAAAGGTTCGGCGATCTCGTCAAAGGCAGGCGCTCGAGCGAAAGGCGCATGGAAAAATGCTTTACGAGACCGACTCTCGCCGCCACGGCGGGAGACCTTTCGCTCGTAATCCCCAAAAGGCAGCTTGACGGCATAATCGAGATGATTTATCAGCTCGACGAGATAGCTCCGGGTACCGCGAATGAGGATACTCTCCTTTACGGCGTTGAGGTCAAGTTTTACAATTCCAAGGTTGCCGTCAACGAAAACCTCGAAACGAGTGTCGAAGGTCTTTACGCTCTGGGTGACGGCTCCGGAGTCACCCATTCGCTTTCGCAGGCATCGGCGAGCGGAGTATACGTGGCGAGGATACTCGCGGACAAATACAAATAAAGCGGATGCGGAATACAAAACATTTTCACGGAAAAAAGACGGCCCTGCGATTCGCAGGGCCGCTTTCTGAGTTTTCAAGACCGCTTCGCATAGCGTGCCGGTTCCTTTGCGCGCCGGGAAGCGGCAAGCCTACCTTGTGCTGCAAAATACAGCCATGGAGGATATGCGGTCGAAAGCTTCATTCAGTTTATCGACGCCGCATGTGCAGGCGATCCTAAGGTATCCTTCGCCGCTTCTGCCGAACGCGTCGCCCGGGAGTGTGAGAACATGTGCCTCGTTCAGTATCGCATCGGCAGCCTCGGCGCTTGTGAGGCCGGTCGCTTTGATGTTCACGAACAGATAGAAGGTCCCGCGGGGCGGGTATATGACGGACATGTTCGGTATGGCATTTATGCGATCCGCCGCCGCATGGACTCTTTTTTTGTATTCGGCGGCAAGCGAGGGCTGTATTTCGGCGCGATGGCGGACGGCGTACAGCGCCGCACGCTGAGATATCGACGGCGCCGTGAAGACTACGTTTTCGTTGATTTGCTGTATCGTCCGGATGATGTAGTCACGGGCGATTATGTTGCCTACCCGCCAGCCGGTCATCGTGAAATTCTTCGAAAACGAATTTATGGTTACGGTACGCTCTTTCATGCCGGGCAGTGATGCGAAAGGAACGAACGGCTCCTGAAAGCTGAAAGCCGTATATATGTCGTCGGAAACGATGATAAGATCGTGTTTTTCGGCAACGGAGGCGAGTTTTTCCATCGTAGGTACCGACAGGCAGCTTCCCGTAGGATTGCACGGCGAGTTTATGACGACAGCCTTGGTGCGCTCCGTGATAAGTGATTCGAGGCGGCTTATGTTGATCTGGAAATCTTCGTTTTCATAGGAGTCCATCTCCACGGGAACGCCGCGTGCAAGTTCGATTTGCTGCGGATACGGGGTGAAATAAGGCGCCTGAAGTATGACCTCGTCGCCGTCGTCGAGTATAGCCTCCATAACGAGGTACATGGCAAGGCATCCGGATGCGCAGACAAATACCTCCTCGTCTCTTACGTCCATGCAGTAGTCTTCCCTGTAGAGGTCGCATATCGCGCGGCGAAGCTCGGGGTCTCCGCGAAAGTCGGTATACTTCGTGTGGCCTTTTTTCGCGTCTTCAAATGCCGATTTTATTATCCTCTCGTCCGTTATAAGATCCGGATCGCCGAGCGAAAGGTCGATCATGTCATCAAAGTTTTTTGCGAGTACGTCACATGCGCCCATCGCCGTGCTTCGATCCTTCCAATACCTTTTTGCTATAAACCTGTGTTTCATGTCGGTCTCCTTTTGATTAACCGGGTTATATCAAAGCTGAAAATTTTGTTCCGTTTTGTTCCGTATGTGAAGTTATTGTGCTATAATAATCATTACAGTTATATGTTCCGTTAGCTCAGCTGGGAGAGCGACTGGGTCACAACCAGTAGGTCGACGGTTCGAGCCCGCCACGGAACACCATGCAGACCCGTTCAGCGCAAAATGCGTCCGGCGGGTTTTTTTATGTTCTGAAGCCGTCATGCCGCGGTGATGCTAAAGACCGCGGAGCACGCATGACGTGCGTACCGTATAATTCTTTTGACTCTAATTGATTTCACATCAGATATCATACCATAAAACGGCGAAACGGAACCGATTTTATTCGAACTGCCGGCAGAAGGAGTTTGCATTTCTGTTAGGATTATTTAACATTTCGTGCCGAAGTTTGGTATAATCGAAATATGAGATATTTGATTGTGGAGAGGTGATCATTTTGAGAAGCGTTACGCTCGGAAGAGCAGGGATAACAGTGCCGCAGAACGCGTTCGGAGCACTTCCGATACAGAGGATAGACAGGCAGGAAGCTGTCGGTATACTGAGGCGCGCATACGACGGAGGTATGAGGTATTTTGATACGGCGAGAGCGTACAGCGACAGTGAGGAGAAGCTGGGGTATGCCTTTGAGGGAATGCGCGATCAGGTATTCATCGCGACAAAGTCGGCGGCAAAAACGCCCGGAGCTTTCCGCAAAGACATCAATACCTCGCTCAGGATGCTCAGAACCGACTATATTGACGTCTATCAGTTTCACATGGTGGACAGATGCTACAGACCGGGTGACGGCAGCGGAATGTACGAGTGCATGCAGGAGGCGAAAGCGTCGGGCAAAATAAGACATATATCGGTGACGAGCCATAAGATAGAAGTCGCGATGGAAATTGCGGACTCGGGCCTGTACGATACGCTCCAGTTCCCTTTTTCATATCTTTCGTCGGATAAGGAGCTTGCACTCGTAGAGGCGTGCCGCAGAAACAATGTCGGATTTATAGCCATGAAAGGACTCGCGGGAGGGCTGATAAGCGAGTCCGAGGCAGCGATGGCATATATGCTGCAATTCGACAACGTTCTTCCGATATGGGGAATCCAGAAGATGTCGGAGCTTGAGGAATGGCTGGCGTTTATGCATAACGAGCCGGAAATGACGGATGAAATAAAGGCTTTTATCGACAAAGAGAAAAAGGAACTTTCAGGAGAGTTTTGCCGGGGCTGCGGATATTGCATGCCGTGTACGGTAGGCATAAA
This sequence comes from uncultured Clostridia bacterium, assembly GCA_938046095.1. GTDB lineage: Bacteria > Bacillota > Clostridia > Peptostreptococcales > Anaerovoracaceae > Eubacterium_B. The sequence continues at coordinate 8,757 of CALIXS010000001.1, forward strand.
AATAAACAACTGTGCCAGAATGTCACTGATGCTGAGGCGGGCGCCGTCAAAAGAGTGGTTGACGACGGAATGGCGGGAGGAAATGGCAAAGATAGAGGATTGCGTGGAGTGCGGGCTTTGTGCATCGAGATGCCCGTATGAGCTCGACACGCCTCAGCTCCTCAGGAGAAACCTTGCCGATTACAGAAAGGTACTCGCAGGGGAGGCGGAAGTATAAGATGGAACCGGAAATTATATATAGGCTCGTCATCGCGCAGACTGTACTGCTCGGTTTTCAGATCGTGATATATTTCGGTGTGGAAATATTCGAAAAGGATCCTCATGACGTTTCCTCGGAGATAGACGGGAAAATACCGCTCGTCCCTATAACAGCGCTGCTGTACATACTCTGGTTTCCGCTTATCGCTTTGTTTCCCGTTTTCCTTTACGGGGGAGATCCGGAGCAGTACGGTATATATATGGCATCTGTGGTGGCAGACATAATAATAAGCGCCATAATATATCTGGCATACCCGACGACGTTTGAGCGTGCCGAGCCTCCGCAGGTCGTCGGCAGCAGGCTGTTGAAACTGATATACAGGGCCAGTTTTAAGGGTATGAATTGTGTGCCCTCGCTTCACTGCTCGCTATGCTATATAGTGATCGCATGCTCGTTTGCCGCGGTCGGGCTTTCACCCGCGGTCAGGGCGGTAGCGATAATAACGGCCGTATTAATTGTAATATCGACGCTTACGACAAAACAGCACGTAATGATCGATGTCGTTTCGGCGCTTCCGGTAGCGGCGATAGCCGTTGCGGCGGGTGTTCTGGTGGATAACGGGTGGCTGATATCGTTTATCGGAGGTGTAAAATAACGCGGAATATCAGGTAAAAAATATAGAGTCTCCCGATAGATTTTATCGCTTTATCGTGGTATCATACAGTTATGCTTTTGCGAAGGAACAGAAAGGATGGTAAACAGCTTTGATCTGCGATAACATATCGGTTAAGGAGGGTATTCTCCGTTTTGCGGGGCAGAACACGGTGGAGCTTGCGAAAAAGTACGGAACGCCTCTTTACCTTTTAGACGAGGACAAGATACGCGAAAAATGCCGTGCGTACAAGTCCGCTTTTCACAAATATTTCGGACCTGCCGCAAAGCCTCTTTATGCGTCAAAAGCTAACTGTTTCAAACGTATATACGAGATAATGGCGGAGGAGGAGATGGGTATAGACGTAGTGTCCTCCGGCGAGATTTATACGGCGATCAAAGCGGGCTACGACCTTTCGCAGGCATATTTTCATTCGAACAACAAGACTGATGATGATATAGCGTATGCGATAGAAAGCGGTATAGGTTATTTTGTCTGCGACAACATAGAAGAGGTCAGAGTAATAGAAAGAGAGGCGGCTGCGCGGGGGATCAGGCAGAAAGTTCTGCTCAGGATAACGCCGGGCATCGATCCGCATACGTTCGACGAGGTATCCACGGGAAAGGTGGATTCAAAATTCGGCAGCGCCATAGAAACGGGACAGGCCGAGGAAATCGTAAGACTTACGCTCGAGGAGCCCCACGTAGAGCTGACGGGCTATCACTGCCATATCGGTTCGCAGGTTCTGACAGAGGACGTGTTCGAAAGGGGAGCGGTCGTCATGCTCGAGTTTGTGGCCGATATGAAAAACAAGCTCGGATATATGGCAAGGGAGCTTGATCTCGGAGGCGGCTACGGAGTCAGATATCTCGATACAGACGTTCAACTCGACATCGACACAAAGATGAGCATGGTAGCCGAGGCGGCGAAGAGAACCGCAGCGAGGCTCGGTATAAGCATGCCGGAGATCCACATGGAGCCCGGCAGAAGTATAGTTGCAGATGCAGGCATGACGCTGTACACGGTCGGTACCGTCAAACAGATACCCGGCTATAAGAATTACGTTTCGGTGGATGGAAGCATGACCGACAACCCGAGATTCGCACTGTACGGGGCGAGCTACACATGCTTCATTGCGAACCGGATGGACGAACAGAATGATTTCGAGGCATCTCTCGTCGGAAGGTGCTGCGAGTCGGGAGATATAATTCAGGAAAATGTTATGATGCCTCATACCGTCGGAAGATACGATATCGCAGCCGTATGTACGACGGGAGCATATAATTACTCAATGGCCTCAAATTATAACAGGCTTCCGAGACCTCCCGTCGTTATCCTGAAAAACGGCAGCGAGAGTTATGTGGCGGTTAGGCGCGAGTCTTTTGAGGATATCGTCAGAAACGATATGTAATATCGGCAGGCGTCAGCAAATATATCAGTATTACGGTCCCGCATGTGCTTATGAGCTCTGCGGGACTGCCGATTTCAGGCTTCGGACGACATGCTGTTTCATGAGCTTCAGGCCGCATTATTCAGTAAATCTTTATCTCACCCATGCTGCAATCTATTTTGATGCTGCCGGCCGAGCCGTGCTGCGAATACTGAGTCCCGTGTCCCTTACCGTAAAACGATACTTTGCCGAGACTGCATGAGAGGTCAATATCGTAATCGCTTACCGAATGAGAGGGACTGACCGAAAAATCACCCATATCCAGCGATGCATTCATATTTTTGAAAGAGCAGTTATTGAAGTCCACATCGCCCATATCGGTATCCACCGAAATGTTTTCGAGATTGCAGTCGTCGGCATCGAAGTCTCCGGCATTTATGTTTATCGTCGCCTGGCGTGATCGTATTGTGTCGATATCCACGTCTCCTGCATTCATATCGATTTTTATTTCATCTAAAACGGCATCGGACGGAACGGTTATCACTATGTCTGCGCGTCTGGAACGGAAAGCGCCGAGTCTGAAGCGATGTTTTTCCGAATTATCTCTCAACCTTAAAACTCCGTCTTCGACGGTAACTTCAGGTTTCAGGCTCGAATCTCCGTCATAGCTGTAACCGTAATCGTCGCCGACCACAACATCGAGATCGGCGTAAGATATGTCGATGTCTATTGAGGCGAAGTTGTCAACTGAATCTGCAAAGGCGGTTTTTCGGCTGCCTTCGTCATGAGTCCGGACGGTTTCCGTGTGGCGTCTGCAACTGCGGTAAATTCTATCAAAAGAAAACCGGCCGGTGAAATGAATTATGGTGCCTGCGATTATACATATTACCGTGACTGTTACCAATAAGGCTTTGTACGTTTTTCTTGTCATTCTGATCACCTCGCGTATGCCTTGCGTATTACAGCTTTGACTATTGCGGCTATCGGCCATATTACCCACGTTATGAGCCAATCGAATGTCAGGAAGCTCCATATGAGGTAAAGGCAGAGCACGGTGAGATTGTACTCCTCCATAACGGCCGCCGCGACCGGGCTTGTGTATGTGATATAGCCCTGCTGTGACGGAAAGAAGTTGCCGCCGACGGTGTTTGCCGGGTTGACTCTCAGAAGGACCTCATATGACTTGTTCCTGGCGGAGGCGTATATCATCATCATTATGCCGAGTCCGATGAGGACGAATATCAGAGCGGAGCCTATGATGACGCTTTCGTCCGTTCTGTCGAGTATCCCGATGACGGATACGGGCACGACGCTGACGACACAGAGAACTATACCTACGGTTATGAGCATCGCGTAGCTCGCTCTTGTATGCTGCTTTTCCTGATTTACATATTCAACTGTGCTGAAATCGAGACAGCACGGCTCATTCTTAAGAAAGGCCCAATTCCTCGCCTTGATCGAGCTGTACACGGTTAAAGCGATACCTGTCGCGATTGCCGAGAAGAAAAGGATGAGCCCGATGGCGATGCGCGTTTCTTCACTTACTGCGCTTTCGTAGTGATTCGGAGGAATCGCGAGGATAAAGCCTACGGGGCTTGTGATGAACAAAAGGATGGCGAGGCCTATCATGAAACCGCGCGACGATCTGTCGGAAATGTATTTTTTCGCTTCGGCAAGATTAAGCATACGTCCCTGGGAGGGGCGAACGCCTCCGGCCATATAACCCCTGATACCGAGCGAATCGGCTATTTCCTCGAGATTTCCGAATTCGGAGATGACTATGCCGATAGCTTCGTTTTCGGCCTTTCCTTCCGCGATGAGCTCGGAATATTTATCGTCCATCATTTGCCACAGCTCGGATTTCGCTTTTTGTACGTCCGGTGTGTTCGGAAGCCCGGCAAACATGGATTCCAAGTAATTTTTTATCGTATCCATTCTGATTAATCCCCTCTGATAATAAATTTCTCTACAACATCCTTCGTCAGATTCCATTCCGCGCATTTTCCGCGGTAATAATCGACTCCGGACTGTGTGATCGTATAATACGTACGCCTTTTGCCGCTCTCGGAGGTCCTGTAGGAGGAGACGATGAACCCGTTTTTTTCCATCCTGTTGAACGCCGAATAAAGCGTAGTTTCCTTGATCACGTATTTCTCTGCCGTCATCTGTCTGATGCGCTTGGATATCTCATATCCGTACGACGGGCCGCTCATGAGCAGGCAGAGTATCATAGTGTCGTTATAGCCGCGGATGATGTCACTGCTTATGCTGATCAAAATCATCACCTCACATTTTGCTGTGATTGACATAGGTACGATAGGCGATACATTGTCTATCGTACTACGTTTGTCGTAGTAAATATACCACGGAATATTTATAGTGTCAATGTTTTTTTGATTCCGGCATGGAACAACAAAATAGGCAGCGAAGCTTTTATGCTTCGCTGCCGGCGAATACCGATAAACTATAAGGCTTCCCTGAGCTCTGCGGAAGCTTTGAAGAGGTCACCGTCTATCTCTATTTTGAATTTGCCGTGCATGAGTTCCGTCAGATCCTTTGCAATTGAAAGTCCGAGACCGGAACCCTCGGTGTTGCGGCTTATATCGCCGCGCCTGAAACGCTCCATGAGCTCTTCAGGGTCGATGTTGAGCTGATCTTTGGACATGTTTTTGATTTCAAGTTTTATATTTTCTCCGACCCTCGATATGTCTATATAAGCTCTGGAGCCCGGAACGGCGTACTTGCTGATATTTGTGAGAAGATTTTCGATTACGCGCCAGAGGAGATTGCCGTCCGCATATACACAGGCCGGATGATCCGGTGAGGAAACGATGATTTTGATGTTGTTTTGCTCCAGCTTTTCGCCGAGCTCGGCGAGCGCCTGATTGAGTATCGAAGTGATTTCGATCTTTTTGATCTCATACGGTATATCGCCGCTCGACGCCTTTGCAGCCTCGAACAGATCGTCTGTCAAATGGCGCAGTCTTTCCGTTTTGCGGCTTAAGATTTCGAGGTATTCCGGCGCGTTAGGGCTGTCAAGACCTTCATTTTGAAGCAGACAGATGTATGTGACCATGGACGTCAGAGGCGTCCTGAGATCGTGAGAAACGTTTGATATGAGGTCGGTTTTGAGGCGCTGGTTCTTCAGCTCGTTTCGGACCGCGGCATCCTTGGAGTCCGCTAACGAGTTGATGTTGGCGGCCAGTCTGTCGAGGTCACCGGTGCCCCGTATAGGTATTCGTCCTTTCAGATCTCCTTTGCTTATTTTTTCCGTACTCTTTGATATTTCGGTAAATCTGAGTATATGGCGCGGGATGAAAATGAAGAGAAGAATTAAAACGATGATCGCTCCGTAACCCGTCGCGGAAACGAGGACCGCGGTGACCGCGATGATCATGACCTTTGCGAATGTGTGAGGTGACTTTTCACATGTATGGTAGAGATATGTGAACAAAATGCCGGGCAGCGTACGTTTCCAAAAACAATGCGCCTTGAGCTTTTTTACGATAGCAAGCAGGCACAGCCTGTATATCCACAAAGATGCGAAAATACCTGTCAGTGATACGACGAGAGCCACTGCAGGCGGATCAAACGCGTAGTCGATCAGGCTCGTATATTCACCATAAAGTTTGAAATTGAGCGACTCCGGTATCGGGGCAGGAGAAAATGTACTGATGAGCGTATCGTAAACCGGAGAACCTCTGTCTACCCATGATAAAAGTATCGTGACAGACGGATAAAGGACTGCGCTCACTGCTATCATCAGAGCGATGTGAACTTCGTTGAGCAGCTTATCAAAGCCTCTGACCGTTATTCTTCCGGTCTCGTCGAAATCACCCGCTTTTATTATCGCAATGATAAGGGTGACGACGAATACGATTGCAAGAGGTATCATGAACATCCACGTCCTGCCTATGGCGTGCCGCAATATATCCTTGTTGAAGCTGATGTTGTTATATTTCGTGATCCTGTAATGCGCGATCATAAGTTCGAGGCAAACGAATGCGAAAGCTGCAAATGCTGTTGCAGCGGCGACGGCGACAGTGCTTGACATCAAACATATCGCCCTCCTTTTTTTATTTATCTTTTCCATGACAGTTGATGACTCCTCCCTGACAATTCATCTTTCAGTATGATGATACGGCTGCGATATTACAAAGCGGCGTATGTATTTCATACGAAATTCTTAAGTTTGCACCGTATATATGGTATAATTTTTATCGGCGGAACTACGGCGCGCCGGAAAGGAGCTGCAATGGAAGCCGGAATAAAAAACGCGATAGAGAGAACTGTAACGCAGAATATGACAGCGAGGGTAATGGGGAGCGGAACACTCGATGTTTACGCTACACCGTGCATGATCGCCCTGATAGAGGAAACGGCGCATACATCGGTCGCACCTTATCTTGAGGAGGGTCACGCCACTGTCGGAACATTGATAAATGTGAAGCACGTGTCCGCATCGCCGGTCGGTGCCTGCGTAAGATGTGAGACGACGCTCGCGGAGGTTGACGTCAGACGCCTCGTATTTGACGTCAGGGTTTATGACGATGCCGGACTTATAGGAGAGGGGACACACGAGAGATTTGTCATCGCAGAAGAACGCTTTACGGCAAAGACCGAGGCAAAGGTAAAACGTGATTGATATGGAAGAAACAAGGCGCGACACGGCGGATATGATAAAGATTGCCGAGGAGGCGCATGAACTTATGGTATCAGGAGGGGATATGTGCGCCGCTCAGGCGGCTCAGTCCGCCGAGCTTTTACAGAAGCTGAGCGACGACGACATTTCCGTTTCGGTGATAGGACAGTTTAAGCGAGGTAAGAGTACGCTCACCAACAGGCTTCTCGGTGAGGATATAATGCCTGTCGGAATAATACCGATAACGTCAGCTGTTACGATGGTACGCTACGGCGAGAAGTCATGTGATGTCTATTTTGAAAACGGAATAATCGAAAGTATAGATGCGGCGTATCTCCCGAATTATATAAGTGAGGAGAAGAATTCCAACAACCGGCTCGGGGTCAGAAAAGTGGTACTTCATACCGAAGCGCCTTTTCTCAAAAACGGACTGACCTTCGTCGATACGCCGGGTGTGGGGTCTTTTCACAAGAATAATACACAGGTCGCCTATGAGCATATGAAAGCGAGCGATGCCGTAATATTTCTTCTGTCCGTGGACAGTCCGATAAACCAGATCGAAATCGATTTCCTGTACAGCACGCGTGAATTCGCCGGCAAATTTTATTTTGCCGTAAACAAAACGGATATAGTGAGCAAAGAGGATCTCGATGCGTACACCGTCTACTGCCGCAGCCTGCTTTGCGAGCTTATGGAAACGGACGATATTACGCTCTTTCCCGTCAGTTCGGCGACAGGCGAGGGCGTAGAAACTCTTAAGTCGCAGATACTGTACGATTGCGAACATTCAATACGCGAAATCATGAGAGAATCGACGCGAAAAAAGCTGCACGATACAGTCGTTTCGACGCTTCAGCAGCTCGGGCTTTATTGGAATGCGATGACAATGTCATACGAGGCGCTCGATGACAGGTTCTCTGAGATGAGAGCCTTCACGGATGATTGCAGATCTTTCGCCGAAGTGCATAACGCCGCATTCGAAATCAGGCTTAACGAGCTCAAACTGGTCCTCGCCGCTAAGGTTTGCGAGCTTTTCGGCATGGAATACAAATTTGATATCGACGAGATGAAGCTTTCGCAGTCGTCGATGAAAAAGGATGAATATCTCGATAGGGTCAATTCCCTCTGCGACGAACTGCTTCGGAAGCTCTCGTCGATTCTGATGTACAGAGAGGAAAACGCCTATACCGTAGTCCGTCAGATAGAGGACATCAACAAGCTCACAAGACGTCTGAGAAGCATAGAAAACAGGCTGTCGAGGATGTGACGGTGGGTTTGAATACAAATTGAGGAGCTGTATTATCAGATGAAAAACGTTTTTACCAAGCTGATTTACATTATAAGTATAATCTCTTTTGCTTTCTTTACCTATATATTGCTAAAGAACAGGCTGTTCCCGTGGAATTACAGAATAGTGTTTTTCAGCGTCATGGGTGTGTTGTTTTTGGCCGCCGGTATTCTTATATTCAGAGATAAACTGCAAGGTAAGGCAAAGTTTGCGGTTGCTGTTTTGCTCTGTCTGGCGCTGGCTGTTAATGCAGCAGGCGGATATTATGTCAAGAAGAGCATGGATATGCTCGACAAAATAAACGTCAAATCACCGGAAACCGTAACCATGTCGGTTGTCGTTCCCGTCAGTTCGAGGATAAACGAAATGGACGCAGTGCTGGATGAGAAAATTGAAGCGCCGGTGGAAAGAGACGGAGAAAACACGGACAGGTTTGTCGCCGCGGTAAAAGAGACGTACACAAAGACTGCTGAGCTCATCGACTGCGGAAGTTATTTCGAGGGGGCGAACCGGATTCTCACCGGCGAGTCACATATAATGCTTCTTAACGAAGCATACAGGAGCATTATCGAGGAGCAGATGCCCGATTTCGCAAAAAAAACGAGAGTTGTAGGTTCCATACAGCTTGCCGGAGAAAAGTCTCCCGCGAAAGAAAAGGAAGACGAGCCGGGTGAACCGTTCAGTATATACTTAAGCGGAATAGATACATATGGCGATCTTACAAAGGTATCGCGCAGCGATACAAACCTTATACTTTCCGTAAACCCGAACACTAAGAAAGTGCTCATAACGACAGTGCCCAGAGATACATATTTGCCGATAGCCGGAGGAGGAAACGGTGAATACGACAAACTTACTCATTCGGGCATATACGGTATAGACAGCTCGATAGAGACGGTCGAAAATTTCCTCGGGATAAAGATCGACTATTATGCCCGAATCAATTTCACATCGCTGATAGAAATCGTCGACGTTTTGGGCGGGATAGATGTAGAAAATGAGGAAGAGTTCACGACCGTGGACGATCAGTATTTTGAGCAGGGTATAATACATCTCGACGGCAAGCGTGCTCTCAGATTCGCACAGGAAAGGGATTCTCTCTCAGACGGTGATATCGGCAGAGGCCGCAACCACGAAAGAATAATCAAGGCAATACTTCAGAAGATGCAATCGAAGGAAATTCTTCTGCACTACGAAGGAGTCATGGACGTAATATACAGGTCGATGGATACAAACATATCCAAGGAGCTTGTTATAGACATGATAAACAAACAATTGAAATCGGGGACAAGCTGGCAGATAGACATGGCGGAGATATCGGGAACCGGCACGACGGGGCTGGCGTCATACGCGATGCCCGGCTATGATCTTTACGTTATGGTACCGGACGAGGAGTCGGTAGCCGACGTGAAAAGCCGCATAAACGAACTGCTCAGAGGAAAATAGCGGCAATTAGAGCATTTCTTCTAATATTTCGACCGCAATGCGTATGCAGTCGAAGCAGGAGCAAAGTGTTTTGCCGGTACTCAGCCCTTTGAGCTCTCGGCAGGTACAGGCACCTGTGCGCTCGCGAAACTTCGATACGGCGACGCTCATTTTACCGTATGTAGTTTTCTTTGTTCCGGGATCGGAGAGATTGCCGTCGGAGCTTGTAAGACCGAGAACCAATCCCATGCCGCTTATGGCGCCGCACGTTTGAGATGCGTCGCCCATACCGAAGCCGAAGCTCTCGGCAGCCTTGAATACCGTCACCGGATCGGCTGTCCATACGTCATCGAAAGCAAGCACGACTGATTGCGCGCAGTTGAATTTTCTGTCATGAAGAGCTGTCGCTTTTTCTTTTCTGTCCACTTTTCTTCCCTTCCGAAAGCTTATTGATAAGAGCATGCAGGTGTGTGACGGCAATACCGCCGCGCCCGTACGGCGCTTGAACAGGCTGTACGGGTGCGGCGGGCGGTAAGAACGCTATTTTGCCGCTATGTGCGGCGCAATGATCTGTGCCACGTTGCTTATAGGCATGGTCTGGAGCCAGATGCGGCCGGGACCTGTAACGACGGTGTTGAATAATCCCTCTCCGCCGAGCAGAGCGTTCTTGACGCCGCCGACGGTCTTTATATCTATGCTGCATGAAGCATCGAGGGCGGCAAGATAGCCCGTATCAACAATCATCGACTGTCCCTGGGCGAGAGTATATTCGCACACATAGCCGTCGATTTCGATGAAAGCGGTGCCCTGCCCCGACAGTCGCTGCATTATAAAGCCTTCTCCGCCGAAGAAGCCTGCACCGAGTCGTTTCTGGAAGAAAACAGAAAGCTCGACTGACGTTTCGCTGGCGAGGAACGCCGTTTTCTGAACGACCATCTCATTTCCGGGTGCGATGTTGAGAGCTTTGATTGAGCCGGGGAATGACGAAGCGAATGCGATTTGCCCGGGACCGCCCTGCGCGGTATATTTATTCTGGAACATCGATTCGCCGCTGAACATACGGCCCATCATTTTCCCTAAGCCGCCGGTGCCTTGAGTTTCCATGAGCATGTTAGGGCTCATCCATGACATTGCTCCCTTTTCGCTGATAAGAGATTGGCCGGCATCTACGTCGCATATGACGACCGGAAGGGGTTCTCCCACGATTTGGTACTTCATTTTTTCTCCTTATGTCTTAACGTGAGTGAATGCGTATGTTCATATTATACATAATATTGAATCAGTGTAAAGAAGAACGTCTTTAATCAAAACCGCGTTTGTGCTATACTGTTTGAAACGGGCGCGAATACGGAGCATATGCATAAAGAGGACAGCGCAGCGCGCCGGCTGATGCGCGGCGGACATGATTGCGCACAGCATATAAGGAGATGAAGATGAGCGAAAACGAATTTGTCAAATCCGGCAATTTTATTCACGACATTATAGATAAGGACATGGGGGAGGGAACGTACGGCGGCAAGGTCTACACGAGGTTTCCGCCCGAGCCGAACGGGTATCTTCATATAGGTCATGCCAAGGCGATATGCCTCAATTTTACTACGGCACTGAAGTATAACGGAAAATGCAACCTCCGCTACGACGACACCAACCCCGCAAAGGAGGATACGGAGTTCGTAAGCGCGATAGAAGACGATATCAGATGGCTCGGATTCAGCTGGGACGAGCTCAGATGGGCGTCGTCGTATTTTGATAAGATGTACGAAGCGGCGGAGGAGCTTATAATCAGGGGCAAGGCGTATGTGGACGATCTTACGGCCGAACAGATCAGGGAATATCGCGGTACTCTCAAGGAGCCGGGGCGCGAGTCCGCGTGCAGAAGCAGGAGTGCAGAGGAAAATCTCGGGCTGTTCCGCGAGATGAGGGACGGCATGTATTCGGACGGCGAAAAGGTCCTCAGAGCAAAGATAGATATGGCATCGCCCAACATAAACATGAGGGATCCTGTCATTTACAGGATAGCTCACGCTACGCATCACAATACGGGAGATGATTGGTGCATATATCCGATGTACGACTTTGCTCACCCGATAGAGGACGCGATAGAGGGTATAACGCATTCGCTCTGTTCTCTCGAATTCGAGGACCACAGGCCTTTGTACAATTGGGTGCTGAGGGAGGTCGGCTGGTGGGAGCATCCGCCGAGACAGATAGAGTTCGCGAGACTGAACCTCACCGGTACCGTAATGAGTAAAAGGCTCCTCAAGGAGCTTATCGACAACGGAACCGTAGATGGCTGGGATGATCCGCGCATGCCGACGATCGCCGGCCTCAGACGCCGGGGCTATACGCCGGAGTCGATCAGGGATTTTTGTGAACGCATAGGCGTTGCAAAGTCGAACAGTGTGGTCGAATATTCGCTTCTTGAGCACTGCATAAGGGAGGATCTGCGGGATAAAGTCGAAAGCAGAAACGTAGTCGAGGATCCGATAAAGGTCGTCATAACGAACTACCCTGAGGGTCAGACGGAAGAAGCGGAAGTGGAAAATAACAAGAACGTGCCGGAAATGGGAACGCGCAGGATACCGTTTTCTCGCGAGATTTATATAGACGGAGCCGACTTTATGGAAGTGCCTGCAAAGAAATATTTCAGGCTTTTCCCGGGCAACGAGGTCAGACTTAAGGGCGCGTACTTCATCAAATGCGAGGAGGTAGTGAAGAACCGGGACGGCTCGATTCGGGAGCTCCGCTGTACATACGACCCCGCAACGAGGAGCGGACTTGATTCACCGGGACGCAAGGTAAAGGGAACGATACATTTTGTTGATGCGGCAAGTGCCGTCATGATAAAAATACGAAATTACAGATCCTTGATGATCGAAGATGGTGACGGAAAGCTCGTGCCGAATCCCGACTCGGTCGAGGAAAAGTGGGGATACGCCGAACCGCTGCTCGCCGGGGCGAAGCCGGGCGAAAGATTTCAATTCTTCAGGCACGGATATTATATTGCCGACGACAGTCAAGCCTGCGGCGGAAAGAAGGTATTCAATCGCATCGTCGATCTTAAGAGCGGCTATAAAGCAAAATAGAAAGGCCTTCGAACAGGAGAGCGTATGAGAAGCAGTCTTAGCATGTTCAGAAAATACAGGATAGGCTATATTGTAAGCGCTATAATCGGTGCTGCGGTGATACTTCCCGTAGGCATGGCATTGGCAGGCGACAGAACGGGATATCGGATCGCCGTGTTTGCCGCATCATTGACGTGGATAATGGGGTGCGCCAATTTCTTCATAGGCCTGACGAAAAAGAAGCTTGCCGAGCTGATGAAACTTTACGAGGACTGCCGCATATCGGAGTTCATAAAAGAATACAGGGATGTGGTGAATCAGGGAGTATTCGGTGAGGCGCGCGATTTCGCGCTTATAAACCTCACCGCCGGATATACGATGGCAGGGAATTTCGAGGCTGCTCTCGGAGCGCTCAGATCCGTCAATCCGAACTTTTCACATCGCCCGTCGGGAATAAGCGCCGCCGCGGCGTATTACAATAACCTGTGCCTGTACTGTATTGAGGTCAACGACATATACGGTGCGGAGCAGTCGATCAGGCAGCTTGGTGATCTCCTGACAAAACCGGCGATATCGTCGGCATATGAGAAGCTTATCAGAAGAAGCCTCGAGAGCAAGAAGGCGCTGCTCGATATGAGGAAGGGTAATTATGACGGCAAGGCTGTAGTGTTCAGGAGACTTTTCGACACGGCCGCCACGCTTGCCGAGAGAGTATCGTGTGCGTACAGGCTCGCCGGGATAAGCCGTTACTTCGGCAATGGGGATGAAGAAAAAGACTGGCTCACCTTCGTGGCCGAAAACGGGCGTGATACAAGGTATGCGGTCATGGCGAGGCGTATGCTTTCCGCGGCTTTATAAACGGACCCCTTCAGTACCCGCTTCGTCTTGACAAACCGGCGCCCGGAAGAGTAAGATGTAGATGTATATTTTCAGCCACGAAAACCGTAAAAGGGAAGGTGATAAATTTGAAACGTATCAAAACTGTCGTGACAAGAGATCTCAGGGACAGCCTTAAAGACGGAGGCTGCGGCGAGTGCCAGACATCCTGCCAGTCAGCATGCAAAACTTCGTGCGGCGTAGCCAATCAGCCTTGCGAAAAAAAGAACTGATGAACTAATATGATACATCAGTATAAACTTGACGGTCACAATATAGTGATCGATGTTTATAGCGGTGCGGTTCATTTGGTGGATGATGTGGCTTACGACATCATCCGTCTTTTTTGTGCAAAATCACGCGGCGAGGTCGCTGATGAGATCATCGCACTGTACGCCGGCCATGGCGTGACGAGGCGGGACGTTGAGGAGACGATAGACGATATCGAAACGCTCAGGGCGCAGGGAAAGCTTTTCAGTGAGGACGTGTTTGCACCGTCGGAGGGCATGCTCAAAAACAGGAATACCCGGATCAAAGCTCTTTGCCTGCATGTTGCGCATTCGTGTGATCTCACCTGTTCTTACTGTTTTGCGGGTCAGGGCAGGTTCCGGGGAAAGAGCGCTCTTATGAGCGCTGAAACGGCACGGCGCGCGATAGATTTTCTCATAGAAAATTCCGGCGGCAAACATAACCTTGAGGTGGATTTCTTTGGAGGGGAGCCGCTTCTCAATTTTGATGTGGTAAAGGAGACGGTTCGCTATGCGAGATCGCTCGAGGCGGTGTACGATAAGAAGTTCCGCTTTACACTTACGACGAACGGCATGGGCATAGACGATGAAGTAATAGATTTTGCAAATCGCGAATGCCATAATGTGGTGTTGAGTCTGGACGGGCGAAAAGAAATTCACGACAGAGAGCGGAAGACGAGGGACGGCCGCGGCAGCTACGATGTGATCGTACCGAAATTCCGGAAGCTTGTAGAGGCGCGGGGCGGCAGAAACTACTATATTCGCGGGACGTTTACGCATTATAATACGGATTTTACGAACGATATCCGCCTGATGCTGGATCTGGGATTTACGGAGATTTCGATGGAACCGGTCGTCTGCGATCCGTCGAGTCCCTTCGCTTTGACAGAGGATGACATGCCGGTACTCTTCGAGCAGTATGAGAAACTGGCGCGGATGATGCTGCAAAGGGAGCGCGAAGGCAGACCGTTCACATTCTACCATTATATGATAGATCTCGGCAACGGACCGTGTATATATAAGAGGATATCCGGCTGCGGATCGGGAACCGAGTATTTTGCCGTCACGCCGCAGGGAGAGCTCTATCCGTGTCATCAGTTCGTAGGTGAGGCGGGTTTCAAAGCGGGCGATATATATGAAGGCGTGACGAACGAGGTTCTGCGGACGGAATTTAAGATGTGCAATGTATACTCGCGCGCGGAATGCGCGGACTGCTGGGCAAAGTTTTTCTGCAGCGGGGGCTGTGCGGCGAATGCATTCCGTTCTGCCGGCGATATAAGGGGCGTATACGGATTTGGATGTGAACTGTTCAGAAAGCGTCTTGAGTGTGCCGTCATGTATCAGATCGCGAGGGCGGAAGATAATGAGGATCAATAAATATATCGCGTCGTGCGGAGTGTGCAGCCGAAGGAAGGCTGATGAGCTTATTTCAAACGGCAACGTAAAAGTGAACGGGGCGGTACTGACGCAGCAGGGATACGATGTAAGCGTCAGCGATATGGTCGAAGTGAACGGAGTTCCTTTGATACCCGAACAAAAGAAAGTCTACTTTTTGCTCAACAAGCCTGTCGGATTTGTTACTACGGTAAGCGACCAGTTCGGAAGACCGACGGCTGTCGATCTTATTGACGAACCGGACATAAGGATATTTCCCGTAGGGCGCCTCGATTACGACACGTCGGGGCTCCTTATCATGACGAATGACGGTGATTTTGCATACAGGGTGTCACATCCGAAAAATGAGCTCGAGAAGACGTACAGGGCGAGAGTGCAGGGCATGCTGTCTGACGCCAAATGTCGGAAGCTGCGTAAGGGAATAGATTTAGGCGGCTTTACGACATCTCCTGCAAAAGTCAAAATCGTAAGGGATCTTCCGGGTCAGACGATAGTTGATATTTCGGTACACGAGGGTAAAAACAGGCAGATACGCAAGATGTTCAGTGCCGTCGGTAACGAGGTCATCGAGCTTGAGCGCATCGCCATTGGAAATATACGGATCGGAAGGCTTTTGGCGGGACATTACAGGAGACTGACTCGTGAGGAGATCGCTTCGATTGTGGGGGGAAAATAAAGGGGTATTATGTAGAACGGACTGATATGTCTGAAAGCTTATCGACAGACTGAAATATTACAGGGAGGTTCACCATGCCGGAAATGAATGCGCCACGCCGCAATTACAGTGCCGAGATAGCTGAGCTGGCCAGGGGCGGCCTTGCTCCGGCGGTCTTGAAGGACCGCATGGATGATTACCACGACAACGATATAGCCGAAGCGCTCGGACTGCTGACTCCGCAGGAGCGGAACAAGCTTTACGGGATTTTTGAAGCGGATGAGCTCGCCGATATTTTCGAGCACCTTGACGATATAACCGGCTATATAGGAGAGCTCGGGGTGCGCAAAAGGATCAATGTCCTTTCGTGTCTCGAAACGTCTTCGGTAGTCGATTATCTTAAAACTCTTGAGCGGCCCGAGAGAAATGATATCATAGATCTCATGCAGGACGACGACAAACGGGAGATCGCTTTGTTCGGCTCGTTCGACGACGAGGAGATCGGCTCGCGCATGAGCAACAACATGATAAGGGTAAAGTCCGGAAGCACCGTGCCCGAAGTTATGAGGGAGCTTATAAGTCAGGCCGCTGATAACGATAATATTTCGACTATATACGTAGTAGACGCCAAGGGTATATATACGGGAGCGATAGATCTTAAGGATCTGATCATAGCGAGGCAGGACACTGATCTTTACGATATAACGACAAGCTCTTACCCGTATGTTTATGCAAACGAGCCGATAGATGACTGCATAGATATATTAAAAGATTACTCAGAGGACTCCATACCTGTATTGGATCCTGAAAACAGGCTTATCGGAGCATTGACGGCTCAAGACGTGACGGCCCTCGTCGACGAAGAGATGGGGGAGGATTACGCCAAGCTTGCAGGTCTCGCCTCCGAAGAGGACCTCAGAGAGCCCGTTCTTATGAGCATCAGCAAGAGACTGCCATGGCTTATAATACTGCTGCTGCTCGGTATGGTCGTTTCGTCAGTCGTCGGTCTGTTCGAGCATGTCGTGGAAAGCCTGACTCTCGTCGTGTGCTTCCAGTCGCTCGTACTCGATATGGCGGGAAATGTCGGCACGCAGTCGCTGGCTGTTACGATTCGCGTACTGATGGACGAAAAGCTTACCGCAAAGGACAAGCTGCACCTCATAGCGAAGGAATCAAAGGTCGGTACATGCAACGGAATATTTCTCGGCGTTTTGTCGTGTGCGGCGGTTGGCCCGTACCTTATGATAGCTAAAGGACAAAGTGCGGGAGTCGCGTTTACCGTCGCCGGGTGCATAGGTCTTGCTCTTCTTATTTCGATGTTCCTGTCAGCTGTTGCGGGTACGGCCATACCTATTGCTTTCAG
Organism: uncultured Clostridia bacterium; assembly: GCA_938046095.1. GTDB lineage: Bacteria > Bacillota > Clostridia > Peptostreptococcales > Anaerovoracaceae > Eubacterium_B. The sequence goes on from CALIXS010000001.1 coordinate 25,955, forward strand.
AAAGATCGGCATCGATCCCGCCGTCGCTTCGGGTCCTCTCATCACGACTGTTAACGATCTCGTCGCAGTCATCGCGTATTACGGGCTGGTGTGGGTGCTCCTTATAAATATTATGGGAATGTGACGCGCGGCGCGCCTAACTGCTTATCTGAGAGCGCATACTGTTTATATAAAAAAACCGGAACAGAGCTTGTGCTTCTCCGTTCCGGTTTTTTTGCATGAACTATTTTCTTTTGCTCTCCTTAGGAGTTACGCATGTTCCGGAAGCTCTCGCGACTACGATAGGCTCCTCGAGGAAATCGGCGGCCGACGGGCTGATGTCCGGGCGGGTGACGATGACCTTGCGCGCTTCGAATGTCATCTTTCTCGATGTGTTGCCGACCTTTGTGATCTCGCCTACTGCCTCGATGTAATCGCCGGCATACGTAGGGGCGAGGAATTCTACGTTATCATAAGCGCAGAAGAGACCCTCGTCTCCGTCTATTTTGATGAGCAGTTCTGTCGCGACGTCACCGAAGAGGTGAACCATGTGAGCGCCGTCAACGAGATTCCCGCCGTAATGAGCATCTTTTGCAGACATTCTTACTCTGATCATTGATGTGTACTTTTCTTCCATGTTGATTCTCCTTTGTCAATTCTACAATAACATTGGGCAAATCTGATTATACCCGCTGCCGTGAATGATGTCCAACGAAATATGTTGCAAAACTTGTGCCGTTGGAGTAATATTGAAAATACGCATATAGGCGAACCGATTTATGTTCGGTTGATATGGAGCGAACACGATATGAACACGATAAATGCTTATGGAACGGGGCGCGTACTGGAGCCAAAACAGGTTCTTCCCACATCGGCTTGGAGGCTCGACAATTCGAGAAGAATACTTCCGGGCGAGATGAGGATTGACGTAAACCGTATACATGTGGAGAGCACGAGCTTCAAGGAGATATGCCTTGAGGCCAACGACAACGATCAGCGCATCAGGCAGAAGATCATGGATATAGTGATAAAAAGGGGTAAGCTCCATAACCCGGTCACGGATACGGGAGGGCTCCTCTGCGGGCGCGTAGCCGAAATCGGGGAGGTATACGACAACCGCAAAATATTCAGGCCCGGTGACGAGGTCATCTGCAATGCATCACTCGCATCGTTGCCTCTGTATATAGACAAAATAGTATCCATAGACAGGGCATACGGACAGATAGAGGTGGAGGGCTACTGCATCGTGGAAAGTCCGGTACCTGTTATCAGAAAGCCGGAAAATATGCCTATAGAGCTTCTTTTGTTCACATTCAACGAGTCGGGCACATTATACCGCATAAGCAACACCGCCGTAGGCAAGAAAAAGTTTCTGGTCGTCGGGAATAACCTGCTCGCCAACCTGCTCTTCGGAATGGCGATACGCAAAGTTGCGCGGGAGGACGCAGAGGTCGTCTGCCTTTTTGACCGCAGGACCGATGCGGTACTCAAGGGAGAGGGAATCGACCGTCTCATAAAAAACGTGTTCACGGAGGTTCACTATGTGGATATACTTAAACCGCTCGAGTGTATAGACAAGATCGGGGGCGACGCCCAGTTTGACCTGTCTGTGAACTGCGCCGACATTCAGGGCGCCGAAACGATAAATATCCTTGCAACGAAGGGCGGGGGAACGGTAATCTTTGCCAATCTCATAAACAACTACAACATAGCGCTGTATATAACAGAGGCGATATCGAGACAGCTCGATATACGATGCGCTGACGGCTATCTGGAGGCTTACGACTCCTTCGACTTTGAGATAGTCCGCGATCTTGCGCCGTATATAGAGGGCGCCGAGGAGACGAGCGTGAGGCTGCTCGACGATCCGTCGTACGCTTCCGGTACCGGGAGCCGCAGGATGAAAGCATCGGCTGCCGGGCAGACTGTAATGGAGGGCTTTGTCTGTGAGAGTCATGCCATGTCGGTAGTGCTCGACGAGGTCATGACGGTATCAAAATACGACTGCAACGTTTTGATAACCGGGGAAACGGGAGCGGGCAAGGAGAAGGTTGCGAACATAATACACAAAAACAGCAACAGGAATATGCAGCCGTTTATCAAGGTGAACTGCGCCTCCGTGTCGCCGAACCTCATAGAATCCGAGTTTTTCGGCTACGAGAAGGGGGCGTTTACGGGTGCGAATACGGGTGGAAAGAAAGGATATTTCGAGCTCGCGGACAACGGATCGATATTCCTCGACGAGATCGGCGAGCTTCAGCCGGATATGCAGGCAAAGCTCCTCAGAGTCATACAGGACGGAGAGTTTTTCAGGGTCGGAGGTACTGCTCCGATCAAAACGAATGTCAGGATAATCTCGGCGACAAACAGGGAACTCGAGGATTTTATCGACGAGGGCGGCTTCAGACGCGACCTGTATTACAGGCTGAACGTCGTGCGTATCAGAGTGCCGGCGCTTCGCGAGAGGACGGCGGATATTCCCGCGCTCGTGAGGCATTTTCTCGAGACGTACGGGCAGAGGTTTTCGATCAAAAGAACGATAAACAGGGACGCACTCGACTATCTCGGGCAGTGTGAATGGCCGGGAAATATCAGGGAGCTCGAAAACGTAGTACAGCGCCTCATGATATCGTCAAGAAACGAAGAAATATCTCTGCTCGACGTTATGCGGGAGCTGCATTCCGACGTCTTTGACATGAATGTCATGCCGAATTCGAAGGAGGAAAACGACTCGGAGGATATCGATATGGAAACTATGGTCGAGAATTTCGAGAAGAATATAATAAAGCACGCTCTCGAAAAATACGGCTCGACGAGAAAGGCGGCGAGGGCGATAGGCATCAGTCAGACTCAGCTCGTAAGGAAAAAAAACAAGTACGGACTTTGACGCACCGAACGCGGTTCACACAGGCGCGCCGTTGAACACAAAACGGTTCGCTTGTGATTTTTTTGTTAATGGTCGGGTTGGAACCGACTGAAATGTAGACACAAAAAAGTCGTTGAATTATAATATATACATGTTTAGTCCGCGCCATGGGAACATATGGGCGCACATACTTTTGTTCATTATTTATTTTAGGAGGAAAATACTATGAAAACAGGTGGCAATCCTTACGGAACACACAGGGTTATTTCGCCGAAGGGAGTTCTCCCGCAGCCGGCAGATGTTATCGACAACGATATGGAGATTTACAACAACGAACTCAAGATCAACGTTCAGACTCTGAACATCGACTCGGCATCGTTTACGTCGGTAGTCGATCACGCATGCGGCAAGAAGCCGACAGATGATCTTTCGGCTGAGGACATCGAGGCGATAAAGAATACGATGCTCGGGATCGTCGCCAAGGCGGGCAAGCACAAAAACCCGTGGACGGGCTCCGGCGGAATGCTCATCGGCACTGTAGAAGAGATCGGACCGGATTGGAAGGGCGACCTCAAGGTGGGTGACAAGATCGCTACGCTCGTATCGCTCTCGCTGACTCCGCTCGTAATCGACGAGATCGTCGCTATGAGACCGGCTATAGATCAGGTTGACATCAAGGGACACGCTATCCTCTTCCAGAGCGGCATCTACGCAAAGCTTCCTGAGGATATGCCTGAGGGACTTGCACTTTCGGCTCTCGACGTTGCAGGTGCTCCTGCGCAGACCGCAAAGCTTGTCGGTCCGGGAATGAAGGTTCTCGTTATCGGCGGCGGCGGGAAATCAGGACTTCTTTGCCTGTACGAGGCGAAGAAGAGAGCCGGCGTTACGGGTCAGGTCATCTGTGCGGCCGGTTCGCAGAAGTCGGAGGACAGAGCGCGCTCTCTCAATCTTGCCGACGATTATTTCCATCATGACGCGACGGATGCCGTCGGTATGTACGAGAAGGTCAATGAGCTCACGAAGGGAGAGCTCTGCGACGTGGTAATCAACGTAGTAAACATCGAGAATACGGAGATGGCTTCCATCCTCTGCACGAAGGATAAGGGACTCGTTTATTTCTTCTCGATGGCGACAAGCTTCACAAAGGCAGCTCTCGGTGCCGAGGGCGTAGGCAAGGACGTCGACATGATCATCGGCAACGGCTACACCGCAGGTCATGCAGAGATCACTCTTCAGGAGCTCAGAGAGCATGAGGGACTTCGTAAGCTGTTCCAGGAGATGTACGCTTAGTTATCAGTAAACAGGCTGGTTTTAATAGAGTAAGGATGCGCCGCCCGCTTCTTTCGTTGAGCGGGCGGTACAAAATGAAAAAGGAGATTATCATGGCAATTAGAAATTGGAAGGACATTCCTCTTTTTAAGGATGTTACGGACGAGCAGTGGAACGACTGGCACTGGCAGGTTTCACACAGGCTTTCGACGGTTGACGACATAGCAAAGGTAGTTAATCTGAATGAGCAGGAGAGAGCCGATATCGAGAAGGTTATCGGCGGTTTCAGAGTCGGCATCACACCTTATTATGCTTCTCTGATGGATTCCGACGATCCGACGGATCCTGTCAGGATGCAGGCTGTTCCTACACTTGCCGAGATGCACAGGTCACCTGCCGACGACGCTGATCCCCTTCACGAGGATGCGGATTCCCCGGCGCCGGGGCTGACGCACAGATATCCGGACAGAGTTCTCTTCCTTATCACTGACCAGTGCTCAATGTATTGCAGACACTGCACCAGAAGAAGACTTGCCGGAGAAACGGACGGAGCGAGATCGAGGGAAGATATCGATGCCTGCATCGCTTATATCAAGAGAACACCTGAGGTCAGAGACGTACTCCTTTCCGGCGGCGATGCGCTCCTTGTAGAGGACGATACTCTCGAGTACATCATCAGCGAACTGCGCAAGATCGACCATGTCGAAATCGTTCGTATCGGATCGAGAACGCCTGTAGTTATGCCGATGAGGATAACCGACAAGCTCGTCGATATGCTCAAGAAATATCATCCGATCTGGCTCAACACTCACTTCAACCATCCGCAGGAGATAACCGCCGATTCGCGTGAAGCGCTTCGAAAGCTCGCCGATGCCGGTATACCTCTCGGAAACCAGAGCGTACTTCTCAGAGGCATCAACGACGACAAGTCGATCATGATGGATCTGGTACACGAGCTCGTTATGAACAGGGTAAGGCCTTACTATATCTACATTTGCGACCTTTCGGTAGGCATCGAGCACTTCAGAACGACGATGGCAAAGGGCATCGAGATCATGGAAGGGCTCCGCGGTCATACATCGGGATACTGCGTACCTACATTCGTTATCGATGCTCCGGGAGGCGGCGGAAAGACACCGGTAATGCCGCAGTACGTGATCTCCGAAACACCTGACAAGATTATACTCAGAAACTACGAGGGCGTTATCACGACGTATACGCAGCCGCATCTTCCCGAGCTTAAGTGCAACTTCAACTACAGGAACGGCAAGGAGGGCATTAAGGTATCGGGCGTATCGGCTCTCGGCGAAGGACTCCGGATCAAATCCATGGAGCCTGCTCATCTTGCAAGACACGAGAGGAACGAGCACAAATAAAGGACAGTATAATGTCATGACCGGCAGAAAAACGCTTTGCGCGTTTCTCTGCTCTTAAAGTAATTTGTTGTAATATAAAGGAACAGTATGGGTCTGCTCAGCGAACTTTCAACCAGATACAAGACCATATCTATAGTCGGTATGGCCAAGAACGCCGGAAAGACTACGGCGCTCAATTATTTGATCGAAGAAGCCGAAGACGAGAGCATAAGGCTCGGTATTACATCTACAGGCAGAGACGGAGAAACGACCGATCTCGTGACGAATACCGACAAGCCGAGGGTATACCTGTACGAAGATACGATCGTAAGTGTGCCGACTCAGCTATATGAGCTTGCAGAGGCCGGCCTCGAGATCCTGAGCATGTCGAAATACAGGACGTCGATCGGAGAACTGCTGCTGTGCAGGGTTTGCGAAAGTGGATATGTGCAGATAGCGGGACCTGTTGCAACAGCCGACACAAAGCGGATGTGCAGGCAGATGTTCGGTCTGGGTGTTGATCTCATCCTCATTGATGGGGCAATAGACCGAAAATCGATTGCTTCACCTGAAACGTCCGATGCAATAATACTTTCGACGGGGGCTGTCCTGTCGAGGAGCCTCAGGACGGTAGTAAACGAGACCTCTCATATCGTGAGCCTTTACAGCCTGCCCGAGCTCGAGGACGGCGACATAAGGGTGCTTATCGAAGAACACCTGTCGGATGACAGGATCATGACGGTAAAGAACGGTGAGATGCGGCAGCTCGATCTGAGGACGGGGTTGGGCGCCGGTAGGTTCATAGACGAGGCGATAGACGAGGAAACACAGTATGTGTATATTCCGGGAGCGTTCACCAGGAGCGTTATAGCGGATATAGAACCTGCCAAATTCAAGAGGACACAGTTTGTCCTGAAGGATCCGACCAAGATCTTTGTCGACTCGATTACATGGAGGCAGTATCTGAAGAAAGGGTTCAGTATCAGGGTTCTGAAGAACATCGAAGTTGCAGCCGTTACCGTAAATCCGTTTGCGCCGGAAGGGTATTCATTTGACAGCGGCGAGTTATGTGAGGCGATGCGCAGGGCATTGCCGGATATGCCGATAATAGACGTTAGAGTGTAGTCGAGCATCAGAGTGCAGCCGAAGGAGGTTAATGATGCAGCAGGTCTCGAACAGAAGGCTGGCCAATCTCAGGACGAGATCCGAGACGGGCTATGACCATGTTATCCGATCGCTGGACATACAGACTCCGTTCGGACAGAAACAGGTCAAGGAGACTAAGCCGTTTTATCCGGGTCAGGAGAAGGAGCTTCGTCAGGAACTCGATAAGATCGAGAGCATGGTCGGTTTTATCAGAGGGGAATCCAAGGCTGTGGGCGTTATACTCGAGGCCTTCATGGTCACAAAGGACATAACGAACACAATAAGGAAAAGCGGCTCAAACGTGCTTTCGGAGGTCGAAATATACGAGCTGAAGTCGGCGCTTCTCAATACCGCGGCGATACGTAAGGCAATTATGGGGGCCGGCTGCGGCGTGCCTGAGGAATTCGTTCCTCTCGATACCGAGGGGCTTCTGGATGTGCTCGATCCGAGACATGATCGCATGAACACTTTTTATCTGTATGACGATTTTTCGGAACAGCTTGCGGAATACCGCAGGGAGAAGAAAGCCGCCGATACGGAAACGCGCCGGATAAACAAACGGCGCGGAGAAGAATTAAAAAGAAAATACGGCATAGTACTGACTCCGAAATTCGACATAGTAATCGGCAAATCGAGCGACAGCCTCGCAAAGGCGATGGAAACTGACGAGCTCGAGAAGGTTTCGGAGGACTACATGTCGGTGACATTCGCATTGACAGCGAATGCCGAGGTTTACGATCTTATCCGCAAATCGGAGGAGCTTACCGCTTTGATAGACGATGAGGAAGAGAAAGTAAGAAGTGCGCTTTCAGCTCGCATTTCAGAGGATGCGGATACTTTACTCGAGAATTTCAAACGTATAGGGCGCCTCGATCATGTGATGGCAAAAGCGATGTACGCAATCAGACATGATTGTGTAAAGCCGGAGATAACGGACGAACACATCATCGAGATCGAAGACGGCCGAAATCTCGCCGTAGAGGACATCCTGACCGCGAAGGGCAAAAAATACTGCCCCGTGAGCATTACGCTGACGGAGGGGGTTACGTGCATAACGGGGGCGAACATGGGAGGTAAAACAATATCTCTTAAGCTTGCCGGCCTGGTGCCTGTTCTTGCCCAATACGGCTATTTTGTCCCTTGCAGAAGCGCAAGGATAGGACTGTCAAACTTTATGCAGATTCTCATCGGAGACAGCCAATCTGTCGAGCGCGGCCTGTCGAGCTTCGGCAGCGAGATGGAGGAACTCAACGAGATACTCACTCACGCCAAGGACAGATCGCTTATACTGATAGACGAGATAGCGAGCGGTACGAATCCGGTGGAAGGGCTCGCTCTGACGAAGAGCATTGTCGAATACCTGCTTCGGAAACCTTATATAACTTTGATCACGACGCATTTCGAAACCGTGACGGAGGAGAAAGGCGTAAGGAATATGCAGGTGAGAGGCCTTGCAAACGTCGATTTCAGGCTTTTGGACAGAGAGCTCAGGGAAGCGACGCGCAGGGAGAGAATAAACATTATATCCAAGTATATGGATTATCGCCTTTACCTCGTAGACGGGAAGCGGCAAATACCGAAAGACGCGCTCAATATTGCCAAAATGCTCGGTATCAGCAAAGAGATAATAGAAGGCGCGCAGAAATATATTAAATAATTTTCTTTAAGCAACTCTAAGGAGACAAGAAGATGGAAAGCAAATTGAATCTTGATCCGAAGCTGGTCGAAAGTGCACGCGGACATGCCAGGAATATCGCGCGCGATATGCAGGACTTTATTGATGCGCATACGACGGTCAGCACGGAGAGAACGATCCTGAGACTGCTTGGCGTTGACGGTGTTGATGACGTAGAAACACCGCTTCCCAACGTTGTGGTCGAAGAGGTTCAGGCTGCGGGAGGACTTCCGCGCGGCGTGGCATATTGGATCGGAAACGCAATGATCCGTACGGGGCTTCAGCCACAGGAAATTGCCGAGAAGGTCGCGACCGGAGAGCTCGATATAACCAAGCTCGAAACGGCGAGCGTAGAAGATGCCAAGAAGGCGATAATGCCGACGGTTCATGCGACGCTCAAAAAAATAAGTGCGCAGACGGCAAAGAGAAACGAGATGCTCGAGAGACTTGGAGAGGGCCGTAAGCCTTATCTGTACGTAATAGTAGCTACGGGCAACATCTATGAGGACGTCATCCAGGCGCAAGCGGCCGCAAGGCAGGGCGCTGACATCATCGCCGTTATAAGATCGACGGCTCAGTCGCTCCTCGACCACGTTCCTTACGGACCGACGACGGAGGGCTTCGGCGGAACGTGGGCTACGCAGGAGAACTTCCGTATAATGAGACGGGCTCTGGACGAGGTCGGAGAGGAAGTTCACAGATACATCAGACTGTGCAACTACTCATCGGGGCTTTGCATGCCTGAGATCGCCGCGCTGGGTGCGCTCGAAAGGCTCGACGTAATGCTGAACGATGCTATTTACGGCATTCTTTTCAGAGATATCAATATGCAAAGGACGATCGTCGATCAGTACATGAGCCGTGTGATCATCGGATACTGCGGCATCATCTTTAACTCAGGCGAGGATAATTATCTTACTACCGACGACGCGTACGAGTCGGCTCATACCGTAACGGCCTCACAGTTCATAAACGAACAGTTTGCGGTACTTGCGAACATTCAGGAATGGCAGATGGGTCTCGGGCACGCGTTCGAGATGGATCCCGACACGGAAAACGGTTTCCTCTACGAACTCGCTCAGGCGGTGATGGCCAAGGAGCTCTTTCCGAACGCAAACCTCAAGTACATGCCGCCTACGAAGTTCATGACGGGAAATATCTACAAGGGCCAAATTCAGGATGCTTTGTTCAATCTCGTATCAGTATGGTCCGGACAGTCGCTGCAGCTCCTCGGAATGCTGACTGAGGCTGTTCATACACCGCATATGCATGACAGATACCTATCGATAGAAAACGCGGAGTATATATTCAATAACTGCCGCAGCATCGGCTCCGATGTAGAGTTCAAGAAGGACGGCATCATGCAGAAGAGGGCGCAGCTCGTTCTCTCAAAGGCTGACGCGCTCCTCGCGGAGGTTGAGAAGGACGGCCTGTTCAGTACGATCGAACAGGGCAAGTTCGGCGGAGTAAAGAGACCTATGAACGGAGGTAAAGGACTTGACGGAGTCTGCGCCAAGGACGATAAGTACTTCAATCCGTTCATTCCGCTTATGCTGGGAGGTGAGGAATAATGTCAGAATGCAATACGGCTGCAACAACAGCAGTAGATCTTACCAAAGTAAAGCCTTACGGTGATACACTCAACGACGGCATGATGGAGACCATGTTTACTCTCCCCGTTCCTTACGGCGATGAGGCAAACGAAGCCGCACGACAGCTCGCGAAGAAGATGGGTCTCGACGAGCCTAACGTGACGTATTCTCACGATATGGGCAACGGCTATACGTTCTTTGTCCTTTACGGAAAGTGCCAGCATACGGTCGACTACACCTCAATCAAGGTGGTAAAGGTCGAGGTCGATGTCATGGACAGGGAGGAGTGCGGACAGTACATTGCGGACAACATCGGCCGCGATGTAGTGGTAGTCGGTGCATCGACCGGTTCGGATGCGCATACGGTAGGTATCGACGCTATCATCAACATGAAAGGTTTCCACGGACACTTCGGGCTCGAGCGCTTCAAGAATGTCGTCGCATATAATCTCGGCTCACAGGTTCCTAACGAGGATCTTATCGCGAAGGCGAAAGAAGTCAATGCCGATGCAATTCTCGTGTCGCAGACCGTTACACAGAAAAATATTCACGTCATGAATCTGACCAACATGGTAGAGCTCGTAGAGGCCGAGGGAATCAGGGACAAAGTGCTGCTCACGTGCGGTGGACCCCGCATTTCACATGAGCTTGCACAGGAGCTCGGCTACGATGCCGGTTTCGGACCGGGGAATTACGCCGAGCACGTAATGAGTTATATCGCCACCGAGATAGTCAAGCGCGGCTGGCAGGACAAGCCTGAGATTTCGCAGAGATAAATCACGGGCGGCAAATTATCAAAGCGTTGAAAAAACCCATTTTCAACGCTTTTTTAGTAGTTGTTATTTTGTTGACAAAATGTATATGCGGGAATATAATCTATTCGTGATTATTTGTTTTCATTTCTAAGGAGGGACATCATGTTCAAAAAATTCACCAACGGATGCGTGCATCTGGTCAACAGATATCTGCCGGATCCGTTCATCTTTTGTATTATTTTGACGATTATCGTATTTGTCGCGGCAATCCCGGCTACGGGAGCCAATCCGCTCGTGATCATAGAGCAGGGCTGGGGCGGCGGAGTATGGAGTCTTCTCGCTTTCGCAATGCAGATGGTTCTCGTACTCGTTCTCGGAAACGCCATGGCGAATGCCCCGGTAGTCAAGAGGATTGTTGCCGCAATCGCGAGCATCGCCAAGAGCCCTAAAAGCGCTATAATAGTCGTCACGTTCTTCTCGACGATCGCCTGCTGGGTAAATTGGGGCTTCGGACTCGTCGTCGGAGCTATCCTCGCGAAGGAAATCGCGCGCCAGGTAAAGGGAGTCGACTACAGGCTGCTTATAGCGGCAGCTTATTCCGGCTTCGTAGTATGGCACGCAGGTTTTTCAGGATCGATCCCTCTTACGATAGCTACCGCAACGACACCTGAGGGAACATGGGCGGTAGGCAGCTATTCCCACGGCGTCATTCCTATCGGTGAAACGATCTTTTCACCGTGGAACCTTATCATATGCCTCATAATCCTTGTGGTTCTTCCGCTTCTCCTCGCTAAGATCCATCCTGCACCCGAAGAGACAATCACAGTCGACCCCGCACTGCTTGAGGATGATGTAGTAGTATTCAAGAAACCGGAAACTCCGGCCGAAAAGCTCGAGCAGAGCGTTGTTCTGAGCTATATAATCGTTATCGCCGGCATTATCTATCTCGTGAAATACTTCATGAAGAACGGTGCCAACATCAACCTCAACACGGTTAACTTCATATTCCTGATCCTCGGCATAGCCTGTCACAAAACGCCTGCCGCTTACGTCAAGGCAATAGAAGAGGCTACCAAGGGTGCGGCGGGCATTATTCTGCAGTTCCCGTTCTACGCCGGAATCATGGGAATGATGACATTCTGCCTCAAAGATGCCGACGGCGCCGCCATAGGCGGTTCGCTCGCGGGAGTTATCAGCGAATTCTTCGTAACCATATCCAATACGATTACGTTCCCGCTGTTCACATTCCTTTCCGCAGGTATCGTAAACTTCTTCGTTCCTTCGGGCGGCGGACAGTGGACGGTGCAGGGACCTATCATGATGCCGGCAGGCGAGAAGATAGGTGTTGATCCTGCCGTTACGGGCATGGCTATCGCATGGGGCGACGCGTGGACCAACATGGTACAGCCGTTCTGGGCGCTGCCGGCACTCGGTATCGCCGGCTTGTCCGCAAGGGACATCATGGGCTACTGCATAATAACGCTTCTCTTTACGGGAATAGTCGTATGCGGAGGCTTCGTGGTAGTAGGACTTCTGTAAAGTTACACCCGCATTTTTCAAGCCGGAATTTGATGCGTACGCGTTGAATTTCGGCTTTAATTGTGCTATAATTTTAACGATATTGATTTTCTAAAGAAAGGTGATATGAGAAATGGCAATCAACAAAGTAATAACTGCCGATGAGGCAGTTGCCGGCGTAAAAGACGGTATGACCATTATGATCGGCGGATTCCTCGGTACAGGTTCCCCTGAGATCATTATGGATGCTCTCGTCAGAAAGGGTGTCAAGCATCTCACGGTCATCGGCAACGATGGCGGACTTGCGGAGGGTCAGCCTGCAAACGGCCCGGGCAAAACCTCGAGGGGGATCGGCAAGCTGCTCGATCATCATATGGTCGATCACATCATAGCCTCGCACCTCGGAGTCAACCCGAGGCTCAATGAACAGTTCGCGGAGGGTACTCTTACATATACGCTCGTACCGCAGGGGACACTCGCCGAAAAGTGCAGAGCCGCGGCTTACGGACTCGGCGGAGTTCTCACTCCGACAGGGCTCGGCACTCCTATGGAAACGGAGAAGGACGAGCTCGGAAGAGACAAGATCACTATGGTTATAGACGGCAGGAAGTACCTGCTCGAGAGACCGCTTCACGCCGACTTTGCATTCCTGAGAGCTTCTGTCTGTGACAGGTTCGGCAACTTCATGAGTGCAAAGGCAACAAAAAATTATAACTATCCTATGGCCGGTGCGGCCGATCACACGATCGTGGCGACTGAGAAGCTCGTCGAGATCGGTGAGGTTGATCCGGACGTCTTCGAAATCGCAGGCGTATTAGTAGAGAGCGTAGTGGAGGGTGAACCAAAATGGCAGATATAAAAGCGAGAATTGCTAAGAGAGTAGCAAAGGAGTTTCATGACGGAGACGTCGTAAATCTCGGTATCGGTCTTCCGACGATGGTACCTCAGTTCGTACCTGAGGACATTATAGTAACGCTCCATTCGGAGAACGGGTTTACAGGTCTCGACGCGACAATTTCCGACATCAGCGAGATGGATCCGGACGTCATCGACTCCGGCGGATCATACGTATCGGTACTTCCGAGAGTAAAGTATTTCGATACGGCGACGAGCTTCGGAATCATCAGAGGCGGACATCTGGATGCCACGGTGCTCGGAGCTATGCAGGTTGCGGAGAACGGCGACCTTGCGAATTGGATCATTCCGGGCAAGAAGGTGGCCGGAATGGGCGGCGCCATGGATCTCGTGGTCGGCGCAAAGAAGGTTATCATTGCCATGACTCATACACAGAAGGGCAACCATAAGATCCTCGAAAAATGCACTCTTCCGCTTACGGCCGAGAAGTGCGTTGATCTCATCATTACGGAGATGGGCGTTATGGAGGTCAGACCTGAAGGTCTCGTCGTAACGGAGCTTCATCCCGATTACACTAAAGAGGACATCCAGGCCGCAACGGGCTGCAAGCTTATCTTTGCACCTGACATGAAGGCGATGGAAGAGGAGTAGGTCCTGACAGATATCAGACCGGTGCCGATGAGGCATCGGTCTTTTGATGTAAAAATGCCGGCAAAACGGATGAGACTGCATTGTCTCGGAATGCTTTCGGCTTTGGTTTTTTGCGGTTAGATACGCCTCACTTATTGACTTTGAGAACGCAAAAGAGTAAGATAAAAACAGTGTGTATACAAGATAACCAATTGTATATTTATGCATTTCAGGAAGGAGATATCAGATGAGAAAACTTAAAACAATGGATGGCAACACGGCTGCCGCTCACGTAGCGTACGCCTTTACCGAAGTTGCCGCCATCTATCCGATCACGCCGTCGTCACCGATGGCAGAGAGCATGGACGAGTGGGTATCTGATGACAGAAAGAATATTTTCGACGAGAACGTTAAGATCGTCGAGATGCAGTCAGAGGGCGGCGCTTCCGGCGCAGTTCACGGTTCTGTCGCAGCAGGTTCCTATACGTCGACGTTTACTGCATCTCAGGGTCTTCTGCTCATGATCCCGAACATGTATAAGCTCGCAGGTGAGCATACGCCTGCGGTATTTCATGTTTCCGCAAGAGCTCTTGCCACGCATGCTCTTTCGATTTTCGGCGATCAGGCTGATGTAATGGCAGTCCGTCAGACGGGATTTGCTCTTCTTTGCTCGAACAGCGTACAGCAGGTAATGGATCTCGCCGCAGTGGCTCACCTTGCAGCCATAGGCGGTAAGCTGCCGGTGCTTCACTTCTTTGACGGATTCAGAACATCGCACGAAAACCAGAAAATAGAGATGTGGGACTACGATGAGCTCAAGTCGATGGTCGACTGGGATGCCGTAAAAGCATTTAAGAAGAGCGTCCTCGACCCTACGGATCCTCACGCTATGGGTCCTGCCGAGCAGCCTGAGACTTACTTCCAGCATAGAGAAGCGAGCAACCTCGATTACGACGCTACGCCTGATATCTTCAAGAAATACATGGATATGGTCAATGCCAAAATAGGCACCGATTATAAACCGTTCAACTATTACGGCTCGCCTGACGCCACGGAAGTCCTCGTAGCTATGGGTTCCGTATGTGATGCCGCCGAGGAACTCATAGATCACATGGTCGCGGCCGGCAGAAAGGTCGGTATCATAGAGGTGCATCTTTACAGGCCTTTCAGCACCAAGTACCTCCTCGAGGTAATGCCGAAGACTGTACAGAAGATCGCAGTACTCGACAGGACAAAGGAGCCGGGTGCTATCGGAGAACCGCTGTACCTCGATATGGTAGCGGCACTCAGAGGGACGGAATTCGAGAAGTGCGAGATCACTCACGGCCGTTACGGACTCGGTTCCAAGGACGTTCAGCCTGGTGACATCCTTGCGGCTTATGAGAACCTCGAGGCGGAGAATCCGAAGGAAGAGTTCACACTCTCAATCAATGATGACGTAACACATCTTTCACTCACGCCGAGCCATTATCCGGACACGGCGCCTGAGGGGACGATCGCATGCAAATTCTGGGGTCTGGGAGCTGACGGCACGGTCGGAGCCAACAAGAACAGCGTCAAGATCATCGGTGACCACACGAACAAGAAGGTGCAGGCTTACTTCCAGTACGACTCCAAGAAGTCGGGCGGCGTAACGATCTCCCATCTCCGTTTCGGTGACAAGCCGATCAAGTCGACATACTACGTCAAGCAGGCGGACTTCGTCGCATGCCACAATGAAGCGTATGTGCATCTTTACAAGATGGTAGAAGACGTAAAGCCGGGCGGACATTTTCTTCTCAACTGCACGTGGAGCGATGCCGAGCTCGATGAGCATCTTCCTGCAACGATGAAGAGATATATCGCAAGGAACAACATCAAGTTTTACACATGCGACGCGGTAGATATCGCCAAAAGGATCGGACTCGGCGCAAGAAGAACGAATTCGGTGCTCCAGGCGGCATTCTTCAAGCTGGCTAACATCATCCCTATCGACGAGGCCGTCGGATACATGAAGGATGCCATCAAAAAGACATACGGCAAGAAAGGCGAAAATATCGTCAACATGAATGTGGCTGCCGTAGACGAGGGAGTCAGGAATGTTCACAAAGTCGAGATTCCGGCTGCGTGGGCTGACTGTGCCGATGACGCTGCTCCGGCGGCGTTCAAGGGGCGCAACAAACAGCAGACGGACTACCTCAACAAGGTGCTTTATCCGTATGCACACATGGACGGAGACTCGATCCCCGTATCGACATTCCTCGATACTCCTACAGGTCTCGTACCGAGCGGTACGGCTGCCTACGAGAAGAGGGGAATTGCGACCGATGTGCCTGTATGGGACAAGGACAAGTGCATCCAGTGCAATCAGTGCTCATATGTCTGCCCTCACGGCGTGATCAGACCGTTCGTGCTCGAGGGTGACGAGGTTAACGGTGTCGGCGGTGACTATGCGGCTCTCAAGGGTAAAGACTGTGACGACAAATTCTTCTCGATGGGCATCTCCGCGCTCGACTGCACAGGCTGCGGTTCATGCGCTCAGGTCTGCCCTGCAAAGGAAAAGGCGCTTACAATGGTACCTGTAAGCGACGATGTCATTTGCAAAAACCAGACGAAGTTCGATTACCTCTTTGCCAATGTTGACCGGAAGGAAGTTCCGTTCAAAGAAAGCACAGTCAAGGGCTCGCAGTTCCTGCAGCCGCTGCTCGAGTTCTCGGGAGCCTGCCCGGGATGCGGAGAATCTCCGTATGCCAAGCTGATTACGCAGCTCTTCGGAGACAGGATGTTCATCGCCAACGCTACCGGCTGTACTTCAATCTGGGGCAACTCGCTTCCGAGTATGCCGTATACTGTGAACAAGGAAGGCAGAGGTCCCGCATGGGCAAATTCCCTATTCGAGGATAACGCTGAATTCGGGTACGGCATGGCCGTATCGATCAATGCGCGCCGTCAGGAGATGAAATCCGTCGCTGAAAGGCTCGCCGCAGGCGAGCTCGGGCAGACTGCTCAGGATTGGATAGACGCAATGAACGATTCCGCTGCTGCAGAGACGACAGGCAAGGCACTGCTCGCTGCTGCGGAGAAGATCGCCGACAAGAACGAAGACGCGAAATACGTCGTAGAGAACAAGCAGATGCTTATTAAACCGTCAGTATGGATATTCGGCGGCGACGGATGGGCTTACGATATAGGCTACGGCGGCCTCGATCACGTGCTTGCAAGCGGTGAGAACATCAACGTCATGGTATTCGATACCGAGGTTTATTCGAACACCGGCGGACAGTCTTCCAAGTCGACACCTATGGGCGCCGTTGCGAAATTCGCCGCATCCGGTAAGTCTGTCAGGAAGAAGGATATGGTTCAGATCGCTATGGCGTACGGCTATATATACGTAGCTCAGATAGCCATGGGCGCAAACCAGCAGCAGACGCTTCAGGCGATAAGGGAAGCCGAGGCTTACGACGGACCGTCCCTCATCATAGCTTATGCACCTTGCATCAACCACGGTGTAAAGGCCGGTATGAACAAAGCTCAGGAGGAGATGAAGCATGCGGTCGCATCCGGATATTGGAATCTTATAAGATTTAACCCTGACCTCGCAAAGGAGGGAAAAAATCCGCTGATCATAGACAGCAAGGAAGCAACCGAAAGTTACAGAGACTTCATCATGGGTGAGGTTCGCTACAACTCACTTACAAAGAGGTTCCCTGAAAGAGCGGAGGAGCTCTTCACGGAGGCCGAAAAGCTTTCCAGAGAGAGATACGACCACTTCAAGGCTCTCGAAAAGAGCTACGAGGAGTAGTATGAAGGTCAGGCGCTTAGTGTAAGCTGCCCGCGGCGTTATATTCCGTCGGCGTTTCGCGAAGCCGTCCTGACATACGGAAAGCATATAAAGTTAACAAAGGGCGCGGCTGCATTTGCAGCCGCGCCCGGTATTTCTCAAAACCACTTTCTTGACAGCTTACAGTGCAGATGATATAATTGGGAACGGTTCTCATATTGACGAAAGGATCATCACGATGAGCGCACGGCAAAAGTACAGGACAAAACAACGCGAGATACTGCTTGATTATTTTGAGCACATGTCGGGAACTCATATAACCGCGAGCGATGTATGCACGTATTTTAAGGAGCAGGGAGCACCGATCGGAAAATCGACCGTATACAGGCAGCTCGAAAGCCTTGTCGACGAAGGGATCATCAATAAGTATATCATTGGTGTGGGAAGTCCTGCATGCTTCGAGTATGCGGGCAAAGCCGGGGACGGAAGGTGCATCGGGACGGTATTTCACTGTAAATGCGAGAAGTGCGGCAGACTCATACATTTGAGCTGTGATGAGATAAGCAGGCTTAAGGAGCATCTGTACGATGAATACCGTTTCAGAATGGATCCGGCGAGGACTGTATTTTACGGACTGTGCGAGGACTGCATCAAAAGAGACTATTGAACTATTGGCTTAACGTTTTGAGGAAGCAGACAGGGATGTATGGCGTCAACGACCGAAAACTGAATCGAGGGACAGCGTGGATCATAGCGGCTATAATGCTTTTTGCCGTAGTTTCCTCTGTATTCTTTATCGCTGCGGAGGCGGAACACGAGTGCAGCGGCGATAACTGCCCTATCTGTAATTGCATACAGCAGTGCGAGCGTCTGTTGTATCATTCAGGCGACGGAGTTCCCGAACATACCGCTGCTCTGTGTATCGCTTTCTCTGTGTTTTTATCTTTTTTGTTTTTTTACCCGTGCTTTGTGCGGGAAACACCTGTTTCAAGGAAAGTACGTCTCGATGATTAAAATCTCCGGAGCGCAGCTCTGTGGCGCCTTGCGTCCTGCGGGAGCTCTTGTTTTTTGCGTGCGCGTTTTGCGCATTACATAAGTGGGAATACAACGGAGGTTTTACTATGAGAAAGTTATTTTCAACTCTGATCACCGCTCTTTTGATTGTCGGATGCCTTTCGGCGTGCGGCTCCGAAACGGGGCAGGCGAAGCAGAACGATAAGGAACCGGGCAAGCTGAAGGTCGTCACCACGATATTTCCCGAATATGATTGGGTGAAAAATATTCTCGGTGACAAGTTCGACAATGCCGATGTTTCGATGCTGCTCGACAGCGGTGTCGATCTTCACAGCTATCAGCCGACGGCGGATGATATAATGAAAATTTCTATGTGCGACGTTTTCATCTATACAGGCGGGGAGTCGGATGAGTGGGTAGAGGACGCGCTCAGGGAAGCGACAAACAAGGATATGGTAGTTATAAATCTGCTCAAAGCACTCGGCGACTCCGCCAAGGAGGAAGAAGTTATAGAGGGCATGCAGGGCGAAGACCACGACCATGCGGAAGGTGAGGAACACGAGCATGCCGAGGGCGAGACGGCATCAGGTGAGGAGCACGATCATGAGCATGAGCACGGGGAGGGTGAACCGGAGTACGACGAGCACGTATGGCTTTCGCTCCGTAACGCTTCAGCGCTGACAGACGCGATCAAAGAGGGACTTGCAAAAGCCGATCCGGCAAATGCCGAGGTCTATAAGGCGAATGCCGAAGCGTACAAGGAAAGGCTCAGAGCGCTCGACGGCGAATACGAATCGGTCGTTTCTGCGGCTCCGGTCAAAACGCTCGTCTTCGGAGACCGTTTCCCGTTCCGCTATCTGACAGACGATTACGGCCTTTCGTATTACGCCGCATTTGTCGGATGCTCTGCGGAGACGGAGGCAAGTTTCGAAACAGTTACGTTCCTCGCGAACAAGGTCGATGAGCTGTCTCTTCATTCCGTCATGACGATAGAGGGCAAGGATCATAAAATAGCGGAAACTATCGTGCAAAATACGAAAACAAAGGATCAGAAGATACTGACCCTCGATTCGATGCAGTCGACGACGGCAAAGGCTGTCGAAAACGGCGCGGATTATATTTCCATTATGAAAAGCAATCTTGATGTGCTGAAGGAAGCACTAAAATAGAGAGGGAAATGCCATGGCCTTGATTACCGTCAGGAATCTGTCGCTCGGATACGATTTCCGTGTGATAGCAAGTAATCTGAACTTTGCAGTGAGTACGGGCGATTATCTTTGTATAGTCGGAGAAAACGGCTCCGGCAAATCTACGCTCATGAAAACGCTGCTGCACCTTCAGGGGCAGCTTGACGGCGATATACTGACGGGCGACGGGCTCAGAAGTAACGAGATCGGGTATCTTCCCCAGCAGACGGTCGTACAGAAGGACTTTCCGGCATCCGTGAGAGAAATCGTTCTCTCCGGATGTCAGGGGCGCTGCGGGGCAAGACCGTTCTACAGCAAAGAGGAAAAGAGCCTTGCCGAGGCGAACATGGCGCGCATGGGCATATCAAAGATAGCGGAGCGCTGTTACAGAGAGCTTTCGGGCGGGCAGCAGCAGCGCGTACTGCTCGCGAGGGCCTTGTGTGCAACAAAAAAAGTGCTGCTGCTCGACGAGCCCGTATCGGGGCTCGACCCTAAGGTCACGCTCGGCATGTATGAGCTTATCGCCGAGCTTAACAAAGAAGGAATTACTATAATAATGATCTCCCATGACATCGCCGCCGCCGTAAGGTATGCGACTCACATTCTTCACATAGGCGACCGGATTTTTTTCGGTACGACAGAGGAGTATTTAGACAGTGACGCGGGCAAATTATTCTTGTTCCGTGAAAAGGACGGTGATGAACGATGACAGAAAAGCTCATGATGTATCTTGAGTATCCTTTTGTCAGGTACGCACTCATAGTCGGAGTGCTTATAGCGCTCTGCTCGTCACTGCTCGGCGTTACGCTCGTACTCAAGCGCTTCTCGTTTATCGGAGACGGTCTGTCGCACGTTGCCTTCGGCGCAATGTCGATAGCGGCGGTGTTCAATATTTCAAACGACATGCTTCTCGTGCTGCCTGTAACGGTGATAAGCGCTGTTTTGCTTCTTCGTACGGGACAGAACACGAAAATTAAGGGAGATGCGGCCATTGCCATGATTTCCGTCGGCGCACTCGCATTCGGATATCTCATAATGAATGTTTTTTCGACATCTTCGAACCTGTCGGGCGACGTTTGCAGTACACTTTTCGGTTCAACGTCCATACTGACGCTGACGAAGCGTGAGGTGGCGATATGTACCGCTCTTTCTGTCGCCGTAGTCGTGATATTTGTTCTGCTGTACAACAAAATATTCGCGGTGACGTTCGACGAGGATTTTGCAAGGGCAACGGGGACAAAATCATCACGGTACAATCTTCTGATCGCAGTCGTGATCGCGGTGATAATAGTGCTCGCCATGAAGCTCGTCGGCTCGCTTCTGATATCGGCGCTCGTGATCTTCCCTGCGCTGTCTGCGATGAGGCTGTTCGGCAGTTTCAAATCCGTTACCGTATGTTCCGCGGTATTGTCGGTAGTCTGCGCTCTTGCCGGCATGCTTATATCTATCCTGGCGGGTACGCCGGTGGGCTCGACGATCGTAGCCGTAGATGCGGCGGTTTTTGTTATCTGTTATATATCAGGAAGGCTTGCGGGAGGTGTTCGCAAATGAAAAAGTGGATAAGCGTTTTGTTGTGTTTCGCGATTATAGCTGTTTTCGCAGGATGCAGCGACGGCAAACAGGAACGGCCCGATAACAGAAAAAACGGCGTAAACGATGTACTCGAGAACGAGATGGCGAAGGAGGACGGCAAAACATCTTCCGAAAACGATCGAAAGGCGGGAGGCGGTTCCTCCGGAGGAGAATCGGGAGCGCGCAGGAGCGGAGTCGATGACAATGCTCCCGTGCCGGATTCATCGGGCCGCCCCGGGGCGCTGAGCGCGACGGAGGGGATAGACGTCGACCTGACGTCGCTTTCGAGCACGATGGTGTATTCCGAGGTATATAACATGATGCTTTCTCCGGACGACTACATAGGAAAGACGATAAAAATGAGAGGAGTTTCGGCATCGCTTCACGATGAGGCTTCGGGGAAGTATTATTTCGCCTGCATAGTAAAGGATGCTACAGCGTGCTGCTCTCAGGGAATAGAGTTTGTCCTGAACGACGATTATACGCTCCCGGACGATTATCCGAATGACGGGACGGAGGTTACGGTAGTCGGCGTATTCAGTACATATATGGAAGGTGAAGTGAAGTTTTGCACGCTTACGGATGCAAAGCTCGTGTAACAATCAAAAAGCCATGCACCGATATCGGAGCATGGCCTTTTTGATCAGATATTGAGCCGGTTCAGCGCCGGGTTCATTCAGATGCCGAGCCTGTTCGTCACGTTTGACAGGAAGTCCTGAACATTGGTAACGATGCCTTTTGCGGCGAGAGAGCCGCGGTCGCCGAGTTTGTTGACTGCGAATTCCGAGGTGTCTATAAAGTAGAAATATACCGGTCTGATCGCACCGTCAGTTAAAACTCTGTATATAGGCGTCATATTTCCGACAGCGATAGTGTGAAGCACTGTCGCCATCCCGATCACGGTGGTGGTTTTGCGCACATGTGACCTTATGGTATCCTGCCCTACGTATGTATGCTCGTATACTTCAGGCAACGGTCCGTCGTCGCGTATCGAGCCGTTAAGGACGAACGGGACACCCGATTTGACGCAGGCGTTCAGTATTCCGTCAGATATATGCTCCTCCTCAATAAACTTGGGTATTGAGCCGTACGTGTTTATTTTGTTTATAGCGATGAGGTGATTGTAGTGACCGTTTTCGTGCGGCACCTGCGTCATTATATTCTGCCCCAGCGCCGTACCGAAAAGTCCCGCTTCAAGGTCGTGCGTGGCGAGTGCGTTCCCCGCAAGAAGAGCCTGAACATAGCCGTTAACGATAAGCTTAGCCATATTCTCCCGCGCCTGCGCATCAAACGCGCATGCAGGTCCGAGAACCCACGTGACGTAGCCGCCGTTTTCCTTTTCGTACCTGAGCAGTTCGGCCAGCTGCTCGTAATCGTAGGAAAAAGCGGTCTCTCTGCTGCGGCTTTGACGGAAAGCGAACGTTCCCGATTTTTGACGCTGTTCCCATGCAAAGCAGTCGTAATTGACATAGATGCCTTCTTCGCAGTTTTCGGTGCGCCCGACGACAATCATATCGCCCTGACGGAGGTTACGGAATTCGCGCACGACGATAGCACCGTGCTCAAATACCGGAACGCAGTCCATTCTCGTCTCTTCGGCGAGGTACCATCTGCCTTCTATCTTAAAATATTCGGGGTAAATAGAGGTTGCGTGAAATCCGTCGGGCGCCGCTTTATCGATGGGTGCGGCCATAAGTACGGCATTCGGCGCATTTACAAACTTGTCCTGTGTAAAATCCGGTTCAAGATAGTTTGGCATTTTGAACATTGTTATCACCTCAAAACTTGTAGATATCCACTATTTTACTACTTAAGGTGCAGTGATTGCAATATTATTTTGCCGTGAACGGGTGTTTTTTTGTTGAAATCGACTGAATTCCGCTCTTCATGATGAACCGTCTCATCCATGGAGTGAACAAAATTTTATGCTTCAGAACCTTGCGATAAAGCTTTCGCTTGAGCGGTGCGCACGCCCGGCGGTACTTCCCCGCTATCGTCGCCGGATCATCGTGGACAAAAGCTTCTGCGAGCAGCTCACCGCTCATCATGGCGGAGCTCAGGCCTTCGAGCGAGCTTGCGCTTATGAAGCCTGCCGCCTCGCCTATCAGAAATACGCCGTCTTCTCCGGTGACGAAATCCGACATATGTCTCGGGCTTGCGGCGAGGCATGCCTCGGTCTTTGCCGCTTCTCCGAACGATACGCCGAGAAAGCTTTCGACCCTTTCTTTCTGTCTGTCAAAAGCCGCGCGTCCTCCGCTGCGGCTGAAACAGCCTCCGAAAATAACATATCCGTCCTTATGTATTATCCAGGAACAGCTTTCGCTCGTTTCGGGATCGAATATACATGAATAATAAGGACTTCCGACCCCGATCTCACGAAACCACTGCTGTATTGCAATATATTTGAGTATCGGCGCGTCGAAAAATGTACGCCGTATAAGAGAAGATGCTCCGTCCGCACCTACGATATATCTCGACCTCACGGTACGCCCGTCCGTCGTCTCCAGCTCAAACGTGCCGTCATGTGTTCGCGATACCCTCCGGCATCTTGTCTGCAGGTGCGCAACCTTATTTGGGATGAGCGAAAGCAGGTAATCATCGAACCTGCGGCGATCCATGTTCATATAGTATCGTTGGTATGAGCGAACTATGCCGCTTGCAAGATCTATCGTTTTGACTGAAAAAATCTGAGGGTCTACAAGTACCTCTTTGGGAAGAACAAAGTCATAGCCCGCCATAAGCTTCTGAGCATCGGGCGCCAGAAGTCCTCCGCACGGTTTGTCGGAAGTTACACTCTGTCCGTCGATCATTACAATTGACCTGCCGGTGCGAGCCGATTCCCTTGCAAATGTTGATGCCGCCGGTCCAGCGCCGACGACGGCAATATCAAAAATAACGCTACTCGTATTACACATACCGCAATTATATCAAATCACAGCTCCAAAAGCCACAGAGCCGCCAAGAGGCCCGCAGTATACTGCATGCGGCTGCGGCAGCACGCATCTTATATTATTTTATGCCCTTTGCATGTTTAAGGTGATAACGTCTGACAGGAGCCTTGAAGAAGCCCACGGTCCGGTTAAAAACCTTGAAGGCCCACGTCGTATAGAAGTGGTTGCGGAATTTGTGGACAAAGAGAAACTGCCTTTCGGTACCGCCGAAGGCGACGATGCCGTGCTCTTTGATGCAGGCGATAAGATCGTTATTGCACCTGATTGTGCGGTCAAAAACGGTAAATGCCGTGCCTACATATTTGTCCCTGTGCGAATCGGAGCCTCCCGTGCACTGCAAACGGTAGCGGTCCGCAATGATGCGGGCAAGCCGGTTGGCGGTTGCCGTCTCGCATGTGTTGAAGCCCTCGATGAAGTCAAAGCTTTCGGCTATACGGTGATCGCGCTTCATCGTTCTGCAGAACATAGCGCTTGAAGACCTTGCGCCGAACGGGTGTGCGGGGCCCAAAACTCCGCCGAATTTGTGTACGATATATATCAGCTGGCGGACCGACATTCCTCTTAATGTGAGGACTTTGAGATCGACCCCGTCAGGCATTATTACGAGAAAATGACCTGCGTTTCTCGTGTCGTATTCTATGCCGCGGAGCACGACAAAATCAGGTTCGCCCTTCGGATGGCGTGATAGCCAGCCGTCGTAACCCTTGTAGGAATCGTGATCCGTTATCATCATGCCCGAAAAACCGAGGCTTTTGAGGATCTCTATATATTTTTCGGCCGTTATATGAGAATCTACGGATCCTCCGATAACGTGACAATGCATATCGAATTTCATACAGTCTCACTTTCCCGATAAATAAAGTTTAACGCGGGGGCGTGGATTTAACAAGGTAGATAATGTATAAATAATATGATTTTATCATCACATAGAGTCCGGGGAATATGTATAAAGCTTTCACGCGGCACTTGCTTTTTGAAAAAACGTGTGCTAAATTATCTGTATACATGTGAAAGGAATCAATTTTCAAATGAAGAATCTGTTTTTTGCAACCGAATATTATTATTACTACTTTTTCTTCAAGAGCAGAAAAAGATATTTGGCTGCATAGAATAGTTTTCCATCAATTCGAAATCAAGAATCCTACAATAACAAATTACTTGGAAAACTCCGCAGCTGTATGCTGCGGAGTTTTCTTATATCAGGAGGTAAGTAAAAATGATTACCGTGCTTAAACCCGGAACAACTGAAGAACAGTGCGGACAACTCGTAAAATGGTTCGAGGAGCAGGGGATAACCGTTCACATTTCAAACGGCCAGTTCCAGACTGTATTAGGGCTCGTAGGTGATGTTTCCGCGATAGACAGCGACATGCTGAGACTTCTCGATATAGTTCAGGATGTCAAGAGGATAAGCGAGCCGTACAAGAAATCAAACCGCAAATTCCATCCTGAGGATACGACGGTTGACGTAAACGGAGCAAAGTGCGGAGGAGGGAGATTTGCTGTCATCGCAGGCCCGTGTTCGGTGGAATCGGAGGAGCAGATAGTCGAGGTGGCAAGGCGCGTAAAGGATGCCGGAGCGACGATGCTGAGAGGCGGTGCGTTCAAGCCGCGCACGAGTCCTTATTCGTTTCAGGGCATGAGGGGCGAGGGGCTCAAGCTCCTGTCGACAGCGAAGAAGGAAACTGGACTGCCGCTTGTATCCGAGATCATGAACGAAAACGATATAGATCTTTTTGAAGATGTTGACGTTATCCAGGTCGGCGCGCGGAACATGCAGAATTTCGAGCTCCTTAAGGCGCTCGGACGTACGGGAAAGAAAATACTTCTGAAGCGAGGACTTGCAAATACGCTCGAGGAACTGCTGATGAGCGCGGAATACATCATGGCGGGCGGCAACGAGGAGATAATACTCTGCGAAAGAGGGATAAGAACTTTCGAGGCCTACACGAGAAATACGCTCGATATATCTGCGGTTACGGCGCTTCACGAGATGACGCATCTGCCGGTTATAGTTGATCCGAGTCATTCGACGGGGCGGGCATCATTTGTCAAGCCTATGTCCCTCGCAGCGACGGCGTGCGGAGCTGACGGCCTGATGATAGAGGTACACAATGATCCGCCTCACGCGCTGTGCGACGGCGCGCAGTCACTGACGCCCGACCAGTTTGACGACGTTATGGCGAGTATCGGAAAAGTAAGAGAGGCCGTAAGATGATTGCAGGTGTTGTCGGCCTCGGGCTGATCGGCGGCTCGCTGGCGGGTGCATATAAGCGCGCGGGTGATACGGTATACGGGATCGATACGGACAGACTTACGCAGGATTTTGCCGTAATGGCGGGCAGCATTGACGGTATTCTTACCGACGACAGGCTGAAGCTCTGCGAAGTGGTGTTCATTGCGATCACTCCGCAGAGGGCGCTGCGGTGGCTGACGGTCAACTCGCCGAAAATCGGCAGAGAGACGATCGTGATAGACTGCTGCGGCATTAAAAGGCGAATATGTGAGGTCGGAGAGAAGCTGTCGGATGAGTACGGATTCAGCTTCGTCGGAGGCCATCCTATGGCGGGAAAGCAGGTCGGGGGTTATAAAAACAGCAGGAACGATCTGTTTGACGGCGCGGGCTTTGCGATCGTGCCGAAGGACAAAAACGACATAAGGCTCATGACGAGAACAAAGCAGGTACTCAGAGCCGCGGGCTTTGCTAAGTTTGCGGTAATGACCGCTAAGGAGCACGACGAGGTGATCGCGTACACATCGCAGATGGCGCATATACTTTCGAGCGCCTACATCAAAGGTGACGTAATCGACGGAAGGGATACATTCGCAGTCTCGGGAGGCGCTTTCAGAGATATGACGAGGGTGGCGTATCTCGACGAGGATATGTGGACGGAGCTTTTTCTTGAGAACAGGGACAATCTGACGGAGGAACTGACGGAATATATGACAGAGCTCGGAAGGTATCTCGACGCTCTGAAAAGCGGCGATGCAGCCGCACTTACGCGTCTGCTCAGAGAGGGAAAGGAACGGAAACGGGAGGTGGAAGGTGAAGCTCAAGCTCTTGGGAAATGAACTCGAAAAATACCAGCATGGCGGCAGCGTCGCCGTGGTGACCGACACCAACGTTGCGCCGCTTTATCTTAAAGAGGCTGTGGATTCGCTTTCACGCGCGGGTTTTGCCGTGAATTCCGTTATCGTAAAGGCGGGCGAGGAAAGCAAGGACGGAACGACATACCTCGTTCTGCTCGAAAGGCTTGCAAAAATACCCCTGACGAGAACGGATTCCGTAGTGGCTCTGGGCGGCGGTATGATAGGCGATATCGCAGGCTTTGCGGCCGCCACATATATGAGAGGGATAAGAGTCGTTCAGGTCCCGACAAGCCTTTTGGCGGCCGTCGACTCTTCTGTCGGAGGGAAAACGGCGATAAATCTCAGGAACGGCAAGAATATGGCCGGCGCTTTTCACGCGCCCGCTTTTGTCCTGCGCGATACGTCTCTTTTGGATACGCTGCCCGAGTGCGTTTTTGCGGACGGCTGCGCCGAAGTGGTAAAGACCGCCGCTATTGCAGATGCCCGTCTTTTTGATACGGTAAAGACGCCGGAGGGCGTGCGGCAAAGTCTTGGTAATGTGATAGAGCGGTGCGTGGCAATAAAAGAAGCGATAGTAGCTGAGGACGCGTTCGACACGGGGAACAGGCAGCTGCTCAACTTCGGCCATACGATAGGTCATGCCGCGGAGTTGCTGTCGGGCTTTGCCGTATCTCACGGTCAGGCTGTCGCAAAGGGTATGGCGGCCGTTACGAGAATATCTGAGCGCGAGGGCTGGAGCGAGCCGGGAACGGCGGATGCGCTCACGGAGGCTCTCGAAAATCACGGTTTTGATCTCAGCATACCGTATTCCGCGAAGGAAATATCCGCAGCGATAAGGAAGGACAAAAAACGCAAAAGCGACGAACTGGATTTGGTCATCGCAGAGCGCATAGGAAAATGCGTCCTCAGGAGAATACGTCTCGACGAGATGGAATGGATGATGTCATGAAAACCATCAGGATAATAGGGTCAAAATCCGATGCGCACCGCGCACTGATATGCGCGTCGCTTGCGGGAGGAACATGCAGGGTTGAAACGGATGAGGAATCCGACGACATAGCCGCCACGAAAAGGTGCCTTGCAGCTGCCGTAAAATCGCTGCAAACCGGAGAGTGCGCCGTTTTGAGATGCGGGGAGAGCGGTTCGACGCTTCGTCTCCTTCTGCCTTCAATATGCGCGATGGGGATACGCGCCGAGTTTATAATGGAAGGACGTCTAGTAGAGAGACCGATTTTTCCGCTGAGCAGGCAGCTTACGGCACACGGCGCGCTGATTTCGAATAAGCGCATGCAGACGCGTCAAATATCGTCGGAGCGTACGGATTATCCGTGTGCCGCAGGGCCCGCACATGCATCTTCTTCACACGCTCCGGCGGATGGTGGAAGGTGCGCCTCGTTTACTGTCGAAGGAAAGCTCACTCCGGGGGAATACATTCTCCCCGGGAACGTATCGAGCCAATTCGTCAGCGGACTTTTGCTGGCACTTCCGCTGCTCGACGGCGACAGTTCGGTGAGTCTTACGACGGAACTCGAATCGGCGGGATACGTAGATATGACGATCAAAACGATGGAGCGCTTCGGCGTCACAATCGAAAAAAGTGAAACGGAGGGGCTCATAAAATACCGTGTCGGAGGCGGACTTAGATATATCGCACCGGAAAGGTACGATGTCGAGGGCGACTGGTCCAATGCCGCGTTTTTTATGGCGGCGGGCGCGCTCGGAAAGGAGCCGGTAAGAGTGGAGGGGTTGGCGCATGACTCCGCTCAGGGTGACAAGGCCTTTGCGGATATTCTGGAAGCGATGGGAGCGCGGGTTGAGCGCGGAAGGAGCTCAGTCACCGTCTTCCCGTCAAAATTAAAAGGAACGACGGTCAGCGCGGCCGCGATACCGGATCTCGTGCCTGCGACGGCTCTTCTGATGACGGCTGCCGACGGGGAAAGTGTGATAACCGACGCCGGGCGTCTAAGGATAAAGGAGAGCGACAGACTGCATACCGTGACGGAGCAGCTCAACGCGCTGGGAGCACACGTCGACGAGCGCTCCGACGGGCTCGATATACACGGAGCGGGTCGACTGACGGGAGGAAGAGCGGACAGCTGCGGCGACCACAGGATAGCGATGATGATATCTATAGCTTCTCTGATCTGCGACGACAAGGTGATGCTTACAAATTACGGTGCTGTTTCAAAGTCTTATCCGTCGTTTTATGAGAAATTGAAAAGCCTCGGTATGGACAGCATGCTCGAAAGGATATAATATGTCTTCAACATTCGGAAACAAGTTCAAAATAGCTATTTTCGGCCAGTCTCATTCCGCCGCTGTCGGAGTTACGATCGACGGAATACCTGCGGGAACGCCGATAGACGCCGATAAGCTGCAAAAATTTCTCGACAGGCGGGCGCCGGGACGAAGCGCGCTGACTACGCAAAGGCGGGAGGTCGATATACCGGAGTTCCTCTGCGGCCTCCGGGACGGAAAAGCGTGCGGCGCGCCGCTTACGGCGATAATAAGGAATACTGATGTAAGACCGGGGGATTATTCGGATATCAGCGATGTTCCGAGGCCCGGCCACGCCGATTATACTGCGCACATAAAGTACGGAGGCGCTGAGGATGCTTCGGGCGGAGGTCATTTTTCGGGTCGGCTTACGGCTCCTTTGTGTATTGCGGGCGGAATTGCCGTGCAGATGCTCGAGGCGGCGGGAATATCAGTGGCGGCGAAGATCGTCGAGATCGGAGGGTACAAGACCGGCAGTGCATCAAACGGCGCAGGCGCAGAATCGTATGAGGGTGTCAGCACATGCGGCGCAAATGCCGACAAAGTCGCCGCGATTATCGAAAACGCACGCAAAGATGGAGATTCAGTGGGCGGGATAATAGAATGTACCGTAAAGGGGATGCCCGCCGGTATAGGCGAGCCGATGTTCGACGGTATCGAAAACCGCATAGCGCAGGCTGTATTTGCAATACCTGCCGTAAAGGGAATAGAATTCGGAGCGGGATTTGAGGCGGCGAGAATGAAGGGCTCTCGGAATAACGACGCTTTTTATATGGAAAACGGCAGTGTAAAAATCAGAACGAACAACGCGGGCGGCATATTGGGCGGTATATCGTCGGGCGCGGATATCGTGTTCAGAGCGGCCTTCAAGCCGACACCTTCGATAGCGAAGGCGCAGGACAGCATAAGCTGGTCCGAAAAAACAGACAGGACAATAGCCTTAAAAGGTCGCCACGATCCGTGCATAGCGGTGAGGGCGCTGCCCGTCGTAGAAGCGGCGGCGGCGGTCGCCCTGATAGATTATCTGATCTGAGTTGAGGGGTACGATACGAAAATGAAACTTGATGATTTCAGAAAAAAAATAGACGTAATCGACAGAGGACTCGTTGAAGCGTTTGAGGAGCGCATGAGGACGGCGGAGAAAATAGCCGAATATAAGAGGGACAACGGCCTTCCGGTCGACGATCGCAGGCGCGAAAGGGAGCTGCTCGATAAAATTGCCGGAATAAGCTCTCCGGATCTTGCGGGATATAACAGGATACTTTTCTCGAGCCTTATGGAGCTTTCCAAGGATCACCAGAGGAAGTTCAACAGTGCTGAATCGGAGATGACAAGGCGGATAAAGAAGGCACTCGCCGAAACACCTGCACAGTTTCCGGAGACGGCCGTCATAGCATGTCAGGGAGTTTCCGGTGCGTATTCTCAGGCGGCTGCCGACAGGATGTTCAAAATTCCGAAGATAATGCTTGTAAGGAATTTTGAAGGCGTTTTTGCGGCGATCGGAAGCGGGCTGTGCAGATATGGCATACTGCCGCTGGAAAACAGCATCGCGGGCTCGGTAAACCGCGTCTATGATCTTATGACGGAATATAATTTCCATATAGTAAGGAGCATCAGGATGCAGGTCAATCACTGCTCGCTCGAATGCCTCGAAACGGGAACACAGGATTATACGAACAACTACACGCGTTTTATATGTATATCGAAGGATCTCGAAATATACCCCGGTGCAGACAGGACATCGCTCATGATGACGCTCGAGCATAAACCGGGCGCGCTGTACAGCGTACTGGCGAGATTCAATGCGATGGGGATCAATCTCGAAAAGCTCGAGTCGAGGCCTATTCTCGGACGCGATTTCGAGTTCATGTTTTACTTTGACATAAGTGAATCGGTTTATTCCGACGCATTCCCGCGCCTTATCGATCAGTTGGGCGGGATGTGCCGCGAATTCCGTTATCTCGGAAGCTATGTGGAGGTGCAGGTATGAGGATACTCGTAATAAACGGACCGAACATCAACATGCTCGGAATAAGGGAGCCTGAAATATACGGGAGGCAAACGTATGAGGATCTCGTCGCCGCGGTGCGCGCAAAGGCGGGTGAGCTCGGCTGCGAGGCCGATTTTTTTCAGTCGAACCATGAGGGCGATATAGTGGATGCGATACAGGGTGCATACGGAAAATACGACGGGATAATTATAAACCCCGCTGCATACACGCATACGAGCATAGCGATACTCGACGCACTCAAGGCTGTCGGAATTAAAACGATAGAGGTTCATCTGACGGACGTGAACAGAAGAGAGGATTTCCGGTCCATATCGTACGTGCGCCGGGCATCATCGCACGTGATCGCGGGCGAGGGCATAAAAGGCTACGTTCACGCTTTCGAACTCCTTGCGGCGGGAGATGTACAGGATCGCTTTTTTGTGGACTAAGAGCCCGAAAAATAGTATCATGTTACGGGAGGATGTTATACATGACGTCATTTCAGATAACAGCTTTGATACTGATTTTCATCGCGGCGGTGTCGTCAGTGGCTGCGCTTATATATGCGGTGAGGGCGTATGCGGCGTCAGTCGGTACGGCGACGACGCTCGCAGCGGAGCTTCGCAGGGCGAAAGAGGAGCTCCATGACGATATTGACAGTTCAAGGCGCGACACGGCGGAATACGTCCATAACGCATTCAGAAATTACGGCGAGCTCGTTTTCAACGGGCAGACCGAGCAGTCAAAACAGCAGTCTCAGCGTCTGTCTGAAATGAGCAGGACTATGCACGAGCAGCTGACGGAGCTGAGAGCCGAGAACAGCAGACAGCTCGATCAAGTGCGAAACGTAGTAGACGAAAAGCTTCAGAAGACGCTCGATGACCGCATAACGCAGTCGTTCAAGATAGTAAATGATAGACTTGAGCAGGTTTACAAAGGCCTCGGAGAGATGCAGAATCTTGCCGTCGGCGTGGGTGATCTGAAGAAGGTGCTGTCGAACGTCAAGACGAGGGGCATCATGGGTGAGGTTCAGCTGGGTGCCATTCTCGAGCAGATTCTTTCACCGGAACAGTACGAGACAAACGTAGTGACAAAGGCGGGAAGCGGCGATAGGGTGGAATACGCCGTAAGGCTGCCGGGCGTTTCGGATGACAGGCCGTGCCTGCTTCCGATAGACGCAAAGTTCCCGGGCGATACATATTCGAAGCTTGCCGACGCATATGCAGGTGCGGATCACGCTGCCGCGGAGCAGGCGGGCAAGGCGCTCGAAGATGTAATAAGAAGAGAGGCAAAGGGTATAAGGGATAAGTACCTCGATCCGCCGGCGACGACCGAGTTCGGTATTTTATTCCTGCCGTTTGAAGGACTTTACGCGGAGGTGGTAAAGCGAGGGCTCGTCGAGATTCTACAGAGAGAATACAGGGTGAATATAGCGGGACCTACTACTATGGCGGCGCTGCTAAACAGTCTTCAAATGGGCTTCAGGACGCTTGCGATAGAGAAGCACTCGAGCGAGGCGTGGGAAGTACTCGGAGCCGTAAAGACAGAATTCGAGAGATTTGAGGATGTTCTCATAGAAACGAGAAAACGTATTACACGTGCAAACGATGATCTCGACAAGCTCATCGGACCGCGGACGAGATCAATAAGGCGAAGCCTGCGCGGCGTTGAGAAGCTCGACGATGCAAGGTCTGCGAAAATCATCGGATTTGACGACGAGGAGAACGAATATTGAGCATATATGCGATAGGCGATCTGCACCTTTCACTTGATCCGCGCATCCGCAAGCCTATGGATGTTTTCGGAGAGAAATGGCGCGATCACTACAAGAGACTCAAGGAAAACTGGGTAAGAATAATATCTGAGGATGACACCGTGATAATCTGCGGCGACATCTCATGGGGACTCAAGCTGTGTGAGGCGATGGCGGATCTGAGGTGGATAGCCGGGCTGCCGGGTCATAAAGTCATAACCAAGGGAAACCACGATCTGTGGTGGACCTCCGTAAACAAATTAAATACCATTGACGAGCGCATCACTTTCCTGCAGAACAGCGCGTATTTCGCCGAGGACGTGGCGATATGCGGAACGCGCGGCTGGATATGTCCCGGAACGGAGGGCTTTGACGCGCACGACGAGAAGATATACAGACGCGAGCAGCAAAGGCTCGAGACTTCGCTCAGGTGTGCCGCGGCGGACGGAGCAGGTGAGATCATAGCATCACTGCACTATCCTCCGACAAATGACAAATTCGCACCGTCCGGTTTTACGGAGCTGCTCACCCGATACGGAGTCGGAAGATGTATCTACGGTCATCTGCACGGAGAGGATGCATTCGGGCGAGGCTTCAGGGGAACGCTGAACGGAGTGAGATACGATCTCGTATCGCTCGATTACGTCGATGCGATCCCCGTACTCATAAGAGAAACGAGGCATGATAATGGCAAAAAGAGTAATACTGATTGTATGTGACAGCATGGGCGTCGGTGCGGCACCCGATGCGGAGCGTTTCGGCGACGCCGGATCGGATACCTTCGGCCACATCGCAAGGACTATGGGCGACAGGTTCGTCACACCGAATTTGTCGAGTATGGGATTCGGCAACATAGACGGACTCGATCAGGGGAGCGGCAGATTTTTGTCGGCGCATCCGGAGGGAGCTTTCGGCAGACTGCGCGAGAAGTCGATAGGCAAGGACACTATCACAGGTCACTGGGAGATAGCCGGAATAGAGACACTGACGCCGTTTAAGACTTATCCCGACGGGTTTCCGCAGGAATTTATAGAAAAATTCGAGGAGGAGATCCATACGCGGGTGCTCGGCAATTACCCCGAATCGGGAACGGTTATAATAGAAAAACTAGGCGAGGAGCACGAGAGAACGGGAAAGCCGATAGTATATACGTCGTCGGACAGCGTGTTCCAGATAGCTGCCAACATCGATGTCATCCCGCTCGAAAGGCTGTACGATATATGCGCTGCGGCACGTAGGCTGCTTCAGGGCGAATGGGCGTGCGGCAGGGTCATCGCAAGGCCGTACAGGTTCATAAACGGAAAGCGCGAGAGAACACCGGATCGCCGCGATTATGCGGTGTCTCCTCCCGAGGATACCATACTCGATAAGATATCAAAGGCGGGGCAGACCGTATACGCTGTGGGCAAGATACACGATATATTCAACGGGCGCGGTATCACGGAGTGGGTACATACCGATAACAATGCGGACGGCACGGATAAGACGCTCGAGGCGATGGCAAGGACGAATGACGGCCTCATATTCACAAACCTCGTAGATTTCGACTCCAAGTACGGACACAGGAGAGATCCTGAGGGGTACGGCAGGGCTATAATGGAATTCGACGCGCGTATACCCGAAATACGTGAGGCCATGACACCTGAGGATATACTCATAATAACAGCCGATCACGGCAACGATCCGACGTATTCCGGCTTTGATCACACGAGGGAGTATGTTCCCGCGGTATTCTGCGGGCAGCCGATCAGGGCGGGTGCAAACTTCGGCACACGCGAGACGTTCGCGGATCTCGGAGCCGTTATAGATGATTACCTCGGTGTGCCCGAGCCGGCTATCGGTACGAGCTTTCTAAAGGAGATAATCGTATGAGTTACAGCATGAGCGAGCTCATAATCAAAAAACGCGACGGCGGAAGACTTGCGGCGGACGAGATCGCATGGTTCGTTCGCGGTTATACGGACGGTATGATACCGGATTATCAGGCGTCGGCTCTTCTCATGGCGATATACTTCAGAGGCTGCGACAGCGAAGAGACTTTTGCTCTTACCGACTGCATGAGAGCCTCGGGTGATAATATCGATCTTTCAGCGATAAACGGCGTAAAGGTAGATAAGCACTCTACAGGCGGCGTGGGAGATAAGGTTACGCTTATAGCCGCTCCGGCCGCAGCCGCATGCGGTGTGCCGATAGCCAAGATGAGCGGCAGAGGCCTCGGCTTTACGGGAGGCACGGTCGACAAACTGGAGTCAATACCGGGATTCAGAACGACATTGGATCCGCACGATTTTTTCGATCAGGTAAACGACATCGGCATCGCGCTGATCGGACAGAGCGGATATATCGCTCCGGCAGACAAAAAGCTGTACGCGCTTCGTGATGTTACGGGGACGGTAGAAAATCTGTCTCTGATTGCGAGCAGTATAATGAGCAAAAAACTCGCGGCAGGAAGCGACGCGATACTGCTCGACGTCAAGACGGGGAGCGGCGCATTCATGGAAAATGAAGAGGATGCGGCAAAGCTCGCAGAGATTATGTGCTCGATAGGAAAATCGGCCGGAAAGCGCATGGCGGCGGTAATTACGGATATGAGCCAGCCTCTCGGACGAGAGGTCGGCAACAGCCTTGAAGTCAAAGAGGCTATAGAGACCCTGAAAGGAAAAGGCCCCGCTGATATCACGGAGCTTTCGATGCACATCGCGGGACTTATGATCTGCCTCGGGAAGAGGGCGGCGGACCCGGAGGAGGGCATGCTCATGGCGCAGGCGGCAGTTGAAAACGGCAGCGCGCTTGCAAAGCTGCGCCTTCTCATAGAGAGGCAGGGAGGCGACGGCCGCGTGACCGAGGACACAAGCTTCCTGCCGTCCGCACCGTTCAGCAGAAAGATAAAGGCTGATTCGAACGGCTTTGTCGCGTCTGTCGATACGAGGCTTATAGGCAAGGCTTCGCAGAGGACCGGTGCGGGGCGCGCCTCAAAGGAAGATTGCATAGACCACGCCGCCGGGATAACCGTTCTGACACGTATAGGAGACAAGGTCGGCAAAGGTGATGTCATAGCGGTCTTTCACGGTTCGGACGAGTGCAGGCTCGAAGATGCCGAAAGGGAGCTTTCGGGCGCGTTTGAGATAACCGGGAAACAGCCTGAGGCTCCTGTGCTTATAAGGCGGACGACAGGGTTCAGACCGTGAGGAGTGCGCGTATCGGGCGTGCAAACAAGTCTGACATTACTCGAGGGAGGCTGAGGCTATGACTCTTAATCAGCTTAATTACGTTATTGCCATAGCGGAATACGGCTCGATGAACAAGGCGGCGGAGCATCTTTATGTGGCGCAGCCGAGTCTGTCGGGAGCCGTAAAAAGTCTCGAGGATGAGCTCGGCTTCGCTTTGTTCAACAGAAACGGCAGGGGAGTGTCGCTTACGGCGGACGGTGCCGATTTTTTGCCGTATGCACGGGAAATATACTCATCTTACGAGAACATGAGGGAAAGATTCTGTAATGGAGTCGGTCTCAAGAAAAAGTTCGGCGTATCGACACAGCACTATTCCTTTGCCGCCAAGGCTTTTATAGAGATGGTAAAATTCTACGATACCTCCGAATACGAGTTCGCAATAAGAGAAACGATGACGAAGGACATTATAAACGATGTCGCTGCAATGAAGAGCGAGATCGGTATTCTGTATATGTCGGACTTCAACAGGAAGGCGCTCTCGAAGCTGCTCACGGCTTCGGGACTTGATTTTCACAGGCTTATAGACTGCGATGCGTATGTTTATCTGTGGAAGGGACACCCGCTTGCAAATAAGAAAAGGATAACCTACGAGGAGCTTTCGGATTATCCGTGCCTCTCGTTCGAGCAGGGCGATGACAGCTCATTTTATTTTGCCGAGGAAATTCTGACGACAAACGAATACCCGAGGACAATCAAGGCGAGCGACAGATGCACAATGCTTAACCTCATGGTAGGTCTGAACGGCTATACCCTTTGTTCGGGGATAATATGCAATGAGCTCAACGGTGACAATTACGCCGCAATACCGTACGAGCCGGATGAGGCGAACCCTACAAGCATCATGGAAATAGGATATATAATGAGACATAATACCGTCTTAAGCCCGATAGGACAGAAATATATCGACGAGCTTAAAGCGTATTTGAATATATGAGGCGTTTACCACCGAGGCGCTTTCCGTGCGCCGACACGTCCGGAATCCGATCCGCGGGAGTTACAGAGCCTCTTTGATATATCGCATAAGCTCGGAAAAGGTATCGCACGAAGCGATGTCCGGATTGGCCGCCTTTATCGCGTCGGTGGAGCGGAATAGGAAGCCCGCCTTACTCTCGCGTATCATACCTATATCGTTGAAGCTGTCTCCGACGGCTATGGTTTCATAGCCTATTGCCTGAAGCCCTCTGACGGTATTGAGTTTGCTTTCCTTTAGCC
Source organism: uncultured Clostridia bacterium (assembly GCA_938046095.1). GTDB lineage: Bacteria > Bacillota > Clostridia > Peptostreptococcales > Anaerovoracaceae > Eubacterium_B. The sequence continues at coordinate 63,631 of CALIXS010000001.1, forward strand.
GCATCCTGACTCCTGTTATCATGCCGTCCTCCACGATGAGTTCATTGCAGAGAAGTGTAGGCCGGTTGAGTTTTTTTATCAAAGGATCGGCAAACTGTGTGAAAGTATCGCTTACTACGACAGTCTGAGTTATCGAACGCAGTTCGTCGAGAAATTCCGTCGCGCCGGTAAGAGGGTCTATGCTGTCAATCGTCTTCTGTATCTGTTTAAGCCCGAGACCGTGCTCACGGAGGATCCCGATCCTGTACCGCATGAGCTTGTCGTAATCCGGTTCATCCCTTGTAGTGCGTCTGAGCTCGGGTATACCCGACGCCTCGGCAAAAGCTATCCATATTTCGGGGACGAGCACGCCCTCGAGATCCAAACATACCATATTCATATATTATCTCCTCACTTTACTGCTTTATTATAATGTATTATTAAACTATCGAAGCAGGCATTTGTCAAGATGATTGCATATCTTTCGAGGATAGGAGAACTCCGCCGATCGTAAGCACAAGTCCGATCGCGGTATAAAGGCCCGCAGGATCGTCCAGAATAAAAATCCCTGAGATCACGCCTACTGCCGTGACGGAATTTGCGACGATGCTGTTCGCTATCGCAGGATTCATCGAACTGAGAAGACGGTTAAACATTATGTAGCACGCGGATGAGCAAAGAAGTCCGAGAATCAGCACGCAGGCGATCATACCGGGTTTCCCGGCGTATGAGGTGACCGTGGCGGTGCCGTAACCCATGATAAAATTCAGCGCATCAAACCAGAGCGCGCCCGAAAACGACATGACAGCCGTGATTTCGAACGGGCTGTAATCCTCTCCCGCCTTTGCGGAAACACCAGCGTATGCAGCTCCTGTCGCGACCGTTCCCGCGAGAACGACATAGCCTGTCATATCGCCGGATATCGAAAACTGCGGCGAGAAAACCGTGCAGATGAGGACGCCGCCAAAGGCTGTGCATATGCTTATTACGGACAAAACCGTCGGTCTCCTGTGAAAAAACAAAAGCTGAGACAACAACACCGCCAGCGGTATGGTAGCTATAAAAATCGAGCTCACCGACGCACTTGTCATATCGAGCCCGTACATCTCACACAGAGAGTACGTACACGGCTCGATGAGCGCCGCAGCTACGAGAAACGGCAGCCTTTTCTTATGAAAATCTATCTTCAGCTTTCCGGCGAGCATCAAAGCGGCGAAGAACAGAGCGGATATCGTCCAGCGGCTCGCCAGCACCTGAATCGGCTCCAATTCTCTGAGCAAAACCTTGCCGAACAAAAAAGAGAGTCCCCATAGTGATGAAAGTGTTATAACCATAATGAATATTGTCGGTTTGCTCAGCTTCCTGTCATTCATGATAAGTATTTTCATACGTGCGTTGCAAAATGTCAAGCCGTCTGTTTTATTGTAACATTTTTCCCCGATAGTCTGCATACCGACATGATCGCCTCTGATAATCGCACATGTCAGACTTTCTCTCTTGAAAATCTGTGCGTGATTTGATATAATTCCATCTATAACATCAGTTTTATCTGAATTTATTTTAAAAAAGGAATGGGTAGAGATTATAAGCGGGGAGCGAAAAATATCATACTAACATTAAGGAGAGAACAACAATGAAAAAACTTATCTCGATTTTTATCGCAATGATGCTTTGCCTGTCCGTAACGGCCTGCGGCGGATCTTCCGGAAGAGCGGACGATGCTTTGACGGGAAAGTATATCGCCGTAAGCGGAACGGCTTTAGGAATGACGCTTTCCGGGGACGATGTTACCGGATTTACTATTGAATTAAAAAGCGGAGGAAAAGTGACGATCGATGTGGACGGGACTACCGCGCAGGGCAAATGGGTCAATGACGACAAGACGATAACGCTTACCGTCGAGAACACAGACATTGTAGGAAAACTTGGCAAAGACACGATCACATTTGAAAACTTCCTCCAGGAACTTATCGGAACCTCAATGGATTTGAAATTTGCGAAAGAGGGAACTGATGCCGCAAAGCCTGAAAACATCCTGCCGGATGAGGAGAAGGCTCTTCTCGGCGACTGGACAGGCGTTTCGGTAACTGACGTGTTTGATGAGGATGCCTCTGGAGAGATTTCGCCTGATTCCTTAAAAGCGACGATGAATGCCGACCACACGGCTTCTATAAGCTTTAAAGGCGAGGTGATTGCCACTCCGACATGGAGCGTTTATGCCGATACGGTGATATTCGAAGGCGATGTAGCCGGCGGCGCAAACCTTTACGGTGAATGCGGAAACGGTGTTTTCGTGATCAGTTACAGCTCAGATGATTTTTATAACTTTACGATGGGAGCACACAAATAAGCCGCTTCTGCTGAAAGGAAGGCGTATGCGGAATTGATGGGGACTGCAGAATCATGCGGCGACCGAGAGACAGGGCATAACTCTTCTTCAGATTGCAACAATAGTGCAATAAGTAAGTAAAAGGAAAAGGGCGCAGCTTGACCTTGCGCCCTTTTTTTGTTATTATCGGGCAGGTGGAAAACTTAATATTTTATGAGCCAATAACCAATAAGGAGAAACTTTTGCTATGAAAAAGATTATTGCAATTGCTTTAGCTCTTACGACGATGGTTGCACTTTGCGCATGCATTGGCGATACATCGGACGGGAGCGCATCCGACGGAGGCTCCAAAGCTGAACCGACCTGCGGAGGAGAAATCACCGTAGGCATTCAGGCTGATTTGGACGCAAGTCTTGACCCGCACGTATCATCGTCGTCGGCAGGAACCAGAGAGGTCCTATTCAACATTTATGAAGGGCTTGTAAAACCCGATAAAGACGGAAATCTCATCCCCGCTGTCGCCGAGAAATGGACCGTAAATGAAACCGCTGACGAATATACGTTTACACTGCGTGACGGGGTCAAGTTCCATAACGGCCGGACGGTCACGACCGGGGATGTTGTTTATTCACTGAAAAGAGCCGCAGGACTCGATACGGGAACTCCTCTCGTGAGCGATGTCGCGGGCATATCGTCCGTCATGGAAGCCGACGGTAATAAGGTGATAGTAAAGCTTAAGGTGCCGGATACGGAGTTCATAACTCATGCTGCGGTAGCTGTAATGCCGGACGGAAATAATCCTGCGGATGAGATAGTGGGAACGGGCCCGTTCAGGTTTGTGTCGAGATCCGTTTCAGACAACATTGTACTCGAGAAAAATGAGGATTATTGGGGAAAGAAGGCATATCTCGATAAGGTGAAGCTGAAGGTGATAGAAGACGCCGAGACGATGGTCATGAGCCTCAAGTCCGGCGCGATAGATCTTGCCGGGCACATGGAGGCGAGACAGGCCGATGAATGCTCGGAGCTTAATGTCGCCGAAGGCGCGAGTAACGTGGTGCAGGCTCTGTACCTCAATAATGCTCATGCACCGTTTGACAATATCAAGGTAAGGCAGGCGCTCTGCTGCGCCGTAGACAAGCAGCTTGTGATCGATCTGGCGGGCGACGGCCACGGCGAGCCGGTCGGAAGCTCAATGTTCCCTGCTCTGAAAAGGTATTTCGACGACAGTCTTATCGATTATTATAAGCCGGATCAGGAAAAGGCGAAGGCGCTGCTTGCCGAGGCGGGGTATCCGGACGGTTTCAGCTTTACTATAAATGTCGCGTCGAATCTTACTATGCATGTAGACACAGCCCAGGTCATCGTCGAGCAGCTTAAGCAGATAGGCGTTACGGCGACGATAAATCAGGTGGAATGGGCAACATGGCTCTCGGATACATATCAGGGACGCAATTTTCAGGCTACTGTTGTCGGCATGGATGCACACGGGGTGGCGGCATCGGACATGCTTGCCCGCTTTCAGAGCGCCAGCGCAAAGAATTTCATCAACTTCAGCAGTGCGGATTACGACGCGGCGTACGCGAAGGCGATATCGACAATCGACGAAAAGGAACAGACCGCGCTCTTCAAGGACTGTGAAAGGATTTTGACGGAACAGGCTGCCAACGTCTACATACAGGATCCGGCATCATTTGTGATATCGCAGAAAAACGTAAGAGGATACGAATTCTATCCGCTTTATGTGATGGATCTTTCCACTATATACAAGACGGCCCGATAAGCCGGTTCAAGTGCGATGAGATACATTCTGAAAAAGACAGGTATACTTATAGTCACGCTGATCCTCATATCTCTGCTGGCCTTTCTGGCGTTTCAGATCATTCCGGGAGATCCGACCACAAAACTCCTCGGGACCGACTATTCGCCGGAGAGGGCGGCGGCTCTCAGGTCTCAGCTTGGCCTTGATCAAAACATAATAATACGATATCTCAGATGGCTCTCCGGTATTTTTACAGGGGACTTAGGGGTGAGTTACAGTTACTTCATGCCGGTAAGGGCAGTCCTGACCGGCAAAATAGCAGTTACCGGGGCGCTTGCTCTCATTTCATGGATACTCGTCATGTCGGCGAGCATACCGCTGGGCATAGCTATGGCAAAATACGGCAACACGAGGCTCGACAGGGCAAATGTCATAGTAAATCAGGTGTTCATGGCTGTTCCTCCCTTTTTTCTCGGAATACTGTTCGCGTATATTTTCGGGCTCGTTCTCAAGTGGTTCTCACCGGGGCGTTTTATACCCTTCAGTGAGAGTTTTATCGGAGCCGTCGGATGTCTGATACTTCCGGCTCTCGCAATATCTATACCCAAGATCGCCAAGGTTTCGAGAATGCTTCGCACCTCTATACTCAACGAAATGTCCTGTGATTATATAAGAACAGCTTACAGTCGCGGCAACTCGCGCTGGAGTGTAATAAAAAAACATGTGCTCAGAAATGCCCTGCTTCCCGTCATAACGTATATCGCCATGACGCTTGCCGATATAGCCGCGGGTTCAATAATAGCAGAGCAGGTATTTGCCCTGCCGGGACTCGGCAGGCTCCTGCTTACGAGCATCGGAAGCCGCGATTATCCCGTCGCACAGATAATAGTCGTACTTATAGCGTTTGTAGTAGTGTTCATGAACTATCTTGCCGATATAATAACGCAGTATGTCGATCCGAGAGTGAGGTTATCCCGATGATAAAAAAGACACTTAGGGACAGAAACTTCAGACTCGGCCTGATAATAACCTCGGTCATGCTCGCGGTTATTATAATAGGCGCGTTCAAAACGCCGTACGACCCTAACGCCATGGATGGAGCTTCTAAAATGCAGGGGCCGAGTATGGCACATATTTTCGGAACCGACAATTTCGGCAGAGATATATTCTCGAGGGTGATACAGGGCGCGGGGGCGACGTGCTTCATAGCGTTTGTCACAATAGCGGCGGGCCTCATAGTCGGCGTTGCGGTCGGGGCGCTTACGGGTTATTTCGGCGGCTGGCTTGACGAAATACTGATGCGTGTGAACGACAGCATACTTGCGTTCCCGAGTATACTTCTGGCGC
>CALIXS010000002.1 GCA_938046095.1 uncultured Clostridia bacterium
TAATGCCGTTTTTATCCTTATTTTTCAGTTCTTCCATAAATTCTCCTTTCCGTTTCTTGGATTTTTGACAACAAAAAAGGAAGTATCGGCAATTTGCTTTTACTTCCTCTTGGTAATATCCTATTTGATTTTTTTACTTCGACAAACTGGGATTTATCTTTACATCTATAATTTCTGTTAATGAACTATTTGAAATATCAAACTTGCTCGCATCCTCCGAGATTAGAACACCAAATGATAACGAAGATTCCATAAATAAAATCACTTCTGCAATTAATCTATTTTCAGCAGCAGGATGAATCATAAGCATATGATAATTGAGATCTTTTGCAGTTTCTAATATCTTTCCTAGCTCCTTATAAATTAAGCAAACACCTGGGACATTTTTACATTCAGTCTTCATTTTCCCATCTATCGCACCTTTAAGGAGTTGCTGGATTTCTATAGCACGAAAATCTTTTAGGTAATCATCCCCAAGCTTATATACGGCATACTCAAATGCAATTTTTATCGCTTCCAAATAAAAGCGGTTAAATTCTACCGTACAATCATATTGAAGCATTGGTTGCAAATACTCAAATTCTATATCGTCGACTTTATCCAATGCATCCTGAATTTTGTTTTTTGGCAACTTCATTCTAGAAAGTGTCTTTTCTGCCATCAATCTAGCTTCCACAGTAGAAGAAGCCACTATTTTTACATGAGTGTCGCTTTTTTCAATATACGGAACAATGGTCGGTTGATAATTTTCATCAACCCTAATTAAATGACCATCCTTATCTTTTCCTTCTTTAAACGCATTTGGAATTTTTCCACTCTTCCCCTTTAATCCAAGCTTTTGCCTTATTAGTTTGATAAACATATGATTTACAAAATAATTGTCAACATATGTTCCCAATCCACTATTACACTCCTTACAAACATTAAATATTTTCAATGTTTCATTTCCAAGTGCTTGTGGAATAATATGTTCCTCTGTCCAACAATTATTTTTATCAAATTTCTCTTCTGTCTTTTCACAAAATATGCATTTTTTCTTTGTTATCTTGCATTCCATTCTTCTGTTTTTTCTCACTCCATCTAATTGTCTTTTTTGACTCTAAAATACACACTACTTTAATCAATATATGCCAACAAACTATAATTTGTTAATTTCTCGTCCATCCTATTATATCACTTTTCTCATATTTTTCCATTCCATCAAGCTGAATATTCATTCTTGTAACCATATTTTTATTTAACCCAATACACTGCTTTCTCGTTTCGGCAGCTTTTGGATTCTCTAAATGTTGTGCAGTCTTTTTCTAATAAGGGCTATCCTTTTGATAATGCCTGCTGCGAAAGTTTCTTCAAATATCTGAAAAAAGAAGAAACCAACAGAAGAACCTATCACTCTCTACAAGAGCTTCAGCTCTCCGTCTTTGAATACATCGAAGGCTTCTATAATTCCAAGAGGCCGCATGGTTCGCTGAATTTATTAACTCCTAATGAAATGGAAGCGCTCTACTGGGAGTCACAACTCTGATACTCCCAGTATTTTTTCAAAATCGTGTCTATTTACTTGACTATAGTCCAGTAATTGCCGTTTTTGAGTTTTACTTTCTCGCCATTTTCATCAAGGATATATTCCTTTTTCGATTTCGTTCCCCATATCTTATCTTCATTTAGTGGTCGCATTGTAAGCAGAATATGAGCGTGTGGATTTCCGTCATTTTTATCATGTAAGGCAATATCAGCACACATACCAACATTTACAAAATTTTCTTTTACATATTCTCGTACAAGATTTATTTGTTTTTCTCGATTTAGTTCTTTGGGTACCTCCGTACTCATCATGGTTTCCGTTGCATCTTCATTAAAATGGACGACAACCTCATAGGTGGTCTTTCCAATTTTTCTATGATCTTTGTTCATGTATTCTGTTCATTTTTATTTTTACAGTATCGTTCCCTCCGAAAGAATATCTACATATTTTTTATATACGTATTGTCTGTATCTTTTTTTATCCTTAACCAGTTCTAATATTTCCACATCCATTAAATTCTCTAAAAGCTTATTTACAGTAGGTTTACTAACATCTATTAAATTCTTTATATCTTCCGCTTCTACAAATGGATGTTTTAATAAATAATTATATACGGTAAGTAAATTGGATACATTTCCTTTTGAAAATAAGCGTATTTTTGCCATATCTTCCTTTTTCAGCTCAACGATCTTTTGAATAGAGATAATGGCATCTTCCGCTATTTCACAAATTCCCTCTATGAAAAATATAATCCATTCTTCAAACTCTCCTTTAATACGAATGTTATTAAGAAGTTCATAGTATCTATTCCTATTTTTCTTAAAAAAATAACTCAAATAAAGAACAGGATATTGAGTTATGCCCTTCTCTCTTAAATATAGTATTATAAGTAATCTTCCCATTCTTCCGTTACCATCTAAAAAAGGATGTATCGTTTCAAATTGGTAATGAATTAGAGCTATCTTTATTAAGTTCGAAATATCACTTTCCTCGTGGATATATTTTTCTAAATCACTCAAGCAAATATCCATTTCTTCCGGTGCAGGCGGAATAAAGCTTGCATTTTTTAAAGTTGAACCTGCGTATCCAATCCAATTTTGAGATTTTCTAAATTCTCCCGGCATTTTTTCTTCTCCTCTAACATTGGATAAGAGTACTGCATGGGTTTCTTTAATCAATCTCATACATAAAGGCAAATCACTCAGTCTTTTAAAAGCATAGTGAGTTGCTTTGATGTAGTTTACAATTTCTTCAGTATCTTTTTTTTTTTGTATTTCTATCTTTTTGCAGTACATCAACAAGGGAAGCCTGCGTTCCTTCTATTTGTGAGCTGATTACAGCTTCCTTTTGAACATACATAGATACAAATAAATCAATGTCAGGTAAAGTTATAGCCATAGCGGATTTCGTTATGTCCTCGTTTTTTATATGTGATATAATAAAAAAAGTTGATATAAGTTAATAAATAAAAATTTTACAGATAAGTATAGGAGAATTAGTTCTGTGAAACTTTTTAACAGAATAAACATGCGTGAAAAAAACAAGGTTACAGGAGGTAATTTTTTCAATCTGGCTTTATATGCATTTATGGGATTTGGAATGGAACTCGTTTTAGTATATTTTATCGAAATGCCTATTTACGGAGTTTCTATGTGAAAATTGGTTTAAAAATAAAAGTCTTCCCTATGGCGGAATTATTCTTGGTTTAACCTGGGGATTAGCGCATATTTTATCAAAGGGGAGTATCGAGGTCGGATTGCTTTCAATATTGGGAGCATTCCTGTTCGGTTCAGTATATTTGCTGGTTGGTAAAGACTATAGAAAAGTTTTACCGCTTATGTTTTTGATGTTTACAATATAAGTATTCCTACTGCAAAGAATAAAACTGAAACCCATCCCTTGCGGCTGATGAACCATCACGATATAGCTGAAGCAACAGGCAGCCGGACTCATGATCCACAGACTTACAGATCGCTGCTTTGGAATCTCGCTGCGGATTACGGTATATAACGAATTTGAAGCAGGGTGAACATTATGAATGAACGCGATAATGTTTTTTTTGAAGAATATAAGCATCTGAATAAACTGTGCGGCGATATGTATCTGGTGCAAAACGGTGTCAGCGAGTATATCGCTCAGATGAAGCAAAACTCCGCACAGGGACTTCGCAGTGTGCACTCATGGGGCACGGATCGGCGCATGCTTCAGCATGTGCGAAGTGTCAGAAACGCAATAGCTCACGATACAGCCGGGTATCAGGTCAGCGAAGATGAAGACATCGAGTTTGTCCGCGATTTTTACGGACGGATTATGTCGGGCAACGATCCTCTGACGCTGCTTCGTAAAAGTGCCGAACCTATACCTCTCCGCCGTCGCGGTACCGGCGAACAGCACAAAGATAAGCATGATTCCGTGCCGAACACGAGCTCATCCGGCGGTGCAATGAAGTATTACGATAAGCAACAGACCGACGGTTCCCATCAAAACGGTGACACACGTTACAGATGGGTCTCCCTCATCGCCGCAATTATCGTCACAGCAGCAATTATCGGCCTGTTCGTTTTGAACAACTGAAAAAAAGATACCCGAATCAATATTCCGGCATCACTTTATCCGACATGACCGCAAATGACGCGACTGCCGTCGCACATATGCGGCCGGTTTGTTCTTCTTTGATCTTTATCATCGTATTCACGATGCGGCGTCCCGCGTGGGGCACCTCGACATGGATTATATACGACGGTCGGTTCATCGCCGTCAGATATTCCACGGCCAACGTTGCCGTCGATACGTATGCGCCGCTGAATACACATGCGGCCGCTCCTCCGGCGTCATCGGCAAGGCTCGCTATAACACCTCCGTGCACAGCACCGTAAAGATTGAGATGCGCCTTCCCGACACGATACCTGTAATCTATCCAGCTCTCTTCGGCGCTCCAGTTTACGGCTTCAAGCGCCAGAGCTTCATTAAAGCTGTCCGGGTATGAACCGACTGTCTCGGTCACCTTACTCAGACGCTCGCTCAGTATTTTGTCTGTTATCTTCTCTGTCAAGCCAACTCTCCTCGTTATAGTGTATCGGGCGTAAAACGCACCCTGGGCGTTCCGATTTACGAAAGTCCTTTGTTGCGTTCAGCCTTTTCCTCCTCCCTGTTCTTTTTGACAAGTTTTATTTTTTCTGCGTATTTTTCGCGCCGTTCCTCGTCGCCCGCCGCTTCATAAAGAGATACGAGCTCCTCCATAGCCTCGGTGTTGCTCGGAGATATTTCGAGCACTCTCCTGAATGATTCCTCAGCCCGAACCTTATCACCGGTATGACTGTATGCGACACCCAGATAATACCATAGCGGCCACCATTCGTCAAAACGGCTGTCCTTTGCGTACGGTGACAGCTCCTCTATGCCCTGTTCAAAACGGCCGGACAGCACTTTGTTGTACGCCGCCTCGATTTTCACCGGCTCGTCGAGCTTCCTGAGCCATTCGCTTATCTCCTCACGCTGCTTTGTCGAATCGCCGTTATCACTTACAGCGAGTTTCATAAACTCCTCCCATGTGAGCTTAGCCTTCAGGTAGAGCCCGAGATTGAGATACAGATAACCGAGATAATAGAATCCCATGTCGAAGTCGGGTGCACTCAGAGTAAGCTTTTCAAACGCTTCCAACGCCTCAGCCTTGTATCTGCCGACGTATTCTTCACCCTCACCGGCATCGTAGGAATCCCTGCACGCTCTTCCGTAACAATAGAGCGCGTCCTTTGATTCCGGATCGATAAGCAGCGCCCCTCTGAAGCATATGCACGCGTAGTCGAAATCGCCCTGTGCGGCACTCTCTATGCCCTCGTTTATCAAAGGCTTGGCAAAATCCTTCCCGAAGGAGTGCCTTATGTATTCGAGGTAACTGTCGCGGTACTGGAAGTTTATGTTACATCCGATTATCACCGCCATGTTGTGTGCTATCTTCACATTAGTAAGCCCCGTAAGCTCTGTTTTTCTTACAGGTACGGGAACACCCGTCAGTATATCCGCAAGCCCTGCCCGTTCGAGACAGCTCTCCGACAGCTCGTCAAAAATATAGTCGTTCGTGTGAGGTATAAGGTAATCGCCTATCCTGTCAATCATCCTGTCTTTGTTCATATTCCCGGATCCCATCCTTTTTCTGTTCTTTTTACGGTGTCGCGTTCAGCGTAAAGTAAGCACATACCGGCTCGGGAATAATTACCCGATTTCCTGAGGGCACTCAATTCGGAGACCCCCGGTTCAAAGCATCACGGATTCAGAGCATCCTGAATTTTTCATCCTTCAGAAGCCGCGGATCCGACATGGCATGTTCGAGCTGCTTCAGCATCCGCTCTTTGTCCTCCGGCAAATTGCCTCTGAGGCTCACGTAATTTGAAGCGTGATTGCTCCTGAATACGCACGGGCGCTCAGGCGCGGCAGCACGAAGCATGATATACGTTTCTCTTAGCACCTCTTCCGCCGAAAGAAGTCTGAACGCGCCGCGTTTTATCTCGTCGCAGATCGGCGCGGAGGGGTCGAGCATCAAGGTGAGCAATCCCACATACGAGGCTCCCATCTCCGATATCATTTTTCCCGTCTGCTCTGCATGCTCCTCCATCAGATCGCGGCCTCCGAGACCCGAAATAAATGTCACCGACGTGACCATTCCGGCGTCCTCCGCCTTTTTGACGGATTCGATTATCTCTTTTCTCGTCTCTCCCTTGTTTACATGTCCGAGCACTATATCACTGCCGGATTCCGCACCAATGTAAACTATTTTCAATCCGTTATTTACTAATTCTTTAAGTTCTTCTACGCCCTTGCGGAGTATGTCCTTTGCTCTGCCGTATATACCTACGCGCTCACATTCCGGAAACAGCTCCCGTATCCTTTTCAGTATCGGCAGGAGCTTGCCGTTCGCCAAACAAAGTGCATCGCCGTCGCAGAGAAAAATCCTGTCCACGCGCCTATACATGATGCGCGCCTCATCGAGATCCTCCATTACCTCACGTTCAGGCCTTACTGTAAACCGCTTATCCTTGAACATCGTGCAGAATGTGCATTTGTTGTGCGCACATCCTATCGTTACCTGCACGAGCAGGCTGTACGCCTCGCTCGGTGGTCTGTATATGCTGCCGACGTATCTCACACGCGCACCTCCGCTACATCCGCTCGGGAGCCTGCATACCGAGAAGCGATAAGCCGTTTTTGATTACAGACCTCGCCGCCGATACGAGCGCAAGCTTTGCGAGCTTCTCTTCCTCATCCTCCACGATTATATGCTCGTCATGATAGAATTTGTTGAACGCCTGAGCCACATCTATTATGTGGCGCGTGACGAGTGACGGCTCATACCGTTCTCCCGCCTGCAAAACCACATTAGGGAACGCGTTAAGCAACTTGACGAGACTGTATGACGCGTCGCCGGAAAGCTTGGAGAAGTTTATATTTGCGACGTCGGAGGCTCTCCCTGCCGCCGTGTCACCCGCCTTGCGAAGTACGCTCGAGCTCCTCGCATAAGTGTACTGTACATATGGGCCGGTCTCACCGTCAAAGTTGAGCACCTGATCCCACTTGAAGGTGTAATCCTTTATCCTGTTGTTCGACAGCTCGTTGAAAACTACCGCTCCGACTCCGACCTGCTTTGCTATCTCGTCTATATTGCCGGCTTCGGGATTTTTCTCCATGATGATCTCGCGAGTCTTTTCGATCGCTCTGTTCAGAACATCCTCCAGAAATACAATACGCCCGTGCCTCGAAGACATGGTCCCCTCCTCAAGCCGCACCATGCCGAACGGAACGTGCACGCAGCTTTCGGCACAGTCATAGCCCATCAGCTCGATTATTTTGAAAAGCTGCTGGAAGTGGAGTGTCTGCTGCGACGCGACTACGTATATATTCCTGTAAAAATCGTATGTATCCTTGCGATATATCACCGCAGCTATGTCGCGTGTAATGTAAAGCGAACTGCCGTCCGACTTTTTTATCAGGGCAAAGCCCATATTATATTTTTCAAGATCCACAACCTCAGCGCCCTTTGATTCTGCAAGGAGTCCTTTATCCTCAAGTTTCTTTTCGACAGCAGGCATCTTGTCCGAATAAAAGCTTTCTCCGTTGTACGAGTCGAACTCTATTCCGAGAAGCTCGTATACGCGCCTGAATTCTTTGAGGCTCTCCTCCCTGAACCACTGCCACAGCTCGACCTCCTCCTTCCTGCCGCTCTCAAGATCGGCGAATATCGCTCTCGCCTCGTCATCGAGCTCGGGATGTTTCTCCACCTCGACGTGAAACCTCGTGTAGTACGAAAGAAGAGTTTTAATCGGCTCGCGTATTACGTCATCCCTGTTTCCCCAATGACGGTATGCGCATATCATCTTGCCGAACTGCGTTCCGTAATCGCCGAGGTGATTTATCCTTATCGTCTTATATCCGAGCGCATCGTATATCTTATAAAGCGAATTGCCTATTACCGTACTCCTGATATGACCTATATGAAACGGCTTGGCGATATTGGGCGATGAAAACTCGACTATCACGGGGCGCCCCGCGCCTGTATCGCTCCTTCCGAATGAGTCAGGGTCGTTCAATATCGCGGACAATGTATCTCTCGTCATCGTGGTGCGCGATATGAAGATATTGACATACGCGTTCACCTGCTCCACCTTTGCGAAGAGCTCACATCCTTCGAGCTTTTCGGATATTTCCTTTGCTATCAGCGGCGGGGCTTTGTGCATCACCTTGGCAAGTCTGAAGCACGGAAAGGCGTAGTCGCCCATTTTCGAATCCTGAGGCACCTCTATTATCTCATATATCTCATCTTCCGTAAGCTCGCCCATTTCCGACGCTATCGTTTCTGCTATGCTGCGCTTGAAATCTGTCATTTCTTCTCCCCTGTCAATTCATCAGTTCTTTTTCATCGTTACTATCGTCACGCCTTCGCCGCCCTCGTTATATTTTCCGGCTGCAAAGGATGCAACATACTTGTTCTGTCTGAGCGCCCGTCTGATCTCAGCTTTGAGTATGCCCTCACCGCGCCCGTGTATTATCGTAACCGTATCGAGACCTGCTATATACACATCGTCGAGATACTTGCCCACGTCCATCAAAGCGTCGTCGGCGTTCTTCCCCCGTACGTCTATACTCGCGGAAACGCTTGTCGCCTTTGATTTGAAAAGGGTGCCGTATCTCGAGCGTCCACTCATTGTTTTTTTTCGTTCCCCCCCTTCATTGATAACCATAAGGTCTTTTATGTTGACATTGACCTTTATAGCCCCTATGGCGACTTGCAGTTCGCCCTTTGCATCCGGCAGGGTGAATACCGAACCGTTCTGGTTGAGTGTAAGTACCTTCACACGGTCGCCTACCTTAAGGTCATCGGCTGAAACGGGATCGCTGTTAATCTGCTGCACTGCCTTTGAAGCGTATTTTTCTTCGACTTCCCGGATCCGTCTTTTGCTTTCCTGAAGCGATTTCCCCGAACCGTTCTGTATCACACCGTTTTTCGCAAGCCTGCTCATCTCCCTTTGGACGTCGCGGCTTACTTCCTTCGCTTCCCGTATATATTCGCGCGCTTCCTCTCTCGCCTGACTGAGTATTCTGTCACGTTTTTCGTAAACATCCGCCTCGCGTTCCTCGAGTTTCGCGATACGCCTTCGCGCCTCCTGCACCATCATTGCCGCCTCGGCTCTGTCGTCCGCAGCGCACTTTCTGTCCTCCTCTATCGACGATATGACGTTTTCAAACTCCAAATCGCCGCGTTCTATAAGCTGCGAGGCTCTGTCTATTATCGAAGCGTCAAGCCCGAGTTTTTTCGATATTTCGAACGCGTTCGACCTCCCCGGCACCCCGATAAGGAGCCTGTATGTAGGCGAAAGCGTTTCCACATCGAATTCCATCGCGGCGTTCTCGGCGCCGTCCGTAGAAAGCGCATATTTCTTAAGTTCGTTATAGTGTGTCGTAGCCATAGTCACGGCGCCGGCCGCATACAGTCTTTCGAGTATCGATATGGCCAAAGCCGCGCCCTCAGTCGGGTCTGTTCCGGCTCCGAGCTCATCGAGCAGAACGAGGCTTCCCTTGCCCGCGTTTTCAATTATATCAACTATATTTTTCATGTGCGACGAAAACGTCGACAGGCTCTGTTCAATACTTTGTTCGTCGCCGATGTCGGCAAAGACATCTTTTACCGCAGGCACCAGACTCTCATCAGATGCAGGTATATGAAGTCCGCTCATCGCCATCATCGTGAGAAGTCCCGCCGTTTTGAGGCTTACCGTTTTGCCGCCCGTATTCGGTCCTGTAACTATAAGCGTCCTGTAACCGTCACCCAGCGTGATATCTATCGGCACGATTTTATCTTCATCTATGAGCGGATGACGCGCCTGTATGAGCTTAAGCACACCGCGCTCTGCCAACCCGGGTTCGCACGCACCCATACGGCGCGAAAGCTTTCCTTTTGCCATTATAAAATCGAGTCTCATTATAAGCCCGCTGTTATACTTGATTTCCTTTTGATGCTCTGCAACGCGCGACGAAAGCTCCGCAAGGATCCTTGCCATCTCCTGCTGCTCCTCGAATTCGAGCTCCCGCAGCCTGTTGTTCAGATCGACGACCGCCTGAGGCTCCACAAACAAAGTAGCTCCACCCTTTGATGTATCGTGTACCATCCCCGGAAACCTCGTCCTGTGCTCCTGCTTAACCGGTATCACGTACCGTCCGTCGCGCATGGTCACTATCGCATCCTGAAGATATGCTCTGTTATCACTGGACGATATGATTTGATTGAGCCTGTTTTTTATCGCTTCGTTCTGGCGGCCTATACCTCGCCTTATGTCTCTCAGTCTCGGAGAAGCGCTGTCAGCCATCTCATCCTCGGTTATGATGCACCTGTCGATATCGTTCTCCAGGGATCGGACAGGCATTATGAGCTCCGCCATTTCTCTGATCAGCGGGATATCGGGTATATCGTCGGACTTCATAAACGATACTATCCTAGAAGCTATGCGAAGATCGGCATTGACCTCCAGAAGCTCCTTCATCGTAAGACTGCCGCCCTTATGTGCGCGGTCTACACATCCGTCCACGTCATACAGTCCTTCTGTCGGCAGCGGTCCTTTACGGTCAATAAGGCCGACCGCTTCCGTGGTCGACCTTAATTCTCTCTTTATTATGTGCATATCGTCGTATGGACTGAGCTTCTTTGCCATCTGCGCCGAACCCTCGCAGCCCGTCAGATCTTGCAGCATAGCTGTAATTTTCGTATATTCTAATGTATTCAGCGCCTTACGGTTCATAACTTCGCCTTAAGTTTGTCAAGCTCGGTTTTGAGCTTGATATTCTCCATCTGAAGATCAAAAAAGCTGTTCTCATACTCTGTGCACTTATCCCTGAGCTCCTGCATTTTTTCGGAATCGTCTCTGATCCTGTCGCGCAGCTCACTGACGTTGTCCTTGCTCGTCCGGGTATTCTTCTTTGATTTTTCCCACATGCTCATGTAATAAGCGGCATCTGCTTCTATCTTTTCCTTTTCAGTCTTTACTTTCTCCAGATCACGCCTGACAGCAAAATACTGATCGCTTATGTTGACTGCCGAAAGCACTGCAAGGCTTCCTGCCGATGTATCCGATACTGCCTTACTTATCGCTTTCATCTGCTCGTCCACGTGAGCTGCGATCTCCTTTATCTCGTCTTCGCTTCGCTCTCCCGCGATAGTGTACTCCTGTCCGTAGATTCTGACGGTAACTTTGCTCATTGCGGCTCGCCTCCCGTTAATTATCCCTGATAGCGGCATCGAGTTTTTCTCTCAGCGCTGCAAGTACATTCCGGTGTACGCTTTCCGTTTCCTTGTCGGTCAGCGTGCGGTCGTCGTGTCTGTATGTAAGGCTGAATGCAACGCTCTTTTTGCCCCTCTCTACCTGCTCACCCCTGTATACGTCAAACAGTCTGACATCCCTCAAAATATCCGTACCTGCCTCGGTTATGACCTTTTCTATCGTTGCAACCGTCGTTTCCTCCGGCACCACCATCGCTATATCCCGCGACATCGCCGGATATTTAGGCAGCTGCTCATAGTGTATCTCGTCAGATGCAAACTCTATTAGATTCCGGAAGAAGAGCTCCGCGGCGTACGATCTTGTCTCAAGACCGTAGCTCTCCGCGACGTCCGGATGTATCTCTCCCATTATTCCCATCTCTACCCGCTCGCCCCGATCAGTCGTCTTTATAATTCTGGCACACCTTCCCGGATGATAAAGCCCGTACTCCGATTCCGCCTCGTAGCTGACTCCGTCGATGCCCAACCTGTCGAAGAGTGCCTCCGTCATGCCCTTGAGGGTAAAGAACGACTCACCCTCGCCGTAGACGCCTATCGAAAGGTCATATGATTCGTCAGGGAGCTTATCGTCGCCGAGCATGCTCCTGCTGAACACAGTACCTATCTCGAATGCTCTCACGGCTTCCCTTCCCCTCGAACAGTTTCTTCCGAGCACCTCAAGCATTCCGGGAATAAGTATAGTTCTGAGCGCCGCCGTATCCTCACCCATAGGATTTATTATCTTTACGGTATCCCTCTCCCACGAGTCTTCGTCTATCCCGCACTGATCGAAGGCTTTATCGCTGATGAACGAAAATGTCTGTATCTCGTCGGCGCCCATGGCGCACATCATATCTCTGACCTTGCGCCTGAGCTCCCAGCTTGCGGAGTTTGTGACATTTGTCGCAAGCTCCGGTATAGTGTCCGTCAAATTATCATAGCCGTACATCCTCGCTATCTCCTCGACGTAGTCCACCTCCTCCGGCAGATCGCGCCTCACCGACGGCGGCGTAACGATCAAATCATCACCATCACCGCAGACCTCCATCTCGAGACTTTGCAGAAGTCTTACCATATGCTCTCTCGTGAGGCTCGTTCCGAGTACTTTGTTGATGCGGCTCACGCGTACTGTCACCGCAGGCGCGGCTTCGGGCTTCCTGTATACGTCAACCGAACCCGAAAGGACTCTGCCGCAGCCAAGCAGCTCGACGAGCCTGCACACCCTGTCCGCCGCAGCCTCGCAGAGATTCGGGTCTATACCCTTCTCATAGCGTCCCGACGCTTCCGTCCTGAGACCGAGCTTCTTGGAGGTCTGCCTTACCGAGGAGCCCGAGAAGTTGGCCGATTCTATCACAACGGTATCCGTATCCGGCAATATCTCCGAATTAAGCCCGCCCATAACGCCCGCAATCGCCACCGGCTTTTCGGCGTCGTTTATCATCAACATATCGTGTTCGAGTCTGCGCTCCGTCCCGTCGAGCGTCGTGAAGCTCTCACCTTCAGCGGCCGTATCCACCGTTATTTTGCCGCTCGCGAGATGCCTTATGTCGAATGCGTGGAGAGGCTGTCCGTACTCCAGCATTACGAAGTTCGTTATGTCGACAATATTGTTTATCGGTCTCATGCCTGCCGCGATGAGCCTCTTCTGAAGCCACCACGGGCTCTGCTCTATCTTCACGGCCTTTATGACTCTTGCCGTGTATCTTTTGCAAAGATCAGATTTTACCTCTACCGATACATAATCGGACGCCTGCTCGTCAGTTTTTTCGCACTCTGTATCGGGATATACAAGTCTGCCCCCGAAGGTCGCCGCCGCTTCCCTTGCCATTCCTATCATAGAAAGGCAATCAGGCCTGTTGGGCGTAATCTCAAAATCCACCACCTCGTCACTCAGCTCCAAAGCGGACACGACATCCTTCCCGAGCTTGTCGGACCAGTCCCCCGGAAGAAGCCAGATGCCGTCCTTCGATATGAGAGGTGCAACCTTGTCGGAAAGACCGAGCTCCTGAGGTCCGCACATCATCCCCTCCGACGGTACACCCCTCACTTCTCCCGCTTTGATGTCGAAGCCGTTCGGATCATAAGGCGCTCCGTGAAGAGCAGGTACATGAGCACCGTCAAGAGCTACGGGAACAAACGCCCCTTCGTATATATTTGCGGCGCTCGTTACTATCTGAACAGTCTCATTTCCCATATCCGCCTGACACACTGTCAGCCTGTCCGCGTCAGGATGCTTTTCCGTTTTGGTTATCCTTCCTATCCTGACACCGCTGATCCCTTCGCCGAGTAGCTGCGTCGTCTCGATATTGGATCCGCTCATTATCATTCTCTCACAGAATTCCCTGTTTGAAGGCCACCTGTCAAGCTCCACATAATCCTTTATCCAGTTTATCGATACCAGCATTATCCGATGACCTCCTTTCTATTTGAATTCCTCTATAAATCTCATGTCGTCCTCATAAAGGAGCCTGATGTCGTCTATTCCGTATTTGAGCATCGCTATGCGCTCCACTCCCATGCCTACGGCAAATCCCGTATATTTGCCGGTATCTATTCCTCCCGCCCGGTGTACGTGCGGGTGCGTCATTCCGCAGCCGAGTATCTCGATCCATCCCGAGCCCTTGCATACATTGCAGCCCTTGCCGCCGCACTTGAAGCACGATACGTCCATCTCGGCGCTCGGCTCGGTGAACGGGAAGTGATGCGGACGGAATTTTGTTCTCGTCTTCGGTCCGAACAGCTTCTTCGCCATGTTGTCGAGTGTTCCCTTAAGATCAGCCATCGTTATATTCTCTCCTACGACCATCATCTCTATCTGATGGAAAGTGTGCGAATGCGTCGCGTCGGGGGTATCACATCTGTAGCATCTGCCCGGGATCACTATCTTGTATGGAGGAGTAAGCTCCTGCTCGGCTCTTATCTGGGCTGATGACGTATGCGGACGAAGCACTATATCCTTCGATATGTAGAACGTGTCCGTCATATCTCTCGCAGGATGCGTTGCCGGGGCGTTCAGCCCGTCGAACGTGTTGAATACAGTATCGACATCCGGCCCCTCGTAGACGGAATACCCCATCGTTTTGAATATGTCCGTTATCTCCTCTATTATCTGCGTTATGGGATGCTTTACGCCTATCCTTACGGGAACTGCCGGCTCGGTTACATCTATACGCTCGAGCTTCAGCCTTCCGGCCTTTGCTGCCGCCTTTATCTCGGCCGCTCTCTTGTTCAGTGCCTCGCTTATCTGCTGTTTGACCTCGTTCGCGCTCCTGCCGAACTCTTTCTTCTCCTCCGGCGGAAGCGTGCCCATAGTGCGCATGATTTCCGTAATCCGTCCTTTTTTGCCGAGAAATTTTATCCTTATCTCCTCGGTATCCCTTTCGGACACGGCGTTTCGCATCTGTTCATGCGCTTCACGGAGCATGCTTGTCAATTTTTCCTGCATTGCTGTTTAACCTCTCTCGCTGTATGTATTTTGTCTGACACACTCATACATGATTATCCCGGCTGCGACCGAAGCATTGAGTGAGTCCGTATGTCCCGACATGGGAATTGTGACGATTATATCGGATGTTTTCATCAGTTCCGGCGATATCCCGCCGCCCTCGTTGCCGATTATCACTGCCGCACCGCCTCTAAGATCGGCATCAAACACGGTGACATCAGTATCAAAACCCGAAGCTACGAGCTTGAGCCCTGCAGCTCTTACCGCGTCCGCCGCCTCGCCCGGACTGTCGGCGAACGCTACCGGCATCCTGAACAGGGAACCCGCGGCCGCTCTCACAACCTTAGGCGAATATATATCAGCAGTTCCTTTTAGCGCGATAATTCCCGACATTCCGGCTGCATCGGCAGTCCTTATTATGGTGCCTATGTTTCCGGGGTCCTGCAGCCTATCGAGTATAAGAAGTCCCGCGCCCCTCCTGCCTGTGACGTCTTCTATCCCGTAATCCGTTCTGGTAACGAGCGCCATGACTGATCTGCCGTTTTCGGTCTGCGTCAGATTCGAGTAAAGTTCGGGGCTCAGTGCATACTGCGGAACTTTATCGAGCGAACGTGCAAGGCATGCGCCGAGCTCTTCGGCAGGAGATACTCCGGAGCCGCAGAATATTATCTCTCTTATATCCGCCCCGGCGTCCGACGCATCGGCTATCAGTGTTTTTCCTTCTATGAGATAGGCCAGCTCTCTGTCCCGGTATTTGCGATGCAGCAACTTTGCCCACAATTTGAACTTCCTGTTTTGCGCTGATATTATTTCGAACAAATGTCACCTTCCTATACCGAAAAAAAGCCGGCAGCAAAGGGCCGGCTCAATAGGCTGCTATTTCTTGAGGAAAGGCGGGATACCGAACAGCGTATCCGTATAATCGGCGCGCCCGCCGCCGTCCTCGTTTTCTCCGTCAAAGAGATCGCTCAGCGATACCTCCTTGCCCGTCAGACCCTCCGGTGTAGTGACCTCCTTGGGTTCCGCCTTCGGCTCAGGCCTGCGTATCGGCTTGTACTCCATGGATTCCCGTTCGAGTCCCTCACTGAATCCGGTAGCGATAACGGTGATGGCGATCTCATCTTCCATGTCCTCGGAAACGGCGGCGCCGAAGATGAGTATCGCATCGTCATCAGCCTTTTCCTCGACCATGGAGGCTACTTCGTTTATCTCGAGCATGCCGAGATCATATCCACCCGATACGTAAAGTAGTATGGCTCTGGCACCCGAAATCGAAGTCTCGAGTAGCGGGCTTTCTATGGCAGCCTTTACGGCTTCCTTTGCCCTGTTCTCGCCGCTCCCGCGGCCGACTCCCATGTGGGCTACGCCTCTGTCAGTCATTACCGACTTTACATCCGCAAAGTCCACGTTTATAAGCGCAAAATCGCTTATAAGATCGGTTATACCCTGTACGCCCTGACGAAGCACGTCGTCGGCCATGCCGAAGGCCTGAACCATCGTCGTATTTGCATCGCTTATCTCGAGCAGTCTGTCGTTAGGTACGACGACGAGAGAGTCTACGAATTTCTTGAGGAATGAAAGCCCAAGCTCAGCCTGCTTCATTCTCTTTCTGCCCTCAAACGTGAACGGCTTTGTTACGACCGCCACGGTCAGGATACCCATGTCCCTTGATACCTTGGCTATTATCGGAGCGGCACCCGTACCGGTGCCTCCACCCATGCCCGCCGTGATAAAGACCATATCTGCGCCTTCTATCACATCCGAAATAGTATCTATCGTTTCCTCTGCCGACATCTGCCCGATCTCCGGGTTTCCGCCTGCTCCAAGTCCCCTCGTGAGCTTCTCTCCGATCTGTATTTTCGTCTCGGCGCCGCACTTGTTTAGCGCCTGTTTATCTGTATTGACAGCTATGAACTGGATTCCTTTAAGTCCCGCTTCGATCATTCGGTTGACGGCATTGCAGCCGCCTCCGCCTACGCCGATGACCTTGATCACGGCAGAGTTATCCCTACCCGTTTCGAATTGCAGCATCTCAGTGCCTCCTTACCATGCAAATATAAAAATATTTTACCATACCGCAGCGCCTTTTGCATTACTTTTTCTGTTGCGGACCGGCTGTTTTATACATTTTGTACACCTGTTTTATATGACACGCTCAATCCGTCTCGACCTCAGGGGAAAAAGAAAGATAATCCTCCCCGCTCATCTTTATCGTACCCCTTGTTATACTTTCACCGAACAGGTCGCTCACGACCTTTTGAAGCTGCTTGTTCTCTATCGAATTCATTATCTCATTCGGTGTCCCCTTTACTATCAGACTGTCGTATATATAGCAGTGAAGCATCACCTTTGCGACATCGATCTTTTTGAAATATATGTCGCCTTCCTTCATCGCATCGAGCATCCTTAGTGTTGTCGCAAGTGAGTCGCTCTCCTCTACCTCCATTGCTTCACCGACGTTCATCTTGCTTATCGTAAGACCGGTCAGGACCGTAAGCTGCGGGTCGATGTCCGTCTTTCTAAGCACCGTCCCCGCTTTGTCGATAACGATATAGCTGTCGCCGTACAGTACCGCAGCCGTCTGGGCGCGTTCAGTCACAGTTATCTTTATCGTTCCCGGAAGCTTGCGCGAGATATCGACATCGCCGAAATACGGTTCCTTTTCGAGGCGTTCTTTCATCTCCTTTATTCCGGGGCTGAATATTATATTGCTGCCGGTCCTCGCCTTTGCGAGCCCTATGACCTCCTCATCGGTATAGTACGTGTTTCCCTCTACCCTTATCTCCTTTATGGAAAAGTAATCAGAGCGCAGAAAAATATAGACGCCCGCGACAATGCCTATAAATATCAAAAAACGCAAAAGATAGTGCTTTTTGCGGTGCACCTTCCTTACACGATCAACTTCCTTGAACTCTATGTCGTCATAATCCTTTATCCGACTCATAAACGTTTCTTATCTCCCCGGCGATCATATCAGCCACCGCCGCCTGTGCTGCCGATATGCTGCAGTGCCGCATTTTCGCGAGCCTTGCCCCATCCGATATGAGCATCTCTGCGAGAGACGCCACATGCTCCGGAACTGCATCGTCCTCTTTGACGAGCAAAGCCGCTCCGCGCTCCTCGACCGAGCGCGCATTGTGATATTGGTGATCATCGGCGGACCACGGATACGGTATTATTATCGCGGGCTTTCCGCACGCGGCGACTTCGGCGAGCGAAAGCGCCCCGGCCCTGCATATCATAAGATCGCATGCGGCAAGCTTACCGGGCATATCGTCTATATAACCGAGCATAAGTATATTGTCACTGAGGCCGTCCTCATCCGCACGCCTCCTGTATTCATCGTAAAATCTGTTTCCCGTACCGAATATCAGAAATCTGTCGCTGCGTCCCGATATCCTCTTCGCATATTCGTATGCCGCCTCGTTTATTGTATGCGAGCCGAGGCTTCCTCCCAGAGTAAACACCGTAAGCGTCCCCTCCGGTATACCGAGTGCTTTTTTCGCCTTTTCCGGATCTGTTTCGAAGAACTCCTTTCTGACGGGATTCCCCGTATATATGCAGCGTTCCGGATGCGGAAAGCGTTTCTCGGTTCCCGGAAATCCAAGTAATACCCTGTCCGCGAACCTCGCCATGATTTTGTTTGCTATCCCCGGAAAGGCGTTCTGCTCATGGATCAGGCACCTTACGCCTCTGCTGTGCGCGGCGAGGATTACGGGAACGCTGACAAAGCCGCCTGTGCCTATCGCCGCGTCCGGCCTGAACTCCGATATCAGCTTCTTTGACGCTCTTATCCCTTTTGCCGTAGCGTATGCAGCCCGGAAGAATTCCCGTATGGTAAAAAGGACGCCTTCCCCGCGGTAAAACCAGCGCGCCGGCACCTCGCGAAAATCATATCCGTACTTCGGAACAACCTCGCTCTCTATTCCGTCGCCTCCGATGTACAATATCTGCGTATCGGGATATTTGTCTCTGAGGCTGTCGGCAACGGCCAGCGCCGGATAAAGATGCCCTCCCGTTCCGCCGCCTGTAACAACAACCCTCATTGCCGCGCTCCTTTTCCGCCCTGTCTTGAGACGTTGAGGACTATGCCTATCAGCCCCATAAATATCCAAAGAGCATTGCCGCCGTAGCTTATGAACGGAAGAGCTACACCTGTCGGAGGCATGGAACTTGTCACTACCGCTATATTAAGTATCACCTGGATTCCTATCATCACGGCAACGCCGCCGGCTATGAGCATCCCGAAATTATCCTTTGCGTTTATGGAAATGTGTATAAGTCTCCAGACTGTAACAGCAAAAAGTATCACGATGGCGGCGATGCCGACAAATCCGAGCTCCTCGCCGATTATCGCGAGAATGAAATCGTTCTGCGGCTCGGGCAGGTACAGATTCTTTTGCACACTGTTGCCGAGGCCCAGCCCCGTAACGCCTCCCGTCGCAAGGGCGAGCAGCGACTGCACGACCTGGAAGCCTTCGCCTAGGGAGTCGGCGAAGGGATTGAGGAAAGACGCTACACGCGAATGCCAATAGCCGTCGTTTATAAAAAACAGATAAAATACTCCGAGCACCGCACCTCCGAGCATCATGATTATGTATCGCCACTGCATGCCTGCGATAAACGCGATTCCGAGCGCGATCGCAAACACCGTAAGAGCCGTGGAAAGATTGGGCTGCTTAACTATGAGAGCGCAGCACAGGAGCGTGTATATCGCTATCGGCAAAAGGCCTTTCAGGCATTTTGCCCTTCTCATGTTTGCCGAAAAATATGCGGCGGCGAATAATATGAGCACCGCCTTGCACAGTTCACCCGGCATGACGGACAGCTTGTATATTTTTATCCACCTCGTAGCGCCGTTTATAGTCTCTCCTAACGGCGACCATACGGCCAACAACATTATCACCTCTAACAGCGCCAGCAGGAGAATTATCTTCCTGTAATGGTGATAGTCGAAATACGACATCATCATCATTATTATAAAGCCCGTGACGACAAAGAAGCCCTGCTTATACAGGTATGAATACGGTGTACCCGTCGAGTTTATGGAATAATAATAGCTGGCGCTGAAGACCATCACAACGCCTATCATCGTAAGGATGGTTATGAGGATGATAAGCGGGAAATCGCAGTGCCCCGCCTTGTCCAATATACTGTTCACACTTTCCGCGCGTTTCTTCATTATCCCGGACCTTTTTCAACCGTCTTTTATCATCTTATTTACTCAACAACGCAACGCAGTCCTTAAAATGTCTTCCGCGCTGCTCGTAATTATCGTACATGTCCCAACTTGCGCATGCCGGCGAAAGGAGCACCGAATCCCCCTCACCGGCTGTCTGACCTGCGCGCCTCACACATTCGGGCAGATCTCTGCAAAACTCGTAATCCGTAAATCCGTTTCTGTCAGCCGCATCGGTGATCAGTTTTCCGTCTCTCCCGAGCACGAGCATCCTCTTGACCGCACCGCCGAACTGAGCGATAAATGTGTCGAACACCTGTCCTTTGGCATCCCCGCCCGCAATCAGGATGATGTTTTTTTTCAGGGCCCTTATCGCCGTCAGCGACGCGTCGATATTCGTCCCTTTTGAATCGTTGTAATATTTTACTCCGTCGACAGTCCCGCAGTATTCGATGCGGTGCTCGACACCTGCGAAAACCTTTATCGTCCTGCCGATCACATCGGGCCCTATCCCGGCGAAATACGATATCGCGGCGGCCGCAAGAGCATTCTCAATGTTGTGGTCTCCTATTATCAGCAGCTCATCCGCACCGCACAGATCGATGCTTTTCCCCTCGTCGCATATCGTCAGCCTGCCGTTTTTGAGGCATGCCCCGCTTTCAACCTCGTGAAGTCTGCTGAAGCGTGCGATTCGGCACCCGGCCGTTTCGGCGAGCCGCCTGCAGATTTCATCGTCGTCGTTTATCACAAGATAACTCTCCCCGCTCTGGTTTGCGAATACCTTGGCCTTTGCTCCGGCGTAAGC
The DNA here is from genome assembly GCA_938046095.1 of uncultured Clostridia bacterium. Taxonomy (GTDB): domain Bacteria; phylum Bacillota; class Clostridia; order Peptostreptococcales; family Anaerovoracaceae; genus Eubacterium_B. Next base: position 20,757 of record CALIXS010000002.1, read on the forward strand.
CTCCATCGTACGATGACGGTTCAGATGATCCGGCGTAATGTTGAGTACAGCTGAAACGACAGGCCTGAAATACCGTGTGGTTTCGAGCTGGAAACTGCTCGTTTCCGTTACGAGCCAATCGTTTTCGTCCGCCGTCGTCGCGGCTGATATGACAGCCGTCCCGATATTGCCCGCGACATACGTCCTGCGCCCGGAATTCTTAAATATCTCACCCGTGAGCGTTGTCGTCGTCGTTTTGCCGTTCGTTCCCGTTATTGCGACGAAATTACCGCGGCTGATGCGATACGCTATCTCAAGCTCGCCCGTTATCTCTGCGCCCGCTTCCCTTCCTCTTTCTATGAAGCCAAGCTCCGGACTTACGCCCGGGCTCAGTATTATCATATCGAACAGGCTCATATCATAAGGCTCTATGCCGAAAAAACACCCCACGCTTTTTCCTCTGAAAAATGCGACAAGTCCCGGCTCGAAATCCGACTCCCTCCGTATATCCTGCACATAGACCTTTGCTCCGAGATCGAGCATAGCCTGCGCGGCCGCTCTCCCCGAAAGTCCCAGCCCGACGATCAGGATCGTTTTTCCTTTCATGTTATCGATATTCGTACGCATTTCCTCACCTCACAGACTGTATATCAGATATGCGACTACGCAGCACACGAATGCGAAACCCCAGAACATAAGCACTACATTGACTTCTTTCATTCCGCACATCTCAAAATGATGATGTATAGGCGCCATCTTAAATACGCGCCTGCCCGTAGCCTTGAACGATACGACCTGAATTATCACTGAAAGCGCTTCGAGCACATATATCAACCCCGCGAGCACGAGCAGGAATTCCATCTTCATCATTATCGCCGCAGCTCCAAGCGCACCGCCGAGGGCCATCGAGCCGGTATCTCCCATGAACAGCTTTGCCGGATGCCTGTTGAAAATCAGAAAGCCTACACACACTCCGGCGAGCACCGCACAGAATACCGCGGGCTGCTTCTGCATCAGGTCATACCCCACCAGCGCAAAGAAAAGCGAAACGATCGCAGTCACTCCCGCACACAGCCCGTCCAGACCGTCGGTAAGATTGACGCTGTTTGCCATTGCAACTATCACGAACGTGACAAAAGGTATATATAATGTACCGAAGTCTATGTACCTGTCTATAAACGGGATATACACACTCGTGCCGTAATCCGCGAAAACGGACATATATATCGCAAGTCCTATCCCGAACATGATCTGGAGTACGAGTTTCTGCCATGCTCTCAGTCCGAGATTATGCTTTTCCGCGACCTTGATAAAATCGTCGAGAAAGCCTATCAGAGCGAACAGCATCATAACTGCAAGCATCACGAGAGTTTCCGTCGGGAAGCCGTTCATGATAAGAACAGCCGCGAGCATAGCGACAACGATCGCAATGCCGCCCATCGTCGGTGTTCCCGACTTGCTCTGATGTGACTTGGGCCCCTCCTCTCTGATGTACTGCTTGAACTGATGCCTCTTCAGAAAGGGTATTTCTAAATACGTAAGCAGCGCCGAAGCTGCACAGCCGGTCACAGCTGCAATAATGATATATGTCATGCTCACCTCTTACTTACCCTTTCCCGCGAACGCTTCTTCTATCCGTTCGGCGAGAAGTTCAAGCTCTATCGTCCGCGAAGCTTTAATAAGAATCGTGTCGCCCTCTTTGAATATGTCGCGTATCAGCGGATACACGCTTTCTTTTGATTCAAAGCATCTCACCTCAATTTCAGCCCTTTCTCTTTTTGCCGCGTCGCCTATCCGGGCGCCCTTTTCTCCTATAGTGACGAGCAGCTCGATACCGGCCTCGGCGGCGAACCGTCCGACATCATCGTGCGATTCGTCACTCAGCTCACCGAGCTCATTCATCGCCCCCAATACGGCGACCTTGCGCATTCCCTCGGATTTTGCCAAGGTCGTGATTGCCGATTTCATAGACTCGGGAGACGCGTTATATGTGTCGTCGATAAGCTTGACATCTCCCGCCGCCTTTATCCTGAGACGATTTCCCGTCATCTCCGTATGCGCAAGCCCCGACGGTATATCCTCAACAGGCACACCGAGCACAAAGCAGCATGCGGCGGCAAGCGCAGCATTTACGGCGTTATGCGAACCGGGTACGGCGAGCCTTATGGGCATCGTTCCCTCGGGCGTAATGAGGCTGAACCTCACGCCTCTGTCGCCGAGATCCTCTATGTCCGTAGCTCTGAAATCGGCCGTGCTTCCCGTCCCCGCACGCACTATCCTGTACGGAAGTTCCTCTTCCTTCAGCGTCGCGAGGTAATCGTCGTCCGAATTTATGACGAGTGTGTTTTCTTCACTGAAACGTTCGGCTATTTCCATTTTCGCTTTGAATATATTCTCGCGCGAGCCGAGTATTTCTATATGCGATATTCCGATATTTGTTATGACCGCCATATCGGGCCCGGCAATCTCCGCAAGCCTTCTTATCTGTCCCGCACCGTCCATACCCATCTCTATCACGGCCGCCTGCATCTCGTGCGTGAAGCCGAGAAGAGCGAGCGGCATGCCCGACTCGCTGTTGAGATTCGCTTTGCTTGCACCCGTTATGTATTTGCGCCTGAGTATCGCGTATATCATGTCACGTGTTGTCGTCTTTCCGACGCTTCCCGTGACTGCAACTTTTTTCATGTCAAAACGCGAAATGTACCAATGTGACAATTCCTGAAGAGCAATCAAAGTATCACCTGTAAGGATGACGCAGGCGTCATCCGGAACGAGCTTCGCAGCCTCCTCGCGCGATATTACGATCATGCGGCAGCCGTTATCATACGCTCCTCCGACAAAATCGTGCGCATCGGCCTTTGCTCCTTTGAGCGCGAAAAAAACGTCGCCCTCCCCGGCAGTGCGCGAGTCTATACTGACACCGCACGCCTCAAGACCCGCCTCGCCCTTTATTATTCTTCCTCCCGTCGCGTCCGCGACAGACTTTGCGGATAGTTTTTCCATATATTTCCTCTCGGGCGTCCTCTATTCTCTGTATATATAAACCGTTTCGGATTTGTTTATCCTGGCTCCCGCCTTCGGATACTGGTCGACAACCGTAAATGTAAAATCCCTGTCCGACTTCTCCTCCTCCGTAAGGGCGGGGACGACTTCGTATTTCAGTTCGTATCCCTTTAATATTTCCGCAGCCTCGGAATACGAAATGTTTGTTATGTCCGGTACATAAGCATATGAATTTTCAGGACCATGACTCGTGTCACTGCCCGCCTCCGGGGCGATATTCAGATACGAAAGAGCCTTTGTCATAAAACTCTTCGCTATCGGAATGGCGGTGAGGTCGGCATAGTACGTCTTCTGCGGCGACTGACACACAACGAGTACGAGTATCTTGGGGTCGTCAGCCGGCGCTACGCATATAAACGACGTATCGGTATCCGTACCGTACGTTCCCGTATTCGGATCGACCTTGCTCGACGTTCCCGTCTTCCCTCCTATCCTGTAGCCTTGTATTCTGCCGGTGCGGCCGCCGTAGTTTTCAACCTGGTTATACATGATGTCGAGCATTTCATCCGCCGTTTCCTTGGATATAACCTTACGCTTTATCTTAGGGGCATATGTAACGACGATATTTCCGTCTTTATCCGTCAGCTCTTTTACAAAATGCGGCTGCATCATAACTCCGTCGTTTGCTATCGCGGATGCCGCCGTTATAAGCTGCATCGGCGTTATGGCTATCGCCTGCCCGAAGCCCATCTCCGCAAGCTCGACAGGGCCTATGGTATCCGGATCACTGACTATCGAAGGCGACTCGGCGGGATAATCGACGCCCGTCTTCTCCGTCAATCCGTACAGCTCGAGGTGTTTGTAGAATTTGTCCATCCCGAGCGTAAGCGCAAGCTGCATGTGTACCGGATTGCAGGAATTTCCTACGGCCTGCAAAAGCGTTTCGTTTCCGTGGCTCTTCTTCTCCGCATCGAATATCTTAAGTCCCGCCACTTCATAATAGCCGGGGCAGTAAAACCAGGTTTCGGGAGTCGCTATCCCCTCTTCGAGCGCCGAAGAACTCGTTATCAGTTTCATCGTGGAGCCCGGCTCATAAACATCGCTTATGAACTGGTTTCTCCACATCACAGACAGGTATTCGGTCTGCTCCTCGCTGCTCATGGCGCTGAACGCTTCAAGCTGCGCGTCACCGGTCGGCACCGTTGCATTATTGGGATCAAACGACGGTGTCACGGACATCGCGAGTATCTCCCCCGTTTCCGGATTCATAGCCATTGCCATTACGCGTGTGGATTCAGTGTCGGTAAGACCTTTCCGCACGGCATTCTCCAAAGCCATCTGGAGAATTTTGTCTATGGTCGTTACAATGTTGAGACCGTCACTCGCTTCGTAGTATTTGTCATTTCCTCTTGCAAGAGAATTGCCGTTCACGTCTGTATTCATGACTGAACGCCCTGCGACGCCGCTCAGATATTCGTCGTACCTGAGCTCTATTCCGCTCCTGCCTACACCCTCGTCGTTGACGCTTCCGAGGAGTACCGATGCGAAATCTCCCATCGGATAATACCTTTTCGTATCCTCGGCTATCTCTATCCCCGATATGCCAAGCGTTCTTACCTGATCAGCCTGCTCGCGTTCGAGGTATCTCGCCACCTTTATCAGCACGTTCTCCGACTCGAATTTTGTGCTGACATCTGCAGCATCCATCCCTATTATGACCGCAAGTTCGTTGGCAAGCTCGGCTCTTTTGCTTTCTCCGTAATTTTCTCTGACCTGCGACGGTCTAACCCATACCGTATAGCACGTTGCGCTCGTCGCGAGTTCCTCACCGTTCCTGTCGTATATCGAACCTCTTTTCGCTTCTATCGGAATATCGCTTGTCTGCTGATCCTTTGCTATATCCGAATAATCTTCACCGTGTATCACCTGAATCCATGCCGTACGGAAAAGCAGCCCCGTCATCAGTGCGGCTATTACCGCAAATACTATAAGAAGCCTTTTGGCGCTTTTTATGCTCACTTTTCCCTTCGGCGGGTTTGACGTGTTTTTCATCAGATCGTTTTCTCCGCTTCATTATCAAAAAGCCGACAAACTGGTTCTTTTCAGTTGTCGGCCGTTGTTATAGTCCGCATTATACAGGCATGCGTGCTCAATTGTAGGCGTTTTCCCTGATAGTCATCGCGAGACTCCCTGTCGGCTCATCGGTCTGTGACAGATAGACGCACTGGTCATCTTTTGCATACACCATTCCGAGCTCCGAGGTTGCCACGGTTGCAAGATGATCGATGCTGTTGGCCGATTTGATCTTGACATCGAGAGTGTCTATTTCCCCTTTAAGCGCCTCGTTGCTCTCCGAAATGGCGTTGTTGCCGCACTTCAGTTCAGCCGCGTAAGCCGACAATACTACTATAAATATGCATATCACACCGACTGCGGCGATCATAGCTATTATTTTTCTTTCTCCTCTCGCGCGCATTTTTCTCTTACCCTCTCACCTTTACAAATCTCTTTCCCTTTTATCCGACTGCTCCTCCGTATTCCCCGTACACGGGTTCGGAAGCTTTTCGCAGACTCTGAGCTTTGCGCTTCTCGCTCTCGGATTTTCCCGCTGTTCCTCCGCGGACGGAAGTACGGGTTTTTTCGTTATCCGCCTTATCTCCGGTTTTTTGCCGCATACACATACCGGGATATTCTTCGGGCATGTACACGGGTTTTCTTTCCCGGCAAAAGTTTCCTTTACTATTCTGTCCTCGAGCGAATGAAACGATATGACGCAAAGCCTTCCACCCGGAACAAGCGCGTCGATGAACCCGTCGAGAGCTCTGCGGAGCCCGCCGAGCTCATCGTTAACCTCTATTCTTATTGCCTGAAACGTCTTCTTGGCAGGGTGATGCCCCTCTCTTCTCGCTCCGGCGGGTATCGCCGCCTTTATAACATCTACGAGCTCATACGTCGTAGTGAGCGGCTTTTCCCTTCTTTTTCTTACTATGAATGCGGCTATCCTGCTCGCCCACCGTTCCTCACCGTATTCGCGTATCATGCGCGTGAGCTCGGCTTCGGAATACTTGTTCACGACATCGACAGCCGTCAAGCACTCGCTTCTGTCCATTCTCATGTCGAGCGGAGCGTCATTCATATACGAAAAACCCCGATTCGGATTGTCAAGCTGGAACGAAGATACTCCCAAATCGAGCAGAGCGCCGTCTATCCCCTCTATACCGTTCTCGCGCAGTATCTGCACGATTTTATCGTAATTGCCGTGAACGAAGAGTTTGCGGCATGCATATCCCGCCAGCCTCTTTTCGGCGGCAGCCAGCGCATCCGTATCTCTGTCTATCCCGATAAGCATACCTTCTGCGGAAAGCCTCGCCGCAATCTCCGACGAGTGGCCTGCGCCTCCAAGCGTGCCGTCCGCGTATATGCCGTACGGCTTTACGGCTAAATTATCTATACATTCCGTGAGCAGAACCGGCCTGTGTCTGAATTCCATGTCCGCCTCTAAAAGTTATATTCTTTTAGCGCCTGCCCGAATTCGTCCGTTTCCATTTTGTTCCCGTCATTGTCGGGATCGTCCCAAACTTCCTTCGCCCAGACTTCGACCTTTTTCATTGCGCCCATCGTCACGAGCTCCTTTTCGATGCCCGCATAAGTCTTTAACTCCGACGGGATCACAATTCTGCCCTGCCTGTCGAATTCACATTCGGCGGCGTTCGCACAGAAATGTCGTATGAACGATCTCACCTTGGGATCAGATTCCGGAAGCTTTTCTATCTTAGCCATCTGAGCCTGCCAATCGGAGAGCGTGTAGATGTAGAGGCACCTGTCAAGCCCGCGCGTCAGTACGCAGCGTCCTCCGAGATTATCACGATGCTTGGACGGCACGATCATACGGTTTTTCGCATCTATGGAATTGTAGTACGTTCCCACGAACATGAATCCTGCCTCCAAAAAACACTGCACCTATTGTTTGAGTAATGACATTGTACACCACTTTTCACCACCTATCAACTTAAATTCCCCACCAATGTGATATTATCCGCCACTTTTTTACAGCAAAAATCCGTTTAACAGTACCAAAAAACGCGGCGACACAATATATTGTGTCGCCGCGCCATTAAAAAAACTAAATACGCGTTCTATGCGCTGATTTCTCAGGCTCTGAGCCGGTTCTTCCGAACTTTCCTTATAATCAGGATTATCATGAACACGATAATCGCCAAAAACGAGGTGCATACTGCAGTTATTATCCAAAAATACATGTTCGGACTCTTGAGAAGTGCCGCAGGAGATGACCCCGTTTCCTCCACCTTTCTTCCGCACCGCGATGCGTAATACTGCGGTACGGCACCGCCTTCGAATGAATTCATATACGACGCGAGAGCGTACCATTCCTTGAGCTCTTTCCCGTCGCCGCCCCGGATTATCCGCTCCTCGTAATCCGTTATCTTATTCCCGTCCCTGTCCTTCGGCACGAGAGACAAAAGACCCTTTGACATCGAATTTACCTCAGCGAGCATCTGCGCCGAGTAAAGATCGGCGACAACCCTGTAAAGTCTGTCATCATCTATCTCCTCCGGCGCGCCGTCAAGTCCGGGCATGTTGGCACGGTCAAGCATGATATCATATGCCCGGTTGAGTATTAGCCTCTTCTCGTTGTACTTATACGTCAGTCCGCTGCAATAAAGCCTCGCCGGAAGCATCAGCGGAGATATCGATATGTCTATTTCCGCGACGAGCTTCAGCTCTTTACCCGTCAGATATACGCTGACGAGCGGGTACCCCGCAAGCCCGTCCCTGCCCGTACCGAGCGACAGGGCGTTAAAAGCATCGGCGACGGTTATGTCTCCCGTCTCAAACGAACCGCGTATCACTCCGAAAGGTGCGACGGCAAGATCGACTGTTTCATACTCATCACCCTCGGCCTGCATTACGCCGTATATATATGAATCCGCTATCATGTTACCGAGGGTATCCTCGCCCTGCTTCTGACCGAACGTGTCGATGGGCGTAAAGCTCACGTCGTTATGAGTAAGCGGCAAATCCCATCTGCAGCCGTAGCTGCTGAAATATTCTTCATCAGCAAGCTGTCTGAACCTCGAATTGGCTTCGAGGATTGAAGCATCATCCGCTACCGTATCGTCGAGCGCCACAAGCTTATACTGCGCCTCTGAAGCGCTTCTTCCCACGGTCAGGGTGATCTTGCCTATATTGTCGTTGTATTGCCCGCAGCTTCCGATCAGCGTGTTGCCTATAATTACAGGCTCATACATATATGTATGCGAGTGGCCGCTTATGATCACATCTATCCCATCGACCTCCTTCGCGAGAATCTCGTCCTCCGACTTACTTTTGTCGGTGTTGGTGCCGCTGTGCGACAGGCATACTATAAAATCGGCATCGGTATTTTTCTTTATTTCGTCAACTGTCGCCTGCGCCGTCTTTATCTGATCCTTGAATATCGTTCCGCTTTCGGGTGCGTAGCTGTCCGATTCCTTGCCGAAAATGCCGAAAAACGCTATTCTGACACCGCCCTTTTCTATCACCGTATAATCACGGAAGCCGAACATGTCGGCAGCCGCCCTGAATCCTTGCGCATCGTCCTTAAGCTTGCTGTCCGCCGCCATCGCATCCCAATCTATATTGGATATTGTGATTTCCGGCAGCTTTTCCCCCGAATCAAGCGCCGCGTTCAGCATCTTGGTTATCCCTTTGGCTCTGTAATCAAATTCATGATTTCCAAGGGTGGTGACATCAAACCCGACGCGTCCCATCATCCGCAGTTCCGACGCCTCCATCGTGTATATCGTCTGATACGGCGTACCCATAGAAAAATCGCCCGCGTCGACAAGCCACGTCGCTTCATTTCCGGCGAGCTCACGGTCGTATATAGTCTTTATCTTCGGGAATTTTTCGAGGTGCGAATGCATATCATGTGTAAAAAGTACGGTCACCTGTTTGCCGTCCGTTTTCGCGGCCGGCATCAACGGCAGGCACGACATAATAATTACGAGGCAAAGCACCGAAATGAACGATCTTCGCAAAACTGTACTTTTTTTCTTCATATAAACCTCCCGGTTATCAGCCTGAGCTTCTGCTCCCTCGTCATCCTTTTGATCTCGGCTTCTCTTCTGAGAGCCTCTCCTCTGTTTGCCATCTCCTCGCAGTACACGAGCTTCACGGGAAGCCGTGATTTAGTGTACTTGGCTCCCCTTCCCCTGTTGTGCGCGCTCACCCTGCGCCCGACATCAGTCGTCCATCCCGTATAAAGCGTATCGTCGCTGCATTTTAAGATATAAACGTATTCCATCGCATCACGGTGTATCACAGCGCGCAGCGCTGATAATAGCCTCTATATTTGTACGACCCTTTACCATCGACTTGAAATACCAGCTTTCCTCCGCACCGCAACCGTCGTCGAGCGGCTCTGCGAGCTTTGATCTGAATATCCGTATTTTCTCTCCCAGAGGCGCCTCCGCCATAAACCTGATCGAAAGCGACGTCATTTTCTTGCTTTCGACGCCGGGCAGCCTGTTCCATATCATATCGGGATAGTAGGTGTTATTCATGTGCATGTTCATGTCAACCTCACCGTATTCGACGAGCTTTCCGGTCGTTTCCTCCCATGCGGCGGTTTTCGGGAACCTGAACTTCACGGGTATTTTCATATCAAGAGGTATATCCCGCTCATAATTGGAAACGTCGATCTCCCTGACGAGGCAGAGCTTGCCCGTATTGCGGTTCGCGACAGCCCACTCACTGTATGCCCTGGCCGCCTCCCTGCCGTTCCTCTCGAGTAGATACGATCTTATGAACGTAGCCGCCTTTGAGTCGCAGCTCCACGTATAGGAGTCGACATCCTCATACATGTGAAACTCATCACGAATCTCGATGACCATACGTGTCAGGATATAGCTTTTGCCCTCCTCGAACAGATCGTAATATGTCGGTTTTCTGTCCCTCATGTGATGGTTCGCAGTCTCCTGCATAAACCTCGCTACGAGCGAAGGTCTTAAATTTCCGTTCACGTCCACATCGTGCGACGAAACGGTGTAATGCTCTTCATATCTGCTCATCTTTCATCCTAAAATGTCGCTACCTCAGGGTCGCACGGATTGCACGGCACAACGCTTTCGCAATGCAGCACCGGCCCCTTTTCGCCGTAAACTTTTGAAAACTCCAAAACAACCTTAGCCGTTATTTCGGCCCATCCGCCGTGCTCAAGTACGGCCGCTCCCCGCCACTTTGCGAGCAGTCCCGCAAACTGTATATCCTGAACGCAGCACGTCATGACATGGCGCCCGAACACGAACTCATCCTTCTCAAGACCTCCTCCCAGCGCGAGTCTGCCCTTGATTTTAAGCCTTTTACCATCATACTTTTCCTGTTCCTCGTTGATATCCCGATACCACTCGGCGTATGCGTCGTCTCCTATCTCTATCAGCTCCGCACCGAGGTCGAACGGAAGCGGATCCTGTATCGTGTCCGGTTCGGCATCGTTCGGGCCGTATTCGTATATAATCCGGTTCTTGCGGTTAGCCACTCTTACGACCTTGTGAAATTCCTCTTTATCAAAGGCTCCGCGTACGCAGCGGTTAAACACGACGAGCTCCGCAGTCTTGAGCTTGTCGAACACAAGCTGGCGCATGTTCTGATTATATTGCATGAACGTAGTCGCGTCGGCAAACGTGACCTCCTGATATATTACCCAGTCTTTCGGTATTCCGGCGAACAGTGTCTGAAGCATCCACATTCCGTTGTATTCGACGACAACGCGCTCTACCCTGTGCTTCTTCTGAAGCGCCGACAGGTTCTTCGGATTTATATGCGACTCGTTTTCGATAAACTCCTGAAAAACATTCTTCCCGAAGAACCGCTGCGGGCGGTACTCCTCCTCTCCATCCTCACATATCAAAAGGAGCGTGCGCTCCCCGGCGTTGAAATCACTTCCCTCGAGCGCATCCTGAATAAATGTCGTCTTACCGCTTTCAAGAAATCCCGTAAACAGATATACAGGTATCTCCATTTTATTATCTCCTTGCATCAAAGCCCGAAGGCTTCTCTGATTCCGCCCTCATCAAGGCCTGCCCCGATAACGCATATCATGCCTGTCGTGGCCGCCGCTCCCGTTCTTACATCAGGCTCGCCCGGCACGTAATCGAAATGGATCCATCCGCCGTCCTCGCTCTCTACGACGCCCTTAGCTCTGAGCACCTGCCCGAATTCCGCAAAGTTCTGAAGCCGTCCGAGGATTTCGCTTATCTTTCCCTTCGTGAACCGGTGGCTCGTTTCAAAGCCCACACTCTGGAACACCTCGTCGGCATGGTGGTGATGATGCTCGTGTTCGCAGTGCTCATGCTCATGATGATGCTCGCATTCGTGGTGATCGTGGTGATGTCCGTCATGGTCGTGATGGTGTTCGTGATCATGCTCGTGTTCACTATGGTCGTGATGGTGTTCGTGATCATGCTCGTGTTCGCCATGATCGTGATGGTGCTCGTGCTCATCGTGATCATGATAGTGTTCGTGGCGCGCTTCCTCTTCACGCGCGAGCTTTGCGAGCTCTGCCGCTATGCCGCTTTTCTTTTCCATCGTTTCGAGTATCTGTTTGCCCGTAAGCTCATCCCATTCGGTCGTCACTATTTCGGCATCCCTGTTATGCCCGCGCAGCAGTTCGACGGTCTGATCGAGCTTTTCATGCGAAAGCCCCGAAGTATGGCTTAGCACTATAGCGCTCGCATTCTCTATCTGATTATTGAAGAATTCTCCGAAATTCTTCATGTACATTTTGCACTTCTTCGCATCGACAACGGTCGTAAAGCCGTTGAGGCATATCTTATCGTTATGAAGATTTTCGACCGCTAATATCACGTCGCTGAGCTTGCCGACACCCGACGGCTCTATCAGTATCCTGTCCGGCGAAAACTGCTCTATCACCTGATCGAGAGCGCGTCCGAAATCTCCGACGAGACTGCAGCATATGCACCCGGAATTCATCTCATTTATCGTCACTCCGGAATCCTTGAGAAACTGCCCGTCAACGCCTATGTCCCCGAACTCGTTCTCGATAAGCACTACCTGCTCGCCCTTATATGCCTCCGCTATAAGTTTTTTTATCAACGTAGTTTTCCCGGCTCCCAAAAAGCCCGAGAAAATATCTACCTTTGTCATTTTGACCATTCCTTTCCTTTTGTCATTATACATACATTACTGATTATACCACAAAGGGGTTACGGTCAAAACCGTACCCCCTTTAATACCGGCGCATTAAATCCGCTGCCGTTTGCCGAAGCGGCCTCACAACTTAAGGGCAGGTAATCCATATATCGGGAAAGCCTGCCCTCGGCTTTTTATTAAGCTATTTACTTTTATCAACTTTCATGTCAATGAATTCTATAGCCAGAACAATTGGAAGACCAATTGCAAAAGCGATTAAAAGATCCTGAACTAAATAGACTAATCCAACCCCTATGCATAAATATAATATTGCTTTAATAATTTTTTTTAATGACATTTTTTACTCCTTTACAACACAGTTGTTACTTTAATAATAAAGAAAAAAATATTACCGTCATAAATATTTCCCTACTATACTCTTTTGGGAATCAAAATGATATTTATCTGTAATTTTAATGCCAACGATAACAAAACGTTCATATGCCGTTTTACCCTCTGAGTCCCAAAGCGAAGTACATAAAATAACAGATAAGCGCAATGAGAAGCTCAAGCAGCATGACCCCGTTGCTTCCGAGCGTTTTGATATGCGAGCGCTCCGTTTCCGGGTCGGCAAAGCGACCGCCCTTTGACAGAGTATGCATCACCGACCATGCAAGCATTACACCGTATACGACCAAAGCTATGGCGCGCTGAAGCCATGTGGCACCCTCAAAGAGTATTAAGACGTCTATCACGAATATTACGCTGAATATAGCCGTATTGTTTCGGTATTTCGTTCTGAGCGCCCGACGCCGAGAGGCGTCCGTCTCTTTCAGATCATAAGATGTGAATTTCGCATAGCTGCCCGCATAGCCGAGCCCTCCCATAAACGAGATGCACAGCGACAGCAGGTATACCGTGAATACAGCGCTGAAAGGTTCTCCTAATGCTTCTGTCATTTTTCGTCCCCCCTATATGCTTCGCCCGTGTGCGCCGGATATTCCATGTTCCTTTTGTATTCCCTGAAAAGAGCCGCCTCCCCTTCGTCCAGCTTCATCGTCTCGCACATCAGCTCTATCACCTCATCGGGCGGAACGTAGCCGGGCGTCGTACACATCATCGTAAAATCGTTGTGCGGAATACGCGTTTGCCTGAACGTGATCTCACCTGATGATATTTTGCGGTCGTACACCCTGAAAAAGAGGGCGGCAAAATTTGTATTTCGGGCAGACATTTGTCCTTTATTTCCTCCGGTTTTACTGATAACATAATATATGCTTATATTTTATCAGGTCGGAGGGACTATGGAAAGCCAAAAGATCAAAAATGGAATAATCATCACTGTCATAGCGGGCGTACTCTGGGGCTTTTCCGGCACGTGCGCTCAATATCTGTTCGAAACCTACGGGATGTCGCCGGTATATCTGACGGCGATGAGAATGCTTCTGTCGGGGGCCGTGCTGAGTGCGGTCTCATTGATAAGGTACCGCGAACGCTTTGTCGCTATGCTGACGAAAAAAGAAGCCCTTCTGCGGCTTCTCGTATTTTCGCTCGGCGGAGTAATGTTCAATCAGGTGACGTATCTGCTCACCATTTCGTATACAAATTCAGGCACGGCGACCATTCTTCAATATATAGGTCCCGTGCTCGTTATGGTGACGAGCTGCTTTATAGAAAAACGTATGCCTCAGGGACGCGAGCTTACGGCGATCGCACTCGTCGTCATCGGCACATTTTTGCTGGCGACTCACGGCGATATCCGCTCACTTTGCATAACACCCAAAGGTCTTATATGGGGGCTGATTTCGGCATTCGCATTGATGAGCTATACTATGCTTCCGGGTAATCTGCTCAAAGAATACGGCGCGATACCCGTAGTAGGCGGAGGTATGCTTTTCGGCGGCATAGTGCTCTTTCTCGGATCCGGTTCGTTCAGGGTGCCTTTCAATGGTGATTCGGGATTTCTGGTGCCGTTTTTCGTCATCATTATATTCGGCACCGTGCTGCCCTACACTATGTATCTGATGGGCGTCAATTTGTGCGGCGCGGTCAAGGCGTCTATGATTGCAAGCGTGGAACCTGTGTCCGCGACGGTATGTATGGTCGTCTGGCTCGGCGAGAGTTTCTCTGTCATCGATTTTATCGGCTTTGCCTGCATATTCGCCACGGTCTTTCTTCTGGCCGGCAGATCTGCGGCTCGCCTCAAACAGCCTCGTTAATCCGCATATTTTTTTGCCTTTTTCGTTTTCTGCGACTCGTCCTGCCGCTCCGACTTCAGCATATCTATGAGCTTTTTACATGCATACTTTTGGGCATAGCTCGAAACCGCAAGCTTAAGTGCCGTCTCGGCCATCTGAGTTCTCGACGATATGCCGTCCAGCAAATCGGCCGCAAGTCTGAGCTCGCGATCCTCGGTCTCGGCATAATTGCCGTAAAGTTCCTGTGCCGTCTGATTCTCCAGGAGAGCGGAGAGCAATGCTCCCGTATCCGACACACTTACGACCTGTTTGAGCAGACATATAGCAGTCAGGTATACGATATGGTCTTTGTTGTACTTCTTGCCGTTCGCCCGCGGCAAAATCCCGCTTTTGATGTAGTTGTTTATCATTGCCGAGGTGAGAGCTTCGTCGTTGTCGTCGTCGGCGAGGCCTATGTGCTGACGCATCATATAAGCCGCTATCTGATCCATATAAAGATCTATATCGGGTATAAGCTCCCACCTCTCGGGACGCTTTGTCCTGAGCTTCTCCTGAAGCTCCTTGACTTTGTTGTCCATGATGTCTTCACCTCCGCATGAGATTATTATATTCCCATATCCAATCTTTGGCAATCGGTATTGACATTTTAATAAATACTAAATATAATAATCAATATTAGATTATACACTTTTCAAAACCCTGATATAAGATGCGGAGGTGTCGTTATGATTAACGTATGTGTATTCGGCGATTCGGTCGCCAAGGGTGTCGTATTCGACGAAGAAAAGAAAAAATATATATTTCTGGGCGATAACTTTCTTAAACTCGTACAGGAGCGGCAGCCGGTAAAATTCAGGAACTTCGCAAAATTCGGGTGCACGGTGACGAAGGGCTCTTTGATTATGAGCAAACAAAGAAACGTGCTCTCCGATTATGACTATACTATCCTCGAATTCGGCGGCAACGATTGCGACTTCGACTGGAACTCGGTCTCCGAATCGCCGTTTGACGCTCACCGCCCCAATATCACAATGGATATTTTCCGCAATACGTACAAATCGATGATCGAATCCGTCATAGCCGCAGGAAGTACCCCAATACTGCTCACGCTTCCCCCGCTCGATTCGAACAGATTTTTCGGCTGGATATCAAAAGGCCTCGACGGCGGAAATATAATGTCATTTCTGAACAACGACGTCGAGACCATTTATAATTGGCACAAAATATATAACGATATGGTAAGACGGCTTGCGGCGGAGTACGGCATTGCCCTCATAGACATCCGCAAAGCATTTACCGACAAAAAAGAGTATAGCGATTTTCTCTGCGCCGACGGTATGCATCCTAATGCAAACGGGCATAAGCTCATCGCCGCCTGCGTAGGAAATGCTGTACGCGGTCTTGCCGCCTGACGCTCCTGCAGCGGGAGGTCATATCAATTCAGGCTTCAGCCTCCTGTACAGAGCGAAGGGCGCCACGGCCACGGGAAGAAGAAAATCCCCGAGGAGTTCCTCGACTTCGCCCCCGAATCCTTTTTTGAATTCGTAAACGCCGCGGTCGACGGCATTCTCGGAAAAATCTCCCGATATCCCGTAGAAATTATATCTGTCTATGCCGTGTTCCACCGCATATTTTATCATATACCACTGTATCGCATACGGACCGTTAAATCCGCGGTATGTGTCATCCGTACCGCTGAACAGGTAGAGCACTTCGTTGTCATATACGGTAAAGCATGATGTGGCCATATTCAGAATAGCGCCGTGCTCCCTCTCGAGCTCATCGGCCCGTCTCATATTGCGTTCGTTTACGGCCACCGCTTCCTCTGCGACCTTTTTTTTGTTCAGAAGCTTTTTGTTGTTCGGCGTACTTTCAAGCTTCCTGTTTATCTCCGCGAGGTCGTCATCAAGCCCGCTCCTTGCCTCTTTGAGCCTTGATCTGAACGTGCCGATGTCGAGATATGCGAGCAAAAGCTTTGCATGATCTCCGTAAACCTCCATGAACCTCCTGTAAAAGTCAGCTGTCCTTGCCGGAAAGCCGCGTCGCACAGCCGTTTCCGCCATCATCCTCGTATAAATGTCGATCTCGTCGATACCCAACTCGCGAACCTCTATACCCTGCTTGACCGTTTTGTTTATCGACCAGCGCGTCTGCTCGTCGAACTGCTTATAGAGCTCTTCCGCCGTCCTCCCGTTGATATATAGAGAAAACATCCAGCGCGACTGAGTTACGTTGTTGAGACCGGGCTTGTCAGACTCGTGAATGAAGCCGGCACGCTTCATTATATCTATGATATCGGAGTTGTCCTCCCCGCCCTCTACTATGTCGCCGTTGATATCGCGCGCACGTCTTCTTATATATGGGTCTACGCGAAGGTACATGGCTTTGTTCGCTTTGGCGTATTTTTTAAGCTCAGCCGTAAAAAAGCCCATCAGCCCGTCATTTCTATAATCTATGAGAAAGCCGCGCTGTGCGTACCAATATTCGTATATCCTCGCCGCAGGTGCGATTACAACGGGCGTCGCCGCAACGACGACACCTCCGTCTTTGACACCGAGAAGCTCAACCCTTCCGCTTTGTGCCCTGAGGCGCAGCGCTTCGACCGAATTCAAAAACGTCCTGTACGGATGCGCGTCTCTGAACACCTTATATTCTTTTTCTGTCAGTTTACAAAACTCCACTGTACAGCTCCTCCTTAAGCTCGCTCGCGATTTTCTCTATCGCGCCGTAAATAGTTGACGTATCAAAGCCGTATGAAAACAGACGCCGCGCATAACGCGCCCTTGCCTTTTCCGTCAGGCGCCCGTTTTCATCGAGATCGGAAAGAGATGATGCCTTTTTCAACGCTTTCACCGCCTTTTGCATTTCGTCCCCGATGCTTTCAGCCGCATATTCGTCGTACGCCTCATCAGCTGTCACGGATCCTATTCCCTTACGTTCAAGCTCCCTGTACGCTCTCGCCTTTCCCCAGCACTTGCCTTCCGCATATTTGAAAAAATCGACGGCATACGCGTAGTCGTCTATATATCCGTCCGCGCAAAATTCTCTTAAGACCTTCCTCACATCTGCGTGATCAAAGCCCTTTACAGTGAGCCAATCCTTAAGCTCCTTTTCCGTACGCCTGCCGCTCGCGATCCGCTTTGCCGCCTGTTCGTAGATGTTCATATGAGCTCTCTCACCTCCCAGCCCTCCTTATCGGGAGAACATAAAGCGCATTTTATTTCGGGAAGAAGCTCAATATCGTACAAAGTGAGCTCTGTATCGTCTATTGCGATCTCCCTCATAAGGTCGTGCGTCTGCGATACGACTGACACCGTCTCAGAAAAGATCCCTTCTCCCGTATATTTGGCGAGAGCCTCCTTCCTGACCCAGACATCGTAAAAGCCCTCGCTTCCCCAAAGCTGCACATATTTTTTCTCGTTATCTGTATACATGCGCTCGGCAATCCTGTCGATGTCTCTGCTGCCTGTTTCCTGGATATCGAGTCCGCACTGAAATTCCGAGAAAGCGCACATCCACATGTCACCGGTATGCGAAAGAGAAAAGTATATGCTTTCGCCGACAAAAAAGGGCTTTCCCTTATTGTCAACTTCTATATTCAATTCATTTACATCGAATCCTTTTTCATTACAATATAGGCGTGCAGCCCGTTTTATAATATCGTATCCCGCTTTGCCGTGACCGAAAGGGCCATCATAAAAATAAATACTTACCATCACTTTTTCCCATAGAAAAAGGGTGCGTATATCAGCACCCGCCGTAACTACTTTTTTTTCTTTTCCGCCTCGAGTCTTTCAAGCACTCTCCTGTAGCCGTCAGCGCCGTAGACTATACATTTGTTTATGCGGCTTATAGTTGCGGTTGAAGCGTTTGTCAGTTTTTCTATCTCGCTGTACGTCTTCCTTTCGGAAAGGAGTTTCGCCACCTGAAGCCGCTGCGCGATTGCATGTATCTCGTTTATCGTACATATATCCTCGAAAAACCTGTAACAGTCCTCGCGCGTCCGAAGCGTAAGAACGCCGTCGAAAAGCTCGTCGATATCTGACCTTTTGAATTTCGATTCATAAGCCATGTTGTAATCCCCCGATATAATCTTACTTTTGTTTGATAAAGCATAGCACTTTTACATGCTAAAGTCAATCGCCGAGTATCGCCTTAGCTCGCGCAAGCTGTACGTCCTCTGCCGCATCCGCGCTTTGTTCGACACTTTCGTCGGGGATAATGCCCGTTTTGTTGATCGTCCTTCCGTTAGGCGAAAAATACTGTTTTGTTGTAATATTGACAGCTGAACCGTCGTCATATTCATACATTTTCTGTACTATGCCCTTGCCGTATGTAGGCATGCCTATGACCTTTCCGGCTCCGTTGTCCGCAATCGCCGCCGTCAGCACTTCAGCGGTACTCGCGGTCTTTTCGTTTACTATGACGACTACATCCATATCGATACATTCGTCATCGGAATTATAGTCCTCTCTTACACCGTTCTTGTCCTCAGTATACGTTATCAGGCACTTAGGAAGAATCCTGTCCGCTATTTTGATCCCCGTCTCGAACAGGCCGCCCGGATTGCTGCGAAGATCGATTATGAGCTTTCGTATACCCGCCTTCTCAAAGTCACGTATCGCCTTGTCGAAGTCGCTGTACGTTTCTTTCCCGAACGACTTGATGCGCACATATCCGATCTTTGAGTCAATGATTCCGCTTTCCATGCTCGCATCGACTATCTCGCCGCGCACGACGTTGACATCCATCGTTTCATCGCCGCGTTTGTATGTTATCCTGACGGTACTGCCGGCGTCGCCCTTGAGTGCATCGCGAAGCTGCTGCTGATCTGTATATTCCTTTCCGTCGACTCCTGTAATTATATCGCCGACCTTAAGCCCCGCAGCATCTGCCGGACCGCCCGTAATTATCTCGGTTATCACAAATCCGTCATCACTTTGCCTGAATACTATTCCCGTACCTGTAAAAGTGCTGTTGACGTTGTCACGAAGCTCAGCCAACTCATCTTCGTCAAGATACCTTGTATATTCGTCACCGAGACTTGCGAGCATTGATCTGTATGCAGACTCCATTATGCCTTCTTCGTTATAGTCAAAGAGGTATTCGTCCGCTATCGTATCGTCTATCTCTATAAGCTTACCGTACTTGTCGAGCTTGCCGGATATTTCCTCATACCCTTTTCTGTCGACAACGATTTTGTCCGCCAATTTTATATATGCCGTGAGTCCGCCGGCGGCGGTCGCAAGCGTGAGCAGAACCGTCACAAAAACGAGCAGTCCGGCAGAGCCTCTTTTTTTATCCATCGACTTCACCCTCTGCGGATATTGTCATTTGCAGATATTTTCTGCCGTTCCACGTCTGTTCCTCGAGCTTACCTATAAATGCCATTTCCGCACCGTCGGCACGCGCTATAGCCCGCTCAGTCCTGTCGGCTTCGCCGAAATCGATACAACGCACCCCGGTGCCGTCGGCAAGCTCACCGGTAAAGCTCAGGTATTGTCCCTCGCTTCCCATTCGCCTTACAGCACCCGGCTTCATGCTTATCTCTACAAGCGGCAGTTCGTTGCATTTGCCGAACGGCTCGAGCGCTCTCAGTTGGCCGACGAATTCAAAGCTTACATCGGACGGCTCAAGCCTTACATCGGCTTCGACCGGAGTCTCGAACAAAGAGGGATTTTCAGACTTCATGGTTCCGATCTCCTGTTCGAGAAAGTCTCTCAGCTTCGGGACATCTTCCCTGAGGATCGTAAACCCGCACGCCGCCGCATGTCCGCCGAATCGCACGAACAAATCGTTCCTCCTGCTCAACAGACGAAAAATATCGATATTGTCCGTACTTCTTGCCGTTCCCTTGCACGTCGCCTCGTCTACTGATGTCACTATTATCGACGGCACCTTGTATGTTTCCTTAAGCATACCGCAGACTATCCCCGTAACGCCCTCGTGTGCATCCTCAAGCTCGACGAGCAAAAACCCGCCGTCCGCTCCGTTTTCTCCGATGTGTCCTATGCAGTCCCTGTATATCGTTTCCTGGGTTTCCCTGCGCTTCATGTTGCTGCTTATAAGTATATCGACGAGCGCATCGGCTCTTTTCTCATCACCCGCGAGCATAAGTCTGGCGGCATCCGTCGCATTTCCCATCCTGCCTGCCGCATTGATATGCGGTACTATGACAAACGATACGCTGCGCGAATTTATCTCACCCTGTTTCAATCCCGTCTTTTCGATCAAAGCTCTGAGACCCGCTCTTTCACTTATATTGATAGCTCTGAGGCCATATTTTGCCAGTGTTCTGTTCTCGTCAAGGAGCGGCACTATGTCTCCGACAGTACCTATTCCGACGAGATCGAGATTTCTCGTTACGGTCTGCTTAGGCAAACCGAGCTCAGCTGATATAGCCTGCGCGAACTTAAAGGCAACACCTACTCCGGCGAGCGATTTGAACGGATATCCGCACCCGGGCTGCCTAGGGTCTATCAGCACGCAATCGGGGAGCTCGCCTTTTAGCTCATGGTGGTCCGTCACGATAATCTCAAGTCCTATCTCATGCGCATGTGCAACCTCCGCCACGGATGAGCATCCGCAATCGACCGTTATCACGAGCTCCGCCCCGGCTTTTTTTATCCTGTCGAGCGCGTCGCTGTTCAGTCCGTAGCCCTCGTCAAAGCGCGACGGGATATAATACGAGCATTCGGCTCCCGCCGTGCGAAGAACATCCATCATAAGTGCGACAGACGTCACCCCGTCGGCATCATAGTCGCCGTAAACGCATATCCCCGCGCCTGTCTCAATCGCTCCGAGCACGAGCTCTACGGCATCATCCATGCCTTTAAGCAGGTACGGATCGTATGTTTTCCGAGGCTTATCGGACAGAAACTCCACGACGTCCTCCGCCGTGGAGATTCCTCTTTTATTCAGAATCGTTTTTATTGCCGGTTGAAGCTGCATATTTTTTATGACAGGTAGAGCAGCGGGTCGACACATACTCCGTTTACTCTTACCTCGAAATGACAATGCGGACCGGTAGCCCAGCCGGTAGCTCCCGCATAGGCTATTACCTGCCCTTTTTCAACGTGATCTCCCGGACTTACGAGGAGCTGACTGTTGTGTCCGTATACGGTCACGAGTCCGTTCCCGTGGTCGATGAATACACCCCAGCCGTAGCCCTGCTCATACCAGCCGGTCAGACTCATTACCGTTCCCGAGTCGGCGGCGCGTATAGGCGTTCCGTGTGCACAGCCGATATCAAGCGCCCCGTGCCACGTTCCGTACTGCTCAAGCCCTACCCTGTGACCGAAATATGATGTTATAGGTCCGTTTACCGGCCAGGACAATACGCCCGAGCCTATGACCTGAACTCCGTCACCGCTCCCGCCGTCTGTATTCTGTGCCGCCTCCTGAGCAGCTCTCCTTTCGGCTTCGGCTGCCGCCTGCTCTGCGGCGATCTTATCGTTCAGGGAATTTATCTGTTCCTGAAATGCGTCTATCTGCGCCTGAACTTTGCCCTTTTCTTCGTTAAGCGATGCCGTCGCGGTTTTTATCTCCGACTGCTTTGAGTCCAGGTCATCCCTGGAAGCCTGAAGCTCGGCCTGAGCCTGCGCGAGGTCATCCTTTTTTGTCTGAAGCTCATCATACGCCGACTGAAGCTTCGCCACCGTATCCTGATCGCTCCTGTATATACGCTGAAGCATATATACGTTCGACAAAAGCTCCGAAAAGTTCTGCGAATCGAGAACTATGTCAATATAACTGACTGTTCCGTTCTTGTACATAGTTCTCAGCCTCTTTCCGAGACCGTCATTGCGATCATCTATCTCAGCCTGCTTTGCCTCAATATCGTCATTGATCTGATTTATCTCATCCTGCTTGGCATTGATCTGAGTCTGTATCTCGGTCTGCTGAGTACCGAGCTCGGAAAGCTGGTTTTCGTACTTTGTGATATTTGTCTTGATTTCCTCAAGGCTTTCTTTTGCGTCGTTTTGTTGCTCCTGAACCGAGTTCAGCTCGTCTTCGGATTCAGTCGCAAATACGCTGGGCGATGCGGCGAGAACAAAAGTCATCGTTGCTGCCAGTACCAGAGACGCGTACCTTTTGATCATGATGTGTAACGGTCGTTTCATCTGTCGGTTCCTCCTTACTTTGATCATGTATCAAGAAATCTCCTCATCGAAATTATACTTCCGCATGCACCTATACTTACACCCATAGACACGAATACGAGTATGAGATTGACGGACAGATATCCGGCCGGTACAAGAGGTGAGCTCATGATCGTCATCATCTGGGTTCCGATCATTTCCATGACCTCCTTGTAAAGGAAGTGCGTCACCGCCGCCGATATCACCGACGATATCAGTCCTATTATTATACCCTCTACGAGAAACGGACCTCGTATGAACCAGTTCGTCCCTCCGATGTATTTCATTATTTCTATTTCCCGCGACCGCGCCAGAACGGTAAGCTTGATCGTGTTTGATACGATCACGACAGATACTATAACGAGAAATACCATTATCATCATCGCCGCTATCTGTAAAAACTTCGATATCCTCGCAAGCTTTTCCACCGTTTCCTTGTAATATTTTATGTCCTCCACGCCGTCCATGCCGGTACATGCGGCGGTCACCCTGTCCGCAGTCTCCATAGAGTCAACCGTAATAACTATCGAGTCGGGAAACGGATTTTCGCCAAGACTGTCGAGCAGATAACTGTTCTCCCCCCAGCGCTGCTTCATTATGGTCATGGCCTCCTCTTTGGTACGGTATATCGTGTCCCTGACTCCATCGTATTCCCTGATCTGATCTATAATCGAATGTGCACCGCTTTCCGTCACATCGTCGGCGAGAAACACTTCGACCTCATTGTAGTTGTTCTTCAGCATCTCCGTAAACAGATTGATGTTAACGGAAATCACGAAAAACAACCCCAATATAAGCATCATAGCGGTTATCGCAAATACCGCAGCAGCCGCCATGCCCTTGTTTCTCCAAAGCTGCTTGAAGGCTTGTTTGATATTATAAGCGATCGTCAGCATCGGTACACTCCTCAGTCACAGTTTCCGCATATCCGTATTCGCCGTACTCGTCGCGGACTATATGCCCTTGCTCAATCGCCACTACGCGTTTATGCATTTTGTCGACGATATCTTTCGCGTGAGTCACCATGACTATCGTGGTCCCCGTCCTGTTTATCTCCGCAAGGAGTTCCATTATGCCCTGTGCCGTTTCCGGGTCGAGATTGCCCGTAGGCTCGTCGGCGATCAAAAGGGACGGCTTGTTTATGATTGCCCTGGCTATCGCCACCCTCTGCTGTTCTCCGGCAGAAAGCTCATCGGGATACTTGTTCGCCTTATCACCTATGCCGACCATCTCCAAGGCGGGCGGCACGCGATTTTTGATTCTTCTTTTGGATTTGTGAACAGTCTCGAGCGCAAAAGCGACGTTCTCATATACCGTCTTCTTGGGAAGAAGTCTGAAATCCTGAAACACTATCCCTATACTGCGGCGAAGATACGGTATCTCCCTACTGCTCATGGTCGTGATCTCACGGTCATCGACAGTTATACTTCCATTGTCGGCGTTTATCTCCTTGAGTATGAGCTTTATGAATGTGGACTTTCCCGCTCCGCTCGGACCGACTAAAAAAACGAATTCTCCGTCGTCGATCTGTATGCTCGCATTCTCGAGTCCTATATTGTCATTATACCTTTTCGTAACATTCTCAAATGTGATCATTCGTAAACCTCACATGAAAATACCGTCAACATATGCTTCGATTATACACCAAGTCAGCCATTTTGGAAATAGTCAACACCCAATTACCCTTTTATTCCACCGTGAAATTTCTGTGAAGAGCACGGCAGCGGCATCGGCAGCCGCCGGTTGTTCCCATGGGAACAAACCTCCGAACTCCGCCGCATATATATACGTTTCGTCGATCATATCGATAAAGATGATGTCCGGATCCCGGATGATCCTCTTAACGTGTCGCTTCGAAACTCCTTTGTTGATGCGATTGACGACGAACACCACCGGTATGCCTTTGTTCTTGATATATTTGATCGAAGCGATCCTCGAAGCCTGCATCAGCAGACGCGAAGGCAGCGGGTCGACGACCGCGACGACGAGATCCATGTCGGAAAACAGGTGATCCGTACTGCCGTCAGACGACACGTCAAAAATACAGACATCGCCTCCGGCAGATGACACGATCCTCGTCATCTGCGCCTTGTCGAGTCTCACCGCTTCATTAACATCATCGGGTGTCACAATGCGCCAATCGATGTGACCTTGGCCTGCCTCCATCATCATCCTGTTCTCGATGATGCGGACAGGCAGCCCTTCCGCCGCAGCCCCGTAAATACTGACCGGTGTTCCTCTTCTCTTATCCATTGAAAGGATATGATATACGAGCCTCGCCATTTGCGACGGATCCTGACACTCCGTAAACGAAACAGCCTCACCGTGCTCTGCGGCGACACCCGCCAGCATCAAAGCGACAGTTGTAGCTCCGACGCCCCTGCCCGTACCTGTCACCGCAATATTCCCGCTGAGCACCGGCTCGTACCTCAGACATTCCTCTTCAAGCTTTTTTCCTGAACCGAACCTGATCATACAGAGATAATAACCTCATAGTTTGGGGAATACAACCATTTCCCGACTTTCCCATATATTAAGCAAAAAATAGGAAATCGAGCACGAGTAACCGCAGACATCCGCAGTGCCAACAATGACGGACATACGATCCCGAGCGGCGCGGTCTGAATTCACCGCGACAAGTGACAAAAAGAGGGAGTGTCGCATGCGACAGAACCCAAAATAAAGCAGTGTCGCAGGGAATCCGACCGGAAGTGTTTTGCCAAGTATCTTTTTGATTTACTGTTCCTATGTCAGTTTTATTAAGTTGTTAACTCGACAAGATGAAATTTGTTATTCTAAAGATAATCGCATCAATATAAGCTCCTGCCACCCTGTATAACGAGAACAAAATCCTCTTGGATTGCGACCATATTCTTCAAACCTCAACTTCTTATACATTGCAATAGCATTAAAATTTTCTGCTACTACTTCAAGCTCAAGCTGCTTATATCCTGCACTTTTAGCACAATCAATACACGCCTTAGTCAAGGCACTTCCTATTCCCAATCCCCAAAATTCCTGTTCAATACTTATTCCTAATTCAGCACGGTGTTTTATCTTTTCTTTTGATCCAAGGGAAGAAATCCCTGCTAACCCTATTATTTTATTATTTACTATCGAGCAAATTTGTATTTCTGAAGGACTGATTTGTTTCTTTGCAAGGAATTCTATCTCTTCATCAATGCTAAACCTTTTTTCGTCCGGATAAGAAAGAAGAAAATCTGTTTCCGCATGAACTTTATTAAAATTTTCAAGAACAGCTTTAGCATCAGAACCCATGGCATTACGAAGCAAACACCATCTCCCGTCTTTTAACGTTATAGTTTTATAATATTTCATGTTTTAGAAACCTCCACAAATTTATTCTCATCTATAATTCTTGTATTGATTAAATCACTTCGCCAAACAAAACCATTTAGATTGCTCACCTTATTCCACACTTTTTCTTTTGGTTTATATTATATGCAAGAACCTGCACGATCTTCTTTTCCGCATATAATCAGATGCGAACACTTTATTTCATATGTCAAGTTTTTTTCTATGGCTTCTGCTAAAATTTTGTATCCATGTCCTACTTTTACAGTTGATAATATGCATCCCAGCGCACCTGAAATTACCGCGACACATGGCAAAAATGAGGTGTGTCGCATGCGACAGAGTTTAAAACAAAGCGGTGTCGCGGGGAATCCGACAGCGCATCATAAACTACTGCGCACAAGACAAAAAAAGAAGCGCTTTTTGCGCAATCTTTCTTGTCCGCACTTTCTGCGATGATCGCGGACGACAGAAGGAAAACTTTATCTGAGCTCCAGGCTCTGCGCGTTATACCAGAAAAATCCGTTCCCCCTGCAATAGTCATCGATCTCCTTTGAAAGTGCCGGATCTGCAACGTATTCCAAAAGATACACGGATAAACCCCAGTCTTTTGCTCTCGTAAGATAATCCTTAAAATACAGTGTTTCTTCTTCCTTTTGCTTTCCGTAACTTTCGTTTTCAAAAACTATAGTGGTAAAAACGGTTTCCTGATTGATCCCGTCAAACAGAGAAAGGGCGATCTCCTCGTCCATGCACCGTGAAACAAAATCATCGCCACCATTTACAATAAGCGGAAGATCATAGCCCTTCAACCCTTTTAGGATTGAACAAAGTCCCTGAAAGATGTTTTCCGTCGGATAATGAAAGTAGACATCCGCATTATCCAAAAAGAAGCCGTCAACGCCAATGTCGGCATACTGCTTTGCAAGCTCATCGACAACAAATGCCTGCCATTCGGGATCGGATACATCTGTCCAGCGTTCCAGCGGCCAGTTCTCATATACGCTGAGCGTAATATCCTTAAATCGCTCATAGTAGGGGCGGTATTCCTCAACGGCCCCGATGTTGATATAACCGTATATCGTTTTTCCCGCTTCATGAAACTCCCGAATCTGCACCGCCTCAAATTCCGACGGCTCAATAACCGCAAGGCTGTAATCCTTCAGGCGATCGGTTTCTTCACCGTTGATGCCGAGGAACACACCGTATTCACGTGACGGCCTTGTTTCACATCCGGAAGTCGCGATCAAAATACAAATCAAACACGTCAGGAAACACGCAAAAACACCTGACAGGAAAATCCGTTTTTTCTGATTCACTAAATCATGCATACATACGCCTGCTCATTGTAATCGCTCCAAAACGTGAATAAAGCTCTGTTTTCAGAAAAACGCCGCCGATATTCTTCTTTACAAAGCATTTTTCACAACATCACCACGAAGCATTTTTCAAAGCATCACCGCAAGGCATCATCATGAAGTATCATCGGATACGCGATTATTCTCTAATATATGCTTCTTAACGCCATGACGATCGCCTCCGTCGTCATGCCGTATTTTTCTCTGAGCTCATATGGCTTTCCCGATTCGCCGAATGTGTCCTGCTGTCCTACCATTTCCATTTTTGCCGGACATTTTCTGGCGAGGACATCGGCCACTGCCGAGCCGAGGCCGCCTATCACGGAATGCTCCTCCGCGGTGACGATGCGCCCTGTATCCTCCGCCGCTTTGACAATCGATTCCTCATCGAGCGGCTTTATCGTGTGCATGTCTATTACTCTGACGTCGATGCCCTCTTCGGCGAGTCTTGATGCAGCCTCCATCGCCGAGGATACCATAATACCGGTAGCTATTACCGTGACGTCCGACCCGCTGCGCAGAAGGTTTCCCCTGCCCAGAATGACTTCGTCGGTCTTATCGTAAAATACGGGAACAGCAGACCTGCCGAGCCTTACATACGCCGGACCGTTCATATTTATGACCTGCCATATAAGCTTTTCGGCGCTCGGGCCGTCGCACGGATTTACTACGGTCATTCCCGGTATTGTTCTCATCAGCGCTATGTCCTCAAAGGTCTGATGCGTCGCCCCGTCTTCTCCGACAGTTATCCCTGCGTGTGTTGCGCATACCTTTACATTTGCACCGGTATATCCTATAGAATTTCTTATTATCTCGAAAGCACGCCCGGCAGCGAACATCGCGAATGTTGAAGCGCATACGACCTTGCCGGAAAGCGCAAGGCCCGCGGCCGCAGCGTACATATTCTGTTCGGCGATGCCCATGTTGAAAAACCGCTCAGGGTATGCTTTGGCGAATACGCCCGTTTTTGTAGATCCCGAAAGATCGGCGTCCATCACGATAAGGTCTTCTCTTTCGGCTCCGAGTGCGAGAAGCGCGTTACCGTATGCTTCTCTTGTTGCCTGTATGTCTGCCATTACCATTCACCTCCGAGCTCTTCTACGGCCTGCTTTGCCTGCTCTTCGTCCGGCGCTTTGCCGTGCCAGCCCGCATTGTCGAGCATGAACGAAACGCCCATTCCCTTATGAGTTTTCGCTATGACTGCAGTGGGTCGGTTCTTCATCCGACGCGCCTCTTCAAACGCGCCGCGTATCTGATCAAAGTCGTGACCGTCAATCACGACCGTGTGCCAGCCGAACGCCCTGAACTTCTCATCTATCGGGCTCACCCTCATAACATCGTCGTTGGCTCCGTCTATCTGAAGGCCGTTCCAATCTACGATCGCCGTAATATTGTCGAGCCTGTAATGCGCCGCCGACATCGCCGCCTCCCAGACTATACCCTCCTGGAGCTCACCGTCACCGAGCAGCACGTATATTCTTCCCGGATCACCGTCAAGTCTGTTTGCGAGAGCAAAGCCGACGGATGCCGAAAAGCCCTGACCGAGTGAGCCGGTCGACATCTCTATTCCCGGCACCATCTGCATGTTGGGATGTCCCTGAAAAATATTCCCGAGCTTCCGCAGGCCCATGATATCCTCAACGGGAAAATATCCTCTTTCGGCGAGCGCGGCATATTGAACCGGTGCGGCGTGCCCCTTTGACAGGATAAATTTATCTCTTCCCTTCATATTCGGATTCTCGGGATCGATGTTCATCTCGCCGAAATACAGTGCGGTCACTATATCCGCCGCCGAAAGACTCCCGCCGGGATGCCCCGATCCGGCGTGGAAAGTCGCTTTGATCACATCACAGCGTATCCTTGCCGCTATCTCCCGATAATCGATGTTTTCCATTTCTTCCTCCTTAAAAACCCTTGCAAGCTCAGAAACGCCTCGGGCAGCTTGTCTATTATATCTGCGGCCGTCATGCCGTATTCACCCCTTTGCTCTGCCGCCAGGTCTCCCGCCGAACCGTGTATGTACGCACCCGCACAGGCGGCATCAAAGCATGTGAGCCCCTGCCCGGCAAGCGCCGTTATGATTCCCGTCAGCACATCGCCCGAGCCCGGCGTAGCCATTCCCGGATTGCCCGTTTCGTTGACATACCTTCTGCCGTCCCTGCCGATGACTATGGTTTGATGACCCTTTAGCAAAGCGGTGCAGTTGTACTTTTCGGCGAGCGCCTCCGCGGCAGAGTCCCTGTCCGAAACCGAAGGAATCCCGAGCAGTCTCGCCGCCTCAGCCTCGTGCGGAGTTATTATTATGTCGGCTGCGCTTTCCGACGCCAGACGCGCAAGCCTTTCACTGACAGCAAGGCAATTCAGTCCGTCGGCATCTATCACGAGCGGACCTGTGCACAGTTTGAACAGCTTTGCCAAAGCTTTCACCGTACCGGACGTTTTGCCCATGCCCGGTCCTATCGCTACCGCATCAAAGCCTGCGGCATGTTTTATTACTTCTTTCGGTGAAACGTATATAGCCTCCGGAGCAAGTATGTTTATAACAACAGCCCTGTTTGAAGGTGCAGTAACTCTTACGAGACCCGCTCCGCTCCTGAGCGCCGCCTTTGCCGAAAGTGCGGACGCGCCTGCCATGCCCGCCATGCCCGCTACAACGGCTATACTGCCGTAATCCTTCTTGGACGTATCGTCATCTCTATCAGGTATTATAACAGAAAAATCCATCTCCACCCCGCCGTTCTGTCTACAATCCCAAGAATACCTTTGCCATAAGGAAATATATTGAAAGTGCCACCGCATCCGAAACGGACGAAATAGCCGGGTTTGCGATAAGTGCCGGGTCGAGGTTCGCCTTTTTTACTATGAGAGGTATCATACTCCCTATGACCTTGGCGAATACCACTATGCCTATCATCGCGATGCATACGGTCAGCGCCACTCCGACACCGTTTCCGTCTATCAGGCATATCCTGAAAAAATTCGCCAGGCTCAATATAGCTCCGAGAACTGCTCCGACCCTTATTTCCTTCCAGAGAATCCTCGCCGCGTCAGACGGCTCAACTTCGTCCGTAGCGAGCCCTCTTATTATCAGCGTCGCCGCCTGCGAGCCCGTATTCCCTCCTGTACCCATCAGCATCGGCATATATGCCACGAGGCTTATCACCTGCGACAGCGTAGCCTCAAAGCTCGTGATTATCATTCCCGTGAACACGTACGCGACCATGAGGATCAAAAGCCACGGCAGCCTGTTTTTTGCATGTTGCCACACGGATGTATCGAGGTAACCGCGATCCGACTCGTCAAAGTCGATGACGCCGTTCATCCTCTCGAAATCCTCGGTTGTTTCCTCTTCGATTACATCAAGGATATCGTCGAAAGTAATGATGCCGACAAGCCTGTCCTCGTTGTCCACGACGGGTATCGCCATAAGGCCGTATTTACGGAAATCATCAGCGACGGCCTCTCTGTCCTCGTAAACGTTTTCGCATACGAATTCCGTCCTCATGAGGTCGTTGATCCTTTCATCGTCATCGCTCGTCACGAGCGTAGACAGCGATACAATGCCGATCAGCTTGCGCCCTTTATCCTTGACGTAGCAGGTATATATCGTTTCGGCGTCCATACCCTCGCGCCTTATATGATCGAGCGCGTCCCGGACAGTCCACTGCCGCTGAAGGCTTATATAGTCCGGTGTCATCAGCGTACCCGCGCAATTGTCCGAATAGTTGAGGAAGGTGTTTATCATCTTCCTCTCATTCTTGGGAGCCTTTTCTATTATCTTATCTACTACGTTTGCCGGCAGTTCTTCGAGGACGTCAATCTTGTCGTCAAAATCCATCTCGCCGACGATATACTCGATTTCCTTATCGGTTATACTCTCTATGATGCCTAACTGATCGCCGGACGGCAGCTCCGAGAACACCTCGACCGAAACATCCTTGGGAAGCAGCCTGAACAAAATCACCGTCGTCTTTATATCCGTTTCCCCGGTTATATCCTCGAGGAGCTCCGCGATATCGACGGGGTTGAATTTGACGAGCTCATCGCGTGCACGAAAATATTTTTTTTCTTCTATGTATAGGAGAACCTTCTCAAAACCCTCTTCAAACGCCAGATCTCTGTCCTGCCCTGTATTGTCCATACGGTGAAAGTCCTCCTTTCTGTTATCTTCTCATCATATAAAACTTTTTTGCCGGCCTGTAAAGTATTCTGTTTACAGGCAGGTCAAACTCTCCGGCATATTCATATATCAGAGGGTGAAACGAGCTCTTGAACGTTTCGAGACCGTCCCCCTCGCCTGTTATCCCGCCCATATTTGCCTCCGTCATGCCGCGCCTGAAGCATTCTCTCATCGTCATATCCCATGTTAGATAAGGCGCGTTGAGCCTTCTGAATGCGTTGTCGGCGCCCGCGTAGAGAATCTCCGCGCGCCGCCCGTACATGACGGTCAGCGTACCCGCAACACATACTCGTCCGCCGTAATCTGCAAGCTGAGCGCTGTACTCGCTCTCCTTCTTTTTGAGGGACTCAAGTGTTTCTTTAATCTTGGCGAGCTTTTTCGGCGATGTTGCCGGACACGCCTCGGCGTCGGTTCTGCACCTGTCGAGCAGCATACCGTTTTCGTCATATGCCTCCTGAAGATCAAAATATGTAAGCATCAAAAACGCGTCGTTTCCGTACGTGTCGAGAAGAAGTCCGTAATATTTTTTATCTCTGAGAGAAACACCCTTGCGTGACGCGGTACATTTCATCACTTTTTCGAAATCGTCAAGCCCGTCCGCAGCTCTCAGCTCGGTAGTCAGGAATTTGTTTTTTGCCGCTGTCCTGTAATTTCGCCTGCCCTTTCCGGTAAAGCTTTCCTCACCGTATTCGTCCGCCCGGCAAACCATGTGAAATCTCGGCTGTATAGTCGTCGACATACCCGTAGTGAATCCCATGTGGATAAATCCTGCGGACATCAGAGCCGCCACACTCCTTTCGGCATCGCGGTTCACTATGCGCTGTTCCTCTTTATGATAAGCCGCATAAACGATATCCGGGTCTATCTTGACAAATAAAGCGCGCTTCGCAGCCGCCCACCTCCGGAGACTGTCGGTAAAAAACTTCACGGACACCATGTCCGTAAGATCCATTACAGGTCCCCTCGGTATATACATCATCGTAAATCCGAGCGGCAGACGTTTTATCAGAATCAGGCAGGCTCCGATCTGTTCATCGCCTCTGAATATACCGGCGAACTCATGCGCCCATCCCGATTTGACTTTTGCCCATTTTGCCGACTGCAAAAGCTGCGGATCGGATGATGCCTTGACAAAATCGTCATACAGCTTCTCGTCAAGTCCCGTTTTGAATTGTAGTTCAGATGTACAAGCCAAAAGAATTCCGCCCCCTCGGCATTGATATTTCCCGCTTCGGAACATGTTCTATTATTATAATCCCTCGGCGCTTTGCATGTCAACAAAGCGGGCTTCATCATGTCTTCAGCGGGTGTAGCTTTACAATAGATGTGAGACCTCAGGTATAGAAAAAAGCGATTGAGTCCG
>CALIXS010000003.1 GCA_938046095.1 uncultured Clostridia bacterium
CAAGGGCTATGCCCGCATGTGAAAAACCCCGCGTTTGACGCGGGGATGTTTTTTCAGTGGATATTTCTGGAAAAAGTGCAGAAATGTTTGACTATTCCAGATCCGGGGTAATATATAGTTAAACGAGTGGTGTAATAACTGCTGACAGCATACAGGATTGTTTTATGAAAGAAGGGTTATGAATCATGGGAGAAAAAAAGTATTTGTTAGGAACAGAGGAGCAGCAGGAATGGATGAAAGAGTATTTCTTTGCTCCGCGGGGAATCGGCTTCACCGAACCCGGAACGGTTGCCACCGACAGCGCGGAATTTAGCGCTTACAATGTGGCAAAATCTTTTTATCAAAATTATCCCGAGGTATTTAACTTGGACTACATTGCCTCGAAAGTCAAGGTGGACAGGGAGGAGGTCAGAAAGAGACTGAAACGCCTGTATGATGAGCGTATTATAATGCTTGTATACAATCCGGCGGTGGCGGTGTACGGTTGGGGGCTTTACTACTGGGTGGTTAAATTGAAGAAGGATACCCCAAAGGAAATAAAGCAGCAGCTGTCCGAGTGGTTCCAAAATAAGGATGATATCTGTACCGGATATCAGACAGAGGGTGATTTTGATTTCTTCAACGGAAATCATATGAGAGTTCTGGACAATCTTCTGTCAGACGTAATCGGGCCTTGGCGCGATATGCCGGAGTTGGAATACGTGCATTTATGCCCGATTCGTCGCGATGTGAGGGAGTCAAATGTCAATATGTGGGATGCGCATGGAGACGGCTATCGAAAATTTGTATGGGGAAAAGACCAGGTCAAAAAGCTGCTGAAGGAACAGGATAAGATAGATGCGGTTGATTTTGGCATTATTGATGCGATCAATAATACCAAATCAGTGGGCGATATGTTTGATTACGCCGTTTTGGAAGAGCTTTCCGGATTGAGTGGAGAGCAGATGAAGAAAGATTTTATGCAGATATGTGATGTCGGACGTTATACGGTGCCGATGATTTATTTGAATCATATGAAGCTCGGTCTGACAATGAAGATGTATTTGGTTCGTATGTTTCAAAACGTGCCGAGCTATCGAAAATCTCAAATTACAGATGAATTATCCGATATGCCGGAATTCAATAATATCTGGGAGTTTAGCGATTCCTTCTATGATATTATGCTCAGCTCCTTTAAAGAGTTGACAGATTGGAAAGATTTGCGTAATAAGATTGAGAGTTATGGTGAAGTTGAGGAAGTGAAAATTGCAAATTCTCCAAAGCAGTTTAGAAGGTGGGTTTGCAGACTTGATGATCAGAATGGATACTGGGAGGAGTGCGTATTTACGGATGATTTCCTTCAGGATCGCACGATGAGCAATAACGTAAAATGCCGTTTTTCCGTGAATAAGGAGGTGAAATAAAATGAAAGTTCTTCATGTTCGCGATTATGTCGTAAAACGTCTGCAGTATGCTCTGAATCCGAAGTCCATTGCCGTGGTCGGCGCAAGTCGGTATGAGACTAAGGTGGGATACAAGGTAATTGAGGGGTTGAGAGCTTGGGGCTACAAAGGCGAAATTTACCCGGTCAATCCCAGATCGGATCAGGTGCACGGATTGAAAGCATACCCTACAGTAAAGGATATTCCATATGATGTGGACTTGGTTTTTGTTGCAGTGCCTGCACATATTGTTAAGTCGGTTTTGGAGGACTGCGTTGCAAAAAAGGTAAATATTGTTGTGATCGCAACAAGTGCATTTAAAGAAATCGGACGCGGACAGCTGCAGAATGAATTGACGCAGTATTGCCGTGAAAATAAGCTGCCGCTTATAGGACCGAACTTGGTCGGGATGGGAAGTCCGTATCTGAATTTTAACTGCGGATTTATTCCTTATCTGCCAATGGAAGGACCGGTGGCTATGATTTCTCAATCGGGAGCAAATTTGCTGGCGGCACTTGGAACCTCGCAAAAGGATCACTTCGGCATGAGTTTCTTTGTGGGTCTTGGAAATAAAGCGGATGTGGATTTTTGTGAATTTATTGCTTACGCAGGTATCGATAATGACACCAAGTGTCTTGCAATCTACATTGAGGGTTTAGATAGTCCGGAAGGATTTGTGGAAGCGTGCCAAAAGGTTGACAAACCGATTGTTACGATTAAGGTCGGTGGTTCGAAAATCGGCGTCAAGGCCGCTTTTGCACATACTGCTTCAGAAAATGAGGGGACAAGCGATGCTTATTATGATGAGGTATTTCAAAAGGCAGGCGCTATCCGTGCCACAACATGGCAGGAATTTTTGGATGTCTCATTAGCTTTGGGAATGCAGCCTCCGCTGTATGATGATAAAATTGTGATGATTACCAATGGGGGAGGCTCCGGATTGTTGAGTTGCGATCATTTTGAAAGAATGGGATTGCCGCTCCATGAGCTGAAGGAAATTTCCCCGGGGCTTCCGGGACGGATTCGTGCATATATGCCTATGTTCGGCTCACCGCTTAACCCTGTCGATATTTCGGGAACTGCTTCACCGATTCAGTATAAGGGAGCCTTCCGTCAGGCAATCAGAGATCCTAAGGTAAACGGAATTCTCGGTTCAATTTGTCCGACAGCGGTGACGGATGTAAATGCCGTGGTGGATGTGGTCATCGAGCTGCACGAAATTTATAAGCATCTGAAAAAACCGTTCATTATGGAATGTCAGGGCGGGGAGGAGTGTCAACAGGCGATTATGAAGCTGAGAGATCATGGAATTCCGGCATATCCGACAGCGGAGCAAGCTGTAAATGCGATGATTGCTCTCTATAAATATGGAAAGATCAAACTGGCAAGAAAAAATAAATAGTGGATATGAACCTGAACGCTTGATAATATCCTTCGGCTACAATGAAGCCGGAGGATATTTTTGGCTGTGTATTCATAGATGGAAGTGGGAAATCAAAATGTTTCAGGCAATCATTTTTTGATCTATGTTAATATGTTGACAATATTAACACCTTCGTATAATATTACATTAAATACACAGTGGAATTATATATAATATCTAAAATTTTTGAAAGCAAAGAAAGAAGAAGGTTATGATTAGAAAGAAAGTTTTTGTAATTATTATGGCATTTTCAATGATTATCGGATTGGCTGCCTGTGGGGGCAATGATAAGACACCTGCCGCCTCCGATTCGAGTGTCGCAAGTGACAGCAGCGAAGAAAACGACGACAGTGAGAAAGAGGTAGAGGGTACACCGATATCGCTTTCCACACCTATCGACTATACCCTGGGTACAACTACAGTTCATTCAGAATGGATCAAGTTTGCGGCAGAACCTTATGTTGTTAAGGATATTTTTTCACCTCAAATAACTGCTGTTGGAGATTACCTTATTGTTCTGACCGATGACAGGAAGCTCGGGAAATATAAAAATGAAGGCAGTTCTCTGAAGCTCGAGGCTTCGTGGACATTGGAAAGTGATTATGAGTTCCTGAGCCCGGGTCCTGATAACACTTTTTTCCTGTCAGGTTTTATGTCGCCTCTTATTCAAATGGATTTAGAGGGTACAAAAATTGCCTCATATGAGGGCACTGATAAGGCAAGCATCAATCCTGACGGACAGAGCGGCTTGATTACCTGGCCCGGCAGTACACCTGAGAAACTGACTCTTTCAAACACCAACGCAACAAAAGAAACAATAAGTGAATTGGAAGGGTATTTCGCCACAGGTTCCTGTACTTCCAACGAGCATATGTTTCTTTTCGGAAAAGCTGCCGACAGCGAAAATAATAAGGTCTACGTTTTAGATAAAAACGGCAGCATAGTTCTTACCTTGGGGGGGAACGAAAATCTGGGCGATGATATCATCGGAGCCGCTCAAAGCGTACTTGAAACTGAAAAGTATTATGTGGTACTTGACGGAAACCTTCGCAAGCTCGCTTTATGGGATAAGGAAGGCAATTTTGCAGGGAAAATTGATGACGATGCTATATTCGGAACCGATTACCCTTGGATTTGCACAAGCACAATTGCCAATGACGGTACAATGTATATAGGACTTACTGAAGGAAGGAAAGAGGAAAACTCAAAAAGTGAACTTCTTATATTTAAAGTAAGCGGATTTTAATTACCTTTGACAATGTTATAATTCCTATCCGAGTTGTATTGAAAAAGCGGCTTGATACACCACCCGACTGCCCGTCAGGGTATCAAGCCGCTTTTCTTTTAGATGAAATATGGTCCTTTGTAAAGTTAACAGATAAGAATGTTGAATAAACATGCAAATTTAGCCGAAAGTTTTTTATGCAAAAAAAATCGGTTTTTTTTATTTTAGGTATTGACGACTATTACAGATTGTGATATATTACAGATAACGATATATCGTAAATCGTATTAGAGAGGAGAAAATATGGGTCGGACAGCAAACAGCGGAGCTCTTACGGAAGCAATCTTTTACATTCTGCTGCGGCTACATCGACCGGCACACGGCTATGCTTTGATGAAAGACATTGCACAAATGACAGATAACCGTGTCAATCTTGGAGCCGGTTCGCTCTATGGAGCCTTGGATACTTTGCAGAAAAAAAAGTGGATAAAAGAGTTGGATGAGCACGCACGGGACAGAAAAATCGAGTACATTATTACGGAAAGCGGAAAGCAAATCTTTGAAAAAGAGATTGATCGTCTGAGAGAACTTCTGCAAAACGCAGAGAATATGAAGGAGGCAGCTGATGAGCACCAGGATTAAAAAAATATTTGTTGATATTCA
Source organism: uncultured Clostridia bacterium (assembly GCA_938046095.1). Lineage (GTDB taxonomy): Bacteria > Bacillota > Clostridia > Peptostreptococcales > Anaerovoracaceae > Eubacterium_B. Next base: position 4,733 of record CALIXS010000003.1, read on the forward strand.
CAAAGAAGAAGAATGGCTGAACAAACAGGGAGAAAAAGGACTCATGTTAATCGGATATCACAATGGAGAATATGAGTTTGAGGATGTTTCCCCGGTAAAGTATCAATACAGGATCGATTTGCCTGATTACTCCGGCAGCAGGAAGAAGGATTATCTTACTTTTCTTAAGGAATGCGGGATCTTTGTTGTTGCAGAGTACAACGGCAGAGTATATCTGCGGAAGAACAAAGCTGACGGACCGTTGGATCTGTATAGCGGGAACAAGGAGATGAATAAACAGATGAATAAACGTTACGCACATTTTCTTACAATAGGGATATCACAGCTTATTCTGGGAATCTTCCTGTTGATTCAAACGATTTACCACGTGGAAACAAAAAGCTTACTGTTATGGATTCCCATTATTGTTGATGTCGGTTTAATTATTTCCGGAAGCGTTTTTTTAATCACCGGTATTTACAATTGCAAAAAGAATAAAGTTCCCGAAAAAGAAAAAGATATTTGGGAATAAAAGTGCGATCGCAAATCAGATAAAATTATATATTGAGCATTTATATTGCCTTGGCCGGCCGGTTTTCAAATAGAGGATCAGCCGGCTTTTATATCGGGCCGGAACAGTTTGTCATAGTATGACAGCAATAGTGATAATGCTGTTAACATTATCCAACTGCCGATGACGCCGGTTTAAAAAACTTAATTTAACTCTTTTTTTGACAAAGAAGTTGGTTGAAACTGATTTTAGATGTTTGAGACTAACTGAAACGGAGCATACATATACCGTAAGATATCGTATTATAACCGGTTTTGGGCCGATGCAAAAGGCTCGGAAAGGATGTAAGTATGAGCTATTGTGACAGACCTGCGGTCAAGGTACCCAAGGCGGAGGAATATGACCGCGAGATCGTTGAATCGAGTGAAAAGAAGGAGAAAAACATGATTTTAGTAGGAAATCCTGCGCCTGTTTTTTTGGCGCCGGCATACCATAAGGGAGATATGACGGAGATAAATCTTGAAGACTATAAGGGCAAATGGGTGATGCTCTGTTTCTATCCGGGGGATTTTACTTTTGTATGCGGAACGGAGGTGGCCGCTGTTGCCTCGAAAAATAAGGAGTTTGAAGAGCTCGGAGTTCAGGTGATATCGGTATCCGTTGACAGCCAGTTCGTTCACAAGATATGGAATGATACGGAGCTATCAAAGATGGCGGGCTGCGACGTGCCTTTCCCGATGGCTTCCGATTCATCCGGTGCCATCGGCGAGCTGTACGGCGTATATAACAGAGAAGCCGGTGTAGACGTTAGAGGCAGGTTTATCATTGATCCGGACGGTATCGTTCAGGGAATGGAAGTGCTGACACCTCCTGTAGGCCGAAACGTGGCGGAGGCACTGAGGCAGATTAAGGCATATCAGCTCGTCAGAGAAACAAAGGGTGCTGAGTTTACGCCGGCAGGCTGGCAGCCGGGAGGCAAGACTCTCAAGCCGGGAAACGATCTTATAGGGAATGTATGGAAGGCGTGGAACGTGAAAGACCTCTAAGCATTTAGAAATGTATAAATAAAAAAAGCTTTGTTTAAGGTATTTTTTAACTTCAGGCTTTATAATGGGGCAATAAATTTAATTGACAACCTGAAAGGAGTGTGTGCCATGAAGAGAAAAATATCTGAAAAGCTTATAATTTCGTTTATAGCCGTGGTAATGATTGCCGGTACACTCGCTTCTTGCGGTAGTGCGGCAAGAAATTCTGCGACATCGTCATCGGACAAATCGGTGTCGTCAGTTAAAAACGAATCTGAAAGCACTGATAATTATTCATCGGTATTGTTTCCATACACCGGCAATGACGACGGAATTATCGACACTACGAGCCTATTTGCAAAAAGAGATCTTGAACAGACTGCCGATATATCGGCAGCGACGAGGATGACTGTAGAAAACGACCGAACTATCGAAATCACGGAGGACGGCGTTTACGTCATAAGCGGAACCGCATCAAACTGTACCATTAAAGTTATCGCCGATGACAGTGCGAAGGTTCAGTTAGTGCTTGACGTCCTGACGGTAACCAATGATGATTTTCCGGTGATATACGTTTTGTCGGCGGATGAGGTCCTCGTAACTACAACGGAGGGTACGTCTAATTGTATGACCGTAACGGGAGCATTTAAGGCGGATGGCGATTCAAATACGGATGCCGTGATTTTTTCAAAAGAGGATATCGTATTCAACGGTCTGGGGACACTGAAAATTACATCCTCAGGTAACGGAATTGACGGCAAAGACGATGTCAGATTTACAGGAGGCACGTATAATATCAATGCCGACAATAACGGAATTGAAGGAAAAAATTATATAGCGGTATGTGACGGAACATTTACGATTGACGCGGCTCGGGACGGCATAAAGGCCCAAAACGATGACGATTATACGCTCGGATATATTTATATCGGAGGAGGTAAGTTTACTATATGCGTCGGAAGTGACGGCGTAAAAGCAAATACAGTCGTTCAGATTGATGACGCGGCCTTAGATATCAGCCGTTCTTCAGAAGGAATTGAGGCTGCGTATATACAAATAAACGGTGGAACTGTAAATGTATATGCTTCCGATGACTGTCTCAATGCAGTACAGGAGAGCACGTTGTACGATGCGACAATTGAAATAAACGGCGGAAATATAACTGTAGAGGTCGGTCCCGGCGATACGGATGCGCTCGACAGTAACGGGAGTATATACGTAAACGGCGGAACAGTGAATGTAACGGCACCCACATCATCGTTCGATTATGAAAATAAAGCCGAATTTAACGGCGGTACTATTATTATCAATGGAGAAGAAGTCAGCGAGATACCGAAAGATATGATGGGAGGTGTAATGATACCGGGTCAAGACAATTTTGGCGGATGGACTGAAGGTCAATCCGGCCGGGAACCGCCCGGAAAACGCTGAATCGAAAAAGCATCTTTTAATCCGAAAAGGCGACTCGGGAAATCTAAAACTTTGAAATTTTTTGTCTGGAGAGTTCGCCGACGTTTGTGTCAACCTCCATATCGATGTAAGATAATTACATGGTATGGAGGTTTTTGTATGCCGGGTAAGCCTTATAAAAGCAGCGATATACACCGGTTTCGGCGATAATTGACATCGCGAAAAAACGGAACGACGTCCTGTTTACTGTATCTTGACAGAAAAGGAGGCTCAGTTATAATACAGACAAGAGATCTGAACCGCTGACGACGGCTTGATTCACTGCATCTTTTGCCAAATCTTATACCGGGTTTTGGTGTTTACATAAAATTTGAAGCCTTCACATATTTATTGGTGAAACATTTATGAAAAAAATAATGAGATTATTTTCACGATTCGAATGCATATCTATTTTCTTTATGATATTTATTTTTGCATTAAGTGGAATAACATTTTTTAATGCCATTATTGCGTATTTGGGGATATCGTCAAATCCGAAAATTATTTCATCAGCTATTTTTTTGTTACTCGATATAATTTTGCTGTTTAATTTTATCAACACTCTATATCTGAATAAGAATTTCAAATTGATATTTGTTTTTATCACGATAAATATAATATATATTTCCCCATATATACTGGACTTTGATTATTTGGAACTAATTAAATATTGTATGTTCATTCTGCCATATTCGGCAATCGGAATTACTATGGCGGTATCTGACAAAACGCGGAATAAATTTTTCCGGTATGCAAACGTGATTGCACCGATAATTGCTATATGTGCACTCATATATATAGATACATTATCATTTGCAGTTGATGATAAGTTATATGACTATACGAAAATATTGACTTACGGAAATATAGCATGGTTTTTTCTCCTGTTTTATTTTATTACAGTTATTAATTTCGTTTCGGGAAAATATACCGGGCGAAAAGCGATTTGGCTTCTATATATTGCAATACTGGAAGTGGCAATATGTTATACAGGCCTCAGAACCGGTTTGATTTCTATTTTCTTTTCTATTTTTATAGCATTATTATCGCTGGTAGCAAAGGACAAAGCCGAAAAAAGATATATAGTTAAGAGATTTATGGCATTAACACTTCTATCAACGGTATTTGTATTTGTGAGTTACAATACGATACCGGCTTCGTCGCGTGCCGGCTATATCGGCAGCATAATTAAATCAGAGATTATAGATAATAACGATAATATCAATCATGAAAAACAAATTGAAAATAATCAATTAATGGAGTTGTCTTTTCCTGAGGGAGAAGTGTATGTTAATTCTTCAAAGTTAATAGTACTCGATGTCAAAGCAAGGTCTTATACAACAATTGAAAGGCTGTTTCAAAAGTATATTTTTGAAAGTAAAGAAAGCGATATAACTGTAATAACAAAATTACACAATGATATTATTTCAGGCAAAGGCGAATATATACTTGTAAAGGAAGAAAATCAGGAGTACGCTTCCGAATACGAACCGCACAGGAACAGATCATACCTTTGGAACGCAGCGCTGAACGAGTGGAAAAAACAACTGTACACCGGTAATGGAATAAGACATTTCCAGCAAAAGTATATTGGAACTTTTCCACATAATGTTGTGCTTGAGCTGTTATCGGATTACGGTATTATAGGGCTTGCAATTAGTGGAGTTCTCTTCCTTATCCTTATTTTTTCATCCGTAAAAAATGAACTCAAAAAAATAACGGCCAACACTATGGAATCATTGATTTTTACATTGTGCTTTATCCCGGGATTCCTACTTTATACAAGTCTTTACAGCAACGGTCCATTATTATTTATGATGGTTTTTTTAATCAGTACATTCTGCTTAAACAGAGAAAAGAAATCTTTGAAAATTATTTCATTGAAATTTTGACTCAATAATGATATATTTGTATCGGTTTTTTTAGGGTATATCATATTCGACCCAAATGCGACCCGAAGAATCCGATCTTACTGCACCGCCGCAGATGCTTATATTCGGTGACTTGTTTCAAAAGAGCGGTAAACGGTAAATAAGAAATCGGCATATGATCAAGGCAACAACAGCCTTTTTTGTGTTTGACCCGGATTGCGATTGCCGGGATGAACTGAACGTTTTATGTCGGACGTATACATTGCGGATATTTGAGATATAGAAGTAAGCAGAGAATAATATTCTGAGACTGTCTATAAACAAGGAGGTAAAAGGATGAAGCATAAAACTTTGTTGGCAAAAGCTCTGGCGATAGCTATGGTGCTTAGCCTGATCCCGCAAACTGCGATCTCCGTACATGCTGAAAGCATTACGGAAGGAACAGTTATGGCTGATGAAACTGCGGGAGAAAACGATCAGGAGACGATTGAACCGTCCATTGCTGCAGCGGAGCAGGAAGAAACTCCGCAGGAGACGACACCTTCCGGAGAAGCGGAAACTTCCTCGGATAAGGAGGATGAGGCGGGCTCACCGGGTACTGCATTTTTCGAAAAGGAGGATGTGCGTTATCCGGCATGGTCATATGAATATAAAGACCCGAACAGCGATGTTTCCGTAAGAATCGACGCACCGGAAGGAGCTTTTCCCGAAGGTCTCCGAGTCAACATAAAAAGAGTTGCTTCCGAGAAGATCGTCGACGCGATAAGGGATGCTTCAGGCGCGGAGGACGTGAAGCCGGCGGATGTCGTCGCTTATGATTTTGATTTTTATAAAGATGACGAGCATCATATTGAGCCGAAGAAAGAAATCTCCGTCAGTTTTTGCAATGTATCTCTCGGAAAGGACGAGAAGGTTTCCGCTTATCATCTGGAAAACGAAGATGCTTCGGCAGACGAGGTGAAAGTTCATGATGTAGATGAAAAGACAGGATCCGTGGCGCTGGCCGCGGGAGACTTTTCTATCTATGCCATTGTCAGTTCGCCTGCAGCAGCAACAGACGGAAAGATCTGGATAGGCGACGACGAGACGACAACCTACAGCACGATCAACGATGCCGTAAATGCTGCAGGAAACGGCGACACCATCCATATAAAGGGAAAGTTCGGTGAAAACGGCGCGGCATCCACCGGGGCGACGATTTCAAAGAATATCACGCTTGATATCGCCGGGAATACAGTGATGACGGGCAACAGCAACAACAGCAACTTCGACGGCATTACGCTCACAGGCGGCACAAAAATTCGCTGCAGCAACGGCAGCACGCTTACGATGAGGGAATTCCAAACCGCATTAACTGTGAACAGCGGCGCGGAGGTCAACGACGGAACATATATCTTCAAGGATAATAAATCCACGACACGCGGCATAAACATTCAGGGAAGCGTAAAGGGCAGCGCCGACAGAGACAGTGTCGTTATCAAGGCAGACGATAAGGCTGAAACGAATTTCTATTCCGGAAACGCAACCTTTGAGAACGCAACAATAGAAATTGTTTCCCGGACATGGACCTGGAAGGATACAAGTCCTCTGAATCTTAAGAACGTATCCATGACGCTTTCCGGCTTCGGACAGGGATACTATGTCGGAGGCGGATCCATTATCGATTCCTACCTGTATATGAAGTATCCGGGAAAGAGATTTGGCATTGTTCCCTGGGGGACTACCGGAATTGCCTTCCAGGGCTCTGGATCTGTGGTAAAGGACTCTACCATACGAGTAGACTACGGTTCAAATGCCGGTATTTCCGTTGGCCTGAGCAACTCCTCTACGGCGATGACCTTTGAAAATTCAACGCTTGATTTTAGAAACAAAGGAACCGGCGGCCTCAATGTCAATACCGGAGATATTACAATAAAGAATACGGTTCTGGAAGGCGACGGAAACAACAACGGTGCGCTGTATGGTGCCCAGACGAACGGCAAAATCACAATTACGGACAGCAGCAGAGTGGAGAGTCCCGCGACTCAGGATTCACATAACGGTCTGGGGCAGGCTGCAAACAACTACGTGGTCACCGGCGGCTCCTTCCGTGTAAAGTATACGACCACCTATCAGAACGGCGCTGCAGTTCCTACAAATGGAGATGCGAACGGCAACGAAAAGCTCGATCTTGTAACACTGGCAGACGCCTCCGTGAACGAGGTGACAGTATTAAACAAGCTCGACAATATGTATTCATATGCGGTTGCAAATGCCTCCGGCGACGGAAAGAAGCACATCTTTGTTCCTACGAATAAAGTGACATTTGATCTGAATTCCGCTACCGCCGCTTTTGCGGACGGTACGACGGTGAATAAACAGGTCAAGGCGGTACGCGGAAATACGATCGCTCTGCTGGAAGGCGGCAGCATCCCGCCGGCTCCGACCAATACGAACTCGGAGATGGAGTTTGAGGGCTGGTATTACACCGATGCAGGCGGAAGTGAACAGCCGTTTACCGACGCTACTCACGTCAGGGGCGATATGACGGTCAAGGCGAAATGGAAAGCGGTGCAGACGATCACATATAACGGCACCCTGGAAGGGGATATGCTGATCGGCGAGGACACCGGACATACAGCGGTGAAGCCTGTCAATGCGGGCGATGTGCTCGATTTTACGGGAAGGCTGAATGTTGAGCCGATCAAAATGCAGATCCGTACTCTCAGCAGTCAGTATGGAGGCGATATTGACAAGATTACAACACAAAACATCAAAAGTATATTTTCTGCGGAATTGACCTTCCCGACCGATCTTATTTTGCCGGGTGCGCCTTCTGCATCGCTGACCGATAATGAGCTGTTTGAAATCAGCGAGACTGTAAAAGACGGTGACAAGATCACCGTTAAGATGGCACTCAAAAAGAACTATACGAAATTCACAGATATTCTGGATGATATTACCGACGTCCCGGATACCCTTGATGTTACGGTTCACGGAATTAAGGTGGCGGATACAGTTGCGGACGCATCTTTGCTTACGACGAAGGGAAATCTGACGGGCACCTTTAGCGGAAAGGCAACAAACGAAGCGGGCAAGAGTCAGATGTATGACTTCAAATGGACGGCTGTACAGACAGCCGGCGGTAAGGATGCTGCTCAGGATGCGGGTGATGACACTTCTATCCGATACACGGTCAAAGCGTCAAATCCGACCGTGCTGGCAATGGAAGAGACAATTCCCGGAGATATACTGATAGGAGACGATACGGAGCATACGGCTCTGCATGATGTGAAAGCCGGAGATACTCTGACATATACCGGACGGCTGTACGTCGCACATATCAAGGATAAAATCGACGCATTAAAAGCAAGATACACCGGAAATCTTGATCTGATTGATACGGCTGATATTAAAAGTACATTCGTTACAACGTTGAAAGTTCCCGCAGGATTGACAATACCGGATGTACCGACTGCCATCCTGACTGACAATGAGCTGTTCGAAATCACCGGAGTCGTAAAAGATGGAGACAGCGTCAAAATAACAATGACGCTGAAAAAAGACTATAATAAATTCACCGACCTGTATAATGATGTAATTGCCGTCCCGGATATCCTGAATATCGATATCCCCGGGATCAAAGCTGACGCTTCTAATGAAGATGCAGCACGGCTTACAGTCACAGGAACGGTAAACGGAACCTTTACAGGCAAAGCAACTGCTCCGTCCGGTAAGAGCGAACTTTATAACTTTAAGTGGAAGGCCGTACAGAGTGCGGACGGAAAGGACTATATTCAGGATGTAAATGACAACACGACGATTCAGTACACTGTAAAAGTCAGCAATCCTACTACGATCATCGGCGAAGAAAAACTGTATGGCGATATCCTGGTCGGAGGCGATACGGAACATACTGCCGTTCACATGGTGGATGCCGGAGAGAATGTGACGTATACCGGAAGGCTTTTCGTTTCGCAGGTCAAGGAGAAGGTTAACGCATTATATGCTCAGTATACAGGGGATCCGGACAAGATATTAACGGAGAACATCGAGAGTACTTTCATTACAAGACTTACCGTTCCTTCGGGAATAACCATTCCGGAAACACCGACGGCGACGCTGACCGACAATCCGCTGTTTGAAATCAGCGAAGTCAAAAAAGACGGCAGCAGCGTTGTTATTACAATGAGACTGAAGAAGGGATATTCGAAGTTCACGGATCTTCTGAACGATGTGAATTCAGTTCCGGATATATTGGATGTTGATGTTCCGAACCTGAAGATCGACAGTTCCGCGAACGGAGGAACAAGACTTACAATAACGGGAACCGTTGACGGAGTCTTTAAAGGAAAGGCGACAAACGAAGAAGGCAAGAGCCGGCTGTACGACTTCAAATGGACCGCAAGACAGATTGGTGACGGACGGGATTATATTCAGGCAGCCGGTGATGAGGATACGATTCAATATACCGTCGAAGTAAGGGAGAATCCGCAGCCTGGAGAAAAGACAATTATTATTGTTAATAAGGTATGGAAAGGCAAAACGGGAAGTCAGGCTATAATAGAAGTCTATGACGGCGATGGCCCGGCAGGAACCGCAACGCTTACAGAAGCGGGACAGTGGTCGTATACCTTTAAGCTGCCTAAGTATGATTCTCACGGCAACGTAATTTCTTATACTGTTAAAGAGCATGAAGTTCCTGGATACGTATCCGAAATCAATAAGAAGGCGGATGGAAGCTACGAAGTAGTCAACACGTGGAAGGGATCTGATGATAATGGCGGAGGAACAAAACCGGGAGGAAAGGCGAATACGGCAGCGGAAAAGGGAGGACCTGTGACAGGAGACGATTCCCATACGGCACTTTGGTTTACGGCTATGCTGATCTCTTGCTCACTACTGACGGTAAATATCGTCTTCCTGAAGAAACGCAGAAAAGAAAGATAAGTACCCTAAGTACCCCACCAAGTGTTTCTGCTGACGATCCTTTTACAAATTGCAAAGAACCCGCGACAGGAGAATGTGTCGCGGGTTCTTCTCTGTAAGTATCAGGGAGAGTGATTCATTCATTCCCCCGTACCGGGAAAGCTCCGGAGCGTTGTTCCGAAAGCCTTTTTATAATTTGACGAGCTCTCCCTCGTCTGCAAGCTTTTGCTCATCAGATGTCATTTTCTTTACGGTTATTCCGACAAATGCCAGCAAGAAGGTTATGATCGGCATGGCTATATTGAATATTGCCCATGGGGCATATACGAGGGTACTGCTGATGTTCAGTGTTGTCTTGATGTATATGGCGCAGGTGTTCCACGGTACAAGCGGTGATGTTACCGTTCCCGCCGATTCGAGCGCATTTGACAACACCACAGGGTGGAGTCCCGATTTGCGATAAGCAGGAGCGTACATTCTTCCCGGAATAAGGATAGAGATGTACTGCTCCGGCATTGTCACGTTGGAGGCTATGCATGTAAGCTCGGTGACGCCGACGAGAGCCGGTCCGCTTTTGACATATTTTGTGATAGCATTGATGATAACGGCAAGCTGTCCGGTACCTTCCATGATTCCGCCGAACATCATCGCGATTATCGTCATCAGGATAGAGAATGCCATGCCCATAAGTCCGCCCTTTGTCAGAAGCGCGTCAAGCGCATCGATGCCTGAAAAGAAGCTGAAGCCGTTCATCGAGGAGTTGATTATATCGCCGAACATTACGCCGTTGTGCAGCAGTTCGCCGTCGGAACTGAAGATCGGAACATCCTGCTGAAATATCGGTGCCATAACAGCTGCAACTATAACGCCCAGAGTTATGCCCGGTATGGCGGGAACTTTGAGGGCTATTGCCAGAATTACGACAAGCGGAGGCAGAAGCAGGATAGGGTTGATATTAAATGAATCCTCCAGACCGCGCATTATAATATCCAACTGTGACGTATCGGCCTGGCCGCTGCTTGCGTGTATAAAGCCGTATACGCCGAAGAATCCGAGCGATATAACGTAGGCGACAATCGTCGCTTTCATCATGAATTTTACGTGAGAGAATACATCGGTACCGGCCATCGCGGGTGCGAGGTTGGTTGTATCCGACAGCGGTGACAGCTTATCTCCGAAGTAGGCGCCCGAAATGATAGCACCTGCGGTAGGTCCGATAGGAACGCCGAGACCGGTTGCGATACCTACGAGGGCAAGGCCCATGGTTCCCATCGTGCCCCATGAGGTTCCCGTTGCTAAGGATGTCACGGAACATATAAGTACGGTGGCAATCAGGAAAACAGACGGTGACAGCAGCTTAAGACCGTAATAAATCATGGTAGGGATAGTACCCGAAAGAATCCATGTTCCCACGAGCATGCCGACGATGGCGAGGATGAGTATCGCCTGCATTGCGCGTGAAATTCCGGTTATCATCATTTCTTCAATTGCTTCCCATTTGTATCCGAGACGCAGGGACATAAGTGCAGCAAAGATTACACCGATAAACATCGGGATATGAGGGTCCACTTTGAATTTGATAATACCGAGAGACATAATAATGACTAAACCGACAAAGGTTATAATGGCTTCGATCAGTTTCGGAGCTCGGGGTTCTTTTGCTTTTGTTTCGTTTTTCATTATGCTTTTCCTTTCTTTATCATTCTTCTTAAATAGTAACAACGGCATATCCCTCGCTACATATTATTATAAATTGTAATCAAAAGGATTCCAATTGTTAATTGATTGGAATTATTTCGATTTTCTTTGTGTTTGGTAATAAATTATATATCGGCGGAGGATTTTCGTCATTTGACGGATCAAATTTTTCCCGTATAATAAAACAAAAGTTAAGAGAGCGGGGTGTATCATGAAAAAAAGAAGAATAGCAAGGAGAATTGTCGAATTGTCTTTAACGGCGGCAATAATAACAGGCCTGCTTATACAGACTGTCGTAAGCACCGGCGCTCAGGGTACGGTCGCGCCGAGCACGGGTGATGATTCGCATATATTAACATACGTTTTCGTTCTGCTCGTATCTGTAACTGCCCTTGCAGTCGTATTGCTGATTATCAAAAAACGCTCCGGGAAAAAATAATAAGCGGCGCAAACGTGAGCTGCCGATTTCATTCGATCTGAACGTCTGCGGGTGTGCGGATTTATACCGCAGTGTACTGAAAAATAAACGCCGGTTCAGTATTTTATACATCGGCGTTTTGTATTATAATCATCATCAGGGTTACAAGGAGGGTTTTTATATGTTGAGCAAACAATACGAAAGGATAGGAAGTTTTTTATTTCACGATGTGCTTAAGATATTTATTATTTTTCTTTGTGTTTTTATTTTCCTCGGCTTTGCCTCTATGTTTGCGGTCATGATGCTGCCTTATAATATCGTCAATGAAGCCGTGGAAGAAATTCAGCAGGGTATGCAGTCGGTGCTCAGTGACGGACTGACGTGGGGAGGCATCACTATTCATAACATATACGCAACCTTGGTCGGTACGTGCCTGGGCTTTGTTCCGTTCCTGTTTTTACCCACGCTTAACCTCGGAATAAACTCGATTACCATAGGTGCAATCATGGGTTATATTCATATCAGCGGACAGTCGGCGCTTAAAATGTTCGTCAGGGGTATCATACCGCACGGCATTTTCGAAATCCCGGCAGTCATACTGTCGTGCTCTGTCGGTTTTTTAATATGCCTCACTCTCGTCAGAGCCATACTCGGGCGTATAGGCGCGCCGAAGGTAAAGCAGATCATACTCGACTCTCTCAGGACGTACGTGCTTGTAATTTTGCCGCTCCTGATAATTGCAGGCTTTATCGAAGCAAAGATAACTCCTTTACTGATACAGCTGTGAAAGGAAGCATGAAGGAGAGCGCAAAGACCTTTTTTATACAAACGGAGCGTGTCATCGTTCGCCGAACAGCTTTAATATCTCCTCGGCCGCCTCACGAGGCGATATATTGTCGGTATCGACGATCATATCGGCAGCATTGCGGTATCTCGGCATACGGTCGCGGAGCATATCCGCGATACGGTCAACCGATTTGACGCCTTCGAGCAGAGGTCTTGTATGATCTCCCGAAAGGCGCTTCATAACGGTTTGCGGCGATGCTGTCAGCAGCACGATGACGCCGCTCGATTTCATAAGGCTGAGATTTTTCATGCTGAGAGGCGTTCCGCCTCCGCACGACACGATGTATCCGCCGTGAGAAGCGATGCTCCTGAGCATATCGCTTTCCATGCGGCGAAACGCCGGCTCGCCGAGCCTTTCGAATATCTCGCTTATGGACATAGCGGCTTTTTCGGATATCAGCGAATCCGTTTCTACCGCCTCTAAGCCCATGATTTCGGACAGATACACGGAAACTGCGGATTTACCGACACCCATGTAACCGATAAGATAAATATTTTTCATTTGCCTGCATCCCTTTGTTTATAAAAAGATTATATCACGAGAGAGGAACAAACGTCATGGAAATATCAGGACATACCGCACTGTACGCTTTTTTTGCAGATCCCGCCGAGCATTCCGCTTCGCCTGCGATGTATAATGCCTGCTTTCGCAAAATGAACACTGACGCGGTATATCTCGCTTTTCGGGTCGGAAAAGAGGGCATAAGAGGTGCGATGGAATCGATGAGACTGCTCGACATCAAAGGAGCCAATATCTCTATGCCGAACAAGCAGGAGGTAATAAAATATCTCGATGAGATATCGGATGAAGCGAAATTGTGCGGGGCAGTGAATACGGTTGTTAATGACAGTGGGCGACTTAAGGGTTATAATACTGATATATGCGGAGCTGTAAGAGCTGTTCGCGGAATGGGAGCCGGGATATCGGGGCAGAGTGCCTGTATATTCGGCTTAGGCGGTGCCGGGCGGGCGATACTTACAGGTATGGCCTTTCAGGGTGCTTCGCATATAAGCGTAATTGTAAGGCGCAGGCGAGCGGAGGAGCACAGAGCATTCACTTCCGTAATCTCTGATGCATCCGGAGTCGACATCGGGATATATGATATCGAAGATCCCGAAGCTCTTAAACGCGAAACTCTCGCCGCCGACATAGTGATAAATGCGACTGATGTCGGAATGGGTGATGACGCGGGCTCGTCGGTAATTCCGGATGTTACGTACCTTAAGCCGGGGCAGTACGTAATGGATGCCGTATACAGCCCTGAGAGGACGAGGCTTATGGATATCGCCGAACGTGCGGGCGCCGTGGCAAAAAACGGGCGCGATATGCTTATATTCCAAGGAGCTGAGGCGTTCCGCCTTTATACGGGATTGGAGATGCCGTTAAATGAAGTATTGAGCAAGGAGTAATATTATGCTGAAAATCGAACATCTCACAAAAAACTTCGGCAACGTGACCGCGGTAAGCGATTTGTCTCTTCACATCGCACCGGGAGAAATCTACGGTTTTATCGGTCATAACGGCGCCGGAAAGACTACTACTATCAAATCATGCTGCGGTATACTTCGGTTTGATTCGGGAGAGATTTTTGTCGACGGAATGTCGATCAAAACCGACCCGCTCAGGTGCAAGCAGGAGATGGCATATATACCCGACAACCCTGATCTTTATGAATTCCTGTCGGGCATAAAATATATAAGCTTCATAGCCGATGTTTTCGGCGTGAATGAGACTGACAGAGAGGCGAGAATCGCAAAGTATGCAGATATGTTCGGACTTACGGATGACCTTGCGCAACCTATAAGCGCATATTCGCACGGCATGAAGCAGAAGCTTGCGCTGATAGCCGCGTTTGTCCACAAGCCGAAACTTATAATAATGGATGAGCCGTTTGTCGGGCTTGATCCGAAAGCTTCTTTTCTGCTTAAACAGGAGATGCGCATGCATTGCGGCGAGGGAGGCGCCATATTCTTCTCGACGCATGTGCTCGAAGTCGCTGAGAAGCTCTGCGACAAGGTCGCGATAATCAAGCAGGGAAAGCTCGTAACGTCCGGCACGATGGATGAGGTTAAGGGCAATACATCGCTCGAGGACGTATTCCTCGAATTGGAGGCATAGCATGCTGAAAAAACTCGTAGCCCTAAGATTCAGAGAGATGCTCTCGCTGCTCCAATCAAAAAAACGTAAAACCTCGAGTATAGTCGGATTTGCTATCCTCTACATATTTGCAGCTTTAAGTATCGGATTTTTATTCATATCGATATTTCTGATCATAGCGTTCCAATATCATGCAGAGGGAATTGACTGGGTTTATTTCGCCTTCGCCGGCGTGATGTCGTTCATGCTCTGCTTTATCGGAAGCATATTTCTTACATACAATCAGATATTCGTCGCGAAAGACAACGAGGCGATGCTTGCTATGCCGCTGAAGCCGTCGATGATACTACTTTCGCGCATAGTATCGCTCATCGCAATGAATTATATATATGAGCTTATAGTCATGCTGCCGGCGGCGGGCGTATACTTTTTTGTCGCAGGTTTCAGCATCATAAAGCTGATTTTAATCATTGTAAGCGCCATATTCCTGCCGATATTATCTCTTGCGCTGTCTATGCTCTGCGGTTGGATAATAGCGTTTGTGAGCTCGAGATCAGGGCGCAAAAACAAAATTGTCCTCGTCATATCCGCTCTTCTGTTCGTTCTTTACTTTTATTTCTGCTTCACGTGGCAAAGCTATATGGAAAAGATGGAGGCAAACGGCGAGGCGGTAGGAGATGTCCTCAAAAAGGCGCTGCCGTTTTATCTTATGGGACGCGCATGCGGAGACGGCAATATTCTCGATGCTTTGATTTTTGTGCTTATAGCGTTTGTTCCGTTTGCGCTCGTTTACGCTCTGATAAGCAAAAGCTTTATAAACATTGCAACGAGGCATAAGGGCGCCAAAAAAATCAAATATCGCGGGGGCAGACTCAAAGCCGGCGGTGCAAGACGCGCATACGCAGGCGTAGAGATAAAGCGTTTCACCAATTCCAACGTTTATATGCTGAACCACGGAATGGGCATCGTACTTATGCCTGTATTTGCAATATACACGCTTATAAAAAACGATTCTCTCAACTCATTACTGGCGGTATTCGGAGCATCGGGCGGCGCGGAAATTGCGGGAGCCGGCTGCTGCGTTGTTTTGCTGTTCTGCCTCAGTACGGTAATAATAAGCTCCGCAGTCATATCTCTTGACGCGAAGACGCTGTGGGTGACAAAATCAATACCTTTGTCCGAAGCTGATATCCTGCGGTGCAAGCTTGCACCGCACCTTACGATGACTCTTCCGGTCATTCTGCTGACGTCCGTCATCCTTCAGTTCGGGGTTGCGATGAATATTGCGATGAGGGCGATACTTGTAGTTTTGCCTTTGGTTTATGCCGTGTTCATGGCGGAAATCGGCCTGCTTATAAATCTGAAATTCCCTAAATTCAATTGGACAAACGAGGCCGTAGTTATCAAACAGTCGATGTCGGCTTTTCTGACAATGATGATAGGCTTAGCGATTGAAGCAATATTTATTGTCACGATAATAGTAACAATGATGAAGCAATTCATAAGCATAACAGCGGCGTGCAGTGTGATAACCGCTGTATTGATTATAGTTACGATAATTATTTACCGTATACTGATGACAAAAGGGGTAAAGTTTTTCCGTGAGCTCAGCTAAGAACGATAATTCAATAGATATGGTGAACGGATCTGTGATCAGATCCGTAATCGCGTTTGCTCTTCCTCTGATCTTCTCGTGCATACTGCAAATGCTCTTTAATGCGGCGGATTCTATCGTCGTGGGGAGATTTGCCGGCGATGATTCACTTGCGGCTGTCGGCTCGACGGCGCCTCTCATAAACCTCCTGACGAACCTGTTCACAGGACTTTCGCTCGGTTCTAACGTATTAGCCGCAAGATATAAGGGTGCGGGCGATAAAACGGCGGTTAATGAGACGGTTCATACATCGATGCTGCTCGGCTTAATGAGCGGACTTTTGTTAACCGTACTTTTTCTCGTATTTGCTCCGCGCATACTTATCACGATGCAGACTCCGGAGAGCGTTCTTCCGCTCGCAACGCTTTACGTCAGGATATATGCGCTCGGGATGTCTCCTATGATGGTATACAACTTCGGTGCGGCGCTTCTCAGATCGAAGGGCGATACAAAGCGACCGCTTATATATCTGTCTGTCGCGGGAGTGATAAACATATTTCTGAACCTGTTCTTTGTTATAGTGTTGAAGATGGACGTGGCCGGAGTTGCGACCGCAACCGCGATATCTCAGACGTTTTCCGCATACCTCATAGTGAAATGTCTTTGCGGGGAAGCTGATGAGTTTCATATGACGGTAAAGGGGCTTCGCATATATAAGAAAAAGCTCATAATGATACTCAGGATAGGGATCCCTGCCGGTATACAGGGAACGCTGTTTGCAGTATCGAACGTCGTAATACAGTCCGCCGTAAATACCTTCGGAAGCACCGTAGTTGCCGCCGGGGCCGCCGCCTCGAACATAGAGGCTGTCGTCTATTTTATAACATATGGATTCGACCAGTCCGCGGTGTCTTTTGTCTCACAGAACGTCGGAGCGGGGCGTTACGACAGATTAAAAAAAATAATCACGTCGGCAGTGCTTCTGTCGATGGGCTCAGGCCTCATAGCGGGACTTTCAGCAGCGGCGTTCGCGAGGCCGCTCATTTCGATATTCAGCGAGAATTCCGATGTTATTGCCGAGGGCGTTCTCAGAATGGGCATTATATGTATTTCGTATATCATTTGCGGCAGCATGGATACCATAGCATCAGCTATCAGGGGACTCGGATATTCGCTTTCACCTACGGTACTGATCCTTATATTCGTATGCGGTTTCAGGATTCTCTGGGTATTCTATTGTCTGTCGACACCTTCGATGAACAGATCGCTGAACGTATATGCGTCATATCCGCTCAGTTGGGCGATTGCAACAGTTGCTGAGCTTATATGTTTTGCCGTCGTATGGAAAAAGTCGGTCAGACCGCGGCTCGGGTAAGCTTTTGCAAAATCAAAAAGTCCGCTCCGGATGGGGCGGACTTTCGATTTTACGGGAAGGCGGCTATTTTTGCCCGGCGAAAAGCTCGTTTACGGTAGCACTGAAGTCGACAGGATCATCGATAGGCATGCCGGAAATGAGGAGCGCCTGATCGTACAGGAGCTTTGCATATTTCGCAATCGAAACTTTGCCGTTTTCATCGGCGAAGAGTTCGCGAAGCTTATCAAAAACAGGATGCTCGGGATTGAATTCGAGGACGCGCTCCGCCTTTACCTGCTGTTCAAGGGGCATAGAGTTTATTACTTTTTCCATCTCGAGCGAAATGCCTCCTTTTGTCGTCAGACACACGGCAGACGATCTGAGACGAGGTGAAAGCCTGACCTCGGAAACGCCTTCAAGAGAATCCTTGATAGCTGCAAGAAGTTCTTTGTTTTCTTCTTCGGAGACTTTAATCTTTTCTTTTATTTCATCAGCTTCGTCTTCGGCCGCTTCTTCGGAAGATACCGATTTGAACGGTTTGTCCTTATAGTTCCCGAGAACCTGAAAGACGAACTCGTCTATTTCGTCGGTAAGGTAGAGTATCTCACAGCCTTTGGACTTGACGAATTCAGTCTGAGGCAGGAGATCGATCTTGTCGACAGTTTCTCCGGCGGCATAATAGATCACCGTCTGATCGTCCTTCATTCTTGATACGTATTCCGGGAGCGTTACAAGCTTTTTCTCGGTCGATGAATAGAAGAGGACGAGATCCTGAAGTATATCCCTGTGCATTCCGTAGTCCTCGTATAGACCGAATTTGAGCTGTTTGCCGAAATCGGCAAAGAATTTTTCGTAACCTTCGCGATCATCCTTCAGGAAGCTTTCGAGGTCGCGCCTGATTTTCTTTTCTACGTTTTTCGCTATACTTTTTAGCTGTCTGTCATGCTGAAGGACTTCCCTTGATATATTGAGCGATAAATCCTGACTGTCGACGAGACCCTTTACGAAATTGAAGAAATCGGGAAGCAGCTCCGCACATTTGTCCATTATCATGACTCCCGAGGAATAAAGCACGAGACCTTTTTCGTATTCCTTCGTGTAATAATCATAAGGAGCGTGGCCGGGAATGAACAGGAGTGCGGTAAAGCTTGAGACACCCTCTACGCTCGTGCGTATGACTCTCGCCGGGTCGGCGTAATCGTAAAATTTGCTCTTATAGTAGCTGTTATATTCCTCGGGCTTTACCTTACTTTTTTGCCGCTTCCAGATGGGCTCCATGGAATTCAGCGTTTCGAGCTCCCGATACTGTTCGTATTCCGGAGCCTTGTCTTCGCTGTCCGCATCGGCTTTGCGGCGCGATTTGGTGACCGTCATTTTGATAGGGTATCTGATATAATCGGAATATTTTTTTATGAGATTTCTGATCGTATATTCCTCGAGGAAGGTCGAATAATCTTCATCATCTCTGTCCTCTTTAAGGTGCAGAACGATCTCCGTTCCCGTACCGCTCCACGATGACTGCGTGATCGTATATCCGTCGGCGCCCGAGGATGTCCAGGTATAGGCTTGCTCGGAGCCGTAAGCTTTGGAGGTTACCGTTACAAGGTCGGATACCATAAACGCAGAATAAAATCCGACGCCGAACTGTCCGATTATATCTATTTTTGAGGCATTCTTTGCGTCGTGAGCGGTATCCTCCGTCTTAAAAGTCTGCGAACCGCTCCTTGCGATCGTGCCGAGGTTGAGCTCAAGCTCATCCTTTGTCATACCGATGCCGTTATCCCGTATCGTGAGAGTTCTGAGATCCTTATCCGGTTCTATACTGATGAAGAAATCGTTCCTTTTGATGCCCGTATCCCCCGACTCGAGGCTCCTGTAATAGAGCTTATCGAGCGCATCGCTCGCATTGCTTACAAGCTCTCTCAAAAATATCTCCTTATGCGTATATATAGAATTGATCATAAGGTCGAGCAGCTTCTTTGACTCCGCTTTGAATTGTTTTTTTGCCATATTATCGCCTCCGTCTGTTAGCACTCTTACAGAATGAGTGCTAAATATAGATATAATTTATCACTTTTCAGCTTTTTTGTAAAGATGTTATATCAAATTCTTTTCCGAAAGTGATTGCTATGTTAATATATACGCATGAACAAAATAATAAAGCTGAACAAAAATGCAATACTTGCAGTTATCCTCGCCTTCGTTTTTATCGCAGCTACTATAAGCATAGCGCGTGCTGTTGTGGAAAAGCATCTGAACACCTACAGAGGTCTTGCGGAGGCGGAAACAGGCTTCGCGATGCAGGAATACGATGACGATGCTTACTTTTACGATAAATACGGGCTTCTTAACTACGAGGACGAAAAGATCAAATCCAGTCAGGGAATAGACGTATCCGAATATCAGGGCGACATAGACTGGAAATCCGTTTCCGAGGCCGGAGTGGAATTTGCGATGGTGAGAGTGGGGTACAGCTCTTACGTTGACGGGACGATACAAGAAGACGGAAATGCGGAAGCAAATATAGACGGGGCATCCGATAACGGCATAAGTGTCGGGGTGTATTTTTTTTCACAGGCTACGACCGTAGATGAAGCGATAGAAGAAGCAAAATATGTTTTAAGTGTAATAAGGCATAAGGATATAACGATGCCGGTGGCGTTCGACATGGAACCCGTAACAGAAGACGACAGAATAGGCAGTCTTTCAATGAAGCAAAAAACCGAGATAGCCGACGCGTTCTGCGAGATAATAGAAAACCACGGGTACAAAAGCCTAATATACGGCAACCCGACATGGATATACAACAATCTGAACCTGTCTCTTATCACGGATCATGAGCTGTGGCTTGCTCATTATACCTCGGCGACGGGTTTTCCGTACAAGTTCGCAATGTGGCAGTACAGCCAGGAGGGACGGGTAAACGGGATAGATACATATGTTGATTTAGATATCATGTACGTAACACGGCGTCTTTCAGCAAAAGGCTGAAGCGTTTGAATCGGATTTATATATCTTTATATATCCTCGTGCGGACGATCAATGAGATACGTTATTATCGCACCCGTGTCGTCCTGCATCGAGTCCCTGCTTATGGCGACGTTCATTATGTCGGCGTCGGTCAGTTTAGAGATATAATACGATACGGTCGGCTGAACACATGATTCGAGCCGAAGTGAATCGCCGACGTACGCCTTATATGCGCCCGTGACGGCTTTGATGAACCCGTCATCCTCAAGCTTTGCAGTATCTTCAGACCATTCGTCGTGCTCAGCGGCTTTGGCGCAGGTTATACCGGAGAAGGCGCATATAGTCGAAAAATCATTATCGATATTAGACATCGAGTAAGAACCGAAGCCCATACCTGTGGCACCGATTATAAACGAAGTCCCGGAGGATGAGATCGTTCCTATGTTTGTCATAGCCGTGACATCGCCGTCGTCGTTCATGGAGTATATGCCGTTGATAAGGGAGTACAGCGCGCTTATCAGGCTGTTTTGACTGTTTTCGTCAAAAACCGTTTCGGGTAGGGACGTCTGCGCGTACGAAAAGCTTATATCCGGATAATCGTCTGAGTATGTATCGATAAATCCGTTTATTTCGGTGTCCATGTACGTTTTGAATTTCGGAGCGTCATCTTTGGATACCACTATTGTTACGGATGCCGATGACGGATACAGGCCTGCGTTCGTTCCGCCCGCAATTGAAGATACCTCGAAAATCTGAGCATTCGTTTTGAAAGAGGCGAGCATGGAGCCGAGCGTTTTTATCGCGTTGGGAACGGAGGAAATTTTCGCATCCGGTATGCCTGCCGGTATATTATCAATAGTTACTGTATATGCCGTTTCACCGCTCGGGGCCTTTGTCGCCACGGCGCCCGTAAGCGAGTAGCTGACATACCCGCCCGAATTGATGCTCCACAGAGATTTTGCCGCGGGAGAAAGCGTAAAAATGCTGCATCCGTCAGGAAAGCATGCGCTGTCCAATGACGAGGCTGCTGACAGATCGTCGCCGACGGCAGGCGTAAATATGACATTCAGCTTGCCCGTATCTTCGTTATTTTTGATTATATACATCGCGACAGCGAGAGTGTTAAAAGTGTTTTTAAGATTAAGAGAATCGTAGGGACATACTATGACAGTAGGAGGTGCATTGTAATATTTCATGCTCGAATCGGCCGTCATTATTATGTTTCCCTGCTCCGTGACGGTATAGTCTACGCTTTTCGACTTTGCCCATGAGCACAGATATTCGGCTATTGCTGCATTGTCTGTCAGCGTTTCGGCTGAATCGTCGAGGTCTGTCGTGTAAGCGTAAAGCTTGTTTACAATCCTTTTGTCGAGGGGCTCTCCGGCGGGCTTTATGTCGCGGCAGGAGATCAGAGCAAAGCTTACAATTACCGTCGATATAAGGATAATTATTGAAATCGCTTTTTTTCTTACTGCCATTTGCTTTTCCTTACTTGATTTGCCTGTAAAATGCCTTATAATAATATCATATCAAAGGAGACGCCGCAATGGAAACAAAAAATCTTGACATACGCGAAAGTACCTTCGACGATTGCATTTTGTTCGCAAAATGGGAGCAGGATCCTGCCGTGACGGAATTCTTTACTATTGATGAGGGGCGTTCGTATGAGGACGTCGTGACGGAATATGTCCTTTACAGGAAGGATTCGACAAAAATGCAGTTCACAATTACGCTTAAGCCCGAACTAAGGCCGATAGGGCGTATATTTCTTTCACGCATCGACAGGCATTACGACTCTCTTGACATAACGCGCATGTATATAGCCGATCCCGGGGATCGAGGCAAAGGATACGGAGAGGAGGCTCTTCGCAGGATCTTAGAATTCGCATTTATAAACCTGCACATGGAGCGCGTTTCGATAGACCATTTTATAAAGAACACCACGGCGGACTATCTATACAAGAAGACAGGCTTTCAGGACGAGGGCGTTATGAGAAGCGCAGGAAAGAAGGACGGGAGATACATCGACCTGAAGCTCAAATCGATTACAAGAGCCGAATATCTGGACAGCGATCATACAGTAGACTAAAAGATACAGAGCAGGAGAGGCGTACGGCAATTACGGCACAAAAAACTCTTGTGTTTGAGTAATACGGTGTGTTATAATAATTTCCGTGCCGCGCTCTGAGCGGCCGACGGAACAAACTGTAACGGCCCGCAAACGGCGGGATTATATCGATAGCGAGGAGGTCAACATATGTCGAGAAGATGTGAGATCTGCGGAAAAGGACAGGTTTCCGGAAACAACGTATCCCACTCCATGAGACACACGAGAAGAAAATGGAATGCCAATATTCAGACCGTCAGGATCAACGACAACGGCACAGTCAGAAAAGCCAACGTATGCACAAGATGCATGAGATCCGGCAAAGTAGACCGTGCCATCTGATCAGCAGGGGGATTTTATCCGCGAAGGCTATGCTTTCGCGTTTTTTTCTATATAGAGTAATACAGAGAAATAAATCGGGTAGAATAATGTCGTATAGCAGAGAAAACGAGTTGGGGCGTATAACCATATCGGACAGAGTGTTTGCGGTATCAATAGCCGAAATACTGTCCGGAGATGACCTGAGGCACAGAGTCTGGCTTTCCGGCAGAAGGGGCAGGATTATCAACGATGCCGACGGAATCTCACAGAATGAGGCGGCTCAGTCGGTTACCGTTTCGACGGACGATAGTGACAGAGCGGTCATCTCATTTTGTGCCGTAGTAAGATTCGGAGACAGCATTTCTTTGCTCGCAAGAGAATGTGCGGACAAAATAGCCGCCGCGGTCAAGAAGATGTCGGGCAGCGCTCCGGCGAGCGTAACTATGAACGTCTGCGGCATAAAATCAAAGGGAATCGCACGCAGAAGCATGGAGGTCACTTTCATTTATGAAGCTGACGGATCCCGTATCGACGATTAAGGGTATAGGCCCAAAAAAGGAGACAGCTCTCGCAGCAGCAGGCATAAATACGTTGCAGGATATAATTTATTTTTTCCCCCGCAGCTATGAGGACAGGAGAAATGTGACGCCTATCGCTGAGGCGGATACGGGCACAGAGGTTCTCGTAGAGGCAGAGGTCGTGAGCTTAAGAGTATCGGGCAGCCCCTATAACAGAAAAGCACCCCTGTCGGTTTTGATCCGGGATGATAGCGCGGGAGCCGAAGCTGTTTTCTTTAACGGCAGATTTCTTCGCAGCATGTTCAGAGTCGGATCAAAATATGTTTTTTTCGGTAAGGTCAGCTGCAGCTTCGGACGAAAGCAAATGATACATCCGCAGTTTTCGGAGGCGGGTTCCAAGGACGATATACGCGGTATTTTACCTGTTTATCCTGCGATACACGGCATATCGCAAAACGAACTTCGAAGGATACAAAGAGAGCTCGCGGAGCTTCATGACAAAATACCCGAGTGGCTTCCGGAGGATGTGATCAGAGACAACAGACTTTGCGGTCCCGAATATGCCGTGCGCAACATACATTTTCCGGAGAATGCGCACAGGGTATTGGCGAGTCGTTTTCGCATGGTTTTCGAGGAGCTGATAACGCTCCAGACCGGCCTGATGTATATTCGTAGCGACAAAAGGCTTAACAATTCGGGCGTTGTGATAGATACCTCTTACGGAGACAGTTTTGTGGAAAGTCTTCCGTTCAGCCTTACCAACGGTCAACGCGGCGCATGGAGTGACATAAAATCGGATCTGAATTCCACGAAGCGCATGAACCGGCTGCTTCAGGGCGATGTCGGCTCAGGCAAAACAGTCATTGCCGAAATGAGTATGTATTCGGCTGCGGGAAGCGGTTACCAGAGCGTCATCATGGCCCCCACGGAATTACTGGCGAAACAGCATGCGGATACTTTTTCAAAAGATCTGAGTGAAAGCGGCTTTAATATAGTTCTTTTAGTAAGCTCAATGCCGGCAGCATCAAAAAAAAGTGCTTTGCGCGCAATAGAATCCGGCGAAGCCGATATGGTGATCGCAACGCACGCGGTCATTCAGGAAAATGTGATATTTCACGATCTCGGTCTTGTCATTACGGACGAACAGCACAGGTTCGGAGTGGAGCAGAGGAGGACACTTTCCTCAAAGGGTGAAAATGCCAATATACTCGTTATGACGGCGACCCCTATACCGCGCACTCTTGCGGTAATACTCTATGGAGATCTCGATGTGTCGCAGATAAAATCCATGCCGGCAGGGCGAAAACCGGTACAAACTTCAGCCTTCGGACAGGACGACAGGAAACGCGTTTACGGCTTTGCGAAAAAAGAAATAGCGAAAGGGCGCCAGGGCTATGTAGTCGCTCCCCTGATAGAGGACTCCGAGAGTGTTGATGCTGTTTCGGCGGAAAGTCTGTACAAGGAGCTCAGAAAAGAGTTCAACGGTTATAAACTCGCTCTCGTTCACGGAAGCATCAAGCCTGCGGACAAGGAACAAATCATGGCGGATTTTGCTGCGGGCCTGATAAATATACTCGTTTCTACAGTCGTAATAGAGGTGGGCATCAACGTAAAAAATGCCACCTTTATGATAATCGAAAATGCCGAACGCTTCGGCCTTGCTCAGCTTCATCAGCTGAGGGGCAGGGTCGGAAGGGGCTCATCGGAGTCATATTGCTTCCTTATAACGAATCGCGGCTCCGAGCTCGCAGCTGAGCGTGCGGATATACTGTGCACGACAAATGACGGCTTTGAAATCGCCGAAAAAGATCTTGAGCTCAGGGGTCCCGGTGAAATATTCGGGACGAGGCAGCACGGATTGCCAAATCTTATTCTTTCGGATATAGTAAAGCATCAGGATGTTCTGCGTAAGGCGGCCGCTTCGGCAAAAAAAATAATTCAAAAAGATCCCGAGCTGTCCTCTCCGCAGGAGTCGGAGCTCAAGCGGAGGGTGAAGAAAATGTTCGGAGAGGACATAAAGCTCGATCTATAAGGAGAAACAGGACAGGATGAGGATAATCGCAGGAGAATACAAAGGACGCAGGCTTATGACTCCCGAAAATTCCGATATAAGGCCGACATCGGACAAGGTGAGAGAAGCGATCTTTAACCTCTTGATGTACGATATTGAGGGAGCGGTCTGCGCCGACGTCTTTTCGGGTACCGGAAGCCTCGGTCTCGAGGCGTTGTCGAGGGGTGCCGATTTTTGCTGGTTTTCGGACAACGACAGGAAAAGCATCGCGCTTATAAAGGCAAATATCGCTGCATGTAAGGCCGAGGACAGAGCGCAAGTGACGGCGGGTGATTACATGAAAGGGTTAAGGCGCATAGACGGGAAGATCGATATTTTTTTTATCGACCCTCCGTATGGTGCGGGGCTTTATGAGAAGTGCTTTGCGGAGATAGAAAATCTTGATTTATTGTCTGAGGACGGTATAATAGTAGCAGAACACGACAGCAGGACCGAATTGCCGCATAATACGGGCAGGCTTACGATGTTCAGGGAGCGAAGGTACGGTAAGATTCTCGTTTCTCTTTACAGTAAAGCCGGCATGGAGGATATGCGTGACTAAAGCATTGTATTCCGGATCGTTCGATCCGATGACAAACGGACATCTCGATGTCATTACAAGGGCAGCAAGGATGTTCGACAGGCTCGTAGTGGGTGTCATATACAACCCGAACAAAGCGCCTCTTTTCAGCATAGACGAGAGAGTGGCGATGATCAGAGAAGCGACACGCGATATCGTAAATATTGAGGTAGTCCATTTTGAGGGGCTGCTCGCAAAATTTGTCAACGACAATCATTTTGACGCTGTTGTAAGAGGCCTGAGAGCCACCTCCGATTTTGAATATGAGATACAGATGGCTCAGATGAACGCACGACTCTTTTCGCCGGGCACTGAATCCGTTTTTCTGATGACTCTGCCGAGCTATTCGTTTATAAGCTCCAGTATGATAAAAGAAGTCGTTTCACTTGGGGGATCGGTCGACGGACTCGTCCCGGAAAGCGTTCTCGCCGAGATAAAAAAGAAATACTCAAATTAGGAGGGAAACATGACAGTATTGGAATTACTCGATGAACTTGAGGAGATTGTCAACGCGGCTCCCAAGCTGCCTTTGACGGGAAAGATCATGGTAGACGCCAATGAGGTCCTCGACCTTGCCAAGGATATAAGGCTGAGCCTTCCTGATGATGTTCAGCAGGCCAAATGGGTCAAGGACGAGAAGGAGCGCATTCTCGACGATGCAAAATCCGAATACGAAAAGATTATCATGGAGGCGAAGAAACAGGCAGACACCATGGTTGAAAAGGATGTCATAACCGAACGTGCGGTCGATGTTTCCGGCGAGATATACAGGAGAGCCGACGAATATTCAAAATCCATGAGGCTTCGTACATATAACTATATGGACGAAATGCTTGCTTCCTTCAGAGATAAGATGGACGAGCTGAACGAAACGTATGTCGGAAATATGATGAACGATATCAGTGCTCATTTCGCAGAGATTACGGGTAAGCTGAACGGTGACATAGCAGAGTTGCGTTCGATGACTGAGGATACGGAAAACGCCGCTATGCCCGAGCACACGATAGATATTCCGGTGAACGGAGCTCCATCCGAATCGGATCCGGAGGAATGATATGCCCGGCGTGGTCGGAATAACTGCGGAATTCAATCCCTTTCACGAAGGACATAGGTATTTGATCGACAAAACCGCCTCGGCGCTCAGACCCGAGGCGGTCGTTTCTGTTATGAGCGGAGATTTTGTCCAAAGGGGCGGTCCCGCCTGTTTTGATAAATGGACGAGAGCGGTTCAGGCTGTAAAAGGCGGCATTGATCTCGTTGTGGAACTTCCCGCCGTTTTTGCCGTATCGAGCGCTGATGATTTTGCGCGCGGGGCGGTGACTGTTCTTAAAGGACTCGGCGTTGATACGATCGCCTTCGGCAGCGAGGCCGGATCCGCCGTCACTTTGGCCGAGGCCGCCGGCGTCCTTGCGGATGCGGAGAATATGCGGCGGAATGAGATAAAAACGGAGCTCTCAAAAGGGATATCGTATCCGGCGGCAATGATGAACGTCATAAAGCGATTTCGGCCCGATCTTGACGAGGATCTGTTTACATTGCCCAATAATCTTCTCGCACTTCAATACATAAAAAACGCCCGCAGACTCGATTTTTTCACCATAACCCGTACCGAGAGCTATCGGGCGTCGGAAATCAGGGCGAAAATGCAGCTTGACACAGACCGCATGTCGGAAGCGGAAAGGCGTTATTTCGAACTCATCAGGTACACCGTCTTGAGGACAAATACCCGTGAAATCGAAAATACGGCCTCGGCGGGAGAGGGGCTGGCGAACCGACTGAAAAGTGAAATAAGAGCCGCGTCATCTGTTGACGATCTGATCGGCAGGGTCAAATCGAAGAGATATACGCACACGAGAATAGGGCGTTTGCTGACGCAGATGCTCCTTGGGATAACGCGGGAGAGCATAGACGATGCGGTCGGTTATATAAGGCCGCTCGCCTTTAACGATAAGGGTGCGGTACTTCTGAGGCACATACGGAACGGCGGAGCATGTACGCTCCCGTTCGTAAACAGTGCGGCGAAGGTCATAAAAGCCGCAGGACCGCTCGCGCGGACTCTTTCCTTTGATGTACTCGCATCCGATCTTTACTCTCTGATAACGGACGGCGATCTTTATTCGGATTCGGATTACATTATGAAACCAATATCAGTAAAAACGAATAACGCAAATTGAACTTAAAGCTTATGCGGATACATTCTGCAAAAGTCTGCACAGTCTTGATTTTTTGCCGTTTATGATGTATCATTTTCATGTTTGTGAATACTGCTGTGTAATATACGGAGGATATGATGAAGGTATTAGTAATAAACTGCGGGAGCTCTTCTCTCAAGTATCAGGTGCTTGATATGACGGACGAGTCGCTTTTGGCAAAGGGGCTTGTGGAGAGGATCGGGATGGATGGTTCTGTTATCAACCATACCAAAACAGGAAAAGATAAGATCGTCAAAAATGTTCCGATGAACGATCACAAGGATGCTATCGCTCAGGTGCTTGCCGCTATCCGGGATAATGAGCATGGTGTCATAAGAGATATGTCCGAAATCGGTGCGGTCGGACACAGAGTCGTACACGCAGGCGAAAGGTATTCCGAGTCGGTTCTCATCACAGAATCGGTCATAAGCACGCTCGAGGAGTGCATTGAACTTGCACCGCTTCACAACCCGCCTAACCTTCTCGGTATCCGTGCGTGTCAGGAACTCATGCCGGATACGCCGATGATCGCCGTATTCGATACGGCTTTCCATCAGACTATGCCGCCTCAGTCGTACCTTTATGCGCTCCCTTATGAGTACTACGAGAAGTACCGCGTCAGAAGATACGGATTTCACGGAACGAGCCATAAATATGTTGCCCAGAAAGCCGCACAATCACTCAATATCAACATTAACGACCTGAAGCTCATAACGTGCCATCTCGGTAACGGCGCTTCGGTTACGGCGATCAAGCACGGCAGAGTAATCGATACATCGATGGGGTTTACGCCGCTTGAGGGGCTCGTAATGGGTACGCGCTCAGGCGATCTTGATCCTGCGATCGTTACGTATATCAAAGAAAAAGAAAATATGACGGATATGGAGATCAATGACGTACTCAACAAAAAATCGGGAGTCCTCGGCATTTCGGGTGTTTCGAGCGATTTCAGAGATATAGAGGCAGCGGTTGAAGCGGGCAACGAAAGAGCCGCTCTTGCTCTCAGAATGTTCGCGCAGAAGGTGAGATTCTACATAGGCGCTTATATTGCGGAGATGAACGGCGTTGACGCTATCGTATTTACGGCGGGCGTAGGCGAAAACGACATCAGCATGAGAGAGATAATCTGCACCGACCTCGGAAATCTCGGAATCAAGCTCGACCCTATCAAAAATAAGGTGAAAGGACAGGAGACGATAATATCGACCGACGACTCCAAAGTAAAGCTTCTCCTCATCCCTACAAACGAGGAGCTTATGATAGCCAGAGATACGTATGAACTCTCGAAGAAAGTTGCAAAGTAATTGTTGACACACGGCTTTTCGGAGGGTATACTTTAGAAGTTGTCGCTTAATGATATTGTACTGATATTCGACATATAACAGACTTTTGACGAGGAGGTGTAAAAATGGCAGTTCCAAAGAGGAAAACATCAAAGGCGAAGAGAGACAAGAGAAGATCTCCTAACATGAAGAAGACGCTTCCGGGACTCTCAATCTGCCCTCAGTGTCATCAGCCAAAGCTTCCGCATAGAGTTTGCCCTAACTGCAATTACTATGACGGCAAACAGGTAATCGAATCCGAAGAAGCATAAGCAGAGCAGATAAGAAGAGCAGCGAACGGCTGCTCTTTTTCTGTGGTGCCGGATTTGCCGTGACGGTTATACGCCTGCGGCTTTGCCTGAGAAACTCCGCGGCTTTGCCTGAGAACCGCCGAGGCTTGAAATCAGCGGAAGAGAATGATAAAATACTATGATATGACGGATAGATAATACGGATTATGGAGGAACCCGGTGAAACAGTTGGAAAGAAAACTAAAAGTAGGTATTCTCGGCGGTACGGGAATGGTTGGTCAGAGATTTATAACGCTGCTCGACAACCATCCGTGGTTTGAGGTCACAGCCATAGCCGCCAGCTCAAGAAGCGCAGGCAGGCCTTATGAAGAAACGGTCGCAGGCAGATGGAAGATGGCCGTTCCCGTACCTGAGGCGGTCAGGGGAATAATCGTAAAGGATGTCAGGGATGTAAATTCAGTCGTGGCGGATGCGGATTTTGTCTTCAGTGCGGTCGACATGACAAAAGAGGAAATCAGGAGCATAGAGGAGGAATACGCAAAGACGGAAACGCCCGTGGTATCGAACAACAGCGCACACAGATGGACTCCTGACGTGCCTATGGTGATACCTGAGATCAATATAGATCACTTTGATGTGATCCGGCATCAGATGAAGAGGCTCGGTACGAGCAGGGGATTTATAGCCGTAAAGCCTAACTGTTCAATCCAGGGTTATGTCCCGGCACTTGCGGCGTGGAAGGAATTTGAACCGTACGAGGCGGTCGTAACGACATATCAGGCAATCTCGGGTGCAGGGAAGACATTTGACGATTGGCCGGAGATGATTGAAAACATCATCCCGTATATAGGCGGCGAGGAAGAAAAAAGCGAGCAGGAGCCGCTTCGGATATTCGGTCATATCGAAGGCGGAGAAATAGTCAAAGCTGATGATCTTATCATAACCTCACAGTGTGTAAGGGTTCCGGTACCGGAGGGGCATACAGCGGCTGTATTTGTCAAATTCCGCAGGAAGCCGGCAAAAGAGGATCTCATAAGCAGGCTTAGGGAATTCAGAGGGTATCCGCAGGAAGCGATGCTTCCGAGCGCTCCCGACCCGTTTATTCAATATCTCGATGATGATGACAGACCGCAGGTAAAGAAGGACGTCTGCCTCTGCGGCGGCTTCGGCGTATCTGTCGGCAGGCTGAGAGAGGATACAATATATGACTATAAGTTTATCGGTCTCGCCCACAATACCGTAAGGGGGGCTGCAGGAGGCGCGATACTCTGTGCCGAAGCGCTTACGGCAAAAGGATATATTGCTTCTAAATAAATCCCGGATTACTTTAAAAGAGGTTTCCGGAGGGAGAAGAGGAACAATTGGCAACTAAAGCAAAATCAACAAAAGGAGGGAGCCGTAAAGCTCCCTCCCGAAAGACGCCGAAAACCGGAGCTGAACGCGGCGTGATCGACAATATATGGGGAGTCATACTTATCGCTGTCGGCGTGTTCCTGTTTTTTGCCGTAAAGTTTAATGCGGCGGGGCAGCTCGGCAATGTGATAGGAGGTTTCCTCAAGGGGGTATTCGGCATACTCGGTATTGCGTTCCCGTTTTATCTTATAATTTTCGGACTTCTTCTCCTTTTTAAAAAGACCGTTCATATTTCCGGCTTTACAGTCGCACTCGCCGCAGTTGTTTTTTTGATGCTCTGCATATTCAATGCGGGGCTCAAATTGGACGGTGGACCCGTTCCGTTCGAGCTGAAGCGGTTTTATTCCGATGGAACTGAGCTGAGCGGTGCAGGCTTTTTCGGCATGCTTTTTGGCAACCTTCTCGTCAAATACGTAGGCAGAGTGGGACTTTTTGCCATATCGACGGTCGTGATAACGATATGTATCCTTCTGATAATCAATACACCCGTATCGCGAGCAATCGAAGCGATAAGACAAAAGCGCATCGACAGAGCCGCAATGAACGAGCTGAAGCGTCAGGACGAGCTTGCAAGATATGAACAGGCGGTCAGGCAGAAAGAAAAGGATCGCGCCCGCGAGATAAAGGAGCAGGAGAGAATTCTCAAAGAACAGCGCAGGTTAGATGATATGAAATGCCGCGATAAGGCGGCGTCAGTCCCCGTTGCGGATGTATCCCCGGAACTCGGTCTTCCGTCTCTTTTTGGCAGCCGTGCGCATGCTGCCAAGCCTGCCCCTGAAAAGACGAAACATTTTGTTGAGATGATCACAGATGATTCTCTGTTTGAGAAGGATGACGGTGAGCGGGTGCGGCCTGCTTACGAAAGCCGCGGATACGGGCTGGAGGAACCGTCGGTCAGAATTTCCGGTTACGGGTTCGACGGTGACGATCTTGAGCTTAAGGACGGTATACATGATTTGATCTCTGCATCTGTCGAGTCTTCCGAAAAAACGCTTTTCACAGACCGTGTTCGGGAGGAAGCTGCTGCAGAAGTGAAAACCGCGGACAGACTGTCAAACAGGGAAGCCGGGCAGGCATCGCTTGACGCCTCCGATTTCAGCAAAGTAAAGAAAGCGGCAGGGTACAAAAAGCCGCCTCTCGACCTTCTTAAAAACGTTCCGAAAAACAATAGCGACGGAAGACACAAGAGCATGCTCAACGAAAAGGCATCGATACTCGAGAATACGCTGCGCAGTTTCAACGTCGACGCGAAGGTCATACAGGTGACGCAGGGACCGGCCGTGACGCGATATGAGATACAGCCCAATGTGGGTGTAAAGGTGAACAAGATAGTAAATCTTGCAGACGATATAGCCTTGAACCTGAGGGCGAGGAGCATCAGAATAGAGGCGCCTATACCCGGCAAGGCTGCCGTCGGGATAGAGGTCGAAAACGAGCATGTAAACATGGTGACGCTGAGGGAGGTTATCGCAAGCCGGGAATTCAAAGAGGCGAAGTCCAGACTGACCTTTGCCGTAGGGCGCGATATCGCGGGCAAGTCGATCGTTAACGATCTCAAGTATATGCCGCACCTTCTTATCGCGGGCTCTACGGGTTCAGGCAAAAGTGTATGCATCAACAGCATTATAATGAGCATAATGTACAAGGCTGATCCCGACGAGGTAAAACTCGTGCTCATCGATCCGAAGGTGGTGGAGCTCGGAAATTATAACGGTATACCGCATCTTCTTATACCTGTCGTCACGGAGCCTGCCAAGGCCGCAGCGGCGCTGAATTGGGCGGTGGCGGAGATGACGGATCGGTACAGGAAATTTGCGGACGCGCAGGTAAGAGATCTGGCAAGCTATAACGACCGAATGAGGGCGAGCGGAGAAGCCGAAAACGTCATGTCGCAGATCGTTATCATTATCGATGAGCTTGCCGATCTCATGATGGCTGCACCGTCGCAGGTAGAGGAGTCGATATGCCGGCTCGCGCAGATGGCCAGAGCGGCGGGTATGCACCTTATCGTTGCGACACAAAGGCCGTCCGTCGATATAATTACGGGTCTGATAAAGGCAAATATACCGTCGCGCATAGCTTTTGCGGTTTCCTCGCAGTTTGATTCGAGAACAATATTGGATATGGGCGGCGCCGAAAAGCTCGTCGGGAAGGGCGATATGCTGTTTGCGCCTCTCGGTACGGGAAAACCCGTAAGAGTTCAGGGTTGCTTTGTTTCCGATGAAGAAGTGAACAGTGTAATAGAATTTGTCAAAGCGCAGATTGAGGATCCGGGATATGCAGGCGAAGTGATAGATACCATAGAACGGGGCGGAGTCGATACCCAGTCGTCCGCGCATGACGATCCGCAGGACGAACTTATGCCGGAGGCCGTGGAATGCGTTGTTCAGGCAGGACAGTGTTCCGTGTCGATGCTGCAGAGAAGATTCAGAATCGGATATAACAGAGCCGCGCGGATTGTCGACGAAATGGAAGCGAGAGGAATAGTGGGACCTCAGGACGGATCGAGACCGCGGCAGGTTCTGATGACAGAGGATGAGCTGGTTTCCCTAAAAGGAGATACACCTGATGAACAGGGTGAAGAATAAGGTATATATCGATACTCTCGGGTGCCCGAAAAATTTCAGCGACAGCGAATCAGCTGCGGCAGCTTTAAGCGCTGCCGGTTTTGTCATGACGGACGAGCCTGAAACGGCCGATTTTATAATGGTAAATACGTGCGGCTTTATAGAGGACGCCAAGCGCGAATCCGTCGAGCATATATTCGATATGTCCCGGGTGCTTCGAAAAGGCGCAAAATTAGTCGTTTCGGGCTGCCTTTCTCAGAGGTATGCCGATGAGCTGTTTTCGGAAATGCCGGAGGCGGATTGCTTTATCGGCGTAAATCAATATGATGAGTTGCCTGAAATACTCGATTCACTCGGTGAAGACAGGCAGGTACACTATGCTGGCTGCGGAAAGGGGGCATTGCCGAGGCAGGCGCGCGTGCCGGGCAATAATCCGTACAGCGCCACTCTCAAAATCGCCGAGGGATGCAGCAACGCGTGCTCGTATTGTATAATACCTGCAATAAGGGGAGGCTACAGGAGCAAGCTCCTTGAGGACGCTCTCGCCGAAGCGATGGAGCTTGCGGAAGCAGGGACGAAAGAATTGATACTCATCGCTCAGGATCTGACATATTACGGCATAGATATATACGGAAAACCGATGCTCGCCGAGCTTTTACGCAGGCTTTGCAGGATAGACGGCATACGCTGGATAAGGCTCATGTACTGTTATGACGAAAACATAACGGATGAGTTCATAGAGGTGATGAAAAACGAAGATAAGATATGCAAATATATAGATATCCCGATTCAGCACGCATCTGACCGGATACTTCACATGATGAACAGAAAATCGGACTTTTCAGGCATACAGGAAAAGCTTACACACCTCAGGACGGCCATGCCCGGGATACGTATAAGAACTACGTTAATGGTAGGTTTCCCCGGGGAAACGGACGAGGATTACGAGGCGCTTTGCGATATGGTGGCGCGCGAGAAGTTCGACAGGTTAGGTGTTTTTGCATACTCTCAGGAGGAGGGTACCAGCGCTGCCGCTATGGAGGAACAGATTCCCGATGATGTAAAACAGATGCGTCTCGATAATATAATGCGTATGCAGATGGAAATATCGAGAGAAAACAACAGATTGCTCATAGGTTCGATTTTGGAATGCATCGTGGACGAGGCGGGGGTGGACGGCTCATATGTCGGGAGAACGAGGTTTGATGCGCCGGAAATCGACGGTTCGGTAATATTTATATCCGAGAAAATGCTTGAACCGGGTGACCTTATAGATGTAAGAATAACTGATTCTTTTGATTACGATCTGACGGGAGTTGCAGTATGCCGAAAAGAATAGTCATTATAGACGGAAACAGTCTCATTAACAGGGCATATTATGCCATGCAAAGACCTATGATAACCCGCCGGGGCATGTATACGCAGGGCATATACGGCTTTCTTAATATGCTGAACAAAATTGAGTACGATTACAGCCCTGATTATATTGCCGTCGCATGGGATCGCGCGGCGCCGACGTTCAGACACCTCGAATACGACGAATACAAGGCCGGCAGGCGCAGGATGCCTCCTGAGCTTGCTATGCAGATTCCCGTTGTAAAGGATATCATAAGCGCAATGAGAATATCGTCGTTCGAAATCGACGGATACGAAGCCGACGATATAATAGGAACGTTAGCAAGAACGGCGGAAGAAAAGGGGCTTGAACCGCTCATCATTACCGGAGACAAGGATGCTCTCCAGCTGGCAACGGATGTCACGCATATTCTCATAACGCGAAAGGGAATATCCGATTTTGATCTTTATGACAAAAACAGGATGATAGAAAGGTATCATCTGACTCCGTTGCAATTCATCGATCTTAAGGGTCTGATGGGCGACCAGTCGGACAACATACCGGGCATACCGGGAATCGGAGAAAAAACGGGGATAAAGCTTCTTGAGCAGTTCGGTTCAGTGTCGAATCTTCTTGCGCATACCGATGAAATCGCGAACGAAAAGCTCAGAACGAAGGTTGAACAAAACGCTCAGCTTGCGGCGATAAGCAGAAGGCTTGCGGAGATAAATACGCACGTGCCCATAGATTTTGATATAGAAGATATGCGGCTTACGGAGCCTGATACGGACAGGCTTATCGATCTTTATACGGAACTCGAGTTTAACTCTTTTCTGAAAAAAATGCATGTCGAACCGAAAAACGATGAGCAATCCGATACAAATAAGATCCACATGACCGATATGCGTATCATATCTTCGGAGGAAGAACTGTGCATCCTTGATAATATAGAAGAAGGGTCGCCTGTTACGATAAAGGTTTTTTCGGATGATTCGCATGTCGCTCCCGTAAGGATATTTGCGATAGCGCTTTTGCATTCAGGCACGTACATATTTATATCGGGTGAAGATGAGCTGATAAAAAAAGCAGTAGCCGTGCTTGATGCGAAAAAGCTGCACTATAGCGGACATGAGCTCGTGCGGGATTATTTCGCTTTGTTTTCGTACGGGTTAAAAAATATCGTTACAGAATGGGATACGTCTGTCGCAGGTTATCTGCTCGACCCGTCGCGTTCCGACTACACACTTAAGGCTATGATGCTCGAGTCGTTTCACGAGGAAATAATGAGCGAAAAAAAATTCGCTGCCGTCATCATGCAGACGGATCTTCTCGGAAATTCGGACAGGCTGATGTCCGAATATGGCATGACAACACTTGTCTCGGCTGCCCGTCTTGAGGCAAGCCAAAGGACGGCAATCAAAAAAGGCAATCTTATGCGTGTTCTGACGGAAGCGGAGCTTCCGCTTATAGAAGTCCTCGCCTCTATGGAAACGAGCGGCTTCAGAGTAAACAGGACGACTCTGGAGGATTTCGGAAGGGAACTCAGGTCACAGATAGGCAGAATAACAGATGAGATATATGAGTATGCCGGAGAAAAATTTAATATAAATTCGACGCTTCAGCTCGGGGAGATCCTCTTCGAAAAGCTTTCCCTGCCTGCCGAAAAAAAGACGAAAAGAGGCTACAGCACAAGTGCGGAAATATTGGAAAAGCTCAGAGACAGACATCCGATCATAGACCGGATACTTACATACAGAATGCTCACCAAGCTGAACAGTACGTATGTGGAGGGGCTGATGCCTTTGATCTCCGGAGACGGTAGAATAAGAGCACATTTCAGGCAGACGGTGACCGCAACCGGCAGAATATCGTGTCAGGAGCCGAACCTCCAGAATATACCGATAAGGAACGAATACGGCAGGCTTCTGCGGAAGGCGTTTATACCGTCCGAAGGATGCATCCTTACAGGTGCGGACTATTCGCAGATAGAACTCAGAGTCCTTGCGCACCTTTCGGGTGACGAGAGCCTTATAGAAGCTTTCCGTACGGGAGCCGACATTCACAGAACGACCGCGGCAAGGGTGTTCGGGCTCGCTTATGACGATGTTACGCCGCTCGACAGAAGCAGGGCAAAAGCCGTAAATTTCGGTGTCATATACGGAATGAGCGGTTTCGGGCTTGCCGACGAGCTGCACATATCGAGAAGAGACGCCGAGAGATATATAAAAGACTATTTTGATAAGCATCAGGCGGTGAAAGAATATATGGACGAGCAGGTCGAAGCGGCGAAGCAATTAGGCTTTACGACGACCGTACTTGGCAGAAGAAGATATATAAACGAGATACATTCTCCAAACAGGATGACGCGAAATCTCGGAGAAAGGCTTGCCATGAACAGCCCGATTCAGGGAAGTGCCGCCGATATAATCAAAATTGCGATGATCAGGGTTTATAATGAACTTAAGGAGCGAGGCCTTAAGGCAAAGCTCATACTTCAGGTTCACGATGAGCTTATAATAGACACTCCGCTCGATGAGAAGGATATCGTTTCCGAGCTCCTTACAAGAAATATGTCGGAGGCCATGCAGCTCAAGGTTGAACTGAAGAGCGATCTGAACGCCGGCAAAACGTGGTACGAGTTGAAATAGGTGATGCCTATGTATACGATTGGCATTACAGGCGGAATAGGCTGCGGCAAATCGGCCGTATCGGCCCTGATTTCCGAAAAGGGTTATAAGGTCATAGATGCCGATGAAATATCGCGCGCCATGACTTCTGGTGACGGTCAGCTTTTCGCGGAGCTTACCGGGACTTTCGGTGATGAGGTTTTGGGAGAGGAAGGAAAACTCGACAGGAAAAAACTCGCTTCTGTAGTCTTTTCCGATGAAGAAAAAAAATTTCTTCTTCAGAGCATCGTTACCGACAGGGTTATTGAAGAAATAAAAAAGAAAAAGTCGGAGGCGCATACTGACGGAACGAGAGTTTTGTTTATTGATGCTCCGCTGCTTTTCGAGTGCGGCGCAGAAAATATGTGCGACTGTGTCTGGCTCGTCACGGCGGAGGACGATATAAGAATAAAACGCGTTATGCTGAGAGACGGGGCGACGCGCGCTGAGGTGGAGGCGCGCATCAGAAACCAGATGAGCCAAAGCGACAAAATGAAACTGGCCGATGAGGTCATCGACAACAGCGGACGTCCCGGAGACCTGAGGATACAGGTAGAAAAACTGCTTGAGAAATATGCTGAATTATAGAAAAGATAAAGAAAAAAAAGGCTTCAATAAGCTTGTCGAAACATTGTCGCGCAATGTGATAATACTTGTTGTAATAGCGTTTGCGATAGCGGGCGCGGTCGCGACCGTCCACATTCTGGGAACCCGCAAGGATGATCAGAAAACGGATACAGGCAAAGTGACGACGTTTGAGGATACTTCATCCGTGTATTTTGCCATGTATCCACCGACATCATTTAACGTCTGTGCATCGAGTGACGAAGACGTGGTATATCTTGATCAGATAATATACAGCTCGTTGTTCAGACTTGATGATACGCTTAATGTCGCACCTGAGCTCGTAAGCTCATACGAAACGGAGCCCGAGGAGGGAGCTGTATATATAACTCTTCGGGAGGCTTATTTTTCGGACGGTTCACAAGTGACATCACATGACGTAAGGGACACGATCAGTGCGATCAAGAAAGTCGGATCATCGAGCCCGTATTACAGATATGTTTCTAAAATAGACGGGATAGATATAGACGATATCACAAATTTCAAGCTTTACTTCACGTCATCATCCGATGCCGCACTCGATAATCTCGTTTTCCCGATAATATCCTCAGGACTTTACTCTTCGGGAGAGTCCTTTGCCATAGGCTCAGGCCCTTACGCATACGGAAAATATGAGGAGGGAAACATCCTTACACTTACCCCGAACCAATACTACTATGACGGAGTGCCGGCGAAGAATATAGAGATATGCTTTGTCAAAGACAAGAACTCGGTGCCCGGGCTTATGACTATGGATGCCGTGACGGCTTATCTGAGCAAAGACTCGGATGCCGATGCGGTCGCCGGAGACAAGTCACTGGGTATAACCGAAGTGACATCGGGGGAACTTGAATTTCTCGGCTTCAATCTGAACAGTCCGATGCTTTCGGATCGTTCGTTCAGGCAGGCGATAGCAAAATCTATAGACAGAAAAGCGATAATAAAAGATGACTACGGCTCTGCGGCCGTGATATCGGATTCGCTGTATTGGCCCGGCTTTTTAGGCGCGGATACGGAAAAGACTATATTATATGAGCCGAAAGAAGCCACGAGTATACTTAAAAGTCTCGGCTGCTCAGATTCAAACGAGGACGGCGTGCTCGAAAATGCCGACGGTACACGCCTTTCCCTGAGGCTGCTCGTATGTTCGGATGCCGGAGCGAGGGTTGAGGCCGCCGATTCGATCGCGAACAACCTCGGTAACCTCGGCATCGAGGTAAACGTGATCAAAACATCGCAGGCCGATATTGACAGCAAGCTCGGCTCAGGTGATTTTGACATGTATCTTGCCGGTATCAATATGGATAAACAGTTCAGGATGAGCGAGCTTTTCTTTACGGCTAACTGTACGGGTTTTTCGGACACAGACGTTCTGTCACAGATCTCAGAACTCGAAAAATGCCACAGCGCGGAGGAACTCGTTACGATATTCGCATCGCTCAAGGAAGCTCTGAACGACCGGCTCCCTTATTACTGCATCTGTTACAAAACGTATTCTCTCCTTACGGTCGACACGTTCGAATCACCCGTTAAACCGCAGTACTTTAATCCGTACAGATCGTGTGAAAAATGGGAATGGAAGAAGAGAGTGACTACCGAGCAGGCAGCCGATGCATCGGACGGCGGTTCTACAAAAACAAAGGAATAATCGGATGCAAAATTCGAATCAGCTCACGGTCGAACAGTTTGAACAGGTCATGACCTTCGGCAGCGATGATGCTATACAGAAGAAGTGGAAAGCCTTCTGCCGGAAGATCGATACAGAGACCGATGATTACGATACGGTGCTAAAAACGATAAAATCGTTCTTGATCGAGCCATATACAGCGGCAGTACAGGCTGCTGAATATTCAAATTGTAAAATATAATGTATCTGTTTTTTAGGTATTGCTTTTTCGCCGAAGTATGGTAAGATATTGAATTGTAGCCCGAACAGGCGTACATCCTGCGGTCGTGGCGGAATAGGCAGACGCGCACGTTTGAGGGGCGTGTGGGTAACACCGTGCTGGTTCAAGTCCAGTCGGCCGCACCAGAAAAAGATCCGGTTTTTATAATCGGATCTTTTTCTTTATTGTATAAGCGAAAACCCCGCGTTAGACGCGGGGTTCCGTAAACGCTATGCGTTT
>CALIXS010000004.1 GCA_938046095.1 uncultured Clostridia bacterium
AAACGCATAGCGTTTACGGAACCCCGCGTCTAACGCGGGGTTTTCGCTTATACAAAAAACCCGCATCTTCTCGCCTGATGCGGGTAAAAGCTTGTTAACCGTCCGTTCTGTTATTTTACGGCTGCCTGCTGTTTTGCTATTTTTTCACCGCAGCTGCAGCCTGAAATGCGAACACAGATAATGCACATAACTTATCATATGTCCTTTCAAACATCCATTTTCTAATGGATTATCTTTCTTTCCATATGTAACATCATTTCATCGCTTTATGCCCAATTCCCAATCACAGTAGTTGGGGCAGATGGTTATGTATGTTTTTGATTGAAATTCTTTGTATAAATGGGATTTGAGAAAACCATAACGCCATTTTGGGAGAAGTTTTTTGAACCCCCAAAATGGCTTATATCAAGGCTTTCAGCTTTTAAGCATGACTAATCGCCGTAGATATTTTTCTTTTCTCCATAGCATTAAGAGCTTTTTGAACATCCATTGGCTTAATATCAATCAATTTCATAGTCCCTATATGAAAGCCGAAGGTTCTTTTAAAATTATTCTTAATTGGCCTTATGCTCGTCTCTTTGACTTTATGCGCTTTGACTTCATCAAACCACTCGTCAAACCATTCATTTAAGGACATCTCCGATTTCATATAATGAACTCTTCGCCCGGCTTGTTCTTTAGCATGCTCAAAATCCTCAATCAAGTTATCCAGATTAGCGCTATACATATTGATCTTGATGCCATTCACCATCGCTCTCGCCTCGTATGCCCCATTCTTTTCTCTGATACCTTTTGGTAATTTTCATTTTGCCATAATGCGTCCTCCTAAAATACGTCTGCCTGTTTCAATTTTTTACAACATTACCATTCGGCATAAAATAAAACAAAGGTGCAAATTTTTCATTCACACCCTTGCTTTTCTGAATTTCTCAGTGCTTCACCTGTGCAAGCAGCCATTTGTCTAACAGCAACTTATGTGCATAACTTCGATTCCCAATTCTAACAACCAACACATTGGAATTTTCTTTCATGAGTTCCCGAGTCTTCGTTTTTCCTAAATTAAGATATTTGGCAGTGTCTTCTACATTCAATAAATTTTTTTCCTTTTCCATCTTGTAAAACTGTTCCTTTCCTCGCAGGAAACTTTACCGATGTATTCTTTAACGCGCCTTTTGTCGATAGTCTTGATCTGTTCCAGCATGAGCAACGATTCTTCTTTTAGGGCCTCTACTCCGGTAATCAGATAATGAGTAGGCAGTTCCCGCTTTTTCAGCCGGCTCGTCAATGGTGCGACAATTAATGTCGGACTAAATAAGTTGCCAAGGTTGTTCTGCAATATGATGACTGGCCGCGTACCGCCCTGTTCGGAGCCGATATATGGATTCAAATCGGCAATGTATATTTCTCCACGCCTAAAACTTCTTTCTTTCATTTTTTCATACCTCCTATGTAAGAGCCGGCAGAATAGCAGTAAATGCCTTCTGCCAGCAAAACATTTCTATATGATATCTTCCATATTTGTCCTCGACATCCCGGAAGTGAGGAATCCATCAAATGGCAAGCAGCGTACTTGCTCCACGGGGTTTTCACCCCAGCTGTGGGTTTCACAGAGCCGCCCCCATTGCGTGATCCTGCTTTGCAGGGCTGTGGCTGGACGGGAGTATCATTATCCTCTATGGTGGTCATCGCGCAGGACAGGAGCTGCCTGTCGTTTATTGCCGAATATTTATCGCTTACAAGTTCTTGTAATAGGCGTATCCGCAAATGGCGCTTATACTCATCGTATTACCATAGATAATGTATCTGATGGACTGAGTATTCTGTTATGAAGGTTCATCGGAGGTTTTTATTTTGTCTGCTTCTTATAAGCTTTCATCGTTCCTCCTATGTGGTAGGCACCCGTAAATCCAAAAAAATACGCCTGTATTTATTTCTATATTTTCCATGCACTCTCTAACGGAGAATTAAATCTTGATAAGATCTCCATTTATGAATACAATATTGATATACCGGTTAAATTTAGTGCAGAGAGGTACTCAACATGCCTGAAAATCAAAATATAGAATGGAAATCAAAATGGAGAGATGACTATCTGGAGTGGATCTGCGGTTTTGCCAATGCACAAGGCGGAACGATCTATATTGGAATCGATGATAACGGTCATGTTATAGGTCTTACCAACACCAAAAGACTGCTCGAAGATATCCCAAACAAGGTTCGGAATGCAATGGGTATTGTTGTGGATGTTGATCTGTTATCAGAAGATGAAAATGAATATATCAGGATTACAATTCCCCCTTACCCGGTGGCTGTTTCTATCAAGACGTTATCTTTGATACAAAGGTTATGTGCGGAATCAGCCCTGAAACCGCGCACTTTCTGGGCTTTTCTGCGTTTTGGCACACCGAAAGAGGTGCGTCTTTCCGGTATGAAATTGTAAGCTGTTGCTGTTGCTGTGCTCAAAAGCGACACCCCTTTCTGTAATCGTTAAAAAGTATAAAATCGTTAAAAGATATCACGGCTGTTCACTTTAACGGCAGCACCATCAAAATGTCATCGCTATATGTCCCATCATCATATTTGTTCGCATCTGGTATACGACCATACTCCTTAAAGCCCAGGCTTTCATAAAGATGATAAGCCCCGTCATTTCCGCCAACCACAGTCAACTCAGCCTGTTCATACCCTTGATCTTTTATCTTTCGGATCAGGACTTCCATCAAGAGTCTTCCCAAGCCAAAACCCGTATACTTCTGAAACAGAGCAATCCCTATACCCGCACGATGTTTTATCCTGCGGCTACTTGTTTTTCCCTC
Source organism: uncultured Clostridia bacterium (assembly GCA_938046095.1). Classification (GTDB taxonomy): domain Bacteria; phylum Bacillota; class Clostridia; order Peptostreptococcales; family Anaerovoracaceae; genus Eubacterium_B. The sequence continues at coordinate 2,817 of CALIXS010000004.1, forward strand.
AAAAGAACAGTTTCCCGCATACTCGCCATCAACGAACGCGAGTATCAATAAGCCGTTCTCAGATTCATTGTGTTCCTTAATAAAAATAAGCTCGTCTTCCGTAGTGTATTTGACTTCATCCGGCGCACACATCAAAAACCTTGTCTCTCCTGTGACGGTTTTCAGATAGTCAATCAGCATATTGGCATCATCAGCAGTTTCATTTGCACTGCGTAGCAATATCTCTTTTCCGTCCAGCTCGTATTTTTCTTCGGATAAAATCATTTTATTCAGTCTCCAATCTCTGATGACCAGCCAGCCACATAACCGATTTTTTTAATGCTTCTATAGTTTTGGTTTCCAGTACACATCTGGCATTCCTTCTCCCTGCCAGCTTCAGCCTGTCCAAAAGATCAATCTCCCCATCTCCGAGAGCCAGGTGATTCTTCGGCGGCTTTTCTGATCCGTCATGAATATGAAAATGTATCAGATGCTCCTGATGTTCCCTGATAAACGGAACATCCTTCTCGCCGATTGACTTGGAATGTCCAATATCCCAGGTCAAACCGAACTTTGGACTTTTAAGCAGATAATTGATGGCCTTTTTCTCGTAATCCCGGAATCCATCCGTGTTCTCAATGACAATCATCACATCGCTGCCATCGATCCATTCTTCGCATTTTGTACGAAAATCAGCAATGGACATCATATAAGTGTCGAAATCACGATCATACATTTGTACCTTCCGATCAGGTAAAGTAATGTATATGCCGTGGTTCATGTGCATATTAAGAGTAAACGGCTGACTGCTGTCTCCATACTGATCGCGCAAGAACAACAACTTTTTTGCCACCGCAATTGACCGGCGAACTGTTTCCAGATATGCATTTGACACCAGCCTATTGAAGTCAGCAATGTTCAGATTCTCGTCAAGATGGATGGTATAGTAGATTCCTGCTTGTTCCGCTATCTTAACCAGAGGATCTATATGCTCCAGCCGATCCACCTGATACTCTGGGAAATTCATATTCAGTTCAATGAATTTGAGACCAAGACTACTGCAAAGTGCTCCATTATCTTCCAGTGTCTTATTCTCAATAAGTGTCGGCATCCCGAACTGTATCATCCTATTATCCTCCAGATCATACTGAACATTATTATTCTCTTCACCATCTTTCTTACAGCGATTTTCAGCCACAAGTTTTGTCCATCCATTCACATCTGCTTCCTTGATTACTTCCCTCTGTAGTTTCATTACGGCGATTACTTCTTCGCCATCCATTTCACCAGTTTCGGTAAATCCAAATGAACTATATAATCGACGTGCAACGTCATTCTCAGGCTCATAAGATAGCCAGCAATACTCAGCCTCTCCGCAAGGAAATGCCCTGATAAAGTCTAAAGCAAGTTTAACGGCTTCCTTGCCAAATCCTTTTCCTTGATAAGCCTTATCAATCATAAGCCTCCACAGGTTATAGTTTCCTTTAGCTATCTCTGGCGCATCGTCCCAATAATCATCGATATCAAAACCTATCATAAGAAATCCAACCGGCACATCACCATCATAAATGCCAAATGGAAATGCATACCCATTTGCTGTAATTGCTGTATAAGCCTCAACTATGCTTGTATCATTGCTCGCCACAAAACTTTTCTGGTCATCCAAAACCTTCAGTTTCAGAAGCTCCCATACGTTTTTTACATTGACTTTCTCTAACCTAAGCATATGCGTTCTCACTTCTTCTTTTTCGGTTATTCCGATACATTCAGAATATACTTCCCTTTTCCTTTTCCTTGTATAGCTTTAATCAGACCATTTTCCTCCATCATCTTCAAAACCAGCCTCGCTTTTGTGGTCTGGCAGGAAAGAATCCTCATCACCTCTTTTGACGAGATCACCTGCAGGATATCCACTTCTTCGATAATCAGCCCTGCATCCGCAGCGTCCTTAGAAGATACCTGACCTTCTATTTCTCTCTTTTTCATTATCTCAATCAACGCGTCCTTTCCTTGAATCGACGCGTCGTTTCTCTCAATCGACGCGTTTTCAGCCTGAATCGACGCAGCATCCGTCGATTTACCTTCAAAGGACGCGCTCATCACCGTCGTTTTGAGGATGAAAGTACTGTTGTTGAAGACCGGATCGGGCAAACCGACTGCCTCCAGTTCCTTGCACATCCTGTCAACGCCCTCGCCGTATTCCTTCACATATCCATAATCCTTCAGGAATGCGGCAATCTTCGGATTCCGGGAGAAGTGGGTGTAACGGATATTTTCTTTCTTCACCATACCGGCAAAGGTACCAGGGCTGTCCACTTCCAGCCGGTCATCGAACATCTTGATCTGGATATCCGTGCCCTTGATGGCATAGTCGCGGTGGGTAGCTGCGTTAACCACGATCTCGGTGCGGACGAACTCGCTGTATTCTTCCTCAGTGACGAAAATGCCATCATGACCAAGATAGGTCTTCTCCTTCATCTGGATCTTGATGAAATCGACAGCTTTTTCCACCTGCTCCAGGATACGACCTTCAAAGATTACGTCCTTGACCACGTTCATATCCTTGCCCACCTTAGCCTCTGTGCCGTCATAGCGAATAAAACGGATAAACGCACGAGGGAAGAACAGCTGTGGATTTTTGCCAAACAGCAGGATTGCAGCCACGGAAACCTGATCCCTGCCATCCTTCACGGTGACGAACTTCTTATTCTCCCGGACATATTCCTCGGGTGACTTGCTATAGCCAATCCGCTTGCAGTAGCTCCGCACAAAGTCCAGGTCAAGATCCTCGATGGTAGCGTCCGCCACAGGCTCGTCCTCGTAATAGCGCACACCCTTGGCGTACATCAGCGTCATGCGGTCATTGAAATCCAGCTTCTTGCTTTTATCCCCGACGCGAAGGAATGCCTCGTCCGCCTGATTGGCATGGAGGAGCGGGCTGGCTTCAATATGCATCAAAAGCACATGATCCGGCTGGCCTTTGTAATTTGTGCATTCCACCATCTCCGTGGTTATCGGAACTGTCGGATTGCAGAAATCTATTGGTGTCCGCAGGATCTCGTTCAGCTGCTCCTCATGGTAATCGACGCCTTCAATCCTGCGATGCTTGTCAGAAATGCCGATGGCAATCGTGCCGCCGTCCGCATTAGCAAAAGCACAGATGGTATCCGACAGATCTGCCGGTTTGATCTGTATGCTCTTGCGGTCAAATATTTGCTTCTCGTTCTTTTTAAGAACTTCATCTATCGTCATTAGCCGTCACCTGCCTTTATTCCCCATCAGAGATTGCTTCCAGTGATTTTAGTGTACGTCCATCCGCTGTTTTCCAACTTGTCAGACCATTGGCACTTTTCCCTATAGCAAACATCGCTGATACCCTGTGCCGCCATTTTTAACTACTACATTTTCCTTAAATCCAACTCCATCTGCATCTGATCAAATGCTTTCTTATAGGCAATCAAATGTTTAAAGCTGGAATTAATTCTCACCTCATCGTGGGAAATCAGAGCATACTCCCAGGGCTTACCGCCGTTTTCAGCGTTCCATTCAGAAACGGCCTGACAATACTTCATGGCCGCCCTGGCCTTTTGTAATACGGTCTCGCTGTCCATTTCATTGCTGGCCTTTGTCTCTACCATAAAAATTCCGCTGGCAGTTTCCACTATGAAGTCCGGCTCGTAGCGACTCACGCCACCCGGCCCGTAGTAAATATCAAATTGCTTTGCAGCCGGACGCATCCATTTCTGTACTTCACCATCGGTTTCCAGCACGATGGCAAAATCCCGCTCTGTGCCGCTATCGAACTTATACAGTGTATGGCAAGCCTTCTTAAACCCACTGAAAACTTTCGCTCTTACCTCTCCTGGTTTGATATTAGCACGGAGATCATAAATTTCATCCGATTTAAATTTTCCACCGAATCCTGTCTCAATCCGCGAGAAAGGCCTCATTTTGGATGCCCGGTAGTTGATTTCTTCATGATAAAAGTGCTCATTCATCTGAGCATATATAATATCGGCCAAGGTCTTCTGTCTGTCATGCATCACCTTTTCTGTTTCCTCTTCGGTCAAGTACGACAAAAAGTGCTGCTTGGCATCATTGACCAGCGAATAGAGCAAATCGGCGCAGGAAGCGTAGTCAACATTATCATGGACAATGATAAAACGAATAATCTCATTTTCGACCGTATCACGCTTTTCCATCGCCATGCGTTCTGACTCAAAAGTAAATGTCCGACCGCCTTCCTGCAGCTCTGTACCAAGGAGAGTATCGTCGGAAGGATGCCAATTCAGACTTCTTGTATCCAGAGTGAACTCTGTAAAGCCTTGTTTTACCTCCGTAAAAGGCTGCACTACAGTCTGCGGAATGGGAATGACTTTATCAGTAAGTGCCTGAACACAGGTTTCAATCGCCTTTTCAACAACGACTTCCAGTTCCTCTTTCTTTAAATCCATCTCAGGGAACTGACGCATTGTCTCTGCAATAACAGTCTTCTTAACAAAAGAACGAGTCTCTTCGTCATGGACAGCATCATATGTCTTCACCTGATGGCTCAGATCCATAACGGAACGTGATGCGTAGCTGGCGACAAATTTTGCCACCTCGCTGACCTTCTCCTTCGGTTTTTCCGGAGCACCATATTTTGCAGACTCCTCCTGCAGAGTGAAGGATAGCTGCTCGGTAAAACTGTAATCGGTAGTGGCAACCTCATAAGCAGAAGGAAGCTCAACAGTTTCCCTTAGTTCTTCTTTCTGAGGCAGCTCAGTCTCTTCGATGTAGTAAACTTTCCGTACCAGCGAATTAGGATCGTTCGCCAGATTAACAATTGCCTCATACTTGTCGTGGCTAACGATGGAGAGCCTATCTACCTCGTCTACTCCGGTACGCTCGCCGTAAGGCAAACGTAATCCCCGTCCTATGGTCTGTTCGGTTAAAGTCTCGGATGCAGAAGCACGGAGCGGAATAATGGTGTAGAGATTGGTGACGTCCCATCCTTCCTTTAGCATATTCACGTGGATAACTATCTCGATCTTGTTATCCGGCTTTTCAAGGGAGAGAAGCCTCTCAATGTTTTCGTCTTTCTCTGCACCTCTCTGGGCAGAGTTAATCTCGATAACTTTGTCAGAGTAATATCCGCCAAAGAACTCGGCAGACTTGATATATTCCATCAGCTGCTTGGAATGGTCAGTATCTCTGGCAACCACAAGGACGAACGGCTTTACAATATCTTTTCCATGACTGCGGGCATAAACCTCCAGATGACTCTTGGTTTCCTCATGGATTCTCAAGCCATCATTCAGTTTTTCATGATCCAGCTGATCCGGCGTATATTCCTCCGGGCGAAAATCACGGCGAGTAAAAACCACAGGTACCTTAACATACTTTTCGTCCTTTAGCGCATGGGCGAGGCTATACTCATATACGACATTACGGAAGTCTACCTTCCGAGCCCCCTTCTGGATCTGAGGAGTAGCAGTCAGCTCAACTCCAAGAATTGGCTGCAATTCATTGATGACATCAAAGCTTTTATCAGCATGATAATGATGGCTCTCATCCATGAAAATACAAAGATCGTCCAGTGATTTCAGATATGAGAAATAGGACTCTCCAAGCACTTCATTCAGTCGCTTGATTCTCGCTGGAGCTCCATCTTTTCCCTTCGAATCCGCGTTGAGCTTCGATATGTTGAAAATATTGATTACAACATCGTTTTTCCCAAATATCCCCTGTCGATAATCATTGTAGTTATCGCCATCGATAATTCTCGGCGGTTCGGCAAACAAATCAAGTCCCCGGAACACATACTTCGGATTAGATGTGTTTCCCAGATCGGCTTTCAGCTTATTGTAGATAGTCAGGTTGGGAGCCATCACAAAGAAATTCTTGATTCCTTTTTCATAGCGTAAATATGCAATACAAGCTCCCATCAGCCGAGTTTTTCCAATACCCGTGGCCAGAGCAAAACAAAAGGATGGGAAATCACGTTCAAAGCTGCTGAGCGTAGGAAACAACGCATGAACGGCCTCCAGTTCTGCATCCAAGTCCGGATTCTTCGAAAGCGACAGTACGTCACAGAGCCTTGCGAAAATCTCAAGGCTCTCGTGCTGTGGATCACGCAGCGATAGGACATTGCTGATGTATTTTGAATGATAGGAGTAAAACCTATCCGTATATGGCGTTTTAAGCATCTTCGCTGTCCTCCCATTCTTCCTCATCGAACTCTGGAGGATCAATGATGTTCAGGTTGTAATTATCGACACCAAACTCGCATTTCTGTAATACTGAAAGCGGTATCTTTCGCACATTGATATTGTCGTACCGCTTGCTTAAACCATTATCAAATGCCGGTGCACATATCAGGAGATTTTCAAATACATCAACATCAGCGACAATCTCATCCAGCATTTTCGCTGTCAAATACTGTGTTGTCACATAGATAAAACTATTGTCCTGGCTGTATCCCTGTTTCCAATACACTTCCTGATTCGGAGCATATGTAAATCCATTGATCTTAGCAACAGCAGCAGCCAGCATCGTTGGGTTGTACTGTTCGGAGAATACCGAATTCCCGTGCTTGTCCCTCACAATCAAGGTAGGTGCAAGCTCGTAAAATTTGTAGCCACCTCCGCCTTGCCATTCAAAATCTTTCGTAATACCTCCTGAATCGATGCCATCGACTACACTTTTTAATCTCGGTAAACAATGTGTATAACAATGATCCCCCAATTCAACTCCAATCCACTTTCGTCCCATTTTATGAGCGGCAGCACAAGTAGTACCAGATCCAAGGAATGAATCTAAAACTAAATCTCCAGGGTCAGACAGCATGTCGATCACTCTACCTACCAGACTCTCGGGTTTTTTTCCATTGGGGAATTGTACATTCCCCTCCTTCGTCAGGTTGTTATACTGAATATCATCCCAAAGATTCCCAGAGTTATCCAATTTAAAAATACTGTTCCCATCTTGAGATACAACATCTCTCAACCATGCTACGAGATTACTATCCTTGTAATATGAACGGATGGTTTTACCGGCGTTACGCCCTTTGATAGGAACATACTCAATGCTAAACAGTCCGGTATTGTTAAACTCCTTAGTTTCTTCAATGACTTTTGTCCTAATGGATGTCTGTGCATTTGTAGTTCTAAACACGGAATCAATATAAGTGTAATATGCCTTCTGTAAGTTCCCATCGAACTCGTCACGTGCAATTTGTCCAACGGAGCAAATTTCAAAGTCCGCATGTTTAAACAATTTTATTTCATCACCGTTCCCAGCGTAAAAGCTTTTTATATATGTTCCTTCATCAATACTCTTCAACACGCTCGTGTACTTCCAACTTTTACCTTCCCTCGAATAGGAATCAATATAATCCATCAATTCCTGTCTCTTTTGTGGAATAGTGTGAAGAGCAAACTTGCTCAAATCCCGAGCATACATCAGTATGAACTCAATATTATCTTGAAGACTTTTTCCTAAATTACTTCCACTAACTCCGGCAATTTTCGTCTTTACTGATATGATGTTGACAAAATTATTGCGACCGAATATTTCATCCATTAAGACCTTCAGATAGGCCATCTCAATAGCATCGATCTGCACACAAATGCCACCTTCCGGAGCGAGAAGATTTTTCAATATTTCCAATCTGGCTTTCATTAATCCAAGCCAAATGGAGTGTTCTAAATTATCGTCATAGTGCTCAAACGCTGCCCCCGTATTGTAAGGCGGATCAATATAAATACACTTCACCTGTCCAGCAAATTGCTGCTCCAGTGCCTTCAGAGCGAGAAGGTTATCTCCATGAATCAGCATATTTCTGGCATTGGGATCGCCATAGTCCTTGGAAGGATCATGCAGCAAAATCCGAGGTTCTACCTGCGGCTGCTCATCTTTCCCAATCCATGTAAGTTCTAATATTTGCATTTTATTGCCCTCCGCATGTCTATATGATCTCGAAAGAAATCGTCATAATATGTCGCGTCACCATATGGCCTTCGAGCTTCTGTCGGATCTCTTCCTGAAGATGCTCGTTTTGTTCATCAATAGCGTCCTGCTGCTCATACAGGTTTCTGCGCATCTCTTTCCGCCTTGTCTCAAGACGATTGATTTCTTCCTTCATATCGAGAATTTCTTCCAGCGTTTTGTCACCACTGCCGGTCTTGAATTCCCGCCTTTTTTCCTTGATTAGCTTGCCCAGTTCTTTTATGTCGCGCTCCAAGCCTTCCTTCAAATCTTCGGAGTACGCATCCAGCTTTTCACATTCTGCGAGATAGTATTCCTTATTGGCATTCTGAATCTGCTGCTTTTTTAATTCCATACGCTCATCACGCTTCTGGATAAACTCTGCGGTTTCCGATGGCACTCCATCAGAAACTTCTCCGGGAAGCTCAAGCATACGATTGATCAAATCCTCATCTAAAGCTGTCCCATTTGCAGTCTCCACGGTAAAAATCAGATGTTCCTGATCACCTATACCTTCATAGGCAAGTTTGTCTATTGACAAAACCCCACTCAGTCCAGAATGCGCATCAAAGAACGAATGTCTACGTTCCGATCCGGTATTGTCAAAGCGAATATGCACCGGTGGCACGTCCGCTTTCATTGCTTCCTCCAGCCACTTGCGGAAGAATCCATCTTCCTTTCGCAGGAAGATATCGCCTTCCTCTTCGGCCTTTTTCCATTGAAGGTTATAGGTGGAGACCGTTCCGTCTGTATTCGTCAGCTGTAGCCGTCCTTCATTCAAGGACATCACGCGATCCGCTCCGTGGATTAAGAAGAAGTAATACATCCACTGACTGAACTTATCGAGGCTGGCCACCGTATCCTTCTGGCAATTGGCCAGTTTGAGGGCTACATCTTCATCAAAATTCTCCAGAATAGACTGTCTTGCCTCCAGCATCTTTTCATTGATCTGATCAGCAAGTTCATTCTGCAACTCATCAAACTCTCTCTGTATGTCCTCTTGTGTCTTACACTTCTGATAGATTTCAGCTATGCGTTTTTCAAAATCAACTCCCGATTCAAGTGAGCCAAGCACCTCGTCGGAAGATCCGAACACGCCACTGAATAGCCGGAATTTCTCATCCAAAAGCTGATATACCCTTTGATCGGCAGCGTTCTTGTTGTTCAGGAAGTTAATGACCACGACATCGTTTTTCTGTCCATATCTGTGACAGCGTCCGATACGCTGTTCAATCCTCTGCGGATTCCACGGAAGGTCATAGTTCACGATAATACTGCAAAATTGAAGGTTGATACCCTCTGCTGCGGCTTCCGTCCCGATAAGGATACTTGCCTCATCTCTGAATGCTTCTACTACCGCAGCCTTCATATCGGCCTGCCTGGAACCCGATATCGTACCGTCGCCTTTGTGTCTTTCTTTCCAAGAAGCATATATTTCCTTGGACATCACGTCGTTGTTGGAACCGTTGAGAAACACTATCTTTCCTTCATATCCGTTATGGGAAAGAAGGTTATAGAGATAATCCTGCGTCCTTCTCGACTCCGTGAAAATGACTGCCTTTTTCTGCCCGCCGAGCTCGGCTATCTTATCGAAACCCTTTTGAAGAGCGGTCAAAAGGTTTTCACCTTTTGAATTCGTGGTTATGCTCTTTGCCAATTCCGCAAATCCTCTCAGAAGAACAAGCTCTGCCTTGATTGCATCCCGGTCTCGCTCTAACTCGTGCGTAAGGATATCCTCACCGACTTCTTCTTCATCTTCGTACTCTGAAAAGGTATCAAAGTCGTCCATATCCAGTTCTTGCTCAATTCCCTGTAATAAGGCTTCCAAACGTGATATCAGAGATTCAAGCGTCCCGCGAATGGCAAAAGAAGATGAAGCCAGAAGTTTCCTAAGCACCATTGTGATCAGGTTTCGCTGGCCTTCAGGCAAAGCATATAACTTATCTGTCTGTAGGTAATCGGAAATATCGTTATACAGCCTTTCTTCATCCTTTGTCGGAGCGTATTCCTGCAAAATAGCAATGCGTTCTGTGTATTTCACATACTCAGATACCTGTGAGCGAAGCGTTCTCTTACAGAATGGCTGTAGCCTTGTTCTAAGACTGCGATTTCTCACATACGGATTGGCAACAGCAACGTACATCTCCCGAAAAGTCTTTGCATCACCAAAGACATGATCGTCTATGATACTGGCAAGCCCATAAAGCTCCATCAAATTGTTCTGGAGCGGTGTCGCCGTAAGGAGGAGCTTCTTTCTGCCGTTCAAGGCAATCTTCAACTTATTTCCGGTTACATTATTAGTTTTGTATACATTACGGAGCTTGTGCGCCTCGTCCATGATGACAAGATCCCAAGGGACATTCTTAATCTCGATTGCCTTCCGGGACGCAAAATTGTAGGAGCAGATTACAACCTGATTGGAAACTTCAAACGGATTTACTTTTCCTGCCTTCCGCTCCTTATTAAAATTAGCAGACTCCATAATCACAGAGTCAATATAGAATTTTTCACTAAGCTCGGCTCTCCATTGCATGCGAAGAGATGCCGGTACAATAAGTAATATACGACGCTTCCGTTCCGACCAATATTGCGCAAGAACAAGTCCGGCCTCTATCGTCTTTCCCAAGCCCACTTCATCTGCCAAAAGAGCTCCATTGCTTAACGGAGACTTTATAGCAAAAAGCGCAGCATCCACTTGGTGCGGATTCAAGTCAACCTTAACGCCCGACATCGCCGATGCCAGTCCGTCCACAGATGACTCCGATCTCTTTAATGTAATCTGCTCAGCGAAGTATCTCGCCTGATGCGGAGTATAGCTATCCATAATCAATCCTCTGATTTACTCTGGTTGTCTTCTGTTATCTCCATGATGTCCGATACATCACACCCCAATGCAACACATATCTTATCCAGTATTTCTGTGTTTACGTTTTCGTTTTTGCCCAGCTTCGTGATAGAAGCCGAGCTCACACCGGAGATTTCCTGTAGATCCTTCTTTTTCATATCTCTATCGATTAAAAGCTTCCATAATTTTTTGTAAGTGATTGCCATGATATTCCTCCGGAATCGTATCGTAGTGTTCTTTCACTGCTATCGGAGGTCATTATATCATGCAGAAGATGAAAATGCAAGATTCAATCAAGAGAACTCTCGATTTATTCGAAATATCTCTTGAAAATCAAGTCGTCATATGTTATTATTATTCGTGTAAATGTGGTCGCGGAGGAGGACTCGCAATGATATTCGTTAGTGGCATTCACGGAGTCGGGAAATCCTTCTTCTGTGGCATGGTGCATAAGCAACTTGGAATCAACTGTTATTCTGCAAGCCAGCTTATCACAACAAAGAGAAAGATTGGCTTTTCAGAAAATAAGCTGGTTCCGGACATTGAAGACAACCAGCCGCTTCTGATAGAAGCCATTTCCAATCTTCGTAAAAGTGAGCAAGAATTCATCCTCGATGGGCATTTTTGTCTTTTAGATGCATCTGGAAGCATCACAAGGATTCCATTGAAGACATACCTTGATCTGAAACCGGATCGGATAATTCTTCTCACGGAGCGTCCGGAAGTCATTTCTCACAGAAGGCTGCATCGCGACGGCGTCAAGCAGGATCCTTCCGAGATAGAGACTTTCCAGAGCGAGGAAAAGTCCTATGCCGAAGAAATCTCTGCCCAGCTGAACATTCCGTTTATAGTGTCGACCGGGGCAGACGATCTGCCGAGAGTAATTAATTGGATTGATAAAGGAGGGCTTTCGCATGGCCGGTAGATTTTATCTGAAAAAATTCTCAGAAATCGATCTGGAGGATGCGTTTTTTGACTCCTTAAAAAACAGCTATCCCGGTTTCGAAGCTTGGTTCAACAAGTTGTCCGCTGCCAATTCCACTGCTCTTGTCTTTGAGGATGAGCTGGGACTTGGTGCTTTCATTGCTCTTAAAAATGAAGAATGTGAGGAGATCCCGCTTCAGAATACTGTCCTTCCTGCAAAAAAACGTATCAAAATCCGTACCTTCCGTATAGCCGAGAGATACAGACGGCTTAGGATTGGTGAAGGTGCCATCGGACTCCTCCTCTGGAAATGGGTACAATCTGACGCTGAAGAAATCTATGTGACAGTCTTTGACCACCAGAAAACTCTTATTTCCCAACTGGAGAAATTCGGCTTTACGCTGGCTGGAGTCAATACGAACGGTGAAAATGTCTACATCAAAAGTCGCAACACAATTGATTTTAGTGATCCCTATAAATCGTTCCCGTTCATCAAAGACGGTTTCGATTATGCAGGATATATCATCATCGAGGATCACTACCACGACACCATGTTTGCCTATTCAGAACTTGCCAACAACACCTCTCTGCAAACAAAAATTAGCAGTAGCGTGAGCAATGGACTTAGTAAAATATATGTCGGGCAGGCACCTCGACCGAACCATAAGATTGGGGAACCTGTTCTTGTCTATCGTCGTTATACCCAAGGCGATGGGAAACGCTACCGTTCCTGCGTGACCTCATTCTGTATTGTTACAGATGTCATCCAAGCGAAGTCGAATAATCGTTTTCTTATGACTTTCGAGGAACTAAAAGCCCGAATCGGCAACAAATCCGTATTTAACGAAAATGAGCTCTATAAGCAATATACGAATTTCAAACATGTCACGATCGTCGAAATGCTGTACTATGGCTACTTCGGCTCCGGCAACAATGTAAACATGGACTGGCTTGACAGAAACAGCTTCTGGGCAAAGCAAAACCAGTATCCTACAGAGGTAAAGCTCACTCCTGACCAGTTCAAAAGCATCTTAACGGAGGGAAACGTCAATGTGCCAAATGTTATTATCCATTAACCCTGAATATGTCGAGAGCATACTGAAGGGAAAAAAGTTATACGAATACAGAAAGTTTCGCTGCCGCGAAGATGTCGATAAAATCATCATCTATGCTACCGCTCCACAGAAGCAGGTTGTCGGTGAGGCAGAAATTGTCGATATTGTGGAAGATGATCTTCTGACTGTCTGGCATCTTACCAAAGAACACTCTGGCATCACCTACAACTTCTTCAGAAGTTATTACAAAGGAAAGAAAAAGGCCGTCGCCTACCATCTGAAAAACCTGATAATCTATGACGAGCCACTTACACTGGAGGATATAGGAGTATCGACAGCTCCGCAGTCCTATCGGTATATATCCGCTACCGTTTAAACGAGGCACCGGGCAACCGGTGCTTTTTGCTTGACAAAAGAAAAATCGTTCATTATAATAGTACGCAGATTAGCGAACTCGCTGAATGACGAAAGGAGCAAAATCATGGCAGGAGAATTTGGAGCTTATATCAATGAAAAGAGAAAGGGTCGCGGTCCAGGCGGCTCTGATATCTTGCTCCGCGATCTTGCGGAAGCTATGGGCAATATGTCGGTATCATATCTCTCTGACATCATCAAAGGAAGGCGTAATCCACCTGACAAAAAGCTGCTCGACATCATAGCAGATGTCCTGAAGCTTGATGCCGATGAGAAGGATGAAATGTTTGATCTCGCCGGAAGAGAGCGTGATGAGGCAGCACCGGATCTTCCGGATTACATCATGGACGAGAATATCCCACATGTCCGCACGGCTCTGCGTAAAGCAAAGAAAAAGGGACTCGGAGATGAATTTTGGAAGATGATTAACGATGAGATTGATAAGAAGGATTGAGAATGGGAAATAATTATATTGAACAGAAATCCTTGGTACCTGTGATTTCCAAGAGCCAGTTTGATAGTGTCGCAACAGAATTTCTGACTGAATATTGTCCGGAAGCATTGTTGAAGCCAATGGCTGTACCTATCGTTGACATAGCCAAGAAAAAAATGGGACTTCGGATAATTGCGGAGTACCGTCTGTCCGAAGATTTCAGTATTTACGGTCAAATTTGCTTCACCAGTGGCATGATTCCCATCTATGATCGTGATGAGGATGAATACAGAGACATCAAGGTCAGGCGAGGTACTATCCTTATAGATCCCGATACCCTTCGGGAGAGAAATATCGGCTGTCTCCACAATACCGTTGCGCATGAATGCGTTCATTGGTACAAACACAGGAACTACCATCTTTATAACAGTGGAACTGGAAACCAAAAGGCGATTGCCTACCGATATCCTATCATCAAAAGGGATGAGAGGTTTCAAGAAGAATGGGACGACATTGACTGGATGGAATGGCAGGCAAATGGCATAGCACCACGGATTCTGATGCCGATTCAAACCTTCGAGACAGCCGTAAACGAAATACAGTAAGAAGTAGGCGATGAATCTATACCATCATGGTACATGGTTCTCTGATTGAACAGATTGATCAGATTATGGAAGTTCTTCATCTCAAATACATGAAGGCTAAAATCACTTATGACGGCATGCAAAGGATTGAACGCTATTTTGTTCCTGATGAGGCATTAAGAGAAGCTTTACTGAATGCTCTATGTCATAAACAATATGAAAGCGGTATTCCGATTCAGATTAGTGTGTATGAAGACAGACTCTATATTGCCAACTGCGGCAGACTGCCCGAAAACTGGACAATCGAAAATTTGATGACCAAACATGCTTCGAAGCCACATAATCCCGGAATTGCCAATGTATATTATCTCGCCGGCTTTATTGAAAACTGGGGTCGCGGTGTTGAAAAAATATGCAGTGCCTGTAAATCTTACGGCACACCGCTTCCGGAATATACTGTAAATCCCGGTGATATTATGATCAAATTCACTGCTTCTGAAGACATGCTGATATCTACCTATTTAAAGAGGGTGACTGAGAAGGTGACTGAGAAGGTGACTGAGAAGGTGACTGAGAAAGAGCAGGAAATTTTATCACTTCTTATCGAAGATCCCGCCTACACTTACTCTGTCTTATCAGATAAGCTTGGTATCAGTCGAAAAACAGTATCGCTACGAATTCAATCTTTAAAAAGCAAAGGCATCATTAAACGAATTGGCTCCGATACAAAGGGGTACTGGGATATCAACAACGACTTACTAAAATAGTCTTCAAGGGGGGCGGCAACCTGCCGCCCCTCTTTTGCTACTGTTTATTTCAGCTTCTTTTTTATCACTCGTATTATTAAGTAAGTCAAGAAGATAAGCTTGATCACATGCCCTGAGAGGAGCATACGGTATACTGTTCTAAGATGCTGTGGACTGGTGATATTTATCACTACCGCTCAGACGGTTTTTTAGAGTTTCCAGCCACAGTCTCTTTGTCTGATTGTTGATCAGTTAGATACCTTATGTAGAACGAGTTTACAAGAGCAAAGAGCTCTGTGGATCTGAACAGTATCGAAAATAATACGAGGAGGTACCATTATGATCTTAGTAGGTATCGATGTGGCAAAAGATAAGCACGATTGCTGCATCACAAACACCGATGGAGAGATGCTTTTCGATATCTTTACCATCGTCAACAACAGTGAGGGCTTTGACATCCTGTACGAGAGAATCCGCTCTGTTGCACCGGATCTGTCTAAAGTAAAAGTAGAGCTGGAGGCAACCGGACATTACAGCTGCAATATTCTCTCATATCTGCTTGACAAGCATCTCACCGCTTATGTCATTAACCCGCTTCACACTAATCTTTATCGCAAAGGATTAAGCCTTCGGAAAACAAAGACAGATCGGATTGATTCGAGAGCTATTGCACTTATGCTTCTGACCGATTCGAGCCTGAAACCCTACTCGGTTTCATCATATCACAGAGAAAACTTGAAGTCTCTGACAAGGTATAGATTTTCCAGAGTTCAGGAACGTTCAAGGCAGAAATCTTCAATCTCAAGGCTTGTTACAATCCTCTTCCCTGAATTATCACAGCTTGTTCCTTGCATCCATATATCTTCAATCTATGCCATGCTGGAGGAATTACCGGGCGCTTCATACGTGGCATCTACTCATCTCACCAGGCTGACAAATATAATTTCAAAAGCTTCCAGAGGGCGATTCGGCAGAGAAATGTCAATCGCGTTTCGTGAGGCTGCTCGAACGTCCATCGGTGCTAAAATCCCAGCAAAATCGCTGGAACTACGTCATACCATCGCTGATGTACGGGCTATCGAAAGTGAAATAAGAGAGGTGGAAGCCGAAATCCAAAAGCTAATGGACGAGGAAACTACCACTATTACATCAGTACCCGGGATCGGTACTCAAATGGGAGCATTCATCCTTGCGGAGATTGGTGAATTTTCAAGGTTTGACTCCCCTGACAAAATACTCGCTTTCGCCGGGATGTCACCATCTACATATCAATCCGGAAAGATGATCAGTAGCTATGCACACATGGAAAAACGTGGCTCGCGTTATCTCAGATTCGCTCTGTTCAATGTCACGAAGTACGTGTGCAATTATGAGCCTGGATTTGCCGCTTATCTGGCTAAAAAGTGAGCCGAAGGCAAACACTATAATGTAGCTATATCGCATGCGGCAAAGCGTCTTGTAAGAATGCTTTACGCCATGGAAACGAACGGCACTCTATACGAAGTAGCATAAACATAACCATCCTTCATAAATTTTTCAGGCATCCTCCGGATGTCTATTTGTCGTGCAAGAAAAAGATAATTAAATAACCTCCTCGAAAGTCAGCTAAAATCTCCATTTCAGGGGTTGACATTCTATAGTTAGACTCTAATACGCCTCGAAACACTTGGCTGAGTGAGATTCATCTTTTCTGCAATCTCTGTCTGTGATTGAATATTCCGCGGTCGCAAGACCGCTAATCCGGACCAGCGGTACCACCTGTCCATGACAGGTGTACCGCAAATCCGCAATTGGATACCGTTTACTGACCCAACGGATGTGATGAGTAGAATTCCCGCATATTCTTGTTGCCGAGATTGATGATCTCAGAGTTGTGAACAATGCGATCCAGTATTGCATCAGCGATCACACCTCTGCCTAAGCGTGGATGCCACTCAGATATCTTGTACTGAGTGCAGAATATCGTAGGCCATTTATCATATCGCTTCTCGAATACTTCCAGGAGATATTTGACCTCCTTTTCGGAAGGTATGTCCAGAAGCCATTCATCTATGATCAGCACATGATAGTTGGCAAGTTTAGTAACTGTACTGCTGATGCTGCGACCGGTCTGCTAGGCAAGATTGAACATCTCCGGCAGATCCGACATGCGTATGTATCTGCTGCGGTGAAGGTGCCGGCAGGCTTCCTTCCCGAAAGCGCAGGCCAGATATGTCTTGCCTGTACCTGTGAAACCATTGATGCCTATGTTTCTGGGAACTTCTATGAAGCTTCCTGTTGACAGCCAAAGGATCTGGTTCTTGTTCAGATCTCTGCCGTCATAATACAGCGAATGTATATCCGCGTTAGGATAACGAAGCTTGCCATAACGCATCAGGCGTTTGGCCCTGTCATTGTTCTTGCGCGTATAGCAATCGTCGATCACCAGATCAAGTCTCTGGTCGAACGGCATCGAAGCATATTCGCTAACGTGAAGTTCCTGATGATCAAGAGTTTCTATGAATGGTTCGAGGCTGAGTTCGCGGAGCTTACGACGGGATTCATCACTGATCATTACGATCACCTCCTCCGTAATAGCTTGCTCCACGGACATAGGCTCCTTGCTCCTCAGAGATGCAATGATTCTCTTGAGGCTGTAGCTTGCTTGAGCGTTCGTGATCGAGGATATCTTGATTGTTACTCAATAAGGCCTTAAGATACTTGTAACGAGGCGAAGTCGTGTTGTTCAACGCGATCCGGCAAGCATCTTCGAAACGGCTATTTGGATAATGCTTGCTCAGGTTCAGAATGGACAGTGCGGAATTGTAGCCCTGTTCTTTTATCTGAACGCTGCGGAACACACGCTCGATCACCTCTCGAGTATATGGACCTATTGTAGATGCCCATGAGAGCATGCGCTCATCATTCATCTCGGGTTTGTTTAACTCATCCGGCATGTCTGCGGGATTAGTGGAGTACTTGTTGGTGACATAGTCCGGGAACTTCGGATGGGAAGCTATCCGCTGATGATCGTGGAAAATCTCGACTATGTTTTCTGTATAACGGACATCGACATGTCTGCCGCGATACATATATGGGACGAAATACCAGTTCTTCTTAAGTGAGATATGGCAGCTCGGATAAACCGCCATGGTCGCGATCTCATATGGCATCGCTGGTAGTGGTCTCAGATACTCACGTTCCTCAAGGAGGACCTCCCGGCGGCTGTAGGCGCGCTTTTGAAAAGGCTTTGTGTTGTATGCCTCGAGTTCTCTTGCGACAGCCTCCTTAAGAGCGGGGAAGTCGTGGAATGTTAGATTCCTCAATTTGGCAATTATATCTGTGGAAATATCACCTACAGTGCCTTCAGCAGATGCTTTCTGCTTGGGCTTACGAACACCGGCTGGCATGATTGCTGTGACATAGTGAAGTCCCAGAGCTTCATATGCATCGGTAAGGATGATCTCGCCTTCCTTAGGGTGTTTGAGCACACCAGTCTTGAGATTGTCGCATACCGTGCGGATCGGGACTCCGCCGAACGCCTCATACATGCGGATATGGCATCGCATCCAGGTGTCCATCTTCATGTCCAGCGTAGGCTCGACATACGCATGTCTGCTGTAGGTTAAGCAGGATACGAATAGATATACCTTCGTGACTTCGCTTGTATAGCGGTCAACGAGCTTCATGGTCGGGCCGCTCCAGTCGACTTCGCATCGTTCGCCGGGTTTATGTTCGAGATGGTTGGTGATCTCGTTTGAGACCGTGTACTTACTGTAATCATCACAGAACTTCGAATACCCGACAGGCAGAGTGCCGTTGTTTTTACAACGATCCCGGTACTCTCTCCACAAGAGTTTAAGTGTTATACCAACACGTTTCAACTCCTTGTGGACATATTCATAGTCCGGCAGTTCATACATGTCTTCAGTGATCATCTTCTCAGGGAAGAAGATGCGGTAAATGAAATCATCATTAAGATCTTTGATGTCTTCGAAGGAGATAGATTTCTCCCTGGCAATACGCACGACTGCACTTATTGATGTTCGTGACATATGCCTAGTCCGGGCGATCTCGGCTTGCGACATGCCGCCCGATTTTAGCTCAAGTATGAGCTTTACATTGATTCTGTTTGCCATGCTTGTGGCTCCTTTCGTAGAATTTGACCTTTCGGCCTGATTAATTCTACGACAGAATCGGTACGATTATGTGGATCATCGGTACTGACCGGTGGAATATGCGTCAAAACGCCAACGGTACGCTATGGAATATTCGTGGTATCCTGTTGCGGATTACCGGTATCCCGAGCGCGTAATACTCATCCAATTTTTTTCAATCGTCTTCATATATGTCACCTAATTCCCTGTGCTACTATATTTTTTTATACCAACTTTCCACAACATTGTTGCAACAAGTACAATTGTCGTTGTTACTGATAATTCCGTAATTACAATATGATTACCTATTATTCCAATCTTTTTATCCAGAATATACATGGCTGGATAATAACTCACAAAAGCATATGGAATAGTAAATGTCAGCAATCCTCTAATGCATTTGCTATATATGCTCATTGGGTATGTATTAAAATTTCTAAAGCCGTATATCGCTGTATTTACAAGATCGCTGCTCTTTACTATCCAAAATGATGGTATAGCAAAAATTATCATAATACACGACTGAATACAAATTGCACAAGCGATAAGAATTACTATCTCAAACAACTTATTCATTGAACTTATAGCATTCATTGAATTTAAAATCCAAATCAGTACTAAAGCAGAGAAACATATATGAAATATAAAAGTTGTGTTAATATTTTTCATCATGTAGTACCAAAAACTACTTAAAGGTTTGGTTAAATAATAATCGAATGTTCCGCGCTGAATGTGAGTTTCTAATTGTTTACATCCAGAATAAACAAACATACCTGCAAAACCATATGATATAACATTCAAAATCCACAATAAAAGTATTTCCTTGTATGTCCACCCATCTAAGCTATCTATCTGGTTTAATAGTAATGTAATATTTATAAATGTTACCATATATGCAAATAGCTGAATCAAGGTATCATTTATAAAGGATACTCTATACTCAATAACCTCTTTTATCTTTACTTTAAAAAGTTTCCAATAAATAGACATCGTCAGCCACCATAATCCTGAAATTTTGTACATCCCCACTTATACAATATCTGTGAAACAAGCCCTAATACCACGCACCATACCAACTGATGCATGACAACAAATCCAAAAGACATATCAGATGTACCACAGCCTAAACTAATGGGATAATAGTATAAATATTTGAATGGAAGAACCTCATATATTTTCAATAGCTCATTTGGGATTAACCACAATGGAATAATCGACCCTGAAAAAAGTGTTATCGTAGAATCCAATAATATATGTAAGTTCCCAATTGATATCACCCAAAAGCTAAGCATTCCCAAGCACATAGATAAAATAAAGTATAATATAATGGCCATAAATCCCGATATTGCAAAGTATACTATGTTTACTGGGAATAGTTTTGAACTATCCACTTCCCCCCGATTTAACCACACAAATACTATTAGCATCGGAAATATATTAAATAGCAACCTATAAATACAAGTTCCCATATATTCGCAAAATAGATTTAATCTAAGATCAATTGGTTTACAAAAATATATCCCTAACTCACCAGATATTATTTTTTCGCCAAAATACGGTATATAATTTGTGTCATATGCTATAAAAATTGATATGCACGAACTCAAAATTATATATAATCTCATATTGTAAGTTTCGACTTCATCCATACCAACTGCTTCCCAAATATACATTTGTATCAAATATAATAAAATTGTGTATAGAATTTTCGAGTATATCTGAGATTTATATATGCACTCTGTTTTAAATGAATTTTTAACTATGTGGCTATACATCTCTTACTCCAATAATTTAATCACCAAAACTTTTGTATATTTTTCTTAAAACATCTCTTAATTCGACCCGCTCGTCATTTTTTTCAGAAAAATCAGTTTTAAGGCTATCTAAACTATTATCATAAACGATGTTTCCTTTGTCGATGATAATAGTTCTTTTGCATAATTCATCAATGTCATTTACATCATGTGTTGTTAAAAATACTGTAGTATTATACTGTTTGTTGAGATACTTAATGCAATTATGAACCTGCTCCTTGGTAATAATATCCAGTCCTATAGTAGGCTCATCTAGAAAAATAATTTTGGGATTATGTATTAAAGCAAAACATAAATCCGCCTTCATTCTTTGGCCCAAGCTAAGCTGTCTAACCGGTACATTTATTATGCTTTCTATGTCCAACATTGAATTCAGTACATCATAGTTTTCTTTATAGTTATATTCATCCAGTCCGTACATTGATTTTGCAATTTTCAAAGAATCTACCACAGGCAAGTCCCACCATAATTGACTCTTTTGCCCCAACACCACTGAAATTTCTTTATTTATGGACTTTCTATCTTTACCTTGCGTTTTCCCGTTGATTAAAATTTCTCCAGTTGTCGGCGTTATGATACCTGTTAACATTTTAATTGTTGTTGATTTACCTGCGCCGTTTAACCCAAGATATCCTACTATTTCACCTTCACCAACTTGAAAATTAACATTGTTAACTGCTCTTTTTTCGATATACTTTCTACCCCAGAACCTTCCAAATATTTTTTCTTCGTTCTTATTTTCTATGATCCTAAATATTTTACTTACGTTTTTTACATCTATACTCATCATTTCAAGACTACTCCCTGACGACCAAATTTGTCCACACATCACTTGTGACTCATTGCTTTTTGCGACCATATACTCATACTTTCGCCTGTATTTCCATCATCTCTCGATAATCTACAATACAAAGCAGCCATATATTTTTTAGTCCTGTTCACTTTTTACACTCCTTTTTTCAAACAGGACTATCTCAATATGCTTATTATATCAAAACACTCCTGTATATTCAACTATTACTTACGCTTGCGTTTGTTTTTCTTCTTTTGTATTTTCTAAATTTCTTTCTACAATATGTTCAATCACTTCTTCAAACACTTCTCCGATAGGCTTTTTGCCTACATAAACTCATTTTACTTCAAAATTTTTTTTCTATGTTTCTTTCTCTCGTTTGTTTTCATCTACATTGCTCCTTTCTTTCCTTGCAATAAAAAAGCGATTAGAGTTTTACTGTTCTAATCGCTCAAAATATTTTTATTTGATTAAGGGATAAATCGAGTTTTAAAGCTTAATTTTTATCTTAGGTATGCTTGATCTTCCTGTACCCGAAGTAGAGTACCACAACATCGCCGTGAAGCCGTCGCAGGTGCAAAAAGATATGGTCGCCTCTCTCGGCGAACGAGCCGAAAAAATAAGGGGCGACTCTGTAGACTCCAGCGTGGACAATATGCTGAAAGTCACAAACGACGGGCGGAAGCTCGCCCTTGACCAGCGAATGATGAATCCAATGCTGCCCGATGAAGAAGGCAGTAAAGTCAACGCCTGCGTAAATGAAGTGTTCCGTATATGGGAGGAAAACAGCGATAAAAAGCTGACGCAGATTCTTTTTTGCGACCTCTCCACCCTAAAGGGTGCTGGCAAATTTTCCGTCTATACGGATATACGACAGAAGCTGATCGAGCGTGGTATTCCCGAAGCGGAAATCAAGTTTATCCACGAGGCGGATACCGAAACGAAGAAACAGGAGCTGTTCAAAAAGGTACGCCGTGGCGAAGTGCGAATCCTGATGGGCAGTACGCAGAAAATGGGTGCGGGGACGAATGTGCAGAACAAAATTATTGCTTCCCACGACATTGACTGCCCGTGGCGACCTGCCGATGTTGAACAGTCCGAAGTGGCAAGGCAAAAAGCCTTGATAACAGGACTATCTCAAAAAATACTAACGCAAGCACAAGCATTAGACTGTTGTAGATGACTTTTATAGTGATTTATGATATACTATAAAATAATATTTAATAAGGCAAGGAGATAATGAAATGGCTATTAGTTATAAACCGTTATGGCATTTATTGGTCGAAAAAGAAATGAATAAGGAAGATTTGAAAAGAGCTGCTAATATAACAAGTAATATAGTGTCGAGAATGAGTAAAAATGCTTATGTAAACCTTGATTCAATCGAAAAAATCTGTTTAGCAATGGATTGTAGGATTGAAGATGTGGTTGAAATAATAAAAGATAACAGTAATATATAATCAAAGATACTAATTTATGAAGAAAAGGTTAAATAAAATGAATGGTTAATTGTAAAATCAACTTGAACAACTGAATAAAAAAGTAATCCATGATGGATTCTTTGGTAGAATTAAGTTACCACACTAAATTCACGAAAGGAATCAACATCATGGATCAACTCAATTCTACTACATTTACACCTGATAGGGAAAGAGGTAAGCACTTAAAATTTGAGGACAGATGCAGCATTCGCATCTTTACTAAACTTGGTTATTCTCTCCGCAAGACCGCTGAAGCCATCGGTTGCTCCGCTTCTACAGTTCTAAACGAGATTCGTAGGGGTACCGGAAAGCGTAATGGTACAAAAGGACGTAATCCTGAGTATTCTGCTAAACGCGGACAGCAGAATTACCAAATCAACCGTTCCCGTTGCCACAAGCCCCATAAGCTTGTTTTGAATTCTGAATTCGTCAAATGGGTTGTTAAGCAGGTTAAGACACACAAGTGGTAACTGGATGCTTGCGTAGGTTATGCAAGAAAGCACAAACTTTTTACTGCAGAGAAAATTCCTTGCACAAAGACGCTCTACAATGAGCTTTGGGCCGGGAATCTACCTATTACACCATTCGATGTTCCTGAGGCTTTGACAAGGAAGCGTAAGGCACATAAAACTCGTGCTAACAAGCGCATTCTTGGTACCGGCATAGATGAACGTCCCGAAATTGCTTCGCTCAGAATCGAATGCGGTCACTGGGAAATAGATACCGTTGTAGGGCACAAGACCGGCAAGGAATCTGTCGTCCTGACATTAGTCGAGAAAAAGACGGACTACTATATCGCTATAAAGATTCCCGGGAAGGATCCTGTTTCGGTTAAAACTGCTATGGAAGTACTCAGAAAAGAATATGGTGAAAAGCATTTCTCCAAAGTATTCAAGACCATTACCGCTGACAACGGGACTGAATTTGAGAATCTTAAAAGCTTTGAAGAATGAGGCGTTCAGATTTACTTTGCTCATCCGTATTCATCTTGGGAAAGAGCACAGAACGAGCGTCACAACAGGCTGCTCCGCAGATATATTCCCAAGGGAGTATCCATTGAGAATTATACCGATGAACAGATTCTGTGGTTTGCTGATGAAATGAACGACATGCCTCGGTGGCAGCTCGGTTATTCAACGCCGGCAGAACTTTTCGAAGAGTTCCTGGATCAGGTGTATTCAGTTATCAAAGATCAAGTAGCTTAATTTATTACTTCAAGTGTTCAACTTGAAATTGCAATTTAGGAAATAAAATGAATAAGGTTTTAATTATAGATGATGACAAAGAACTATGTAAAATTATTGCAAAAAGTATACAGGCGGAAAATATGGAGGCTGATGCGATTCATAAAGGGGTTGTAACGGATAAAGAGTTGAGTGATTATTTGGAAAGTACCAGAAGAAAAGCGTATGATTTGAAAGATTATATTAATGTGCTTTTTGATTGGTTCAAACTTAATTCTGACGAGTATGTGCTTGATATGACCGCAGTTGAGATTACAGAGGAAACGAGAAATAGTTTGATTGATTGGATTCCTGTCTTTGAAGAAAAAAGTTGGAATATAATTTTGAAATACCTGATTATCCGATATATGTGTATCTATCAAAAGATGGATATAACAGAATTTTAAATAATTTAATTCAAAATATCATTACACACAGTCAAGCATGATACTAAATGAATCGATATATTATTTGGGGGTGGATTTCAGGCGTTTTGGGAAAATCATGCTAACCCCCAAAAAGAAACGCTACGCAAACTTTTCCTTATCTTTCGGAAAAACGAAGCGAAGTTTAAAAACGCATTTGGGACAACGTTTTGTCCCAACCGTTGTCCCAAAAAATTCCCAAATCGCCCCGTTATTTATGCTAAAATATAATAACCTGAGGGATTTCTCCCAAATGCAAAAAAACCTTGAAAAATCAGGATTAGCCTTCGTTTTTCAAGGGTTCTAGTCTTTCGTCTATTTAATCATCTGTTTTGCTACTTTTTAGCCGCGGCTGCCTGCTGTGCCGCAACCTCTGCGGCGAAGTCTTCCTCTTTCTTCTCGATTCCCTCGCCCACTTCGTAACGGATCATCTCTACGACCTTCATTTCCTTGCCGAGCTTCTTCGCTTCGTCCGCGACGTAACGGGCGACGGTGACGTCCGGATTCTTTACGAACTTCTGGTCTACGAGACATGCTTCCTTGAGGATCGCCTTGATCTTGCCCGGTATTATCCTTTCAAGCATCTCAGGCTTCTTGCCTTCGTTGAGAAGCTGCTGCTTCGCGATTTCCGTTTCGTGAGCAAGCCATTCGGGATCAACCTGAGTTTCGTCGAGAAATTCGGGATTCATCGATGCGACCTGCATTGCCACGTCCTTGCCTACCTGCTCCACCTCGGAGGCCGAAGCGTCCGTCCTGATTCCGACAATAACGCCGATGCGTCCGCCGCCGTGAATATATCCCGTATAAATCACGCCCGGTGTGGCAAATTTTGCAAATCTGCGGATATTCATATTTTCGCCGATCTTGGAGATCTTTTCGGTAAGCTCCTCGCCTACCGTTCCATTCTCTCCGAACCCGACCGTCATGAAACTGTCGATATCCCCGCATTCCTGCTCGAGAGCTTTAACCGCGAGAGTCTCGACAAATTCGATAAACTCCGGGTTCTTGGCTACGAAATCAGTTTCCGAATTAACCTCTACAACTGCCGCCTGCTTATTACCTTCTGAGAATGCGAGCCTTACGAGACCTTCCGAAGCGATTCTGCCCGCTTTCTTTGCTGCCTTTGAAAGTCCCTTTTCTCTAAGGATTTCAACGGCTTTATCCATATTTGCGTCAGCCTCGACGAGAGCGTTCTTGCAGTCCATCATGCCTGCGCCCGTCATCTCGCGAAGCTCTTTTACCATGCTTGCGGTTACTGCCATTTTACTTCTCCTGTTCTTGTGCCTCTTCGGCCTCTGCGACCTGCTCGATATCCTTTATCTCCTCCTGAGCCTCAGTCTGCTCTTCGGCAGGAGCCTCGGCAAAGCTTTCGCCCTGATGACCCTCGATAACAGCATCAGCCATTCTGCCGGCGATAAGCTTGACCGCTCTTATGGCATCATCATTACCCGGTATAATGTAATCGACATCATCAGGATCACAGTTCGTGTCCACAATTCCTATTATAGGTATACCGAGAGTTCTCGCCTCTTTGACGGCAATTCTCTCCTTCTTCGGATCGATGATGAATATACATCCCGGCATGCCCTTCATATCCTTGATGCCGCCGAGGTTTTTCTCCAGTTTGTCGCGCTCAAGTCTGAGCTTTATTACTTCTTTTTTGCTCAACTTGTCGAAGGTTCCGTCCTCCTCCATCGTGTTGATGTCGTTAAGTCTTCTGATCCTTGCGCTGATCGTTTTATAGTTCGTGAGCATGCCGCCGAGCCATCTCTCGGATACGTAGTATTCCCCGCATCTTTCCGCTTCGTCCCTTACGGCATTCTGCGCCTGCTTCTTTGTCCCTACGAAAAGAATCGGCTTGCCGTTCGCCGCGACGTTTTTTATAAAATCATATGCTTCGTCGATTTTCTTTACCGTCTGCTGCAAGTCGATGATATATATCCCGTTTCTCTCCGTAAATATGTACGGAGCCATTTTAGGATTCCATCTTCTCGTCTGGTGACCGAAGTGTACGCCCGCTTCGAGCAGCTGCTTCATTGAAATTACTGACATTGGTTTTCCTCCCGGTTTTTCTTCCACTCGCGTCATTGTCCATTTACCCGTCCGTTTCGGCAGGCACCGCAGGACAAACGTTCAGCGGGTGTGATTGATAAAATAAAAAGTGGCGGTCCGAAAATGCGGACCGTCAGCTATTGTACTATATAATCAGCTGTTTTGCAAGCACTTATGCCTGATTTCCCGTATTTATACCCCTATATCGATCGTACCTGAATTACGTGTATTTCCGTTTCGGCATCTGCAACATCCGATTCAGGCTTTTCCGATGCTAATCCCGCTTATATGTTATGATATCCTCATCTATCTCGTACGCCGCTTCGGAAACAGGCTTGTCGTTATCGCAGTCAGTCGTCAGCACGGGCATGCCGTCTATTATGTCCCTCGCCCTCTTGGCCGCGAGTATGACGAGCGTATACCTGCTGTCCACTTTTTTTCTGATTTCGTTTATAGATGGATATAACATTATTGATCCTCCTCCGTATATTTCTTTATAAGGTCTACGACTGATCCCGAAACCCTGTAATGCTCCGCTCTGATTATCGTTTCCGTACGCCGCACGGCATCCTCGAGGTCGTCGTTTATTATGAAATAATCGTATTGTCCGATTACGGATATCTCTTCCTTTGTTCTGGACAGGCGCCGTTCTATCGCCTCCGAACTCTCTGTCGCACGCCCCGTAAGCCTGTCTCTCAGCTCCTGTAATGAAGGCGGCAGTATGAATATCAGCACCCCGTCCGGGTATGTCTTTTTTATGTTCAATGCGCCCTGTGTATCTATCTCAAGTATTACATCAGTCCCCTCGGACAGTCTGTCGAGAACGTACTGTTTCGGGGTTCCGTAAAAATTGCCGTACACCTCGGCATATTCCAGAAACCCTCCGTTCTCTATCTCGTCTAAAAAGGTCTCGCGATCAAGAAAAAAATAGTTTTCTCCCTCCGCTTCTCCGGGCCTCGGCTCTCTTGTCGTCGCGGATATCGAAAGATCCATATCGGAATTTTCCACGAGCCTCTTGCAGATAGTCCCCTTGCCGGTTCCCGACGGCCCCGATATGACGAACAGCTTGCCACTGTGTTTTACAGACATCCTTACAATCC
Source organism: uncultured Clostridia bacterium (assembly GCA_938046095.1). Lineage (GTDB taxonomy): Bacteria > Bacillota > Clostridia > Peptostreptococcales > Anaerovoracaceae > Eubacterium_B. The sequence goes on from CALIXS010000004.1 coordinate 30,789, forward strand.
TCCGGCGCTTTTCGCTAAATATTGATTATATCACAAAAACGCAGTCCCCTCAACACTATTCTATGTTTTGTACCTGTTCCCTTATCTTCTCGACCTCTGCTTTTATCCTGAGCATGATCTCCGTTATATGAAGATCGTTCGCCTTGGAGCCTATCGTGTTCGCCTCCCTGTTCATCTCCTGAACGAGGAAATCGAGTCGCTTGCCGTCCGGCTGTCCGTCCTCGGCGATTATCGCCTTCATCTGTTCCATGTGGCTTGACAGTCTCGTAAGCTCTTCGGCGATACTGCACTTGTCGGCAAAAATCGCCGCCTCTATCGCTATGCGCTCCTCCGGCAGCTCTGCGCTGTCGCCCACGAGCTCCTTTATCCTCAACCTGAGCTTTTCTGCATAGGCTTTAGGTACGTCATCGGCGCACGCGGAAATTTCGCCAATAAACCCCTGTATCACGCTTCCCCTGGATAAAAGGTCCTCTGCGAGCTTTTCGCCCTCGGTTATCCTCATCTCGTCGAGCTTCTGAGCGGCAAGTCTTACAGGCCCGAGTATCGCTCTTGTTATCTCGCTTTCGTCCTCCACGTCAGGTATCGGTTTAAGGACATCCGGCATTGAAGCGAGGTATTCAAGCGATATATCACCCGAGACGTCGAACTCCTTCTGAAGCCTGCGCAGATTGTCATAATACTGCCCTGCGACGGGCGTATTGAGCCTTATGTTTATATCGGAGTCGGTCGTGTTTTCCACCATCACCGAGACGTCGAGTTTGCCGCGTTTTATTATCCTTTTCACCTCGGTTTTGATGCTCTCCTCCGCGAAAGCATACCGGCGCGGCATTTTGACCGTTATATCGCAATACCTGTGGTTGACTGAACGCATTTCCACCACTATATTCCTTTTGCCGTCACTCGCCTCCGCGCGGCCGAACCCCGTCATGCTTTTTATCATATTATGCTTACCCTCCAGACACGCTTATTTTATCACACCGCGGGTGCATTGACAAACCTCGCCGCCCCCTTTAGAATTGATTCTGACGTATCGATATGAAAGGAAAAACGCATGGCATTTGACGGTATCGTAACGAGAGCGGAGGTAAGCGAGCTTAGAGCCGCACTTCTTCTCGGCAAAATAGATAAGGTATACCAGCCCTCGAAAGAGACGCTCGTTTTTACGGTACACACGAGAAGGGGAAACAAAAAGCTTTTCGCCTCCGCGTCGAGCTTTGACTCAAGGGTTCACCTGATAGAAAATACGCCGTCAAATCCCACTGTTCCGTTCGCCTTCTGCATGCTTTTGCGCAAACACCTGAGCGGAGGCAGGATCGTGTCTGTCGAACAGCACGGCGCCGAGCGCATCATCGAAATATCGCTCGAAACTCTCAGCGAACTCGGATTTGTCGAATCGAAGAAGCTTATCTTCGAAATAATGGGCAGGCACAGCAATATAATACTCGTCGACATATCGAAAAATACAGTCATCGACAGCATCAAAAGAGTCTCGATAGATACGAGCCGCGTGAGGCAGATCTTACCCGGCAAAACGTACGAATACCCTCCCGAGCAGGACAAGATCCCGTTCGACGTCATATCGCAGGATCAGCTTTACGCTCTGCCGGACGACCCTAAAGCCGTGCTCTCGGCTATAGGCGGCATCTCGCCCGCCTTTGCGGCGGAGCTCGCCGTCCGCGGCGACAGATATGCGTACCTTCATTCGGCGGATGAAGCCGCCCGCTCGCTCTCGTTTATCCCTCATATCTACTATAACGGCGACAAAGCCGCGGAATACCATATTGCCGATCTGTCGGAGTTTGAACTGTCGTGCGAACGCAGAGATTTCCCGAGCTTAAGTGCCTGCATAGATGTTTTTTTTGAAGGCAGGCGTCAGACGAACAGAATGAGACAAAGTTCACACCAGCTCACGCGAACGGTAAAAGCGCTGCTCGATAAGGCATATCTGAAAAAACAACGCCTCTCCGACGATATCCTCGAAGCGGAAGACTCCGAATATCTGAGACTTTACGGCGAGCTTCTCACCGCGAGCATCCACAGCATCGAACAGGGAGCCGACCGTACATGTGTCACAAATTATTACGACGGATCGCTGATAACGATACCTCTCGACCCGCGTTTTTCACCTGCACGCAACGCTCAGCTTTATTACAAACGCTACGGCAAGGCGAAGACTGCCGCAAAGGAAAAAAACATACAGCTTGACAAAACGCAAAGCGACATCGATTACCTCGAATCCGTGATGACGTTCCTCGAGAACATAGACCGCCCCGAGGACGTCGAAATGATCCGGCGTGAGCTTGTCGATGAAGGATATCTCAGAAAAAGAAAGACTAAATACAAAGAGCGCCGCTTCAAAGCGGCGCCCGCCAGGTACGTATCTCCGTCCGGATTCGATGTCCTTGTCGGACGCAACAACCGCGAAAACGATGAACTCACGCTCAAAATCGCGGATCGGCGGGACATCTGGCTTCATACAAAGGACATCCCGGGTTCGCACGTCATACTGCGTACCGGAGGGCGCGACTTTACAGCCGACGATATTTACTACGCCGCCGGCCTTGCCGCGTGGAACAGCAAAGCAAGAGCCTCATCAAATGTCCCGGTCGACTGGGTAAGCGTCAGACGTGTCAAGAAGCCGTCCGGCGCCAAGCCGGGCATGGTGATCTTTACCGGAAACAAAACGGTATACGTCGACCCGCACGAAAAATAGCTTATCGGCGCCGATCCGGAGAAAACCCGGCTTTACCGCCGACCCGCGCGAAAAATGTACCTGTGACTTAAAACCGTCATATATGGGACTCGATCATAAAGAGGCCGGATTATTTGCAATTACTACTTTCTCGGTATCTTCTCCCGTATTTCCATCATCTTAAGGTCTGTCGCCGCTATTGTATCGGCACATTCCTTGAGTGCCGCCATAATCTCATCGGCATTTTCTATATCCTGCTTATACTTCATGCGGTGTTCGAGGCTCGCCCAATAATCCATCGCGACGGTCCTTATCTGAACCTCAACGCGCATCGAAACCTTTTCGTCGGAAAAGAATATCGGCGTCTCCAATATCATATGATAGCTGCGGTATCCGTTAGGTTTAGGATTTTTGATGTAATCCTTTACCCTGATTACCGTTATATCATCCTGGCGCGCGAGCATCCTCGCAACCTTGTATATGTCGTCTATGAACGAGCATATCACGCGTATTCCGGCTACGTCGTTAAGATTTTTCTGTATCGACTCAAGCGAAAGCTCATCACCCTGCCGTTTGAGCTTCTTGAAAATACTGACCGTCGATTTGCGGCGCGACATTATATTGGTTATGGGATTCTGAAATCCTTTCAGCGACAGCTCGTCGTTCAGTATCTCTAACCTCGTCCTGACCTCACGTATAGCCGCCTCATAGCGCATCAGGAGTATATCGAGCTTATCAAGCAGCTCCATGCCCTGATCCGGATCTGCGGGCATGAAATCGGTCAGCATATCTCTTATTATTTCTTCATTTTGAGCCATTTAGCACGCCTCACCTTTCACAAAATCACGTATCGTCTCCATGACCTTCATACCGTCCGCGTCCGGACCTCCGTTGTGTATTTCGTGATAGTAACCGGGCCATTCTATGTATGTAAACCTGTCTTTGCCTTCAAGCATTGCGGCAAGCGATCTGGATCCCTCAACCGAACATATTCTGTCATCGCTTCCGTGCATCAGAAGGAGAGGAATACCGTCCGCTCTACGGTTTGTCACGTTCCTGCACATCATGATAGAATTGCCGATATCAAAGCATTCAACGGCGCATTCAAGTGTTATATACTTGTGAACGAGCGGATCTGCAGCATATGATTTTATGATGTCGATATTACCGAGATCCATATAGCTGCATCCATCATTGATCTGAAACTCGGGGAAACGGCGTGCAAAGAACCTGAGCACCCTGTACATCGTTCCCGACACATTCCTGACAAGCTTTATCCACGGCGCCGAAACTATATACCTTGACGGAATATCGTTAAGCTCACCTCTGGCTCTGTAATCGAGGCATATGTTCCCGCCCATGCTGTGGCCGTAGAGCGTTATCGGAATACCGGGCCATTTTTCCTCCGCGTAGCGTATCATCTCTGTAACATCGTCCAGAACGAGCGAGCGCGGTGCAGCATGTCCTCTCTTCCCCGCGGACAGCCCGTGTCCGGGCAGATCCATCGAAAGCACGGCTATACCTGCCGGATTCAGGATTTTTGCCAGTCTGTCATATCGCCCGGCATATTCACCTATTCCGTGGATTATACATACCACATTATCGGGATGCGGAACATCCCATATGTAGCCCGCCAGCTTAAACCCGCCGGTGTCGTAAACGAAGTTATCGTACATACGTGGCCTCCTTACGATAAAAACATGTATTAACTAAAAACTTACATAAAAAAACGAAATTACACCATAATTCCCGCGTTGTATTTGATTTTCCCATTTGCAGGTCGTATCATTTTATTATAAACATTTGCCTGTGCAAATTCGGGGGAGGGATACGTTATGAATAAAGGTTGTTCGATCTGCGGAAGAACCTGCGGCAACATCAAATTCAGGAGAGGGTTCGTCTGTGAAGAATGCATCCGCTATATCAGACTCAATCGATACAGTCTGTGACAATATAACCCGTAATTTACCACTTTGATCAGTAGCGGCCATCCGCGTAAGACGGTATGATATAAAGCAATATTACATTCACAGGCAATATAGTTTTCTGACGGCGAAGACGCGAAATAAGTCTTCGCCGTTATTTTACAAACCTCCTCACCTTGTTTATTGCCCTGACGAAGTATTCCGGGCGCTTCGCCTCAAACATCATGTGCGTTCCCGTGACGGGGTGCTCGAAGCCAAGCATGCGTGCGTGCAATATCTGCCCCCCGAATTTATATCTGTCAGGATTCGGCCCGTATACGGTATCACCGGCGACAGGATGACCCTCGTATGCCATATGTACTCGTATCTGGTGCGTTCTGCCCGTATTGAGGCGCACCTCGATAAGACTGAAATTCCCTATTTTTTCACCGACAGTATAGTAAGTTACGGCGCGTTTACTTTCGAGTCCGTTGACCTTACGCCGCATCCTGTTCGCCGGATCCCTTCCTATCGGCATGTCCACCGTCCCGCTGCCCTCCCGGAACGCGTTATATACCAAAGCTTCATACTCCCTGTGTATATTATGGATATCAAACTGCGCTCTGAGCCCTTCGTATCCCGTTTGCGTCTTTGCGACCGCAAGGAGACCGCTCGTGTCCCTGTCTATCCTGTGAACGATGCCCGGCCTTTCGGGGTCTCCCACCTCGCGCAGGCCGTCACCCACATGATTCAGCAAAGCGTTTACGAGTGTCCCCGAGCGTACTCCCGGCGTCGGGTGAACGATCATGCCACGCTGCTTGTTTACTATCAGAATATGGTCATCCTCGTATACTATATCGAGCTTAACATCTTCGCCGTAAAGCTTATCTTCGGGTTCCTCGTACTCTATAGTGCAGATGTCGCCCGCCTCAATCTTAAGCTTTTTGCTGACGCATAAGATCCCGTTAAGGCTCACCCCCCCTTCTTCTATAAGCCGCTGAGCGAAACTTCTCGACATTCCCGCATCACTATCTGACGCTATAAATTGATCAAGCCGCTTCCCTGCGGAGTCATTATTTACTTTTAGCTCTTTTTTTATCCTTTTCACGTCTCTCACTTACAATGGAGTACACGATTATAAGGCTGCATCCGATGACGACGCCAATATCCGCCACATTGAATACGGGAGGAAAAATACTGAAGCTGAACATATCAGTTACAGACCCGAAAACTGCTCTGTCTATCAGATTGCCCGCTCCCCCTCCTGCAACCATCGCAAGGCCTGAACAGAGGAGCTTATCTTTTTTTCTGTTTTTCCACAAAAATATCAGGGCAACAGCCACAACTGCCGTCGATACTGCCACCAACAGAAGTTGCTGTCCCCTGAATGAGCTGAATGCCGCTCCGTCGTTTCGGACGTACGTCAAAGAGAAAAAATCACTTATCACTTTGATGCTCTGCCCTTCCGTAAGCATTGTCCTTATAGCGATCTTTGCGATCTGGTCAATGAATATTATAGCGGCTGTCAATAAAAAATATATCATACTTAATTTCCGGTCGGAATTATTTCTTCGCGGATGCGCTTGATTTTGCGTTTTCGACCATTTTATCTATGTCGCCGCGATTTATCGTTACAGTCTCTTTAGGCACTCCGAGCCTTGTACCTACATGCTCAGGTATGGCTGCATCCGCCGGCTCATCAGCACCGTTCACGGCTTCTTCTATATCGTCGAACGAGGCGATTCTCGCCGCTTCAGAAGATTCCGCCGATGCAGATACGGACGATATGCCGTCAACTGCCTCCTCGTCGGGTATCTGCTCGTCCATTGATGACGGCATAAAGAATTCCCTTTCGAGATCTGACAGAATATCGGATCCCTTATCATCGAGATGAGCGATCTCGTCGAGGAGGAGCTGTTTGTAACGCGAACGGTAATAAGATACCCTGTCTCTCAGGTCGATACCCTCTCCGCTGTATCTCGAAACGGAATCCTTGGCATCCTTGACTATCATCTCGGCGTCGAGCCTGGCATTCCTTATTATAATGTCGGCGCGCTTCTCCGCACTTTCGGATATGTCCTTCATAAGCTTTTTCGCGGAATCCAAAGTGTTCATTACCGAAACCTGAGATTTTTTGTGCTGTTCGTTCTCGGTACGCAGCTCCTCGTTTTCCCGTTGGAGTTTGTCATAGTCAGCTTGGAGCTTTTCGAGATCTTCTATTATCAGATCAAGAAAATCGTCAACCTCCTCCGCGTTATATCCCCTGATCGCCCTCGAAAATTGCTTTTCCTCTATTTCAGACGGTTTGATCATGAGTATTCCTCCTTATAATGATATCAAAATTGTGCCTATGACCCTTGTTACGAGCTCTATGAGAATAATGGCTACCATCGACGAAAAATCAAACATCCCCGTATTAAAGAACCGTTGCATGAAATTACGACACGGCACGACAAACGGATCGGTTATCCTTGTCAGAAGCTCGTATATCCTTGCGATGCCGGGGCCCACGCTGTTATATGACATCGCCATAAACCAGCTCATCAGCGCCTTGATGCATATCGCCGCCGTAATGATATCACCCAGCCTTACGACCGCGTATGCCAGAAGTCGTGTCAAGGCTCTACCTCCAAGGGCTCTTCTCTTCCGGCGACTGCTGTGAAGTCTGTGTCGACTGCTGAGCCGATACCGCCACGTTCTCCGGTGTGAAAATGAAGATGTTGTTCGCAATCTTCTGCACGTTGCCGCTCAACGCATATGTAGCTCCGCTGAGGAAGTCGAATATTTTACGCGCCGTCTCCGTCTCGAGCTTTTCGAGATTGATTATAACCGGCTTGCGCGCCTTAAGGCTGTCGACGAGCTTAGGACACTCGTCAAGACCCTTAGGTTCAATAAGGATTAGTTTGAGTGAATTTGTGTTAGTCACTGAAAACCTCTTTTCTGACGACGTCGGCCTGCTGTAAGAGACCTGCTTCTTTTCAGGTCTGAAATGATCGCGGTCATCGCTGTATGACGATACCGACGGCATGACCTTCGTCTTCCTCTCCGAATCGCGTGCGATCTTCCTTTTTGCTTCGGCGATTTCTTCTTCCGTTACGATTTCGTCATCGTCGACCTCTTCTATACCGATAACTTTTTTTAATGAGTCTGTAAATCCCATTTTGTCCTCCCGAGTTATGTTTACTTCTCTTCCTTGCGATAATTTCTGTTTCCGAATATCGACGTACCGATGCGGACGGCTGTTGAGCCCTCCTCGATCGCCGTTTCAAAATCATGACTCATGCCCATGGACAACACGCTGAATTCCTCGTGCCTGTCGTATATCTCTTTTGCCATATTGAAACAACCGCGTATATCGTTGCTGTCGTCGGCATACGGGGCAATACACATTATGCCCCTGATGCGTACGTTCGGGCATTGCTCCATGATATCCGCTATGAGTTGCTCTGCTTCCTCCGGCGATACTCCGAATTTGGATTCCTCGTGCGCCGTGTTGACCTGGACGAGAATATCCATAATTCTGCCATGCTGTCCTGCACGTCGGCTTATCTCCTGAGCAAGATGCAGTGAATCGACGGAATGTATCATTGCCGCCTTTTCGATTATATACTTTACCTTATTTGTCTGCAAGTGACCTATCAGGTGCCACCTCACGGGCTTGACACGGTCGTATTTGTCAAGTATCTCCTGGACCTTATTCTCTCCGATGTCGGTGATACCGGCATCTATCGCCTCATTTATCTCTTCCGGCGTATGCAGTTTTGTCACGGCTATAAGCACTACATCATCAGGATTCCTGCCGTTTTTTGCCGCAGCCTGCGCGATGCGCCTTCTCATCTCTTCAATATTATCTCTGATTGACATATCCTCGCCTTCTTTCAGGCTGACGCCACCGTATCGTCCGACACGCTGCTCCCGTCCGCTTTGCCTCCGTCACCTTCGGCTGCATCGCCGCCCGCATCCGTTTTTTTGTCAGGATCCTTGAGCACATCGTCAAAAGGATCTACGGTACGAACTCTCGTACCGTCCGAATCATAGAAATACGAGTCGGATACGGCGACGGTCGTGCCGTCGTCAGCCAATATATGAACAGGCACGAAATCATGTTTACCTTTTTTGTTCTTTATATAAACGCCTGCGATGCCGTCATGCTCGATTATGCTTTTTTTCTCGAGAAGAAGTCCGTGCACGCTCGTCGTTATTATCCTGACGTTTGTCGACCTCAGGTGCGTCATGCCGTCAAACCATTTGTCACAGCTCATTATAAGCTTTACCTTATCACCGCTTACTTCTGATGATTCCACCGTCATCTCCAGAGTATCGCTGTCAACCTCGGCCATGTTCATGCTCTGTGACGGATCGACTATGAGATCGATCGTACGTCCCGCCTCATACCTCTCGGCGTGATCATTCGGCACGAATGCGACGAGGTACCATTTACCGCTGCTGACGATCTTAAATACGGGGTATTCTATGTATACCTGTTCGGGTATTTCCAGGACAGCGTCCGCAGGAATAGCCGAAAAATAATCATATCCCTTTTCGGACATGGTATCAGGTGTGAGCTCCGCCTCCAACCCGTCCACATAATATGAAACGATTCCTCCGGATTGGGCGTAATAGCCGGAGACTGCCGTAATATTACTTCCGAGCCTGTCTCTGACCGCAGTCATCGCCTCGGATACCTCCGGAACGACGCCGCCCTCTGTCTGTACGGCCGGATCTCCTATCCTGATAAGCCGTCCTTCCGGAGCCAGGCGTGTCACACTGCCGCTCACCATTGCGGCGTAAACGTGTTCATCCCTGACAAAACAGCCGACAGTATCATCGTATATCGAAAGCTCACCGTATTCCGCCACATATGTCACATTCAGCAGACCCGTCACCTTGGGCACCACATATATTATGACGTACAGCGTTACAAGCGCCGCGAAAAATACGAATATCCCCTTGTTTTTAAGCCTGCTCATACGTTTATTTTACATCATCCGGTGTACTTTTCCAATACCTTGAGTTCATCTTTTGACAACTCTCCGTGGTTCTTCACATACTCATCAAAAAGGTCGGGTCTGCGCTCTTTGGTCAACACGAGCGACTGCTCAAACCTCCACAGCGCTATCGCTTTGTGGTTACCCGAAAGGAGAATCTCAGGCACATCAAATCCGCCGTACGACCTCGGCTGAGTGTACTGATGATACTCGAGAAGTCCCGAATAGACCGATTCGTCAAGAGCGGACGCCTCTCCCGACAGCACGCCCGGTATCATGCGCGCCACAACGTCGATGAGCACCATCGCCGCAAGCTCACCGCCTGTCAGGATGTAGTCTCCGATCGACACCTCTTCCATGTTCCATTCGTCTATGACCCTCTGATCGAGTCCTTCGTAATGGCCGCAGAACAAAGTAATCTCGTCCTCTGAAGCGAGCTCCGCGGCAAGCTTCATGCCGAGCAGCTTTCCACGCGGCGAAAGGTAGATATTTCTCGTCCCTTCAGCGCCCGCCGCTTTAAGCGCATCAAACGCCGGCTGCGGCATGAGAACCATTCCCTGCCCGCCGCCAAAAGGGTAATCATCTGTTTTATTGTGCCTGTCCGCGCTGAAATCGCGTATATTTATTATATTAAAGCTTATGATGCCTGCCGCGTCCGCCCTGCCGAGAATGCTCTCCCTGAGAGACGAAAACATCTCGGGAAAAAGCGTAAGTATATTGATCTTCATTCTTCGATCATCCCCCGAATAAATTTTATCGTAACGTTGCGCTTATCCATATCGACATGCTTTACAAATTCCTTAACGGCCGGAACGAGCAAGGCTCGCCCGCCGAAATCTATTATATATATATCTTGAAAGCCGTTTTGCATCACGTCACGTACGGTGCCGATTTTTCGCCCCGTATCGTAATCTGTTACATCGAGCCCGATAATGTCCCTCACGTAATACGTATCCGGGGGAAGCGGTTCAAGGTATTCTTCGCTTATGCCGCACGTTCTGCCGCACAGCTTTTGTGCGGCATTTCTGTCGTCAATACCCTTGAGCTTTACTATCACCGTTTTGCCGGGATGTCCCGCGTGTTCGATTTCGTAAAACTCTTCTCCGACGTACATCCCTCTCAATTTCGAAAATCTGCACGGATCCTCCGACCAATTGAGTATTTTGAGCCCGCCGCGTATACCGTGTGCGGCAACCGCCTTTCCGATTTCTATTTTTTCCATACCGTCATCAAACCAAAATAAAATCATAGCACATAATGGCGCTGAAGCGCCTTCATGTGCTTAAATACGTCGTTCGCTTATTCGACTGATGTTTGACCGCCCGCTTCCTCATCGGAAATTATCTCGACGGTAACTTTTTTGTTTTCCTTCGCTGCGGCGGCCTTTACTACCATACGCAGCGCCTTGGCTATCCTGCCCTGTTTCCCGATGACCTTGCCCATATCATCGGCAGCGACCTCAAGCGTGATGACCGAATCGTCAGCGGCGCCCGTCTCGCTCACCTTCACCTTATCCGGCACGTCGACGAGCGACTTTGCGATCATTTCCACTAAACTTGTCATGTCCGTCACCTGTTCCTACCCTATGATGCCTGATTTTCTCAAAAGCATTCTGACCGTATCCGACGGCTGAGCTCCGTTCGAAAGCCACGTCTTCGCCTTTTCGTCATCGATCTTTATAACGGGCGGCTGCTTCATAGGGTCGTAGTACCCGATCTCCTCGATGAATTTGCCGTTCCTCGCGTTGCGCTGATCCGCTACAACGACTCTATAGAAAGGCTTCTTGTGAGCTCCCATCCTCTTCAGTCTGATTTTTACCATTGATGTTATTCCTCCTCATTAATCATATATGCTGTCCGCCGATGTACGGCGGTAAAGTATCTGTTAAAACGCGTCTTTGAACATCCTGTTCTTCTTCATTGCCTTGGGATCCGAAAACCTCTTCATCATTTTTTTTGCATCATCGTACTTCTTGATGAGTTGATTTACCTTTGACACGGGCTGCCCGGCACCTGCCGCGATGCGTTTACGTCTGCCGGCGTCGAGTATGCCCGGATCCTTTCTTTCGGCGGGCGTCATTGACCGTATCAGGGCCTCCATCCGGCGAAACTCCTTCTCACCCTTCTCGATGTCCTCCTCGCTGACCTTTCCCTGACCCATACCCGGCATCATCTCAAGGATCTTCCCGAGGCCGCCCAGCTTTCTGACCTGCCCCATCTGTTCGAGGAAATCCTCGAGCGTGAATCGGTTTTTGCGAAGCTTTTTCTCGAGCTTTGCCGCCTGTTCATCGTCGTACGCCTGCTCGGCCTTCTCGATAAGTGTGAGCATATCGCCCATACCGAGTATCCTGCCTGCCATGCGTTCCGGGTGAAAAGCCTCAAGAGCGTCGGATCTCTCGCCGGTACCCATGAATTTGATCGGTTTTCCCGTCACCCTTCTGGCCGACAGCGCAGCACCGCCTCGTGAGTCGCCGTCCATCTTTGTCATTATGATGCCGTCGATGCCGAGCCTTTCGTTGAAGCCCTCTGCCACGTTCACCGCGTCCTGCCCCGTGAGAGCATCGACGATCAAAAGTATCTCGTGCGGTCTCACTGCACCCTTTATGTCCGCAAGCTCCTGCATGAGCTCCTCGTCTATCTGTAAACGTCCCGCGGTATCTATGATGAGCACGTCGAAACCTCTGCGCTCAGCTTCTTCCCTCGCCGCACGTGCTATCCCGACAGGATCGCTGCTGTCCCTCATGGTGAATACGGGTGTATTTACTCCGCTTCCCACGATCTCGAGCTGGTCTGTCGCCGCAGGTCTGTAAACGTCACACGCCGCAAGCATCGGTTTTTTTCCGGCCTGCTTGAGATAGCTCGCGAGCTTTCCGCAGGTCGTAGTCTTACCTGTGCCTTGAAGGCCCACCATCATCAGTACCGTAAAGCCCGAAGGCGAATACGTGAGCTTACTGCCTGCACCGCCCATCAGATCTATAAGTTCGTTATTAACAATTTTGATTATCTGCTGAGCCGGCGTCAGACTCTGCATAACCTCCGCACCCAGACATTTTTCTTTTACGTCCGCAATGAACTCCTTGACAACCTTGAAGTTGACATCGGCCTCGAGCAGCGCAAGCTTGACCTCACGCATAGCGTCATTTATATCGTTTTCGGTAATAACGCCTTTGCCTCTCAGCTTGCCGAACGCATTCTGAAGTTTATCCGACAGACTCTCAAATGCCATAAAATTCCATTCTCCCCGAAGTCAAATCTCCCAATGAAGACCCGCGACAACGCGTCTTATACGTCTAAGATCCCGTGCCGTCCTGTCATCGGTGCCTCGCCTCAGCGCTGCATCAACTATGTCGGTCAGCTCCTGAGCAATCCGCTCCCTCTCGAGCATATCTCTCATGAGCCCGAGCTTCTCCTCATATTCCTCAAGCATCTTCTCGGCTGAGCGGAGCGAATCATACACCGCTGCCTTAGAAATACCGAACTCATCGGCGATCTCCGAAAGCGACATATCCTCCTCGTTATGAAGCCCGAGTACCGTTCTTTTTTTTTCAGTCAGCAGAGCGCCGTAAATGTCGAACAAAATGCTCTGCCGTGCCGGTTTCGCGATCTCGATCTTATCCATATCCATAAAAATCCCGTCAAGTATTTTCGCTTGACGCTATATTACAATATCACATACGGAAAACGCCGTCAAGTATTCTTACCTGACGGCATTGGTCCGATTTTCTTTTTCGGCGTTGTTATCAGTACTTTTCCGCTCACTACCCTATTATCAGCGGCACGATTACCGGCACCGCCGCGGAGAGAACCACTCCCGATACGAATGAATAGACGGCTATATCACCGCCGGTAGCGCGTTCCACTATGGGCAGGCATACATCCATCGATGCGGCTCCCGGGAGAGCTATCGTTTCGGTATATCCTATTTTCTTTGCGATAAAAGGTATCAGTATTATGGCAAAGAGCTCACGCATGACGTTGTGCATAAACGATATCGCGCTCGCAGTGACGAAGCCTGCATCCATTATTATGCCCGGTGCGAGCGAATACCATCCCAAACCCGCCCCTATAGCGAGCAGCTCTTTAAGGCTCACCGGGATAAACAAAGAACATACAGCGCATGCGGCGAGTGTACCCGAGATATTTGCGAGCGGAAAAACGAAGACGCGAAGGCCGACTCGCCTGAAATTGCCCGCGACAGTACCGTCAAGTCCAAGGTCGAGCCCCACGAACAGGAGGAGTATGCAAAGACCGGCCTGTATCGCCGTTCCCGCCATACTGTTGAATGCGTCAAAGGAATTGAACAGCCTGCGCACGAAGATAAAGCCTGACGCCATGCCTGCACACACGGACAGGATTATGTATATCGTCATCCTGTCTATACCGCGGTCTCCATCGGCAGGAGTCGACTCGGATTTCACTCTGTCCGAACCGTTAAGATGCCCGAACCTGTCTATCCTCACCAGCTTCCTTGCGGCAAATACCGCAGCCGTCGAAAATACAAACACGGCTGCCGTGATTATCAGCGCATACAGGCCGATGGGACCGAGATTTTTTATGACCTCGTCGTTTGCTCCCATCCTGGTTCCCATCGTGAATACGAGGAGAATTATGGCAACGGTCTGAATTTTCCCCGTCCATGCGAGCTTTTCTTTTTTATTTCTGAATCTGCTGCCGACAAAGTAGCCGACCGCGGCCATTATGAGATATAAGATCAGATCCGACATCGTCAGTTTCTCTCCTCCGTAAACCCGTTTTTCTCTTGCCTGTCATATATACCTGTCCGTTTTCGACAGCTTCCGCACCATAAAAAAGGCTATCACGAAAAGCACGATCACGAACACAAGAAAAAGAAGTGTCAGGTCGTTGTTCCCCATCGTCGCAATATAGTCATAGCTTCCGTGCACGAACATGGGAAGAACAAAAGCCATCACCCTGCACAGAGCCGCTGCTCCGCGGCGTCCGTAGGAGCTGAATCGTTTCGCATGTCCGTACCACGCACCCATAAACACTCCGAAGCATGCATGACCCGGTACCGCCGTAAATGCCCTTACGACGGCTGTCGCCATACCGTATTGGAGCACGTACATTATATTTTCGAGCAGCGCGAATCCGAGCGAGACGGAAACAGCATAAACCACACCGTCGAATTGACAGTTAAAGGCGGAGCTGTTCCACGTCTTGAACCTCATCAGCAGATATTTTGCTCCCTCTTCGGAGCAGGCGACAACGATATAGTAAAACAGAAGTCTGTACGCGAACGCGTCGCCGAAATATGCGGATATGAACCTGACGCCCGCAGTTTCGAGCACAAGTGCGATTATAGTAGCCAGCATGCCGAGCAGGACGAGCCCGATTATCAATCCCGGCGGTTCATGCTCAAGCCTGTCTATTTTATATACATACACCAGAAGCAATACAGCGGGAACTGCCGCTGCCGCTATTAGCATCGTCATGGGATTTGACAAAAGGTAAAAAAACATCCGAATACTACTCCTTCACTGACCTTGTGCCGACGAGATAATTTATAAACTGCTGGGCAGTACGGCCTGAAAGACCGCCGTTCCTGAGCTCCCAGGCGCTCGCCCGATGTCTGAGTTCATCGTCGGACATCCTTATCTGCGGATATCTGTCCGCAAGCGCCCGGACGATATCAAAATATTCCCGGGGCGTCGGCGAAAAGTACCCTATAGACAGACCGAACCTGTCCGCGAGCGAAAGTTTCTCCTGCACCGTATCGTTCCGGTGCAGATCGTCCTTCGATTCGTCGTATTTGTCCTTCCACGTTTCCCTGATCAGATGGCGTCTGTTTGAAGTTGCATATATAAGAACGTTTTCGGGATACGGCTCTATACCGCCCTCGATGACAGCTTTGAGGTATTTGTAGTCTGTTTCAAATTCCTCGAACGAAAGGTCGTCCATATATATTATGAACCTGTAATTTCTGTTTTTGATCTCCGTTACGACACGGGAAAGATCCTTGAACTGGTGCTTGTATACTTCTATCATGCGAAGTCCGTCGGGATAGAACCTGTTTAGTATAGCTTTTACCGATGTAGACTTTCCCGTGCCCGCATCGCCGTAAAGCAGCACATTATTCGCTCTTCTGCCGGCGACAAATGCTTCGGTATTTTCGAGGAGCTTTTCCTTTTGGAGCTCGTAGCCGACGAGATCGTCGAGCGTAACGTCGCTGGTGTTCGTTATAGGTATGAGGAAATCTCCTCTCCCGTTTTCCCCGGCTATCCTGAATGCTTTATTGAGGCCGAATTTGCCTACTCCGTATTTCCTGTAAAAACCGGTTATGCAGGTGTAGATTTCGTCATCGGTCCCGGCAGCTTCGATCTGCGCCGAGAGCTCCTGAACTTTTTCACTCACACTCGTATTGAATACTCTTCCCGGTTTTACTACGGCACTGTAATCCGATATGACCGAAAAACAGCTTATACCGAGCTTTTGCTCTATTGGAACAAAATCGTAGTTAAACAGAGCTTTGAATATCCTGAAGTCGTTCATCGCGAATTCATTGACAGAACCGTCGTTGGCGCCGACCTTTTCGGAAACGAGCGTAAACGGAGTCTCCGTGTATGCGATGAGAAAAGCGAGATAATTGTGCCAAAGGTTTTTGTCAAATCCGTATTTTGTCGAGATGCCGAGCAGTGCGTGTATCTGCTCAAAGATATCCGATACGAGATCCTCTCTGTTAAAATTCCCCCCGTCAAATCTCCTGAATATATCGGACATACCCACGAGTATGCTGTCCTCGGCCGCACTCCTGTAAACTATGAGCTTTGATATCAGATCGTACATTATATGTCCGCACCTCTTATTCGTTGTACTTTTTGCCCACCCATTCCTGGGCGTATTTTATAAATTCCTTAGTCGACGAGGTTAACTGATTGATATTCTTCACGGCTATCCCCAAAGTACGCTGTTCTCCCGTCGCAAGAGGTCTGACCGCAATTTTTCTCGTAGTCTTGTAGACTATCATTTGCGGCAAAAGACTGACTCCGAGTCCCTCCTCAACCATGGCGACTATCGCGTAGTCGTTCACTTCGGCGAATCTCACGTTCGGCTTTATCTTGTGGCGCGTGAAAATATCGGCTATCTCGTGCGCTTCGTTGAACGTTCCGTCGTTCAGCTTGATGTACGGATATTCGGCAAGCTCCTCGACAGATATCACGTCTCTTTCGGCGAGAGGATTGTCCGCCGGCACTACCGCCACAAGCGGATCTTTATGCAGCTCGTATGTAGGAAAGTCGGCGCGGTCGCCTATGCTGACAAAGGCAAGATCCACGCGTCCCGTACGCAGCCACTCGTCGCTCTCTTCATCCGTGCCCTGAAGCAGCTGAAACTGTACGCGCGGATGATCCTTCTCGTATGCCGACAATATCCCCGGAAGCCATTGTACGGACACCGACGTAAAAGTCGATATCCTTATAAGCCCGGATTCGAGCCTGTGTATCTCGTTCAGCTTCGTCTGCATGCTGTCGTATGCGCTGCATATATCCTGGAAATACGGCATCATTTCCTCACCGTCAGCCGTAGCATA
Source organism: uncultured Clostridia bacterium (assembly GCA_938046095.1). GTDB lineage: Bacteria > Bacillota > Clostridia > Peptostreptococcales > Anaerovoracaceae > Eubacterium_B. The sequence goes on from CALIXS010000004.1 coordinate 47,918, forward strand.
GGCACCCGATTTTTCCCTTACAATCAGTTTAAGATCGCATTCCTCCTCGAGCGCGTTAAGCAGATGCGTTATGCCCGACTGCGTATAACCGAGATCCTCGGCCGCTCTCGTCAGGTTACCTAATTCTATAGTTTTGAGGAACGCCTGGTATTGCGACAGACTCATTTTCTTCACCCTCCTTTCAACGCGTGAAATTACAAAGCTTAATTAAAGTTATTATAAAGTATCGTTTTACTAATTATTCTGTCTCGATTATAATAAACGGCCGGTCACAAATCAACACTATTCGGGAACAAATAACGAACCGGACCGTAACAAAAGCCGATATCATTTATCATCTTCGGAACCCGCAAGTATTCCGATCGCTTTTATACGGAAAATATTATTATTTTCAGACGCTGCAGCAAATTCATTGAACTTTTCATCGCAGCCTCCGCATCCTTAAGCATTCCCATGACGGCGGCATCCTCTTCGGCTGACGTTCCTTCAGCAGAAAACGATGATTTTAATGCAAGCGTCTGGGCGCTTTTTATTTTGCTCCCGTCAAGCTTCGTCTCTCCGGCGAGCGCATTCGCGAACTGCCGCTCCGTACCGTCCGAACCGGCGAGTATACCGCATCCGTGCATCATGCATACCATCCTCGCGAACGACTGACCGGCGTTCATAGCCTTCAGCCTTCTGCGTCGCTCCTCTATCAGACAGAGCGCTATAAAAGGTAATGCAATACATGCTCCGCCTGCCGCGTATGCGGTGTTCTCCTTCATTTTCGGCGGTACGACAAAGTATGATATCGGTCCGCCGTCTCCGGAGGTTTTTCTTTCCGTGATGCTCGGAACGCTTATATCCCACTCATTCTCCTCCATTATGGCTTTGATCCCCGATATATCAAGCCCTTCATAGGGGGCGGCAAACGTACCGTCCTGCGCCGGAGTCACTTCTACCGGATACCATCCCTTTTCCGGCGAGTACAGCTCGACCCACGCGTGCGCATCGAACCCTGTAACGTCCGCGCTGACCTTCAGATGCTCAGATGAAAACGGAAGACTTATGCCCGTCTGCTTTTCGTCCGCATACCAGTCATCAGCATCTATTCTGTACCCCGATACATAGCGGGCGGGAATTCCATAGAGCCTGTACATTAAAGTCGCGATGGCCGCATACTGCTCGCAGTAGCCCTCGCCTCTCTCAAACAGAAAGTATTCCGTTATATCCTCATTAAATGGAGCCATTCCCGGCTTAAGAGTATATTTACAATTGCTGTTGAGAGTATAGATTATAAATGATGTTATCTCATCGAGCGAGTCGAAAGGATTCTCCCTTACCAGCCCGGCAAGCCTCGGCACGAGATCCGCCGGAACGGCCGTATAGAACTCTTGCACCGTTTTGCCATACCGCGCCAGAGTATTCTCGAAATATCTGTCGGCACTGTCGCTGCCCGTGTTTATGTTCCCGATATCAACTGTGAAATCAGGCGCACAGTAGCAACTGATGAAAAGTCTGCTTGCATCGTAAAAGCTCTTCTCACGCGAAGAGGAAAGAAAGCCCGTATACACGTAATTGTACGGGTGCACATAGCTGTACACCTCGCTCGTTCCGTAATCCATAAGCATGGTGCACCAGTCTGCAGATACTCTTCCTGTCGTGTCAAGTATGCCGCCTGCCGTGTCCTCGGAAGCTTTAAGCAGGTAATACGTGTTGTCTATATCGATTTTTTCACCCGACCCCAGTGCATCGTCCGCAGGTTCAAATGAACCGCCCGTGTAATCGCCTCCCCTGAATCCCGCAAGATATATGGCGCGGTCGGGCTGCATGCTGACCGATACGGTAAAAAGCTTTGTTCCGCTCCTGTAATTGTTCCCATATGAAATGCTTCCTCCTGTATCTATCTGCTCCGAACGGCCTGTCACATTCCTGACACATGTCAGGACCGCCCCCTCAGCTCTGTCAACCGCGCCGTAAAAGACGCCGGCATGACCGGATACCGATACGGACGCAAAGATAAGCGCAGCAAGCGCTATCCCCGATACGATTGTTCCGTTTTTGACCGCTGACAATTTCGGCTGTGATGAAAGTGCCCTGCGCCTGCTTTTCGGTTTCACCGCTTCAAAGGCAAAAAAGACCGTCTGAAATACAAGTATACATCCAACCGCCGCCATATCCGGAATTATTCCCGCAGCCGGGGAAAGCAGCAAAACAACAAGTGTCAGCAGGTATGCCGGGAAATGTCTTTTCATCACACATTCGAGAACGAAAAAAAACAAGGTGATGCACAGCGCAAACATAACGGCAAGGCGTGTAATATCACCGTCTTCACCGCTTCCGGCATCGCCGAAAAGATAATCCGCGAACAGCGACGCTTCAGCAGATATGCGGCCGAAGCCGAAAAAAAACGCCAGACCAAAAGCTGCGGCATCCGTGAGGAGCGCCAGCGGAAAAAGTTTATGGCAATATATGTACACAGCGGTAAGAAAAGCCGCCTCGACACACGCAGCGCCAAATGCCGCCGAAACTGAAAAGAATATCATGCCGGATGAACGTACCGCGAGGAGCAGACCGAGCACTCCGAACATCAAAAATACGTAATATGCCCACGATATCTCAGACCGTACGTTTTTCCTTTGTGCTCTTATCCTGATGTCCCTCATAGGCTTATGCATATATCCTTTTCTCTGCGAACAAGGTCTGTGCCGAGACTGAGACCGCCGGCAGCGGCATCTGCCAGCATCACGAAAGCTTCGCGAAGCTCCTCCTCACCGTACACGGCCTTTTGCTCAGTCTCGCCGTCCCGACCCGCGCAGACTATAATCGCCCCGCCAGACGATGCGAGAACGCGCCCTGTCGCCTGCACCGCTCTGTCGAGCAGCTCACCGACCTCCCTCGGCGATGCGCTGTCGGCGCCTGCCGTGTCTACAAATATCCTCACGACCTCGTCGCGATCGTCCTCAAATTCCTTTACCCAGACGGCATCGGTCATCGCATATCTGTTCCAATGTATATATCTCGCCGCATCTCCCGGAGCGTATTCGCGTACCTTCGCCACTTCACCCCGAGGTAACGGCGCCGTCGTCTTTTTCCCGGAAAGTTCCTCCGAAGCCTCTCTTTCAGATAACACACCGCGTATATCAAATTCCGGCAATACGTAAGCCATACATTCGCCGCAGACCTTTCTCCGTACAGAAAAAAAGCCCAGTGGATCGAACGTACTTAAATAAATAAGCATCACGTATATTACGCCGCTGTAAAGCGGCTCAACGCTGAAACTTACCTCAGAATTATCCGTACCCGCTTCACCGAACAGCTTTGTCCTGTAGAGTTTTCCGTTTCCGTAGCCGTATTCCAGTGTAACCGCGATTTTGCCGATCTTGAGCATGCTCTTGTTTGAAATTATCATTGTGCATGCTCCCGATACACCCTTGTGTAAAAAAACGGCATCGGATGCGAAACGTATACTTGTACTCAGAGATGCGCGCGCAGCCATGACTATCATAACGATAAGTACGATAACATCGGCAGAAAAAAGCGCAAGCAGTGAAAAGCTGCGATAAAGCCCCGCAGCATATAATGAAGCAAGCGTGAATATAATGAACAGAGCCGCACGCATCGCCTATTCACCGACTGCGGGCTTTTTTACGCCGGATACGATCTCGGATATGATTTCGTTCACATCCGCACCCGATGCTCCCGATGCGGCGGACAGCCTGAGCCTGTGCGAAAGTACATACGCAGCCTGTTCTTCAACATCGCGCGGTATTACAAAATCGCGTCCGTCGAGCAAAGCCGATGCACGCGCCGTTTTCACAAAGGCTATCGTAGCCCTCGGGCTTGCGCCGTGCGCCAGTCTTTTGTCGCCGCGCGTTGCGCCCACTATGCTTACGATATAAGAATACACATCATCCGCCATATATACGCGTGATGCCTCGTCTATCGCCCCCGCGAGTTCCTCCGCGCTCATCACCCCGCGTATATTCGCCGTTTTTTCGGCCTCTCCGACAGCTTTGGCCATGAGTATCTCGCTCTCCCTGTCGGGATAGCCCATCGAAAGAGATACCATAAACCTGTCAACCTGAGAGTCAGGGAGCATCTGCGTCCCGACACTCCCGTACGGATTTTGCGTCGCTATGACGGTAAAAGGTTCTGGAACGCGGCGCGTAACACCGTCTACCGTCACCTTGTGCTCCTCCATGACCTCGAGGAGCGCCGACTGCGTCCTCGGGCTCGTCCTGTTGACTTCGTCCGCAAGAAGCAGATTGCAGAAAACGGGACCGGGTTTATATGCGAATGTTTCCTTTTCCCTTACAAAAACGGAAAAGCCGGTCAGGTCGGACGGCATTATATCGCTTGTGAACTGGATCCTTCTGTGTTCAAGGCAAAATGCCTCGGCAAAGCACAACGCGAGCGTCGTCTTTCCGACACCCGGTATGTCGTCCATAAGGATGTTGCCGCCTGCGACCATTGCCGTGAGAACCTCCCTCACCTGCTCCTTCTTCCCCAATATTACTTTTTCAACTTCTTCTGCAACTGAAAGCAGCTTTTCAGCAGTCACTGTATTTCTCCCTTTTTTCCATATCGTGTATAAATATCGCGAGCGCGAGCATATCAGCGCTTCCTCCCGGGCTGAGATTGTTCTTTATAAACATATCATTCGCCTTTGCGAGAAAGTCGCGCCGTGCCGTTCCACTCAGACAAAGCGCTCTGCGCGCGGTCTCCCTTGCGATCGCCACGCCCTCGGCTCCCCCGCGGTGATACAGGTTTGTATCGTCGAGTTCCGCCATTACGGTCATCAATGCGCCGAGCTCATCGCCGCCGGACTCCATGTATTCATACGCCCTGAAGGCACACGGATATCCCGCGAGCGCCTCGTCCCTCGCCCCTCGCGCACCGTAGGCCGACGCAGCCTTTCCGCCGTGTGTCGAGGATCCGCCGCCTGCCGTAAGACCGGCAATGCTTCGGACAGTATCCGCTATGTCATCTCCCGACACGAGCCGCCTCGCATAAGCGGCCGCCATGAGCCCGAAAGCGTATATGGCCCCCCTGTGAGTATTAATGCCGCGCGTTTGTTCAAGCATAACGCACTCGGCTTCACGTCCCGCTTTTATCAGCTCGTCAGCCGGAGCCTCGTGCGTAGCAGATATGATCGCCGCATCCCTGAAATACTTTCTGAGGCATTCGGCGGAACGGTCAAGCAGTTCAATATCCATATCGCGGTGTGCTCCGCAGTCGTTCTCGTCAACAAGTCCGGGCTTCGGCGTAAGATGCGCCTCCTTTTTGAGCGCTTTTACCGCCGTATCGGCGATCGCTTCCGCCGCACCGCGGACGAGTATATCCTTTGTCGCCGACTGCACGGCCGCAAGCCCGTGAGCTCTGCTCCTTGCGCATGCGCTCGCTGGTCCGCCGCATATTATGCACCTCCTCGGCATTTCGCGCGACAGCTTTGTTCCGTCAGTCGTTATGACATCCATATCGAAAAGGCGTCCGAACGGATGAGTCTCCTCTATCTTCACACAGACGGCTTTCAATTGCTCCGCGGACTTATCATATATGAAGAACGCCTCGTTTCCCGTTTTTCCGGTAACATATTTTGCGTACAGAGGTTCTCCGAGCTCGCCGATCAACGCTTCGCAGCCCGCACCGAACCCTGCGTCCGTGAGCATGCTCCTCTTTACGGGACCTGCGATATTCATCGTGAAGCATATAAGCGGGCGTCCGTATTCCTCAATTATCTTTTGCCCGAGTTCTCTCCTGCGATCCCTCGCCGCAGTCATATCCGTCACATCTACAAATTTCCCGTGCATGATATCATATCATCAAGTTTCCTGATATTTTCTTCGGAGTGATCTCCTACACAGCCTACGAGCATATATCTGTTGTTCTTCTGGTCGAATATAAACCCGTCGAGCAGCTTGAAGCCCTTGACCATACCGGTATGCGCCACATGAGTCCTCGGACCCGTGCACTGATGGAGCACGCCGTCTATCGTTATATGGTTATCGTCCTTATAGCATACGGCCACGTCCTTTGCGATGAGTTCGTTCACCTTTTGTTCAAGCTCGACTATGTCTATGTCCGGAGCATATTCGTTGAACGCGAGTATAAACCCGTGTTTTATGTCGTCGTGCACCGCTCTTATCATATATTTGTCGGGCATGCAAAATTCGCAGAGATCCTCAGCCGTATGGGCCATGAGCCTGTACGGCAGGGACTTGTAGACTATATCGTATATCTCGTGCGGTTCGGGACCGAACAGGTTAGGTCTCGTTATCACGATCTCTTCTCCCACGCCTATAAGAAGGTCGGCGTTCATTCCCAGCACCGGATATACGAGATCAAAATGCTCCACTATGACTCTCTTTCCTCTGCCTATTGCCTTGATTATGGCGTCAGCAAGCGCCGGTAGCTGAGCAAAGCCCATCTCAAACCTGATATCCACGTGATAAGTGTGGGGAGTAAAAAACCCAATTTCCGTATCCTGCTCGAGCAGAGGCAGCGGTCTTACGTTTACTCCGTCGTCGTCGTTCGTAAGCTCAAGACCCGGGAACATACCCTTGACGAGGGCGCTCTTGCCCGATCCCGCCTCGCCTATGACCCCTATCAGACTGTCGAAAGGGGAAAGATATCCCTGCGCCACCCTTATGCCGAGGTCGTATATCCTCGCACGGCCTCGCGGCGCGTAATACGTACTGTATATGTGGCTTATGAGCCTGCTGTTGTTAAAAGACATGCTTCTCCTCCAAATATCTCAAAGTTGTTTCAGGGACGAGGTTCCTGAGCTCATCCGTATTTTTTTCGGTAATACACCGCCTTACACGCCCTGCGCTTATCGGCCCTGCGGCGTCGGCGAGCCTTTCGATCACCTCAGTCTCTATGCCCTCCTTCGGCAGCTCCTTTTCGAGCCTCATATTATAGTCCGCAGTCACATGCGATATGGGCTCCGTCCCGAGAAAGCGCCTCTTTATTCCGAACGCCGGCGCAAACAGCTTGCAGAATATCTCTATATCGAGGTCACATTTTATCTCATCCGCCGGAGAATCCTCCTTAAGGAAATACGTCGGAAAGGAAGCCTGAGAAATGAGGTACGGCCCCGTTCTCAGCACCGTTACGTTCTTTATGTCGCACGTGCCGCGCTTCACCATGGCGAGTCTGTCCTGTGCCGAAAAGAAACCCTTATCCTCCGAAACGACGAATACGTAAACGTGATCGCTCTCATCTGCGGCGCGCTCGACGAGAAACCTGTGGCCATTCGTAAAAGGGTCGGCATTCATTACGATTGCGCCTATATTACCGCATGTCACGGGCTTTTCGGCGGAGGCTATGAAATTTCTGACGCCGTTTCGCTCGCTTTCCATCAGCAGAACGTCTTTCGTCCCGGCGACCTCGTAAAACAAAAGCCCCTCAAACCGGAGCCTGTTCTCCGGCTTCGTATAAAGAAACAGATGGTCATATCCCCTTGCAAACGCCTCACGCCTGAGCTCAGTCATGACCGTCCCCAAAAGCCCCTCTTCGCGATATTCGTCGTTCACCGCTATACATTTAAGGATATTTTCCGTCATTGAGCCTGTCGCAGCAATCACATCCCCGTCACGCACCATAACCGTAAAATCGGCGGTATCATCGGGCTTAAGCCCCGCCTCATCGAGGAAATCAGTCCATTCCCGGTGCGATCTGTCAGTCAGCGGCTTTCCGAATTCCATCTCCATAGTTCTGCTTCCTTCCGTTTGTAATAGTATACCGCTAAAACCGCCGTCTAACAATATAAAGACACCATCGTATTGAAATCCGCCATATTGTATTATATAATATATATGAATTGATATAGTACAACTTTCCTGACTAAGGAGGTCAGCAAATGTCCCGGATAATAAAAAAATCATCGGCAGGCACGATGGAATCGAGCGACATGTACGTCGAAATCTCACCTGCGGACGATATCAAAATCGAGCTTGATTCTGTCGTTTCCGCTCAGTTCGGAGACGAAATAAGGTCGCTCATATCTGAAGTCCTCACCGAACAGGGCATCAGCGGCGCGTACGTTAAAGCAATCGACCGCGGAGCCCTCGACTGCGTGATACGTTCGCGCGTAGAGACTGCGATAAAAAGGGCTAAGGAGGCATAAACGATGAGAAGATCCATGCTTTTCATACCGGGCAACACGCCAAACCTTCTGATTAACGGCAACTGCTTAGGAGCCGACGCCGTGATATTCGATCTCGAGGATGCCGTATCACCCGCCGAAAAGGATTCGGCGCGCATACTTGTGCGAAATACGATGAAATATCTCGATTTTCGCGGCATCGAAATCATCGTCAGGATAAACTCGTCAGACACGGACTACTGGAAAAAGGATCTCGACGAAATCATGCAATACAGGCCGGATCTCATAATGCTTCCGAAATCGGCAACGGCCGACGATATCCTCACCGTCTCGTCTTATATGTCCGAGACCGAAAAAAAATACGCTCTTGCGGACAACACAGTAAAACTCATGCCTTTGATAGAGACCGCTATGGGTGTGGAAAACGCCTATTCAGTCGCGTCGGCGTGTGAAAGGGTCGCTGCGATATTCCTCGGTGCCGAAGACCTTACGGCGGACCTGCGCTGCCGGAGAACAAAAGAGGGTAAAGAGATAGAATATGCGAGATCAAGACTCGTATCGGCTGCGCGGGCCGCCGGCGTCGACGTATACGATACACCGTTTACTGACGTCAACGACGACGAGGGCATATACCTCGATGCCGAACACGCAAGATCTCTCGGATTTACCGGCAAAGCTTCCATCTCCCCCCGTCACGTACAGGTCATCAACGAAGTGTTCAGTCCTTCTCAGAAGGACATCGACTACGCTTATGAGGTGATGGATGCCATAAGACAGGCAAAGGAACAGGGACGCGGGGCGATAGCTCTTCACGGCAAAATGATCGATGCTCCTATCGTAGCAAGAGCGCGGCAGACGATCGCAATGGCGGAGGAAATGGCGCTCAGAAAGGAGCGGTAAACATCAATGGACAAGTTGGTTAAAAATATACGCGAGGCTATACGTTTAACGGGTCTGAGGAGCGGCGATACGATATCGTTTCATCATCATCTCCGCAACGGCGACTTCGTTCTCAATATGGTTATGGACGAGGTCGCTGCAACGGGCATCAAAGACCTCACAATCAACGCGAGTTCGCTTTTCGACACGCATGCTCCGCTGCTCGAACACATCAAAAATGGCGTCGTACGCAAAATACAGACGGACTACATGGCGGCAGGTGTAGGCCACGCCATATCTGAGGGTATCATGAATGAGCCTGTCGAATTCAGGACGCACGGCGGCAGGCCGAGCGACATGGAACTGGGACGCACTCCGATAGACGTCGCCTTTATTGCAGCTCCGACGTCGGATACTATGGGCAACTGCACCGGCAAGATCGGAAAATCCGCCTGCGGCAGCCTCGGCTATGCGTTTCCCGACGCCATGAACGCAAAAAAAACGGTCGTCATAACCGACAATCTCGTCTCCTACCCCCTGCTGAGCTGGTCGATATCCGAAAACTACATAGATTACGTCGTATGCATTGACGCAATCGGAAACCCTAACGGAATAGTCTCGGGCACTACCAGGATAACGAGAGATCCTGTAGGCCTCGTAATGGCTGAGCGCGCAGCTCAGGTAATCAAAGCATCGGGTCTGCTCAGGGACGGATTTTCATTCCAGACAGGGGCAGGCGGTGCTACGCTCGCTGCGGCCCAGTTTCTGAAGGATATAATGCTGCGGGAGAACATACACGGCAGCTTCGGCCTGGGAGGTATCACCGGATATATGGTAGATATGCTGAACGCAGGATGCTTTGATGCTCTGCTCGACGTTCAGTGTTTTGATCTTAAGGCGGTAGAATCGATAAGAGAGAATCCGAAGCACCGCGAAATATCGGCTTCACACTACGCAGGCCCTTCATCCGCAAGTGCCGCTGTCGACAGCCTCGATGTCGTACTGCTCGGCGCTACGGAGGTTGACACCGACTTTAACGTCAATGTGCATACGGATTCAAACGGCTACATAATGGGAGGTTCGGGCGGCCACAGTGATACAGCCGCAGGCGCGAAGCTCTCTATAATCATCGCTCCCCTTTTCAGGGCGAGACTTCCGATCATAACTGACCGCGTCGGATGCATCTCTACGCCGGGCAAGGATGTAGATGTCCTTGTGACTCAGGGCGGCATCGCCGTAAACCCTAAGAATTCCGAGCTCAGTGACAGACTTTCGCAGTCAGGCCTTAACATCGTAGACATACACGAGCTCAAGAGAAAGGCTGAAAAGCTCACCGGTGTCCCCAAAAAACACGACCATGCAGAGAAAGTCGCAGCCGAAGTCATATACCGCGACGGAACACCTCTCGACAGGATCTATTGCGTGAAGGAGAATTGAACATGAGAGAAATCGATTCATCCGTTATAACGGATGTGATCGCGCGCCTCTGCGGAGAAGCGAATACAAAACTTCCCGGTGACATAAAGCGCTGCATAATCAAAAGCAGGAATAACGAACCGTGGCATCCCGCAAAGGATATACTCGATCGCATAATTGAAAACTTCGATATTGCCGACTCCTCCGACAGACCGATATGTCAGGACACGGGCATGGCATGCGTCTTCATCGAGGCAGGTCAGGACGTCCACGTGAATGGCAGCATCGAGGAAGCCGTAAACGAGGGCGTACGCAGGGGTTACAGAGATTCGTTTTTGCGTTGCTCTGTGGTTCGCGACCCTCTCGACAGAATAAACACCGGCGACAACACACCTGCCATGATATATTACGAGCTCGTACCCGGCGACAAAATAAAAGTTACGGTCGCCCCCAAGGGATTCGGTTCGGAAAACATGAGCCGGATAAAGATGCTCAAGCCGTCCGACGGCATAGACGGAGTCAGGGATTTCATCCTCAAAGTCGTGAAGGATGCCGGTCCTAATCCTTGTCCGCCTGTCGTCGTAGGTGTCGGCATAGGAGGTACTTTCGACAAAGCCGCTCTGCTGGCAAAAAAGGCACTCATGCGTCCCGTCGATTCGTCCAACCCCGATCCGCTTTATTCGAATCTGGAAGCCGAAATGCTCGATAAAATCAACACTCTCGGTATAGGACCGCAAGGATTCGGCGGCATGACTACGGCACTGGCTGTAAACATCGAAAAGTGTCCTACCCATATAGCCGGGCTTCCCGTGGCCGTCAACATCAACTGCCATGTTACAAGGCATAAGACGGAGGTGATCTGACGTGGAAAAACGCATAATGACGCCGCTCACGCGTGAACAGGCGCGCGAACTTAAATCAGGCGACAGCGTTCTGATAAGCGGCATGATATATACGGCCAGAGATGCCGCTCACAAAAGACTTTGTGAACTCATTGCCGCAGGCGGGAAGCCGCCTTTTGATATAAAGGATGCTATCATCTATTACGTCGGTCCTACCCCCGCAAGGCCGGGACAGGCGATCGGCTCTGCAGGACCTACTACGTCATACAGGATGGATGCATACAGTCCGACGCTCATAGCTCAGGGCGAGACGGGCATGATCGGCAAAGGCAAAAGAGGGTGTGAGGTCATAGATGCCATGAAAAAGTATGGTGCCGTGTATTTCGGAGCCATCGGCGGCTGTGGTGCACTGCTCAGCAACTGCATAAAAAATGCCGAAGTCATAGCCTATGATGATCTCGGCGCAGAAGCCGTGCGGCGGCTCGAAGTCGAAGACTTTCCGGCCGTCGTCGTTATAGATTCCGAAGGCAACAATCTTTACGATACCGGACCGCAGGCATATCTGTCATCGCAGTAACGAAAGGAGCAAGTCCATGTCTGACCTTTACAAGATCAATCCGGACATAGATATTCCCATTTATCAACAGCTTGTCGACCTGATCAGGGCAAACGTCAAGAGCGGTAAAATGGCGCCGGGATCACAGCTTCCGACCGTGCGCGAGATGGCGGCGGATCTCGGTATAGCGGCGGGTACCATCAAGCGCGCTTACGACGAGCTGGAGCGTCTTTCGATAGTCGAGAAAATACGCGGTCGCGGCACATTTGTGAGTTATCACCGTGCAGACTCGGACAGCCGCAAGGATCGAGCCATGGCCGCCATCGACGAAATGCTCGACAGTCTTGCAGCACTCGATTTTTCGATGACTGAAACGGAGATATTTATCAATCTGAAACTGCGTGAGCGCGAAGCTCACCGGGACAACGTAAAGACCGCGCTCGTCGTAAGAGATCCCGAAATACTCTCTCAGCTTTCCGACCGGCTTCATGCCGCAGGCTCAATTGATATATACAGCTTCCTGCTCGACGACGTAAAAGAATATCCCTACAAGCTGAGCGAAGACATGGATATAATCATTACCACGCCCGAAAATTACACCGGTCTCTGCGATATCGTAAGCCAAAAAGATAAAGTCTCCGTCGCCGCAATACAGCTAAGTGAGGCAAGCCTTACGCGCATAATAAAAGTCCCTCACGGCTCCACAGTCGGCATACTGTCGGCGAGCGAGGGCTTCGGCGAAAAGATCCTTGATGTCTGCGAAAACTATATGGACGATGTCAATATCAGCCGCCCGGCACTGTTCGACGATACGGAAAGCGTCATTTCATACCTCAAAGGAAAGGATCAGATCCTCGTTCCTGACGGATACGAAAAATACTGCTCAGAGCCGATGCTTGACGCTCTCCGCGAATATTCATCCGAATTCAACCTGATCTACTGTTCTTACAGGATCGACAAGGGTTCGGCTATATACCTCAAAGAGCGCATCATGAGTCTTCTGGAGAGCAAAAAAATATAGCCTCCGTTTATCCTGATCTGTTTATCTTTATCTGTTCATCCTGATCTAACAGTTCTTAAAGAAGTATCCGGACGGACATTAAGAAATTCTCAGCCGCGAAAGTCTTTTTACTTTTTTTTATTATTCATATCTTTTTCGCATTGACATTTGATATAGTTCATTATACTATTATGATATATAACAATGCAGACATAGCAGAGCCCAATAAGGAGTATCAAAAATGGAAACTGACAGTAAGAAGAAGGTACTTGTGATAGGGGTTATAGGCGCCGATGTACACGCTGTGGGCATCAAGATCCTCCATCACGCCTTTATCTCCGCCGGATTTGATGTTGTCGACCTCGGCGTAATGGTATCACAGGAGGAATTCATCAACGCCGCAATAGAAGCGAATGCCGATGCCATACTTATATCCTCTCTGTACGGTCAGGGGGAATTGGACTGTAGAGGCATGCGCGAAAAGTGCGACGAAGCGGGCCTCAAAAACATTCCCCTTCTCGTCGGCGGGAATATAGTCATAGGCAAGCAGCAGTTCGAAGATGTCGAAAAGCGGTTTAAGGAGATGGGCTTTGATGCCGCGTTCCCGCCGGGAACCGCACCCGAAACTACTATTGAAACTCTTCATAAAATTTTTCACGATAAACGGGCGGAGGCCTGATGATGAAAGCCGTTTTGCTTATCGATTTTGGCAGCACTTACACCAAGCTTACGGCCGTCGACCTCGATTCGGAAACGATCCTCGCAACCTCACAAAGCTACACTACCGTTGAAACAGATATCAACGACGGACTTATGAACGGCCTTAAACTTCTCGAACAAAATGCGGGCGGACTCGCTTTTGCCGATACGTTCGCCTGTTCTTCAGCTGCAGGCGGTCTCAAGATGATGGTAAGCGGGCTCGTTCCCGAGCTGACCTCCGAAGCGGCAAAACTGGCGAGTCTCGGCGCAGGCGCCAAGGTAGCCAAGGTCTATTCATTTGAGCTCACGGACGAGGATATCGACGAGATACGCAAGGCTGAGCCGGATATCTTTCTGCTCGTCGGAGGCACGGACGGCGGCAACAGCGAATGCATTCTCCACAACGCCGGCATGCTTGCGAAGCTTGACCGTTCATTTCCGATAGTAATTGCCGGAAACAGGACCGTGGCGTCCAAATGTGCCGATATGCTCTCCCCGCATGAGACTTTTGTGTGCGAAAATGTGATGCCGAAGTTCGGCGTTCTCAAAATAGATCAGACGCAAAAAACAATAAGGGATATATTCCTTCGCAAAATCGTGCAGGCAAAGGGTCTTACGCAGGCATCCTCTCTGCTCTCCGATATCATGATGCCTACCCCGTCGGCTGTGCTTGCAAGTATGGAACTTCTTGCCAAAGGCACCGGAACAGAAAAAGGTATCGGAGACCTCATCGCCGTCGATGTCGGCGGAGCCACCACCGACGTATATTCCATGGCAGACGGCAAACCGACCCGCATGAACACGGTTTGCAAGGGACTTCCCGAGCCGTATGCAAAACGTACCGTTGAGGGCGATATCGGAATGCGCTACGGCATACACGGCATAGCGGAAGCCGTAGGCATTGAACGCATCGCCGATCTTTCCGGTCTTACCGAGGAACGGGCATGTGAGCTGATCGATTTTCTCTCCGCCCATACCGATGTCGTTCCCGGAGGCGACGCGGAGCTTGAGGCTCTCGATTACGCCTTAGCTTCCATGGCGATAGAAACCGCTGTGTCGAGGCACGCGGGAACTATACAGGAAACGTATACAATGTGCGGTCAGACCTTTGTTCAGGAGGGAAAGGATCTCACATCGGTAAGGCAGGTTCTCGTTACAGGTGGAAGCCTTATACACACGAAATGCACGGAAGAGATCGCAAAGCATGCGCTTTACAGTCCCGCCGCACCGGATTCACTGAGACCGATCAAGGCGGACATCAGTGTAGACAGAAATTACATCATAGCGAGCATGGGTCTTTTGTCCCAGCACTATCCCGATACAGCACTCAGAATAATGAAAAAGGAGTTAGAAACGTATGAATCTGCAGAATAGGCGCATCCCGGACGACGATTTTCGCAAGGAGCGCATGGAGGTCCTCGCTCAATGGCCTACCGGCAAGGATGTCGATATTGACGAGGCGGTAAGGTATCACGATTCCATCCCCGAGTCAAAAATTTTCTCCAAGAAACTGCTCGCAGCAAAAAATAGCGGCACGACTCTGATCCAGCCGCGTGCAGGTGTCCCCGTACTCGAGGAGCACATAACGCTCCTTCAATATCTTCAGGATAAGGGTGAAGCCGACCTCTTACCGACTACGATCGACAGTTACACACGTCAGAACCGCTACGAAGAAGCGGAAAACGGGCTCGCCGAGTCGAAGCGCCTCGGGCGTGCAATGATGAACGGCTTTCCCGCCGTAAACCACGGCGTATCAAATTGCCGCAAAGTCATAGAAAGCGTCAATACTCCCGTTCAGGTGCGCCACGGTACACCTGACGCCAGACTTCTCACCGAGATAACATACGCAGGCGGCTTCACAAGCTACGAGGGAGGCGGAATATCATACAACCTGCCGTACTGCAAGGATGTACCTATGGAGCGCACAATCACCGATTGGCAGTACGTGGACAGACTCACCGGGTATTACGAAGAGCTGGGGGTTTCTATCAACAGAGAGCCTTACGGCCCTCTTACCGGAACTCTCGTTCCGCCGTGCATTTCACATGCCGTGGCTATAATAGAAGCGCTCCTCGCTGCCGAACAGGGTGTCAAAAATATCACCGTCGGCTACGGGCAGTGCGGCAACCTCGTTCAGGATATTGCAGCCCTCCACACGCTCGAAGAGCTCACGGACGAATATCTCGAAAAATACGGCTATGAGGATGTAGACGTAACGACCGTACTCCACCAGTGGATGGGCGGTTTTCCCGCCGACGAGGCGAAAGCCTTCGGTGTCATCTCATCAGGCAGCATGACGGCGGCGCTCGCGAAAGTCACTAAGGTCATAGTCAAAAGCCCTCACGAAGCTGTCGGCATCCCTACAATGGAAGCAAATGCTCAGGGTCTGCGCTGCACCAAGCAGGTCGCCAATATGATGAAGGATCAGGTCTTCAGGGATGCCAGACTCGACGAGGAAAAGGAAGTCATCCGCAGAGAAACGAGATCCATCGTAGACAAATGCTTTGAGCTCGGAGGCGGCGATATCGCGATAGGCGTATGCCGCGGTGTAGAAGCCGGCGTTATAGATGTGCCTTTTGCACCGTGCCGTGCCAATGCCGGTATCATGCTTCCATGCAGGGATAACGACGGCGCCGTCAGGATACTCAATACCGGAAGCCTTCCTTTTGATGATGAGCTCAAGGCTTTCCACAAGGATAAAATCGCCGAAAGGGCTAAATACGAAAAGCGCGATGCTTCTTTTCAGATGGTTATAGATGACGTATATGCAATAGGTAAAGGCCGTCTCGTCGGCCGCCCGAAGAATTAAAAGTTTTACAGGAGGAAAACCAAATGAAAATCAAAGATATCGTATGTTCACCGGGGCGCACAGGCTTTTACTTTGACGACCAGCGCGCAATCAAAAAAGGTGCGGGCCACGACGGCATATTTTATGTCGGCGAACCGGTGACCGAGGGCTTCACCTCCGTACGGCAGGCGGGCGAATCGATCTCCGTAATGATCATTCTCGAAGACGGTCAAATCGCCTACGGTGACTGTGCCGCCGTTCAGTATTCCGGCGCCGGCGGACGTGACCCGCTGTTTCTCGCGAGGGATTTTATCCCTATCATCGACAAATACATCAAGCCCGTTCTCACAGGGAAAGAAGCAGACGATTTTAAGAGCCTCGCCGCTGAAGTCGAAGCCATCACGGTCGACGGCAAGCCCCTCCACACCGCTATCCGTTACGGCGTCTCACAAGCCATTCTCGATGCCGTGGCAAAGGCCACAAGCAGACTGATGTGCGAGGTGGTGGCAGACGAGTACGACTGCATCATCTCCGGCAAACCGATCGCAATATTCACCCAATCCGGCGACGATCGCTATGACAACGCCGACAAGATGATAATCAAAGGGGCTCAGGTCCTCCCTCATGCTCTTATCAACAACGTCGAAACAAAGCTCGGCAAAAATGGCGAAAAGCTCGCCGAGTACGTCGCATGGCTGCGCGACAGAATCCTCAACAACCGTAAGGACGATGGCTATTTACCTGTAATGCACATAGACGTTTACGGAACGATCGGTCAGATATTCGGCAATAACAACTACAAAGCCATGGCCGACTACATCGAAAAGCTCGGTAACACGGCCAAGCCGTTCCACCTTCGCATAGAGGGCCCTATGGACTGCGATACAGACAGAGAAACTCAGATCGAAGCTCTCGCCGGACTGACAAAGGAGCTCGATTCCCGCGGGTGTGACGTCGAGCTCGTGGCAGACGAATGGTGCAACACACTTGAAGATATCAAGCTCTTCGCCGACGCCGGAGCAGGCCATATGATCCAGATCAAAACCCCTGACCTCGGCGGCATCAACAACACCATCGAAGCAGTCCTCTACTGTAAATCAAAAGGCGTCGGCGCCTATCAGGGAGGAACATGCAATGAGACCGATCGTTCGGCTCAAGTCTGTGTCAACTGCGCCATGGCTACACAGCCTGTGCAGATACTGGCCAAGCCGGGCATGGGCGTAGACGAAGGCTTCATGATCGTCTACAACGAGATGAACCGTATACTCGCACTCATGGCGGCAAAAAAAGCCGCCCAATAGCCGTACCGCGGCAGCGATGCAACTACAGTCAAGGTATTCCCATCAGCTCGAGCGGCAACGGTGCAACTACGATCAGGGTATTCCCATTAGTTCGAGCGGCAACGGTGCAACTACGGATCAGCTCTCTCCTCCCATATCAGCACCGGCATCGTTTGACATGCGGAGCATAATCCCAAATAAGTAATCCAAATAGATAGCTCAGAAATCCTCGCATTGTTAATCTTGCGGGGATTTCTGAGCTGACGAAGTACAGCTATTCAATTCTGCAGCACGATAATGCCTCCATACAGGATGCGCATCAAGTCTGCCTTTTTTATCATCACTTCCAAACATTCTTTCTATGGGCAATCCATCATAAATCTCTATTTTTGATGAGCAGCATGTCTTTGCAGACTACCTGCTCACGGTTTTGTGCCCCGTAGTGATATTTCCGTGAGCAATTTAATCAAAATGTCTTTTTTTCATGAGCAGCATGTCTCTGCGGACTACCTGCTCACGGTTTTGTGCTCCGGAGTGATATTTCCGTGAGCAATTTGATCAAAATGCCTTTTTTCATGAGCAGCATGTCTCTGCGGACTACCTGCTCACGGTTTTGTGCTCCAGAGCGATGTTTCTGTGAGCAATTTGATCAAAATGCCCGCTTTCAATGAGCAACAGTCCGTTTTGGCGATGCTGCTCTTTGCCTCATGACGGCAGGCTGTGAGTCTGACTTTGTTTGCACATAAATATCCGCACCACGTACAAAGCAGCATCTAAACTCAAATATTTTGCATTGCTTCTTTTTTCAAAGTGGTCCTCTGTCAAGATTTCGGACAGTAATTTTGAGAAAATTCCTGTCCGTTACG
>CALIXS010000005.1 GCA_938046095.1 uncultured Clostridia bacterium
AGCGCCGAGGATACCTGGCGGGTCACTGCCCGGAAAATTAGGTCGTTGCCGGTTTTTTGAAAACAGAGTACGCAAGTGCTCTGTTTTTTTTTTGCGGGTGGAGATACCCGTATAAAAAGCGGGACGGCGAAGCCCGCAAAATACGGGTGCGGGAGCGGATATATCAGGGAGGCAAATGAGGAATTGACTGTTCTATAATTGTTTTTTTAGTGCAAACATTTACTGCCTATGGTATAATTTTCCTATGTGAGACGGATGCTTCACATTCGGATCTTTGTAAAGAGAGGGATAATCATGTCGGTACTGAAGATCATATTCTGTATACTGCTTTGCTGCCCGCTGGCATATATCTCCTTTTTGCTTTTCTCCGGACTTATGGATACTGTTCTTAAGAAGAAATAAATATGAAATGTGAGTTATCAAGAGGTTATTTCATTTCAATAGAGGGCGGTGACGGTTCGGGTAAATCGACACAGCTTCGATTTATTGCCGACTACATGGATGAGCGCGGGATTGATGCGGTATTTACACGTGAGCCCGGCGGGACGCACATCGGTGAAATGCTGCGCGCTATTATACTCGACAAATCATATTCCGAGATGGCGCCGATGACGGAGACGCTGCTTTATGCCGCTTCGAGGGCTCAGCATGTGTCAGAGAAAATTATTCCGGCCGTAGAGGCGGGAAAGGTCGTTATCTGCGACAGGTTTGTCGATTCGAGCATAGCATATCAGGGCTACGGAAGGGAACTCGGCGAGAGCGTTGCCGTCATAAACGGTTACGCTACCGGTGGTTTTATGCCCGATCTTACGATTTTTCTGGATATACCGCCTGAGACTGCGTTCCGCAGGATAGCTTCGGAGCGCAAAGAGGAAAGGGACAGGATAGAGATTCAGCCGCCGACCTTTCACGAGAGAGTTTATGAGGGTTACGCCGCGCTGATAAAAGCGGATGATACCGACGGAGCGGAGCGCTTTGCCGTCATTGATGCAACCCGGGCACCGGAAGCTGTAAGAAATGAAATATACGAGAGACTTGACGGCCTGTTCGGTATACAGGGGCAGCATGTAATTACATCAGTAAATGACAGCATGTAGCATGTAATGAATGCATTGACGGGCCGGCACGGATATAACACGATAATCATCGGGGATGTTGTATATGGGACTCGGAAAATATAAGGATGACAGCGCGGCAGGAAGACTAAGGGGCGCTGTCCTGAACGACAGATTGGCACATGCCTATATACTCGAGGGGGACATGGTCACGGACAAGCTCAGCTTTGCGAGAGAATTCGCAAAGGCGATACTTTGTGCCGAGGCTCCCGGAAACGGATGCGATACATGCAGTACATGCCGCAGGATAGATCACGGCAACTACGAGGATCTGTATTATGTATCGGGTAGCGACAGATCGGTGAAGGATGAGCAGATAGCATCGCTTCAGTGCGACCTTATGAATATACCCTCGGCGGAGGGCGGACGCAATATAGCGATAATAGAGGATGCCGATACGATGACGGTGAGAGCTCAGAACCGGTTTCTGAAGACGTTGGAGGAACCGCAGCCGGGAACAGTAATAATGCTGCTTTCCGAAAACAGTCGCATGCTGCTGCCGACCATAAGATCGAGGTGCGTCAGAGTGAGAGTGGGCGGTTTACGCGGGAGTTCTGCGGATGATCGCCTTACGGCACTCGCGGGAGAACTTATTGATATGGCTGTCCGCGGTGAGTATTTTTTTAACGTGACGAGTTTTACGGACAAGAAAATAAAGGATAAAAAGACGGCACTCGCTCTGCTGGATGCATCAGAGAGAATAATGACCGCCGATATGGCGACGGACAGTTCCACGAGGATGAACAGGGCGAGAATTCTCGAATGTGTCGGGTATATCGAGAAAGCAAGGCGCGATATTCTCGTCAACGTCAACTACAAATACGCAATCAGAAAACTGATGCTTGAAATCGGAGGACAATAAAAGATGGTTACAGTAGCCGGCGTGAAATTTCGTACTACCGGCAAAGTATATTACTTTGCACCGGGAGACATCAAGGACCTGAAGGTGGGGGACGGTGTAATCGTAGAAACCGCGAGGGGACTCGAGTTCGGTACGATAGCACTTGCACCTGCGGAGATAGAGAATACGGATGTCACAAAGCCGCTGAAGAATATAATCAGGGCGGCGACTGAGGAGGACATCAGGAAAAAGGAAGAGAACGAGAGCAAAAAAAACGAGGCTATGAGGCTTTGTCAGGAAAAGGTCGACAAGCACAAACTCGAGATGAAGCTCATCGATGTAGAATATACATTTGATAACAACAAGATAGTATTTTATTTCACGGCAGACGGCAGGGTCGATTTCCGCGAACTGGTCAAGGATCTCGCCGGAGTTTTCAGGATGAGGATAGAGCTCAGGCAGGTCGGAGTAAGGGACGAGGCGAAGATGCTCGGCGGCTGCGGACCGTGCGGCAAGAGCCTTTGCTGTGCGACGTGGATGGCCGACTTCCAGCCTGTATCTATAAAGATGGCAAAGACTCAGAACCTGTCCCTTAATCCCACCAAGATATCCGGTATATGCGGAAGGCTCATGTGTTGTCTGAAGTACGAAAATGACGTGTATCTGGAGCTTCGTAAGGGGATGCCGGACAACGGAGAAAGGGTCATGACTCCCGACGGAAGCGGTAAAGTGATGGACACGAGTCTTCTTGACGGCAAAATCAAAGTACGGCTTTACACGGGCGAAAAGGATGAGGACGGTACGGACAAGCTTTCCGCCGATCTTTACACGTACAGCAGGGATGATATCAAGCGGCTCAACCCCAAAAAGCGCACGGAACGCTATGAGAAAAGCAAAGATATCATGAGCGAGGTCGACGATGAATATAAGGACGAGCTTGCGGAGCTGCTCAAGGATTAGCAGATGACAAGGAGCGACGAAACAGATTGCGGAAGATATTGCCTGTTTCAGGACACGGAGTTGTTCCGCTGAGCTACGGACGCCGTTTTCCCTGCGGCTTTCCTTTCGGAACACAAGCTCAACTCGGGCTCCGAGATATGCGATGCGCAAAAAAAGAGAACAGGGAACTGAAAATCTCCGAACCGATATTCGGAAAGAAATGAGGATGGATCATTTTCGGATTATTTATTAAGGCTCAAGGAGGACGGAAGATGACGGTAACATTAGATTTACAAGAGCTGCTAATCGCAGCTTTGATAATCGCCTGTACGGTGCTCGTGATTTTTTTGATCGTGGCCGTTGCGAACCTTATCAAGGCACTCAGGAAGGTCAACGGCATACTCGACGATACTTCGGTAGTAACGGGGATCGTCAGTGAAAAAGCACAGGAAACAAAGCCTGTGATCGATGGTCTTGCGAGCGCCATAGTGAGCTTCGCGAACGCGGCAAAAGGAAACGAAACGCGTATCGCATCGCTGTCGAGTGTAGCGAAGTCGATAAGCTCGCTTGTTTCCATGATCAAAAGCAGCAAATAGGATTCGGAAGGGGGAATACTCAAATGAAAGCAACAGGAATCGTCAGACCGGTAGATGCGCTCGGGAGAGTCGTCATTCCTATCGAACTCAGGAGAACGCTCGGAATCAAGACGGATGATTCACTCGAGATATTTGTGGACGATCAGTATATAATGCTCAAGAAATACGAGCCTGCATGCATTTTCTGCGGCAGTAACGATGACATAGTTCGGGTTCGCGGCAAAAATGTCTGTACAAAATGCCTTGAAGAAATGAAGAAACTGTAGGAGATATGTACCTATGGCTAAGTTTTTAGTACAAAGCGGCGAACCGCTTGTCGGCGATGTCTGCATAAGTGGTGCGAAGAATGCCGTTCTTCCTTTGATGGCGGCGGCAATTCTGCCGGAGGAGAAGTGCAGGATAAGCGATGTACCGGACTTGCTTGATGTAAAGGTAATGACAGAAATTCTTTCGTCGCTCGGAGGCAGTGTTACTAAAACGACGGGCGGGACGCTCGAAATAGATATGTCAGGCATAGACCGCTGCGAGGCCGATTATGACCTTGTCAGGAGGATGAGAGCCTCCTTTCTCGTTACAGGTCCGCTGCTTGCACGCAAGGGCTATGCGAAGGTGTACACGCCGGGCGGATGTACGATCGGATCAAGACCTATAGACCTTCATCTCAAGGGGCTTGAGGCGCTTGGGGCCGACGTTACAAAAAAGGATAACTACATCGAGGCGCATGTCGGTAAAGAAGGGCTTGTCGGTGCGAGTATATATCTCGATTTTCCGAGCGTAGGTGCTACGGAAAACATAATGACTGCCGCGGTGCTTGCAAACGGCACCACATATATCGAAAATGCCGCCGAGGAGCCGGAGATAGTCGATCTGGCGAACTTCCTGAACAAAATGGGAGCTGTTATCAAGGGCGCGGGAACGGATACCGTAAAGGTGGAGGGCGTCAAATCACTTCACGGCGCTCAGCATACCGTAATACCGGACAGAATTGAGACGGCAACGTTTATGCTCGCCGCTGCAATAACGCGCGGAGAACTGATGATAAGGAATATCGTTCCCGATCACGTCAAGCCGATAACTGCCAAACTGCGTGAGTGCGGTGTGACCGTGGAGCTGACGGACGAGGGACTTTATGTCAATGCACGCGACAGGGAGCTTGTTGCTACTGATATCAAGACGCTTCCATATCCGGGCTTTCCGACCGATATACAATCTCCGTTCATGTCGTTTCTGACTACCGTGCACGGCAACAGTACGGTGATCGAGACAGTATTCGAAAACAGGTTCATGCACGTCGCCGAGCTCAACAGAATGGGTGCCAATATAAAGACGGAAGGCGAAAACAAGGCTCTCGTGACAGGAGGACGCAAGCTTGAGGGTTCACGCGTGATAGCAACCGACCTGCGTGCCGGAGCGGCGCTTGTGCTGGCGGGTCTCATCGCATCGGGGACGACCGAGATATCGGAAATATACCATATAGAAAGGGGTTATGAGAGCTTTGTGGAAAAATTCCGCACTCTCGGAGCGAATATTTTACGTATCGAGGATTGAATACGGGAAGGAGAAGTGAAATGCCCGACCTGAAATATCTCGAACTGCTTGCGGACAAGTTTCCGAACGTGCTTGCCGCGGCGGCGGAATATATTAACCTTAAGGCGATACTTGCTCTCCCTAAGGGGACGGAGTATTTTCTGAGTGATCTGCACGGGGAGCACGAGGCATTCATCCATATGATAAGAAGCGCCTCGGGAACGATAAGGACGAAGATTGAGGAAAACTACGGCGGAATTCTAAGTGAGGATGATCGCGATGGACTCGCCTCTTTGATTTACAATCCGCAGGCCGAGATGACGAGGCAAAAAGAATCGAACAGCGATTTCAACCAATGGTGCGTTACGATAATATACAGGCTCGTCACAATATGCAAATCGGTGTCGACTAAATACACGAGGTCGAGGGTTCGCGGCAGACTGCCGAAGTATCTGGACTATGCGATGGATGAGCTCCTTCACGCCGACGATGAGGAAAACCGTGCTCATTATTACAGTCAGATCATAAATACGGTTGTGGATTCGGGCTTCGGCGAGACGTTCATCGAGGAGATGGCTGATTCCATCAGCAGGCTTGCCGTAGATCAGCTTCACATAATCGGTGACATCTTCGACAGGGGAGCACATCCCGACACGATAATGGATTATCTCATGGACTTCCATGACGTCGATTTCCAGTGGGGTAACCATGACATCGTTTGGATGGGTGCTGCCGCAGGCAATTGGGCTTGCATTGCGAACATAATAAGGATGAATGTGAGCTACAATAATTTTGATATGCTTGAGGTCGGATACGGAATAAACCTGAGGCGTCTTACGACGTTCGCCTCAGAGGTGTACGGCGACGATCCGTGCAAAAAATTCTGGCCTCATATTCTCGACAGAAATAAATATGACCCGGTAGATGACCAGCTTGCGGCTCAGATGCACAAAGCGATAGCCATAATACAGTTCAAGTGTGAGGGCCAGCTTATCAAGGCGCATCCGGAATTCGGCCTCGGGAAGAGGCTTCTGTTTGACAAGATAGATTTTGATAGAGGGACTGTCGAAATAGAGGGGAAAACGTGGGACCTGAGCGATACAAACTTCCCTACGATAAACAAAAATGATCCATACGCTTTATCGGAGGGTGAAATGTCGGTCATGCACGCCTTGGCGGCATCCATACTGAACTCCGAAAAGCTCCAGAAACATATACATTTTCTGTTCAGCCACGGCGCGTTGTACAAGAAGATCAACGGCAATCTTCTCTACCACGGCTGCATACCTATGGATGAGGACGGAGAATTCATCAAGGTGCCTATTTACGGCAAAACCGTGGGCGGAAGAGCTCTGATGGATCACCTCGACGAGCAGATACGCGCATCTTTCTTCTCGCCCGAAACGGTCAAAGAGTACGGTGAACCCGGAGATCTGATGTGGTATCTGTGGCTCGCCGGTGATTCGCCCCTGTTCGGTAAAGAGAAGATGACGACATTCGAGCGCCTTTTCATAGACGACAAAGCTTCGCACAAAGAGCCTGTACGTCCGTATTACCGTCTTATAAAGGAACGCGGTCCGTGCGAAAAGATACTCAGGGAGTTTGCTCTCGATCCGTCACACTCAAAGATCCTCAACGGGCACGTGCCTGTAAAGATCAAGGAAGGCGAAAGCCCCGTCAAGGGCGGCGGGCTGCTCTACGTGATAGACGGGGGGATATCAAAGGCTTACCAGAAGCAGACGGGCATAGCGGGATATACGTTCATATTCAATTCGAGGTTTATGGCGCTTGCCGAGCATCGGCCGTACAGCCCGCTGCAGCCCGACGGTACGCAGGTATTTACCACTCCTGACGTAAGAATAGTCGAAACGCTGCCGACGAGGATGATGAATATAGACACGGACCAGGGGATAGACATCATCCGACGTGCCGAGGATATGAAGGCGCTCGTAGAAGCATATCGCAGAGGAGTAATCAAAGAGCGAAAACCGCTGAAGGAGGAATGACAAATAGCCCCGGGAACACGTTGTTCCCGGGGCTTGTAAGTGGTGCGCCATGCGCGACTCGAACGCGCAACCTACTGATTCGTAGTCAGGCACTCTATCCATTGAGCTAATGGCGCATAAAACTTAACTTGTTCATTATATTAAATCTTTATCATTTTGTAAAGCGCGGGCTCTAATAATTTACCTGATTGCACTGAATAATTATTCCCAAGACTCACAGTCCCTATTCGTTTAGACGACCGCAAAATAAAATAGTCTTATGAAACAAGACTATGAGTATTCATACAGGACAATAGCGAATACGCGGGAATATAAGAAAGCTGTCGGAAACAGAATCAAGGTGATGCGCAGACTGCGGGGGATGAACGACGATCAGCTTGCGGAGGCTTCGGATATAGACAACGACTTTATCAGGAAGATTGAGCGAGGTGATCGCAGCATGTCGCTGAGCACGGTCATATCGGTAGCAAAGGCGCTTGATATGAGTATAGATACTATGATAGACCTCGAAACGCCGTTTGAGGTTATTAACGATAAAGACATTGCCGAATCTGTCATGAAGTACACATATACAGGCGGATTTGGCGAGAGTACGGTACTGCGCGGCGGCGGATACGGCTATGGGGGAAGCCTCGAAGGTCAGAAGCTGATAAACGAGATAGACGAGCTGCTGAATAAGCTGTCGCTTGAAGAGCTCCGGGCGTTCAGAGCCTATGCCGACGTTTATGTCGGATCTTTGAATAAAAACGCCGACAGCACCGACGATGTGTTGTGAACAGACAGCTGCGCATACAAAACAGCAGGATCCGAAGCGTCGCAGCGCTTGCATTTGGTGCGCGCGGGATATATAATATCCCTATCAGCGATGATGGGAGCTTCGGTCACGTTACCGCCGTTTACAGAGAACCTGCGTCAGGTGAAAGCAGGCAGCGGCGCCGGATCTTTCCACTCCCGGAGCTGCCCGCGACGAGCGGGAGGGTGCGCCCTTGACAGCGCGAAAGAGAGGCATTTGTCGGAGAACATTTGCAATTTGGGTGGCAACGCGGAGTCTTTCGTCCCAAAGCAGCAGGAGGCGAAGGGCTTTTTTGTTCTTTCGCAAATGAGAGCCGGAGCTCTCCGGCAAGGAGGGAACATGTTAGATATAAAATTTGTCAGGAACAACCCGGAGGCCGTAAAAGAGAACATCAGAAAGAAATTTCAGGATGAGAAGCTGCCTCTTGTCGATGAGGTCATAGCGATGGACGCCGAAGTGCGCGCGGCAAAGGCGAGAGCCGATGAACTCAGGGCAAACCGCAATACGGTGTCGAGGCAGATAGGCGCTCTTATGAAGCAGGGCGAAAAGGAAGAGGCTGAGGAGCTGAAAAAGCAGGTCACGTCCTTCGCGGACGAGCTTGCGGCTCTCGAAAAAAAGGAGGAGGAGCTCGGCGAGAAAATAAACGGATGCATGATGGCGATACCGCAGATAATAGATCCGTCGGTTCCGATAGGCAGGGACGATTCCGAAAATGTCGAACTTGAAGTGTTCGGAGAACCGGTCGTCCCCGAATGGGAGGTTCCGTACCATACCGATATAATGGACCTGTTCGGAGGCATAGATCTGGATGCCGCGCGCCGCACCTCGGGTAACGGCTTCTACTACCTGAAAGGCGACATTGCAAGGCTTCATTCCGCCATACTGAACTACGCGCGCGATTTTATGATCAATAAGGACTTTACGTATTTTATTCCGCCGTTCATGATACATGGCGACGTTGTAAGGGGAGTTATGTCCTTTTCCGAAATGGAAAACATGATGTACAAGATAGAGGGTGAAGATCTTTACCTGATAGGTACGTCGGAGCATTCCATGGTGGGCAGATTTATAGGACAGATACTGAACAAAGAGGAGCTGCCGCAGTCTTTGACGAGTTACAGTCCGTGCTTTCGCAAGGAGGTGGGCGCTCACGGTATCGAGGAGAGGGGCGTTTACAGGATACATCAGTTTGAGAAACAGGAGATGGTCGTCGTCTGCGAGCCTGAGGAGTCGCCGATGTGGTACGACAGGCTCTGGAGCTACACTGTTGAGTTTTTCCGTTCCCTGGACATCCCGGTCAGAACGCTCGAATGCTGCTCGGGGGATCTTGCGGATCTCAAGGTCAAATCGTGTGATGTGGAGGCATGGTCGCCGAGGCAGAAAAAGTATTTTGAGGTAGGAAGCTGTTCCAACCTCGGTGACGCTCAGGCGAGACGTCTCGGTATACGCGTCAGGGACAAGGAAAACGGCAATTATTTTCCGCACACGCTCAACAATACGGTCGTAGCTCCGCCGCGCATGCTTATAGCATTTCTCGAAAACCGTTACAGACCTGACGGGAGCGTCTCAATACCTGAGGGCCTCAGACCTTATATGGGTGGACAGGATAAGCTTCTGAAAAAATAACAAAAATATACGGGAATGCATATTCGCATCCGCAGTTTTTGAGCCCTGAAAATATCATTTTCGGGGTTTTTCAGCTTTTTGATTTCTGATGCCGTGTTTCCGATTTACTATTCGTTCACGATGATGTATTATATTTTACGATGGCCGGAATTTGTCAAGAGGGATAGTTTAGGGAGAAGCAAATGCCGAGGATAAAGCCTTTCAGGGCGGTACGTCCGTCTCCATGTTGTGCCGGAGATGTAATAATAGCACATTCGGATAATAAGGATACGGAGATCGCCGCGAAGGCGGCGGCCGAAAATCCTTACAGCTTTCTTCATATATGCAGAGCTGATATAGATAAGCAGGCGGGTGAGCGCATCGATGACGGCGCAGCAGCGCAGTCGTGTGCGCGAGCGGCGTTCGCGGACTTCAGAAGAAGAGGGATACTGTACAAGGACGATTATAATTCGCTGTATATTTACCGCATGTCATCGCACGGACATTCTCAGACCGGCATCATAGCATGCGTTCATATCGATGACTACCTCGAAGGCCGCGTAAAGCGTCATGAACTGACAAAGGTCGAAAAGACGGAACGTCAGGTGCGAGTGATAGAAACGTGCGGAGCGGACATAGAGCCGGTAGTACTCGTATACAAAGATGAAGAACGCATCAGGTCTTTGACGGAGGGCTATGCATCATCAGACAAGCCGTTCTACGATCTTACCGATAAGGACGGAACGAGGCATGAACTTTGGGTAGTGAGCGATCATAAGTTTATCGAAAGTCTTACGAGTGATTTCGCCGGGATGGACAGTCTGTATATAGCGGACGGTCACCACAGGGTCGCGGCATCATCCGAAGTGGGTAAGCGCGATCCGCGCGGCGAAAAGCTATGGTTTATGGCTGCCATGTTCCCTGACGACGAGATGAACATATACGACTATAACAGAACTGTCAGCGATATAGGAGGTATGTCGGATGAAGAGTTTGTACGGGCGATCCGCGCACAGGGCTTTGATGTGAGAAGAACAGGATGCGCCGGCTCGGATGAGCTCATGCCTGTTTCCAAGGGAGAGTTTAATATGCTCCTCGGCAAAGAATGGTATCGTCTCGTTTATGCGGGCGCATTACCTGAGAATGACGTCGTTGCGTCTATAGACACGGCGATTCTTCAGGATCATCTGTTAAGACCCGTTCTCGGCATAGAAGATCCACGCAAGGATGCGAGACTTAATTTTGTAAGCGGAGACAAGGGTACGCGCGGACTGGCAGACGCCGTTGCCGGAGGAGCAAAGGCGGCATTTGCAGTAAGCGCCGTGACGATCGGAGAGATAATGCATGTCGCCGACGCGGGCAAGACGATGCCGCCTAAATCGACGTGGTTCGATCCTAAGCCCGTAAGCGGCCTTACCATACACGAAAAGTAAATTATAAAAACATTTTTTCATCCGATTGACTATTCCGGTTCTTGATCTTTCGGCATTGCAATCACTTTGTCCGCGATGCAATTACAACATGTATTAAGAGACCAAAGTCGCGCAGATGAGCTCTGATGCGAGCATTCACAACGCCTGTTCGGTATGATATAATATGAGCGATATTATCCGAATTAAAGATGTTATCGAGGAAAGGAACGTAATGCGCGGAGAAAAAGATTATACGGATACACTTCTTCAGGGCGGCAACACGCTTTGTTACATCAAGACGAGATTTCTCACGAAAAGGAACAGAGAGACGATGGATTGGCTCTTCGCATGCCTCCGGGATTCCGTTCTTATAGTGCCGTCGCTGCCGATAAGCGGCAGGCCCGACCTGCTCGAGGATGAAACGGGATCAAAGTATCTGCCGGTATTTTCTCAGGAAGAGCAGATGCCGCGCGATTATATAACGGAATTCGATCTCAGGCACATGGACTTTGACGAGTGTCTGTCGCTCGCAAAATCAATTCCGCAGGTTGTCGGGATCACGCTCGACGCGTTCAGCTCGCCGCTTGATATCAGCTTTGAGATGGCAGAAGTAATCATTAGGACACCTTCGAGGCGTCATCCAGATGAAAAGGAAGATGGAAAATGACAAAAAAAGAAAGAGTCGGTTACCTTTTATGTACGGTCGCAAGCTTTATTTCCGGGTTTATTATTTTTGCCTATATCGGAACGCACGGACCGTGGGCGCCGGGAGGGGTTTCCGAGAGCAAGGTGTTTATGCTCTTTGGCCTTGCGGGCGGTCTCGCAGTCGCTGTAACCTTATCGGGTGTAATATTGACGACGTGGGTCGTGAGAGAGTCATCAACCGTTTTCAAGATAATAATAGCGTTTCTGTGGCCCGTTACGGCGGCATGCGCCGTATGTGTAGGCATAGTGACGTTCATACCTTATGAGATATTCAATTTAATAAGAATTTTTATGTACGGACGTAAAGGTGAAAAGGCCCCGGTACGGCACTCTAAGATAAGCTCGTCGGACGAAAAAGCGGCCGACGGCGCAAGTGAGATGTAGGCGAGGAAAATACAGGATCAAATGAGGCACCGGCTCAAAAGATACCGGAATGACCGCATAAATAACGGTTGACATTTTCGACCCGGGAGCGTTATTCTATAATCAGACCGTTATTTTCAAAGCAGTTTCGGAAACAGGTGATTTTTCGGATCATGGACAAGGCAAAAGGTTACATCTGCATTGCGCTCTCAACAGTATTGTTCAGCACTCTCGAAATCACTCTCAAATCGACAGCCGCATTATTTAATCCTGTACAGCTTACGATGATCAGATTTCTCATCGCAGGTGCAGCTCTTGTACCGATGGCGGCCGCCAGACTCAGGCGCGGCGGAGGTTCGCTCGATGCGAAGGCGATAGGGAAGCTGGCGGCGCTCGGCTTCGTAGGACTCTTCATAGGAATGAATATATATCAGATGTCGCTTGCATACACAAAGGCATCTGTCGTATCGGTACTTTTCAGCACAAACACGTTGTTCGTAACCTTGTTCGCGTTGCCCGTGCTGGGCGAAAAAATAGAAAAAAAGAGTATCATAGCGATCGCTTTTCAGATAATCGGCGTAATAATGATAATACAGCCGTGGAATACGAGACTCTCCGCAGTCGGGGTTACGCTCGCTTTGTTGTCCGCAGCGGCGTTCGCGATATACGGGGTGCTCGGCAAGGGAGAATCGACAAGATATGGCGGCGTCGTCACCACGTGTGTATGCTCACTTGCAGCGGGTGCGGAGATACTGATTTACTCTGCAATATCGCATATACCGGCGGTGTCGTCGTTCATGAACGGTATAGGTATGACGGCGTTTGCCGACGTGCCACTGTTCAGCGGGATAACGAGCCGCAATATATTTGTACTGCTGTATGCGGGCGCTGTCGTGACGGGCGGGGGATATATGACTTATTTTATGGCTATGGAACACCTCAAGGCGCAGACCGTTTCGCTCGTATTCTTCTTCAAACCGATGCTGGCGCCGGTGCTTGCGATGATTATACTGAACGAAGTGATACCGTTCAGTATGGTGATCGGTATCGTGATAATGCTGCTCGGCTCGTCAGTTGCCCTTTTCGGGGACAGACTGTTCCGTCGCGGCTTCGAAACTGCGCAGAGGCTGCATCTTTAATGAAAGGTTAGCTTTGGATAACAGACCGATTGGTTTTTTTGATTCCGGTATCGGAGGTCTAACGGGCGTTATGCACGTGATGCGCATGATACCGGACGAAAGTACGATTTTTTTCGGCGACACTGCACGGACGCCGTACGGCTCCAAATCACCGAAGACTATAAGACAGTTTTCAATGCAGATAGCCGATTTTTTAATGTCAAAAAATGTAAAAATGATCGTGACCGCCTGTAATACAGTAAGTGCGAACGCCTTAGAAGACCTGAGGTTTCATTTTCCGCAGATACCCGTAATAGGCTGTATATCGCCGACGGCAAGGGAAATTGTAAAGTGCTGCAGTCCCGCCGACAGAATAGGGATAATGGCGACGAGGGCGACGGTAAAATCGAACGTTTACGCGGACAAAATAAAGTCGCTCGCGCCGGAACTTGCGACATATCAGATCGCATGCCCTGCGCTCGTGCCTTTGATAGAAGAGAGCATAATAGAAAATGATATAATGGATCTGACACTGCGTTATTACCTTGACGACTTTATCAGAGACAACAGAATAAACAAAATGGTGCTCGGCTGTACACATTACCCGCTCGTGCTCGCAAATCTGAAAAGGCTATACCCTCAGATGACATTTTACAGCTCATCGCACGAGCTTGCGACTGCGGTCGGCATGGAGCTTGACAAGTACGGAATCAAGGCGGAAAACGAATTTCCGCAGCATGTCTTTTATGCGAGCGATCTGTCGGAAGGATTTGCAACGATGATAGAAAATCTGACGCTCGGAACGGATGACAATGCCGATGTCGAGTTCATGAATCTGGATATATAGCGCCTTATATGATATAATTATAATGTGTGCTTGTAAATATATCGACTGTTCAGATTTTTTCAGGGAGGAAACGAAATGGAAACTTACGGTCTCGAAAAGCTCGGCATTATCAATGCCGCGGCGGTATATCGCAACCTTACACCGGCACAGCTCACCGAGCATGCGCTGAGGCGAGGGGAGGGGACGCTTTCCGGTACAGGCGCGCTCGTAGTAAAAACAGGCAAATATACGGGACGAAGCGCAAACGACAAGTTCATAGTCGACACTCCTTCGGTTCACGACGACATCGCATGGGGAAAGGTCAATCGTCCTATAAGCCGGGACCATTACCTGGCCATAAGATCCAAGGTTATCGCTTATCTTCAGGGTAAAGAGGTTTTTATCTTTGACGGTTTTGCCGGCGCCGACCCCAAGTATACACAGTCGTTTCGCATAGTAAACGAGCTCGCTTCGCAGAATCTGTTCATACACCAACTTCTCAGAAGACCTACGGCCGGGCAGATTGCGAATTTCGAGGAGGATTATACGATAATTGCTGCGCCGGGCTTTAAGTGCATGCCGGAAAGAGACGGAACGAGGTCCGAAGCCGCAATCCTTGTCGATTACGAAGCTCACGAGGTTGTGATCTGCGGCTCTCAGTATGCCGGCGAGATTAAAAAATCCGTCTTTTCGGTAATGAATTACGTCCTGCCCAAGAGAGGTGTTTTTCCTATGCACTGCTCCGCCAATATCGGAGCTGACGGTGACAGTGCCGTTTTCTTCGGACTTTCGGGAACCGGCAAGACAACGCTTTCGGCTGATCCCAACCGTAAGCTCATAGGGGATGACGAGCACGGTTGGGCGGACGATTCAGTATTCAATTTTGAGGGCGGTTGCTACGCGAAGTGCATTAACCTCTCACCCGATGGAGAACCCGAGATTTATAACGCGATCAAATTCGGAGCCCTCGTCGAAAACGTCGTAATGGAACCCGATACGAGGGAGTTCGACTTTGCCGACGACTCGCTCGCAGTAAATTCGAGAGTCGGCTATCCTATAGAATACATCCCTAACGCTGAGCTTTCAGGCATGAGCTCATCGGTGCCGAGGACCGTGATATTCCTGACTGCCGACGCTTACGGAGTGCTTCCACCCATAAGCAAACTTAACAGGAATCAGGCCAAGTATTATTTCGTATCGGGATTTACATCAAAGGTGGCAGGTACCGAGATAGGAATAACAGAGCCTGTTCCTACATTTTCGACATGCTTCGGGGAGCCTTTTCTGCCGCTCGATCCGTCGGTTTACGCATCGATGCTCGAGGAAAAGGTTGAAAAGTCGGGTGCAAACGTGTATCTCGTAAATACGGGATGGAACGGCACAGGCAAGCGTATGAAGCTCGCATACACGAGAGCGATGATAACCGCTGCTTTGACAGGTTCGATCGAACATGCCCGGTTCGTAACTGATCCGACTTTTGGAGTGTCTGTACCTACTTCGATAGACGGCGTGCCGTCTGAACTTCTCATCCCCGAAAACACGTGGGAGGATAAAGAGGCTTACAGGGCGAACTGCAGGAAACTGGCGGAAAGCTTCATCGAAAACTTCAGGAAGTATGAACATATGAGCGCGGAGGTCATAGCAGCCGGTCCCAAGGTCGATCGGCGTTGATAACGTGAGCTCGGATCCTTGAACGGCACCGGATATATCGTTGCATTTGATGAGCAGAGACACATTTTGAGTGTCCTGCTCATTTTCTGTACCGTAAGAGTCCGGCGGCGACCGCGCTGCAGCCGATGCTTAGCGTGTCATGTGCCGATGCAATGCGGCAGCGGCATGAGCAAGCGGCGCTATACCAGCGCGCCGTTTTCCGTTATTATACCGTCAAGAGGAAAATCTGTCTCATCGCACGGAATTTCGGCGACCATCTGGCAGGCGAAAGCAGCTCCGATCACCGGTGCAGCTGAGCTTTTACCGGCAAGAAATCTGTCGTAATACCCGGCACCCATGCCGATCCTGTTTTTTCCGGGATCGAATGCTGTAAGAGGGCAGATGATCAGGTCGATATCATGAGGTGCGACTATGTTTGAATTATTGACGACGGGTTCGGATATGCCGAATGCGCCGCATGTCCACCCGCTTTCAGGGTCAGGGATTACGGCGATCATTTCGGTTCCGGAAATGCATTTCGGGAAAATATATGTTTTGTCCGGCACTAACCTCATGAGACCGAAAATATCGACCTCGGAGCGTACCGCGCTGTATATCATCACTTTGTCTGATTTTCTGAATACATCGAGGGAGGCAATGCCGGAAACGACATCATCCGATCTTTGTCGGCGGTCCTCTGCACCGAGGCTTTCTCTCGCACTGATGCCGTATCTGCGGAGCGCTTTCTTGACCGCGCTTCTCCACGTCCGGAGAATTTCGCCCGCCATATACAGTGAACCGAAAGCGACAACCGCAGTTTCTCCGTCAGCGCGGCTGCCGACAGCAGAATTACCGGCAAAGTCATTCTCGGATGAGTCATTCCCGTATACGGTCCGTGATATTGCACTTTCGACAGCAGCATGGGCTGTGGCTGCGTATTCCGATTTGATGCCTCGCTTTGATACGAGGGACGACAGCTCTTTGCCGTTTAAGGCCCTCGGACTGTCGGGGGTGGTGCAGATGACACGTGACGCGAACGGAAGGAGTGTATCAAGAATGCGGTCCGCATCCTTGTCGGCCAGGAGAGCGAGTATAAAGCATATTTTCTTTCCGGGCAGATAGTCGCGAAGCGATGCGGCCAGGCATTCTGCGCACTGAGGGTTATGGCCGCCGTCGAGCACAAATGTTGGGCTTTTCATTAAAATCTCAAACCTTGCGGGCCATGTGACAGATGCAAGGCCACTTCGCACTGCGTTCTCGGGTATTGAAAAGCCGCGTCGCCGCAGGACGTCTGTAACCGTAAGAACGACGGCGGCGTTATGAAGCTGATGTTTACCGAGTAGCGAAACAGTATATTCATTTCCGTTAAATAAAAAACGTTGTCCCTCGGGTAAATGTTCCGGAGCGGTACATCCGTGCGTGCTCACCCCTTCGGACAACTCAGAGCTCCCGTCCGACTTCACCTGCCCGGAAGATGCGGTGTTCCCGTGCGCGTCCGATTTGATAAGCCCGTCGTCTTTTAACGGTGTAAGAGACTCTGACGGCACTACGTATAGCGGCGCAGAAAGCAGGCGGCACCTTTCCCGGATAACGTGCGCGGCTACAGGCTGTAAATCGTAGCTGACGCACGGACATCCACGCTTGATTATACCGGCCTTTGCCCCGGCTATTGCTTCGATCGTGTCGCCGAGATATTCGGTATGCTCAAGCCCTATATTTGTTATAACGGACACCTCGGGGGCATTTATCACGTTAGTGCTGTCGAGCTCGCCGCCCATGCCGACCTCGAGCACTACGACATGGCACATCTCCTCGGCGAAATATTGCATTGCCGTTGCGGTGGAAAGCTCGAATTCAGTCGGGTGGTCGTCCATGCCGTCAGCTAAAGGGCGTATGGCTTCCACTATTGAGGCAAGGCGTTTGTCCGCTATGCTTATTCCGTCTATTTTCATCCGCTCATTAAAAGAAATCAGGTGAGGAGAAGAGTATAAGCCGGTTTTGTAACCGGCCGCGGTCAGAACAGATGCGAGCATGGCACATGTCGAGCCTTTGCCGTTACTGCCCGCCACGTGAACAAAGCGAAGCTTCTTTTGAGGATCGCCCATTAGACGGAGGAGTTCGCGTGTCCTGTCAAGCCCCGGGCGCGATGCGCTCCATGACCTGTCTTCAATGTATTTGATGGCTTGCGTATAATTCATATCCGTATAATAAATGTCCGTTCAGCGATGTGTAGGCACCGTGCCGCGAAGAGCCCTGATCATAGAAGGAAGTATCAAAGAAAACAATACGGTTTTGATGACGCATATTGCAAATCTCGGGATTAACATCCCGGTAATGAGCATCGGCTTATAGTAGCCGTATATATGGCTGTCGATATAAAGGGCTCCGGTGTTGAGCAGCGTAATTACAAGCTCGGTAAGCGCGGTTATGAGCATGATCTCACCGCGCTTAAAAGCGTAATTTTTGTGCCTGCTGTAAAGCCCGCAGATAAAACCTGCAGCGGCATATGGGATCATCCACATGGGAGTGGTTATCATTATACCGTAGCGCAGGGTTTGATAGACGAAGGTGCCGACGGCGCCCACGGCGAGTCCGTTTAAGGGACCGAGCACGAGTGCGGCTATGATGATCGGCAGGCTTTCAAATGTGATTTTGATTGAACCTGCATCGACGGCGAAGTAGCCGAGGACTGCTACCATAGCTGCAAGCACCGCGTTGAGCGCGAGCTTTTTCGTTCTTGTGAGCATTAAAAAACTCCTTTCGTGACAATGCCACTGCAAGGGAGCCGGCTCTCTTTTTGTGGCAGCGGACGCGGGAACGGCACCGCAGGGAATGTATTCCCCTTCGTCTGCAGGCAACTTCCCATCCTGCAGCACTTGACGCGCCGGACCCTACTCTGACATCCGGTTCTTTGAACCTGTAATATGATAGCATAAACTTCAGTCGTTGACTATAGAAGTATTGTATGCTGCTGTTATAACGTGATCAACGAGGACCTGTGTTGTGACCGCGCCGATGCCGCCCGGGACGGGAGTTACGGCTGCGGCGGTTTTCTCGGCCTCGTCGAAGGCGACATCGCCCACCATCTGCTGTCTGTCGGGATCCCAGTTTACGCCGACGTCAATGACGATTTGACCGGGCATGAAATATTCTGCGCCTATACTGTGCATGCGGCCCGTGCAGGATACGATTATATCGGCTTCGCGTGCAATGGACGCGGGATCCGGCGTATGGGTATGACAGATCGTGACTGTTGCGTTTGCGTGCATCATCATCATGGCTAAAGGACGACCGGTTACAAGCGATCTTCCGAGGATTGCCACTCGCTTTCCGTCAAGATCTATGCGGTAATACCTTATCATCTCCATAACAGCCTGCGCCGTGCACGGAGGAAAGCCAAGATCACTGTGTATGAAAACTCCGGCAAGCGACATATCGGTGCATCCGTCCACATCCTTGCCGTGTGCCAGAGCGGCGCGGGCGCGGATATCGCTTATGTGCTTCGGCAGGGGGCGAAGCATGAGGATTCCGTGAACCCGGTCGTCGGCGCTGAGCCCGCGCAAAATGTGCAAAAACTCGCGTTCAGTCACCGTTTCGTCGAGCAAAACGAGTTTTACCTCTGCACCTACGCTTTCGCAGCGCCTGCGTATTGCCCGTTCATACGAGATATCGTCGGGAGAAGATCCGACTCTTATGATCGCAAGGACCGGCGTTATGTTTCCCGCTCTGAGCTTCGCTGACATATCGGCGGATTTTTTTCTGAGCGATTCGGCGACAGGAGCGCCGTAAAGGATCTTCGGCATCACCTAAAACCTCCCGTACACCTGTCTATAGACATCATCTGCAATAGCGGAATATGTTTCTATGAGCTCGTCGATACGTGCATTTATACTCTCGGCGTAAACACGGTCTTTCATGTATTTTGTGTTGATTTTGACGTTGACTGCGCTTCCGTAAAGAGCGGCTCTGGCCATGACCGCGCCCGTCGCGGCGTCGGAAGCCGCGAGTGCGGAGCCCTTTTCGGCAAAGCCTTTTTCCAATTCTATGACAGCCGCGGCAAGTTCTGTGATCCTTAGGGGTACGGCCGATGCTTCCTTCAGGCACGTTTCCATTACGAGACCGCGCGACGGGTCATCTTTCGGCATGCCGTAAGCCTCGGCGAGCGGGGCGAAAGCTTCGGCGTCCTTGTCGATACATTCTAAAAGCTCCTTGCAGAGTGCTTCCGCGCGTTCCATCATCGCGATGATGTCTTCCTCAACGTCGATATATTTTGCTTTTCCGACGGTAAGCTCACCGACCATGTGCCCGAGGGCCGCCGCCAAAGAACCGGCGAGCGCGCATGCGCCGCCTCCTCCCGGGACGGACCGGCGCGATGCCAGCGCTTCGACAAATGCGGATACGGGCTGATTCCTTAATTCCATTTTGATCCCTCTGTTTTGCGTGTTTATTCCTGTTTATATGATACATCACTTCAGGGACTGTCTCAAGCAACAGTTTTCGTTGAACCGCGTACATTATGAGGTTATAATGTAAATACATATACAGTCGAATAAAGGCAAGGAGAAATAATATGAAAAAACTGCCCAAAATTGTCATAATAAGCATAATTGCCGCCCTTACTCTTATAACGGCATCAAGCTTTGCCGAGGACAGCTTCACATATCCGCAGTCCGAACACAAGGACGTATCGTACGAGGAGATCATGAGCATGACGTACGACGAGTCGGCGATGACGGCTCTTTTGGCGGATTTTGAGAATGCGGTACAGACCGGTTCGGCATCAGATGAGAGTGAGATAGAAGAGCTTTACGGCAAACTCGTAAAGGAGTTCGATCATCTTTCGACGGCTTATTCCGTCCTGCAAATAAAGACGAGCATGGATCCGGCAAACGATTCGATATCGAGTGAATTTGAAGAGGCTGAGCTGTCACTGACGAACATACAGGATGAGCTTTACGGGGCGCTCCGGGACGCATCGAAGAGCGACATGTACAAAGGGGTGATGAAAAAGCTAATACCGGCTGAACAGTGGGAATCACTGCTCGATTACGAGGATATGACTGATGAACAGATGAGCATCAGAGAGCAGATTGCGGGGCTTCAGACAGATTACTGGGCGGCGATGGCCGAGAATTTTTCTGCCGATTATAACGGAAATACATACACCTCCGAAGATTTGAACGATATGGACGAAGATATGTATTACGAGGTGCTTCCGCTTATAACAAAAAAAGAAAATGAAAGAGTCGCGGATATTTACAGACAAATTGTCAAAAAAGACAACGAGCTCGCCGCGTCATACGGATACGACTCGTATGCCGAGTACGCGTACAAAAGCGTCTACGGCCGAGATTATGATATAGACGAAAAAAACGAGTTTGAACGGTATGTGAGGGAGTATCTGGTACCCCTCAATTTGGTGCTCAGCATATATCAGAGCGATTCCGGTTCCGATGTGGACGGGTATTTTACCGAAACATCGGGCAGAGACAGGGTCGAAAAGCTCGGCAGTTATATAAGTAAGGTGTCGCCGGCACTTACGGAAGCGTATGAGTATATGAAAAACAACGTGCTTTACGACATCGACAAAAGCGATGCGAAGGCTGACGAGGGATATACGACGGGACTGCCCGAGTTCGGCGGCGCCTTCATATATTTTAACAGCAACGGCAGCATGAACGACTGGTCCACACTCGTTCATGAGTTCGGTCATTACAACAATTTCTATCACGTCGATACGCCGGATATATGGGCTTCATCGTGTATAGATGTTTCGGAAATACAGTCGCAGGGTCTTGAAATGCTTTTTCTGCCTCATTGGGGCGAGCTGCTCGGCAACAACGATGCACAGGAAGATATAGAGCTCAAGCAGATTTTCAATATGATGAGCTCGGTGATACAGGGCTGCATGGTAGACGAGATGGAGCGGTGGGCTCATGAAAACCCCGATGCAACGGTTGATGAGATAAATCACGCTTTTGCGGTCATAAATTCCTCCTACGGGTATTCAAATGACGGCGAAGCGGATGGAAAAATGTATTATTGGGTCGAGATAGGTCACCTTTTTGATGCTCAGATGTATTACATAAGCTATGCGACATCCGCATTCGGCGCATTTGAGATATGGGAGCAGCATCAGAAAGATCCCGGGCGTGCGACGGAGACATATCTAAAGATATCGGCGATGAGCGACGAAAGCTATGTGGAGGCTCTGGGTGATGCGGGACTCAGGGATCCGTTCAGCGAGAGGGCGGTAAGCTCACTTTGCGATCAGCTCACGGATTTCTCAAAAGACCGCGGATGGTACGATGAGCAGTGGATGTCGAATGCAAGGGCATATATCGAGCAGGCGGAAAAGGCGAGAGATGAACTCGGCTTCACGGCTGTTCGCGACGGCGGAATTAAAGATATCCCGTGGGCTGACGACGGCGGGATAAATGCTGTCAAGTTACTTATAATAGTCGCCGGGCTGTTCGCCGTTGCAGGCGTAACGGCGCTCATATGCCAAAAAGCTATTCGCTGACAGTGAGGGGGAATAATGTTTTACATCAATCAGCAGGATTATCCGCACATCCCGTACAGAACGAATATGCAGGAGCCGGATTCATACGATGCGACAAAAGGAACGGTACACGACGCCGCATGCGGCCCTTGTTCGATGATGATCGTGGCGGAACGGCTCGGAACGGAAGGGCTGACTCTTTCCGAAGCGCTTCAGATAGCTGCAGACAGCAAATCGAACATGGAGCCGGGGACGGATATGGATATTTACGGTCCGGCGTGCGGCGACAGACTCGGGTTGTCGATGAGAAAGGCAGGAACTGAGAAGGAGCTTGAGGTTGCGCTCAGGAACGGTGCGGCGGCGA
Source organism: uncultured Clostridia bacterium (assembly GCA_938046095.1). Lineage (GTDB taxonomy): Bacteria > Bacillota > Clostridia > Peptostreptococcales > Anaerovoracaceae > Eubacterium_B. The sequence goes on from CALIXS010000005.1 coordinate 22,363, forward strand.
TAGTGAACGTGAGCGGTGATGCGGACGGTTACACGGGAGTGTTTTCGGACGAGGGTCATTATGTGGCGGTCATCGCCTTTACCGGTAAGGAATTCGTAGTGCTCGATCCGGCTTACAGACCGGGGAAATACGATATCGAGGTACCGAACCGCGCGGGCAAGGTGAGGGAAAACGGAAAAATACTTTATGTTTCGCCGCAGGTACTCAAAGAGGATACCGAGAGGCGATATCCCGGCTATTACATATTTGAAAGAAAAAGCAATGTATGACCTCGGATCGCAGGACTGTCGCGTCGTGTACAGCCGGAAAGAGCAGTAAGGTAGTGATCAGGTGACGGAATCGGAGAAGCGGAGGAAGTAATATGTATACCGACGGAAAGATTTACATGGGTCTTGCCGAAGACGGCAGCCGCGTCAACATGAGTCTGCCGATGTGCAACAGGCACGGCCTGATAGCCGGAGCGAGCGGGACGGGAAAGACTGTAACGATGAAATGTATGGCTGAGAGCTTTGCCGACGCCGGTGTCCCTGTCTTTCTGTGCGACGTGAAGGGTGACGTGTCGGGGATATGCGCTCCGGGTGTGAGCACGGAGGGTATGGAAAACAGGATAGGCCGGTTCGGTATAAGGAATCAGTTTCAGTATCGCGCATATACTACAGCCTTCTGGGATATCTACGGCGAAGGAGGGCACCCGGTTCGGGCTACCGTCTCCGATATGGGGCCTGATATTCTGGCAAGGATACTCGGGCTTTCCGAAGCACAGGAGGGTGTACTCAATATTATATTCAGAATTGCAGACGACAACGGCTATTTGCTGATCGATATAAAGGATCTCAGAGCGATGATAAATTTCGTTTCCGAGCACAGGGATGAATACACGCTCAAGTATGGAAATATAGCTCAGCAGTCGCTCGGCGGCATAGTAAGGTCGCTCCTTCCGCTCGAGGCTCAGGGAGGGGATAAATTCTTCGGAGAGCCCGCTTTAGATATAAACGATTGGATAAGGGCGGATATGAACGGCAGAGGCGTAATAAACGTGTTGGACTCGGTTAGGCTCGTTCAGAACCCCAAGCTTTACTCGATGTTCCTCTTATGGATGATGTCCGAGCTTTTCGAGGTGCTTCCCGAGGTGGGCGATGCGGATAAGCCTAAGTTGGTATTCTTCTTCGACGAGGCGCATATGCTGTTTGCGGGCGCACCCGCGGTGCTGGTACAGAAGATCGGGCAGGTCGTAAAGCTCATACGGTCAAAGGGTGTAGGTATATTCTTTGTCACGCAGAGCCCCGCGGACATACCCGACAGCGTTCTCGCTCAGTGCTCGAACAGAGTTCAGCACGCGCTCAGAGCTTATACCCCTGCCGAGCAGAAGGCGGTTAGGGCAGCTGCTCAGTCGTTCAGAAAAAATCCTGCATTTGAAACAGCCGATGTTATTTCGGCTATGGGTGTCGGGGAGGCACTTGTTTCATTTCTCGACGATCAGGGTGTGCCTGATATCGTGCGGCAGACAAAAATTATATGCCCGCAGAGCCTTATGGGTCCTTGCGATGATGCCGCAAGAAAAGCGTACATGAACGCGGACGGAATGGCAAAATACGACCGGGCGGTCGATCCCGACTCGGCATATGAGATACTCGAACAGAAGGCGGCGCAGGATGCGGAGGCGGCGAAGCTTCAGGCCGAGCGCGAGGCGTTCGAGCGCGAAAAGGCGCAATACGAAAAACAAAAGGCAAAGGAGGAGGAAGCCGCCGCGAGGAAGAAGGAAAAGGCGGAGGAGGCAGCAGAAAGGAAGCGACTGCGCGATGCCGAAAGACGTAGGAACAAAATCGAAACGCAGGTGATAAGCGGAGTGGGCCGGATCATAAGGCGCGGCATACTCAACACTATCAAAAAAGGATTATGAAGGTATATGACAACGCCCTGTACGCTCTAAAAGCTCACAGGACGGGGAGGCGTGATATGGATATACTAAAGCTCGAACTTCAATTCCCTCAGGTCGCGGACATGGCCGACGGGAAAAAGATAATATGGTTCAATGTGGCAGCGGATCCGGCAGCTCCGCTGATGTTCGGCATGAACGACATCGAGGATGCGGAGGCAAGGCTCAGGAGGTTTGCGCCTTATATCATGGCGGCGTTCCCGGAAACACGTCATAACGGCGGAATTATCGAGTCTCCGCTCGTGGAGATCCAGGGTATGAAGGAAAAGCTGGGAATACGCAAGGGCAGGCTTTTTCTGAAGATGGATTCGCACCTCGCCGTATCCGGCTCGATTAAAGCGAGGGGAGGCATTTATGAGGTTCTCAAATTTGCCGAAAAGACCGCAGTCGATGCAGGTATGCTGAATCTGACCGACGATTACAGCAGGTTGCTCAGGCCTGAATTCATAAAGCTTTTTTCCAAATACAACGTAGCAGTCGGTTCGACGGGCAATCTCGGCCTCTCGATAGGCATCATAAGTGCAAGGCTCGGGTTTAAGGTCACAGTACATATGTCAGCCGATGCGCGCCGGTGGAAGAAGGAGCTTCTCAGGAGCAAGGGTGTTACGGTTATAGAGTACCCGGATAATTATCAAAAGGCTGTCGCCGAGGGACGCAAGCTCGCCGGAAAAGATCCTTTCTGTCACTTTGTCGACGATGAGGATTCCGAGGATCTGTTCATGGGATACTCGGTAGCGGCGAAGAGGCTCGCGCCTCAGCTTCGTGATGCGGGAATAAAGGTTGACCGCGATCATCCATTGTTCGTGTATATTCCCTGCGGAGTGGGCGGTGCTCCGGGAGGCGTATCGTTCGGACTGCGAAAGGTAATAGGACCCGATGTTCATATATTCTTTGCCGAGCCTACCCATGCACCGTGCATGACGCTCGGAATGATGACGGGATTAAATGACGGCATATCCGTATACGACATAGGACTTGACGGTAAAACTGCCGCGGACGGACTCGCCGTAGGAAGAGCTTCGAAACTCGTCGGCACGGCTGTCAAACACGTGATAGACGGCTGCTTTACGGTAGACGACGAGGAGCTTTATACATACCTCGCATACCTTCAGGATACAGAGGGCATTTTTATCGAGCCGTCGGCGTGTGCCGCCTTCCCCGGTCCCGCGCTTATAACAGACAGCCGCGATTATCTTGAACAAAAAAAACTCGCGGACAGTATGGACGCTGCGACTCATGTGATTTGGGCCACGGGCGGCAGCATGGTGCCTGACGACGAACGCGAAACATACTACGATATGGGTAAAGTAAAATGAGGTTATAGAGTATATAATGCATATAAAACTATACAAGAATTTTCTGAAAAAGTATTGTCAACAATGACGTGTATTGTTAAAATAAAAGCAGGTATTATTTTTTTCATATGGAGGACAAAATGGAAGAAAAAAAGAAACGCGGTTTCAAGATGCCGCACGTGTTCGTACTGCTGATGATGATCATCCTGGTCTGTGCGATTCTTTCCTACATAGTACCGGCGGGTCAGTATTCGCGAGTTCACATTGACCCTGCGGATGAAACGAGCAGACTTATAATCGATCCCGATTCTTTTGAGTATATCGACAGAACACCGATAGGGATCATGACGTTGCTTTCGTCGCTTGCCGGGGGCATGGCTCAGGCGGCTGATATTATATTTTTCATCTTTATCGTAGGCGGCTCTATAGCCATTCTGCAAAAGAGCGGCGCGCTCGAGGGCGCGATGAGATCGCTTGCCAGGAGTATGGACGGCAAAGAAGTAATTATGATACCTATCATAATGTCTGCGATAGTGGCCATGACGGTAGTCATGGGCGCATGTGAGGAGTTCATCCCTTTGATCCCGATCACGGTCGCGCTTGCTCTGAGAGCCGGGTTCGACTCGATCACAGGTACGGCAATGATAATATGCAGTACGGCTGCCGGATTTGCCTGTTCGATACTTAATCCGTTCAACATCGGTGTCGCTCAGAAGATCGCGGAGCTGCCGTATCAGAGCGGATGGCAGTTCAGGCTTATCATGCTCGTCATAATGTTCGGCGCAACGATTGCCGCAGTTTGCCGTTATGCGGTGAAAGTAAAGAAGAACCCTCAGATCAGCTCGATGCACGATTTTGATCAGACGAGAGACGAAATCACTCAGGAGGATCGTGACATTCCTTTCGGTGTCCGCGAAAAGATCATCATGCTCGTATTCATCGCTACGATAGTGATGCTCGTAGTAGGCGTACTCAAATGGGAGTGGTACTTCTATGAAATCGGCGCTTTGTTCCTCGGAATGTCTATAATCGTGGCAATAATATCAAAGATGGGTTTTGACGGCTACGGCAAGAACCTTGCGGAAGGCATGGCCGATATATGCAGCGGCGCTCTCGTCGTAGGCTTCGCCACAGGCATCCTGTATGTGCTCACGGAGGGCAACATCCTCGACACTATACTTCACGGGGCGGCATCGCTGCTTCAGGGACTGCCGTCGTCGGTATCCGCGGTCGGCATGTACATATTCCAGTGCCTCATGAATTATCTGATTCCGTCAGGTTCGGGTCAGGCGGCTGTAACGATGCCTATACTCGCTCCTTTGGCTGACCTCGTAGGCGTTACGAGACAGACGGCGGTTCTCGCGTTCCAGCTCGGCGACGGCATCAGCAACGCCATCACGCCGACGTCGGGAGTGCTCATGGCGAGTCTTGCACTTGCCAAGGTTCCTTGGACAAAATGGGCAAAATGGTTCCTGCCGGTTATGCTGATGCAGTACGGCATAGGGCTTGTATTTGTTGTAATAGCACAGCTTATGCAGCTTGGGCCGTTTTAAGCTGATCACAAGGTGGGATGCAATATGAACGACGAAAAAGTAATAAAAGCTGTTCAGAACGAGCTCGAACCTCTAAAACCTGAGCTAAGGGAGCTTGCGATCAATATTCACGAAAATCCGGAGCTCGGAAGAAACGAATTCAAGGCCGTAGCATGGCAGCTCGAGCTGCTTGGAAAATACGGTTTTGAGCTGACCGAAAAATACTGCGATATGGATACTGCGTATAAGGCGGTATACAGAGGCGGAAAGCCGGGTCCGAAGATAGCCGTACTTGCGGAGTATGACGCTTTGCCGGGTATCGGGCATGCCTGCGGTCACAACCTTATCGCGATGATGTCCGTCGGCACGGCTGTCGTGCTCAGAAGGTTTGCCGACGAATACGGCGCCGAGATACATCTTTTCGGCACGCCTGCCGAGGAGACGGACGGAGCGAAGGTCATGATGTCGAGAATGGGCGTATTTGATGATATGGATATTGCCATAATGACGCATCCCGCCTACGAGGACACAAGCTCTATCAACTCCATGGCTCTCGCGTGCAGATATGTCGAATTCTTCGGCAAAACCTCGCACGCCGCATCGGCGCCGGAAAACGGCCTTAATGCGCTCGACGCGATGATAAACCTGTTTAACCTTATTAATGCGATGCGCCAGCAGACGAAGGGCGATGTTAGGATACACGGGATCATAACGGACGGAGGCAAGGCGCCCAATATCATACCCGACTATACAAGAGGCCTTTTTTATATCAGAAGCAGCAAGTCGGCCGAGCTGAACGATCTGCTCAGAAGGTTCGAGAACTGTGCCGGGGGTGCGGCTCTGGGCACCGGTACGGAGTACAAAATCTCAGAGGCCGAAATCGACTTTAAGGATACGAACAGTAACATGGTGCTTAACAGGCTCGCCTGTGACAACATGGAGCGCCTCGGAGTAGGGATGAAGTGGCTCGGAGATCAGCCTCACATGGGTTCCTCCGATCTGGGCGATGTAAGCTATGTTTGTCCGTCCATACAGCTTAACAGCAGTATGGGAAGTTCGCCTGACGGCAAACCTTATTTCGGACACACCGTAGAATTCTGCAAAATGTCCGGAAGCGACCCGGCAATAGAAAACTCATATAAATATATCGAGGGTATGGCTCTTACCGCTATAGATATCATGACAGATCCGGAAATTCTCAAGGCGATAAAAGCCGAGTTCGACGCCATACCGAGATAAACATAATAAAGACAAATCAAAATCATACAAACAACGGAAACGGGGAATATGCATCGGTGTATTTTCCCTGTTTTTTTTGTATTTCGGTATTGCTTCGTCGAAGGATATACTGCGGCGCAAGATACGTAGCGGTATTCAGAGTACCGCAACGGTTGGAGACTGAGATCGGAAAGTCTTTAAATAATGAATTGATCATTGTTTCTTTGTGGAAAAAAAATCCGGCTTGTGTTAGTATCTACTATAGAATACTCAAGGAGAAGAGCATGAGAAAATTCTTTCAGACAAGGTATTTTAAGGTTGGTGCGGCTGTATTTATGACCGGTGCTCTCCTTATTATGTTCTATCAGGTTGTGACGCATTGGGACGGATTCAGGCAGGGGGCGTCAGCCTTATACATGATTTTTTCACCGTTTATATACGGGATGGTTGCCGCTTACCTCCTCTGTCCTATATATAATTTTGTCGTAAGAAAATTGTATCCTCACCTTTCAAAAAAACTGAAGCCTAAGACATCGCTGCGCGTGGCAAGGGTGTTCGCCTCGATAGCGGCATTTGTCGTGTTGGTGGCGTTCATAGTCGCTTTGATACTTATGATCGTACCGCAGGTTATTCAGAGCCTCGTTGAGATCGTACAAACACTGCCGCAGAGAATAAATTACATAAACAATTTGATAAGCGATCTTCTCGCAAACATGAGCAACAGAGATCTCGCGACAAAGATCGGTTCATTCCTGGATGATAAGCAAAGAGACCTTATAGATTGGGCTGCCAACACGCTTCCTAACCAGTCGGGCAAATATATTTCGATGATCACGCAGCAGGTTATAATCACCGTTAAAACCGTATTCAATATGCTGCTCGGAATGATCGCCTGTTTCTACTTCCTCAATGGGAAGGAAAAGTTTAAGGCTGAGATCAGAAAGACGATAATTGCTGTTTTTTCGCATAGGCATGCAAATGAGATATTTGATTTTGCGGCATATTCCAATAGGACGTTCGGCGGCTTTATCAACGGCAAAATCATAGATTCGCTGATCATAGGGGTGATCTGTTTTGTTGCGATGTCGATTCTGCGCATGCCTTACACGATACTTATAAGTACGATAGTCGGACTTACGAACGTAATACCGTTTTTCGGACCGTTTATCGGCGCGATACCTTCAACGGTCGTAATCGTCCTGGTCGACCCCGTCAAAGCTCTGATATTCCTTGTGCTTATATTCTTGTTGCAGCAGTTTGACGGGAACATCCTCGGCCCGGCGGTAATGGGAAGTAAGGTCGGGCTCGCGAGCTTTTGGGTCATGTTCGCCATAATTGTGGGCGGAGGGCTGTTCGGCTTTATAGGCATGGTGCTCGGTGTGCCTACGTTTGCGATTATATATTACTATTTTTCAAAGTGTATTCGCAAAAGACTCAAGGACAAGCAAATAGCTCCTGATACGAAAGACCACATAGAATTCAACAGATACGACATAGACAGAAGGGATGTGCTTTAGATGAAAAGAGCTTTCAATGTCGACACGTCGGAGCTTGTAAGTTTTCGTACAGGAGGTATCGCGCGTGAACTCGCGGTTGCGGAAACGAGGCAGGAGCTTCTCGATGTACTGAGCGAAGCCGATTCTTCAGACAGGCCGTTCGTGTTTTTGGGGAACGGGACAAATACGCTGTTTACCGATGATTTTTATGACGGAACGGTAATTATGTTGGGCGAAGCCTTCGAAAGAGTAGATATAAATCCGGATGCCGGCGGCGCCCTTGTAACATGCGGCGCCGCTTGTTTACTGTCCGGTGCGGCAAAAGCCGCCGCGGCGAACTCCCTGACAGGGCTCGAGTTCGCTGCCGGGATCCCCGGCAGCGCCGGCGGCGGCGTATTTATGAACGCCGGCGCGTACGGAGGCGAGATAAAGGACGTCCTGCAGGCTGTAGAGCTCGTGACGGGGCCTGCCCCCGCTGCGGAACCGGGAGCCTCGGGCGGCGGGAAACGCCGCTTAGTTACAATTCCGGCGTCGGAGCTCGAACTCGGATACAGGACGAGCAGGCTGGCGTCAACGCGGGAAATCATCGTGTCGGCCGTTTTTTATCTAAAAGACGGGGTACAGAAAGATATAGACGGCAAAATACGGGAGCTCGCCGTCAGGAGGCAGGAAAAGCAGCCGCTCGATAAACCGAGCGCCGGAAGCTTTTTCAAAAGACCGCCGGGCGACTACGCCGGACGTCTCATAGAGGCTGCCGGATTAAGAGGTCTTACGGTGGGGGGAGCGCAGGTGTCCGAGAAGCATTGCGGTTTCGTAATAAACAGGGGCACCGCTACCGCGCGGGATATCGTCGATCTCATGCATATCGTTCAGAATACGGTATTCGATAAGTTCGGTGTTCATCTTGAGCCGGAAATCAGGATGATAAGCAATGAATATACACCAGGAAGCGCTGAGACGTGAGGCATCGGAATACGTTCTTACAGGCGATTTTCATACACATACGACCTTCAGCCACGGAACGGGCTCGATAGAGGACAACGTGAAAACGGCAGTGTCCAAAGGGCTTGAGACCATAGCCATATCGGATCACGGGCCGGGGCATCTCACATACGGTATAAAGCGACGTGATATACCGGTCATGAGGAGCCGGATAGACGGGCTGAAAGGGAAATACCCGCAGATAAAAATACTGCTCAGTGTAGAGGCAAACATAATAAGTGCTTTTCCATATACCGATATAAAGCCGGAGGAAGCGGCACAGCTTGATTTCCTTATAGCCGGATACCACTACGGAATACCGCGCGGTCACTGCATTCCTAATTGGCTGAACGCGCATGGCTTTCCGATCAATCACAGGAGGCTGCTCGTCAAAAATACCGATATGGTGCTCAGATGCATATATCAGAACGATATAAAAATACTTACGCATCCCGGTGACAAGGGACCGTTCGACATCGCGGAAATAGCGAAGGCATGTGAGGAAACGGACACTTTGATGGAAATCAACATGAAGCATCCGCACCTCACTACGGAGGAGATACGAGTTGCGGCGAAGCGCGACGTGAAATTTATTATTTCGAGCGACGCCCACAGGCCCGAAAACGTCGGACTGTATGAGGGCGGACTCCAAAGAGCTTTGGCGGCCGGACTCGATCCGGGCAGAATTGTCAACATACGCAGGAGGTAAAGGACAACATGGGGAAAATGGAAGTCGTAATATTGACGGGGCTGTCCGGCGCAGGCAAGACGAATGCGGTCGATTGGTTCGAGGATCGCGGGTTTTATTGTATAGACAACATGCCGCCTGCGCTTATAAATAACTTCATGGAGCTGACGATGTCGTCCGAACGCAGTATAGAAAAGGCCGCATTTGTCGTAGATATCAGGGGAGGCGATTTTTTTGACGACCTCAGATCATGCATACAGAGCCTTAAGAAAAACGTTGAGATAGACTGTAAAGTTTTGTTCATAGAAGCTTCGGACAGATCTCTTGTCAGGCGATACAACGAGACGCGGCGGAATCATCCGCTCGCCAACGGTCCGACGACCAAGGAGGTCATATTTGCAGAACGCGAAAGACTGCGTGAGATAAGAGATATGTCCGATTATATAATCGATACGACGAATATGAAAGTATCGGATCTGAAGTCCGAAATTCAGAGGCTTTTCGGAGGCGGTGATTCGGCATTTGCCATAAACGTCACATCTTTCGGCTACAAGCACGGGCTTCCGAGCGAGGCCGACCTCGTACAGGACGTGCGCTTCATACCTAATCCGTATTACGTACAGAGCCTCAGAAGGCTCACGGGTAACAACAAAAAAGTCTCGGGCTACGTCATGAAGCAGCCGATAGCGCAGCAGTACATAGAAGCTATGCTTTCAATGCTCGAGCTTTTGATCCCTGGATACGCAAAAGAGGGCAAATATCACCTGAACATAGCGTTCGGATGTACGGGAGGCCAGCACAGGTCGGTCGCGATGGCTGACAGGATGGCTGAGGAATTGCGTACCAGGGGGTATCGTGTCACCCTTGAACATCGCGATATTTGATGATATAATCGAATTCGGCGCCGAGGCTTCGGCATCGGCATAAAGTAACGGTTTTGTAGGACTTTGATGCAAAAGGAGAAATCTTATGGAAAAGCTTATCATCAGCGCATGTATATGCGGCGCGGAAGTAACCAAAGAGCAGAATCCGGCAGTGCCTTACACTGTCGAGGAAATTGTAAGAGAAGCAAAATCGGCATATGATGCCGGTGCGGCTCTTATCCACCTCCATGTCAGATGGGACGACGGGACGCCAACACAAGATAAAGGGCGTTTTCAGGAGTGTATAGATGCCATACGTAAGGAATGCCCGGATGCGATAATTCAGCCGTCGACGGGCGGAGCCGTCGGAATGACGGATCTCGAGAGACTTCAGTCGACAGAGGTTGTCCCTACTCCGGAGATGGCGACGCTCGATTGCGGAACGTGCAACTTCGGCGGAGACGAGGTATTTACCAATACGAACACGACGATGCAGAATTTCGCGAAGGTTCTTGGCGAGAGAAAGATAAAACCTGAGCTTGAGGTGTTCGACAAAGGAATGATAGACCTTGCATGCAGGATCCTTGACAAGAAGGGACTGCTCGTTCATCCGCTTCACTGGGATTTTGTTCTCGGCGTACAGATTAATGCTACGGTTCCCGACCTCGTAACTATGGTAAACGCTATTCCGGCAGGCTCAACATGGACGGCTACGGGACTCGGCAAAAATGCGTGGCATATCGCCGCCGCTACGATCTCAATGGGAGGACACGTCAGAGTCGGCTTTGAAGACAACCTTTATCTCGAAAAGGGCGTTTTAGCCAAGAGCAACGGCGAGATGGTGGCAAAGGCCGTGGAGCTGGCCAAGCTTCTCGGCAGACCTGTCGCCACACCGGCGGAGGCAAGGGAGATCCTTTCACTGCCTGTCAGGTAGGTTGATTTTGCGGGAGGGGCCCTTTGTCGGTCCCTCTTTTTATATATTTTGACCGAAACCGGAGGAGTAAACAGTTTTGAGCTTTTCTACAGAAGTAAAAAACGAGCTCGCGAGGACGGAGCCGCAGAAGAAGAGCAGTCAGCTCGCCGAGATCGCGGGATTTGTCCGCGTTGCGGGAAGCATAAGGCTGGAGGGAGGCGGAAGGTTCCGCATCGTCCTTACAACGGATAATCCCGCCATCGCACGCCATTACATGAGGCTCTTCAAAGAATATTTCAGGATCGAGCCGGAGCTCGAGATCGGCGAGGCGTCGGGACTCGTCAAAGGTCACAGCTACATGTTGACGATAGGCCCGAAGGCCGGATCGGAGCAGATACTTCGTGAAACGGGCATACTTCTCGTGAGGGAGGGCAACAACTACATTTCGGACGGGATATACGAGGATGTGACGAAGACGAAGTCGGACCGCAAAGCATATCTGAGAGGCATTTTCCTGGGTGCGGGGTCGGTGACAGACCCGCAGAAAAGCTATCACCTTGAGATGATATGCGCGACCGACATTCTTGCGAGAGATCTGACAAAGCTCATAAACACGTTCGTTGACCTTACGGCAAAGATCGTTGAGCGCAGAGGCAGATACGTCGTATATATGAAAAACTCGGCATATATCAGAGATACGCTTGCTATCATGGGCGCCAACTCTCACGTCCTTGTCTTTGACGACGTTATGATAAAAAAACAGATGATGAACGATACGGTAAGAATAACAAACTGTGACTCAGCCAATACCGACAGGACGCTCGATGCCTCACAGCGCCAGATTGCCGCTATCTTAAGCCTTAAGGAGAAAGGTGAACTGGCCAGACTGCCGTACAGGCTCCGGGAAATTGCGGAGCTGCGCCTCGAAAACCCGGAGGCGAGTCTTCAGGATCTCGGTGATATTCTGGACCCGCCACTCAAAAAATCGGGTGTCAGCAATCGTATCAGAAAGCTTATGGAAGCAGCGGAAACGAATAAATAATTATTCGCCGTACAGCAATAATTTACGGAAGGAAAGTTGAGCCTGCAAAGACGGATACATGTTTTTAAATGCATACATATATAGAAAAATGGCTGTAAACGTTGAAAAATGAGAAAATATGCGTGTATACAAAATACATTTTTTCATTTGAAAAAGACATTTCTATGCGATATAATATTCATATCTCTGGAAGGAGGAAAAAGCAATTATGCTGGATGACACTTTAAGAGCCATCAAGGAAACGGAGGCTGAGGCCGCAGGAATTGTCGCAAGCGCCGCTGAAGAGGGCGCGAGATTGATAGAAGAGGCCAAAGCCGAAGCAGCGGAGATTATGAAGAGGCAGACCGATGAGGCAAGCTCCAGGGCCGAAAGTGATCTCAGAGCAGCCGGTGAACAGGGAGAGAGAGTCAAGGCGGAAGCGCTCGACAAGGTGAATGCCGAGGCGGAAGCGCTGCGCAGGACGGCGGCATCCAAAGAAAATGAAGCGATAAGAGCGGTGATCGACGCACTGGGGAGTTGAGGTTCCAAGGGGATAGTTTTGCCTATTTCCGGAACTGAGATGCTCAGCCCGGACGTCGATTTTGTTTTTTCAATCTCATTTTCATTAATGTATCAAGTTAAAGGAGGAGTAGCTTATGGCAGTATTGCAGATGCAAAGAATCAGTATCTGCGCTCTGAAGAAAGACCGAAAAGCCATTATGCAAAAACTACAGGCGCTTGGTGTCGTAGAGCCGAGCACTGTCGTCGACACGGAACATGACGACACTTTCACCACTGTCGATACGAGGGAGAAACGCGCTCAGTTCGAGAAGTACGCGCATTTATACGATCAGGCTCTTGAGGTGTTGGATAGATATTCTCCGGAAAAAGCGGGATTACTGGCATCGTTCGAGGGTAAAGAGTCCGTGGACGGCAAAATGCTGGAGAGCCTTGCGGCGCGTGGCAGTGAGCTGCTTCAGAAAGCCACCGGAATCATTAACAGTGATAAAGCGATAGCCGAAAATAATGCCGCCGTCCAGAAACTCGAAGGGCAGGCAGAGGCTCTCAGTCCATGGATGAGACTCAATGTACCGCTGTCAACGACAGGTACGCGCAGGACAGCTTTGTTCATGGGGACTATGCCTCCGGAAACGACGCTTGACACTATATATTCGGCAGTAGCGAAGGGCGCTCCGGATGCGAACGGCATAGATGCCGGGATAGTGAGTTCCGATCAGGACGCGTGCTATATGAGCGTTATCTGCTTCAAGGAGGACGCCAGACACGTCGAAGACGCTCTCAGAGCGGCCGGTTTCACAAGGCTTGCACCCGGAATTGCCAAAACGCCTGCGGAGCAGGCGGCGGATATTGATGCCGAGATCAAGGAGACAGCGGCGTCGACCGCCGAGCTGCGCGAGAAAATAGCGGCGTACGCATCGTCGAGGGGAGAGCTGAGGATAGCGGCAGATTATTGCAGAATGCGCGCAAAGGGCTATGAGGTCGGCGGCGAGATGCCGCAGTCGGACAGGACATTCGTAATCAGCGGATATATCCCGAAAAAGAAGTCCGAGGCCGTAAAGAACGCTTTTATGAGCAGCTTCGACTGTGCGGTCGATGTAGATGAGCTGAAGGATAGCGAGGAATCTCCCGTGTTACTCAGCAACAACAAGTTTTCCGAGAGCATGGAGGGAGTTACGGAATCGTACGGAATGCCGAGCAGGGGCGAGATAGATCCGACGAGTATAGTATCGGTGTGCTACGCCATACTGTTCGGGCTCATGCTGTCGGATGCGGGCTACGGTCTTCTGATGGCGGCAGCATGTTTCATTCTCGTCAGAAAGTATCCGAAAATGCCGTCAGGTACGAGGAAATCCCTCAAGATGTTCGGCATTTCGGGTATTGCGACGATATTCTGGGGCATAATGTTCTCCAGCTATTTCGGAGATGCGCCGGCCGTTGTAGCGAGAGTATTTTTCGGCGCCGAGTTCGAGATACAGCCGTTGTGGTTTACACCGCTCAACGAACCGATGAAGATGCTGCTGTGGTGTCTCGCTTTCGGTATCGTTCACCTGTTCATAGGTCTCGGCATCAAAGGCTACGAGGAGCTTCGCGACAGAAAGTACGCCGATTTTGTCGGCGACGTGCTCGTGTGGTATATGCTTATCGCCGGGCTCATCATGATGTTCGTACCGTCCACGATGTTCCAGTCTATGGCTCAGTCGAACATATCGTACCCCGCATGGTGGAGTATGACGGCAAAGGTGCTTGCGATAGCCGGAGCCGCCGGAGTAGTGGTTATGTCCGATCATACAAAGAAGAATTGGGGGGTCAGGGTAATATCGGGGCTGTATAACCTGTACGGCTCTACGAGCTGGCTGTCCGATGTGCTTTCGTATTCGAGGCTTCTGGCACTCGGTCTTGCGACGGGTGTCATCGCGAGCGTTATCAACATGATGGCCGAGATGGTGGCGGCAAACGCTATAGGAAAAATAATATTCGCAGTCATATTGATAGTCGGCCATATACTCAATATGGCGATAAATGTGCTCGGCGCGTATGTGCATACAAACCGTCTGCAGTTCGTCGAGTTCTTCGGGAAATTTTATGACGGTGGAGGCAGAAAATTCGAACCGCTGACCGCCGAAAGCAAATATATCGATCTTAAGGAGGAATTTTAATCATGAGTACAGGATTTGCAATCGCCATCGCCGGTGCAGCAATCGCAACAATTCTTGCAGGCATGGGCTCCGCGTGGGGTGTAGGTAAGGCAGGACAGGCTGCGGCAGGAGTCATAGCCGAAGAACCGTCGCTGTTCATCAAGGTGCTGATCCTTCAGCTGCTGCCGGGTACACAGGGAATTTACGGGCTTCTTGTATCCTTTATTACTCTCAACAAGCTTCAGGTGTTCGGAAGCGCAATTACGGATATATCGACGCAGACGGGTCTCGCAATATTTGCGGGATGCATGCCTATTGCGATCGTAGGTCTCGTGTCCGCCTTTCATCAGGGGAAAACGGCAGTCGCTTCTATCGGAGTGGTTGCCAAAAAGCCTGAGCAGTTCGTAAAATCCATGCTTCTTCCTGCGATGGTAGAAACATACGCAATCTTTGCACTTCTGATCTCCATCCTCGTCGTAAACAGTATCAGCCTGTAAGGACTGTCAGAGAAGGAGAATATAAATGACCGGAATTGATACGATCAAAGAGCGCATACTTTCAGAGGCGAAGGCGGAAGCTGACGGGAAGCTGCGCGAGGCGAAAGCTCAGGCCGACGAAATAATCGGCGCGGCAAGAGCGGAAGCCGACAAAACAAAGGCCGGTATCGAGCAGTCAGCAACCACAAAGCTTACAAACCTTAAGGACAGAATAGACTCATCAGTTGATCTTCAAAAGAGAAACATGATCCTCGCCGTCAAGCAGGAGCTTATAGCGGAGGTGCTGGATAAGGCCAAAGCCGCGGTGGCTTCGTCCGAGGCGGGTGAGTACTTCGACCTGCTGCTGAAGCTTTGCGCGAAGGCCGTCCGGAAAGGAGACGGGCAGCTCAGGCTCTCCGCAGCGGATCTCGGACGTGTACCTCAGGGCTTCGAAGAAGCGGTAAAAGAGACGGCAGTCAGAGCCGGCGGTACGCTTACGCTCTCAAAGGAGCCGGCTGATATGACAAACGGATTTATAATTACATACGGAGGCGTCGAAGAAAACTGTACTTTCGATGCTATATTCGCGGAACGCGCGAATGAATTCAAAGACCTTGTACAGAATATACTGTTTGATTAAACAACATTCGAAGGGAGAAAACTATGGCTGAACAATTTGTTTACCAGGTTGCGAGGATACGTTCCCTCGAATTGCAGCTTTTTTCCGATCAGACGGTAGAACAGCTCATAGCGGTGCAGACTTATGACGACGCCATCCGATTTCTTCAGGAAAAGGGATGGGGAACAGGTCAGGAAAACGACGCCGACGCTATTTTGGACAGGGAAAACGAAAAAAAATGGGCTCTTGTCAAAGAGCTCAATATAGAAGGCAAGTATTTCGATGTCCTCTCTCTGCCTAAGCAGTATCACAACCTCAAGGCGGCCGTCAAGGAGAGCATCGTCGGAGAGGTCGATTTTCCCCTGTATTATGAGGACACCGAGCCGTCGGGAGCGAAGATAAAGGAGCTTGTCAGAGACAAGGAGTACGATAAGCTTCCGGAGGGCATGAGAAAAGCCGCCCGCGAGGCGGTGGAAAGCCTTTTGCATACCGGAGACGGGCAGCTGTGCGATATCATAATCGACAGGGCATGTCTCGAGGCTGTAGAAAAGGCCGGGAAGAAGGCGGGCAGCAGCGTCATACGTGACTACGCGGAATCGACGGTAGCTGTCGCCGACATCAAAACGGCGGTGCGCGCGCAGAAGACGGGCAAATCTGTGGACTTTATCAAAAGAGCGCTTGCGGAATGCGAGACATTGGATATACGGCGCCTTGCAAAGGCGGCATTCGCGGGAGCCGAGGAGCTCAGAAGCTATCTCTCCGAGACGGTTTATTCGGATGGAGCAAATGCACTTGCGCAATCGCCTTCGGCATTCGAGCGCTGGTGCGACAACCGTATCATAAGGACGATAAAGCCTCAGAAATACGAGTCGTTCACAATAGGACCGGTTGTCGCCTACGTAATAGCGCGGCTGAACGAGATCAAAACGGTACGTATAATACTCTCCGGAAAGCTGAACGGCCTGACGGACGAATCAATACGGGAAAGGGTAAGGGAGATGTATGTATAAGATAGCGGTTATGGGAGACTATGACAGCATATACGGCTTCGCGACCCTCGGATTTGACACGATCCCCGTTACTGATCCGGATTCTGCGGAGAACAAGCTGCAGCAGCTTGCCGAGGGAGGATACGGGATAATATATATAACCGAATCCCTTGCCGCGGAAATATGCAAGACGATAGAAAAATACAAAGAAAAAATGCTCCCGGCTATAATACAGATACCGGGAGTATCGGGAAACACGGGTGCAGGCGTTAGTAACGTCAAAAAGTCAGTCGAGCAGGCCGTCGGCTCGGATATCCTGTTTTCACACAACGATAATTAGCGGGAGGTACATTTTTACAAATGAGCAGTAAAGGTACTATAAAAAAGGTCGCGGGACCTCTTGTCATCGCAACGGGAATGCGTGACGCGAACATGTTCGACGTCGTGCATGTCGGCGAGCAGCAGCTTACAGGCGAGATAATAGAGATGCACGGAGATGAAGCGTCCATACAGGTATACGAGGAAACATCGGGGTTAGGACCCGGGATGCCTGTCATATCGACCGGCGTTCCGATGTCGGTAGAGCTTGGCCCCGGCCTTATCAGGAGTATCTACGACGGCGTCCAGAGGCCGCTTGTCGAGATAATGAAGGTAGCAGGCAACAATCTCAAGAGAGGTATACAGGTGGACGCTCTCGATCACGGCAAAAAGTGGGAATTTGTTCCTGCCGTCAAGGTCGGCGACGAGATCGAGGGCGGAGACATTATCGGTACCGTACAGGAGACGGATATCGTAAGCCACAAGATCATGGTTATGCCGGGCATTACCGGAACGGTAAAGGAAATAAAGCACGGCGAATTTACAGTAGTCGAAACAGTTGCAGTCATAGAGACCGAAAACGGCGACAGAGAAGTACGCCTCATGCAGAAGTGGCCCGTACGCCGCAGTCGTCCTTACAGCAAGAAGCTTCAGCCTGACAAGCCTCTTATCACCGGACAGAGAGTCGTAGACATGTTTTTCCCTATAGCAAAGGGAGGAACTGCCGCGGTACCAGGACCGTTCGGCTCCGGAAAGACGGTAATACAGCACCAGCTGGCAAAATGGGCGGAGGCGGACATAGTCGTTTATATAGGCTGCGGGGAACGCGGCAACGAGATGACGGAAGTGCTGAACGAGTTCCCGGAGCTGATCGATCCTAAGACGGGCAAGTCACTTATGGAAAGGACAGTCCTCATTGCCAATACGTCGGATATGCCCGTAGCAGCACGTGAGGCGTCCGTTTATACAGGCATTACGATAGCCGAATATTTCAGGGATATGGGCTATTCCGTAGCGCTTATGGCCGACTCCACATCGCGCTGGGCCGAGGCTCTCCGTGAAATGTCGGGCAGACTTGAGGAAATGCCCGGCGAAGAAGGATATCCCGCATACCTCGGTTCAAGACTCGCACAGTTCTACGAAAGAGCGGGCTATGTGGTCACCCTCGGCAAGGAAAAGAGAGAGGGGGCACTTTCGGTAATAGGTGCTGTATCGCCGCAGGGCGGTGACATATCAGAGCCCGTATCGCAGGCGACGCTGCGTATAGTCAAGGTCTTTTGGGGACTCGATTCAAATCTGGCATACCAGAGGCATTTTCCGGCAATCAACTGGCTGACGAGCTACTCATTGTATCTGGGAGATGTCGAAAAGTGGTTCAACGGAAATGTCGAGCCCGACTGGATGGCGGGGCGTCAGGAAATGATGTCGCTGCTTCAGGACGAATCAAAGCTCAACGAAATCGTACAGATGGTAGGTATGGATGCGCTTTCACCTGCCGACAGGCTCAAGATGGAGGCTGCAAGATCCATACGTGAGGACTTCCTCAACCAGAACAGCTTTGACGATATAGACACGTATTCCTCGCTTCACAAGCAGTATACAATGATGAAGCTTGTAATGGACTTTTACAGGAAATCAAAGGAAGCGCTCGAGAGAGGAGCCTCCGTCACGGGACTTATCGGAATGCAGGCAAGGGAAGCAATAGGGCGTTTCAAGTACACGCCTGAGGATAAGGTCGACGACGAGACGAAGCGCATCGGCGAAGAGCTTGACCGCGAAATTGCGGATATACTGGCGAGGGAGGACTAATAAATGCCTAAAGAATACAGAACTATTCAGGAAATCGCCGGCCCTCTTATGATGGTTACCGGCGTCGAGAACGTCAACTACGACGAACTCGGCGAAATCGAGCTCTCGAACGGAGATACGCGTCGCTGTAAGGTTCTCGAGATAGATGGTGATACGGCAGTCGTACAGCTGTACGAAAGCTCAACGGGTCTCAACCTTTCAACCTCAAAGGTCAGGTTCCTCGGAAGGAGCCTCGAGCTCGGCGTGTCCGAGGATATGGTCGGACGCGTATTTGACGGAATGGGAAACCCGATAGACGGCGGTCCGGAAATTCTGCCTGACGAGAGAAGAGATATAAACGGTCTCCCGATGAATCCTGCGGCAAGGGTGTATCCGGCGGAATTTATACAGACCGGCATATCGGCCATAGACGGACTCAATACCCTCGTAAGGGGACAGAAACTGCCGATCTTTTCAGCGTCCGGACTTCCGCACGCGCAGCTTGCGGCTCAGATAGCGAAGCAGGCAAAGGTGCGCGGGACAGACGAAAAGTTTGCTGTAGTATTTGCAGCAATGGGTATAACTTTCGAGGAATCAAACTTCTTCATCGAATCGTTCAGAGAAACGGGTGCTATCGACAGAACCGTCATGTTCATCAACCTCGCCAACGATCCCGCGGTAGAGCGCATCTCGACGCCTCGTATGGCGCTGACGGCAGCGGAATATCTGGCGTTCAAGTGTAACATGCACGTCCTCGTAATACTTACGGATATAACGAACTACGCCGACGCGCTAAGAGAAGTTTCCTCCGCACGCAAGGAGGTTGCCGCAAGGCGGGGATATCCGGGCTATATGTATACCGACTTTGCTCAGATATATGAGAGAGCCGGGCGTCAGAACGGCAAGAGCGGCTCGATTACCATGATACCGATCCTGTCGATGCCTGAGGACGACAAAACGCACCCGATTCCTGACCTTACAGGTTACATAACCGAGGGGCAGATAATCCTTTCGCGTGATCTGTACCGCAAGGGAATACAGCCTCCGATAGATGTACTTCCGTCGCTGTCAAGGCTTAAAGACAAAGGTATAGGCGAGGGCAAGACGAGGGGCGATCATGCAAATACGATGAACCAACTGTTTGCCGCTTATGCGAGGGGCAAGGATGCAAAGGAGCTGATGACGATTCTCGGCGAGGCTGCTTTGACTGAAATAGACCTGAAATATGCCGCCTTCTCCGATGCGTTCGAGGAGAAATACGTCAATCAGGGATACAGTACGGATCGTCCGATTGAAGAGACTCTTTCGATAGGCTGGGAGCTGCTCAGGATGCTGCCGCGCTCGGAGCTTAAGCGTATCAGCGACAAGTGGCTCGATGAGTATTATGACGCAAAATAAGGAGGGATAGATATGGCATCAAGTCAGATCATTCCTACACGGATGGAACTCACGAGGATCAAAAATAAACTCGCCATCGCGCGCAAAGGGCATAAGCTTCTAAAGGACAAGCGCGACGAGCTGATGAGGCAGTTTATGATCATGGTTCGTGAGAATATGGATTTGAGATTAAAGGTTGAGCACGGTCTTAAAGCCGCCAATATCAATTTTGTTATAGCAAAGGCCGGTATGGACGAGCAGACGCTCAACGCGGCATTTATGTCTCCCAAGCAGGAGATAACGCTGGATGCCGCGAGCCGAAACGTCATGAGTGTCAATATCCCCGTATTCGAGATGAAGACGAAGAGTGCCGACGCATCCGATATATATTCTTACGGCTTTGCGTTTACATCGGGAGATCTCGATGCGGCGGTAGGTTCCCTCGCAGACGTCATGAATGATATGATAACTCTCGCCGAAAAGGAAAAAGCGTGTCAGCTTATGGCCGCAGAAATAGAACGCACGAGACGCCGCGTCAACGCGCTCGAACACGTCGTCATACCCGAGGCGGAGAATAACATTAAATACATATCTATGAAGCTTGAAGAGACCGCGCGCGATAATACGACGAGGCTCATCAAAGTAAAGGATATGGTTCTCGAGGATGCGCACCACTATAAGCAGCGGAGAGAACGGGCATAGTTATATAAAACTCTATGGGAGAGCCGGTTGCTCTCCCGTTTTATTGCTGTATAATCGGTTTATGGATAAAAATCAAACGATAGAATTGAAAATTACGGACATGACCTCTGACGGCAGAGGTGTGGGGCGCGCGCATGGTATGGCATGCTTTGTCGACGGTGCCGTGGCCGGGGACACAGTACTGGCGCGCATCACGCGCGTAAAGAAAAGTTATTGCCTTGCTGCAACCGAGACGATAATCAAAAGCTCACCGGACAGACGCGAACCGTACTGTGAATACATGGGTGAGTGCGGGGGCTGTCCGTTCGGGCTTCTGACAGACGAGGCGGAGAACAGACTTAAGGAAAAGCATGTGTACGATAAACTCGTGCGCATCGCCGGGATAGAGATTCCGAAAGTCAGGCATATACTGCGTGCCGCGCGCCCGTTCAATTACAGGAATAAGGCCGTTATGAGCGTAGACGAATCGGGCCGTGTGGGCTTTATCGCACGTGCAGGCAGCAGGGTCATCGACTGTAAAACCTGCGCACTCCAGGCCCCCTCCGTCGAAGTGTGCGCAGAAGCTCTTCGTACTTTTATTGCGTGCGAAAATATCGGGTGTATAAAGCGCATGACCGTAAAGACCGCATTCGCAACGGGTGAAGTAATGGTCATCCTGGAAATCTCCGGTAAAGGGATTCCGGGCTGGGAAAAGTTCGTGATGATGATTGACGATGCCCTCACGGGCGATTACAGTCTGGAGTCAGTCACCCTGGTTGACGGGAACGGGAGATGCCGCGTATTGGCAGGCAGGAGAACCATAACGGATGAGCTTTGCGGTCTTAAATTTGAGATATCGCCGCTCTCGTTTTATCAGGTCAATCATGATATGACCGAAAAGCTGTATGAAACCGCGCTGAGATATGCCGGATTGACCGGTGCGGAAACGATATTGGATCTCTATTGCGGAATAGGTACGATAGGCCTTTCGGCTGCCCGATCAGGGGCGGCAAAGGTTATAGGTGTTGAGTCCGCAAAAGAGGCTGTTATTGCTGCAAACAGAAATGCCGTCATCAACGGGACAGCAAACGCGGTTTGCGAATGCGGTATGGCTGAAACCGTCGTCCCTGAGCTCATTTCCGATGGGATAAAGCCTGACGTCGTGATACTTGATCCGCCGCGCAGAGGCTGCGATGCAGCACTCATCGACTCCGTCGCAAAATCCACACCTAAGCGTATAGTATATGTATCGTGCGATCCGGCGACACTTGCGCGCGATGTAAGAAAATTCATCGATAATAAATACGAATTTATAGAAGCTACGCCTGTACAGATGTTTTTGCATACGGGACATATTGAAGTCGTAACACTGCTTACACGAACTGCGAAACAGTGAAGTAGAAGCAGATGTACATCTCATGCAAAGATTCCAGTCCAATGGGATTAGCTCTGCAATTTTGAACAAAATGTGCAGTCTCAGTTGCTGAATGCATATGTACATTAGTCAATGATGTGAGACCAAAATTGTAAAAAGGACCGAAAAGGAGTATAATACAAATAGCGTAGATAGGATCGACTGATCGACTGGCAGGATAATACTGCATTTATTTAAGTTAACAGAAAAACATTTCTTTATTATCGTTTATTAGTAAATAATTAACTTCAGGGACAGATAGATTAAATTGCAAATCAAAAGAAATTTTCAAACCCGGTTTGCCAGGCGGGGAGGCTTTTTTCGGTATGATTTTTTCATTGACTGTGGCTATTTCGGAACAAATATAGGATACTTTCTGCCGTTCCATTAACAGTATCGAAATGAATTGACTGAAATTCATATCCCTTCTTTCAAAAGGGCTTGTGAACTCCGAAACCGCTGACCGACGAAAAGCGCATGAACGCCTTCATCATTGATGACAGTCTGTTGGGAAGAACAGGCCGTCGTAAAACAGAACGCGGGTCAAATGTATTCGATCGCGTGTCTATGCGATTTAGGAAAGGTTATTTAATGATAACTCTTGTATGAATCGATAGAAGCGCTTTCCTTTTAAAGTTATTTTGTCACCTTTTCCAGCAGTATTTGAAGAAACGGAGGGATAGTATGAACCTTGTAAAAAAAATTGCGGCGGTTCTGGCAGTATTGATTCTTATTTTTTGTATCGCGGGCTGCGGCAATGTGAAAGAAAAGGCAGATGAAGAAGTACAGGAAAAGACTTCTACTGCAGAGACTTCCAATGAAAAGATGAGCGATGGTAAGATATTCCACGCCGAAGATTTGGTAACCATGGAGGAAATATCGACAATTACAGGGGTTCCTATTGTTGATATAAAGCATTGGGACAATGATTATACAGGTTTGCTGGGAGCAACCTACCTTGTGGAAAAAGATGGATATGACGGGTTTACGCTCAATTGCTATCAACAATCTTATCGCGGTGCGGCTGATGACGATGTGACACATCCGGTTTTTGGTCCCGAGGTGAAAGGGGATTATGAAAAGAGAAAGCGTATTGTTGAGGAAAGCGGCTCTCTGGAAGTAGTGGAAGGTTTGGGGCAGGAGGCGTACTATGACAACGTTCAGTACATATTGTATGTACTCTATAATGATGAGTATTACTTGGAGGTGAGAGATAATTATTTTGATGATCCTGCCACACATAAAGCAATGGCCATAAAGATAGCGGAGAAAGCTGTGGAAAGGCTATCTGAAAAGCTGTGATACAGCCGGCTTTCTCATAAGCAACTATTAGCAAAAGAGTATCTGCATGCCGGGTTGCCTCTTAACAGACGATGTGCAGGTGCTCTTTTTATCCGGTCATCTCATGATAATGACAAGAGATTACACCGTTTTTCAGACCTTTCTTAACAAATTCAAAACCTCCTACGGCATTTATATACTACCATAGGAGGTTTTGTTTTTCCTTTTTATACAGGCTTTTTTCTTACAGAACTGTGATTTTGCTATATCTTATGAACGTTTTTTTCTTCGGCCGATTATAAAGCGGATTCCTCCCAGAATAACGATCATCATTCCTCCGTAAAGCGTAAGCTTGCTGGTATCACCTGTATTCGGCGTTTCGGTTTGCGCATTTGGCTTATTATGTGCTGCAGACCCTGCAGGTGGAGTTGCAAACCCTGTAGGTGGTGTTGTAGACCCTGTAGGTGGTGTTGCAGGTCCTCCGGGTGTTGCAGGTGTCTCCTCGGTATTGGTAATAATGTACCCGTTCACGGCATCACCTGTGATAGTTGTAGAATATCCCGGTACATTTTCTTCTTTAACGGTATAAATGATCTCATGACCGTCATCTTTGTCGTACTTCGGCAGATTCTTGAATTCATGCTTCCAGTTATTGTCCCTGGTAAGCGTAGCCTCCTGCTTTTCCGCATTATCGGCCAACAGTTTGACAGTTACGGAATCCGCTTCCTTGCCGACCCACTTTTTTGTGACATTAACCGAAATCTTTTCTGTATTGGCAATCTTTTTATCTATAATCGTTTTACTTGCCTTTTTTGTTCCCGAATCAAAATCGGCAGATAAAACATTCACATCTTCTGCGGGTTCAAAACCGTTCGGGGCCATGGATTCATGAAGTATATAATCGTCGCGCAGCAATCCGTCCAGTTTTGCATGCCCGTTTGCATCTGTTGTAATTTGTCCTACGGTAGCCCCGGAACGTACACGGATAATATCAAATACCGCATCTTTTAGAGGATTACCGTCGGGATCCGTTTTGTTGATTTCGACAGAAAGGCTGTATCCCTCTCCTGAACCGCCTGCTCCGAGGATTTTATACGTGTAGTTATCTCTGTACTCAATCCCGTCATTTATAAAAGTTGCCTCATTTTTGAATTCCTCATCGACAAGCGGCGTATACGCTATTTTTACGCGATAACGAAACCACAGGCCGGTACCTGCAGGCATGTTGCCGATATCGATAGTAAAACCGGGGTTATTGTTATATGTGATTTTATTTATATACTGATCCGTAACAGTCACCGGATTTGTCATCTTTACATCATTTCCGGCAGGTGTCAATTCCCATTTGCCTTGAAATACTTCCAGTGTGCCCGGAATATAGCTCACGCCGGGATTCAAAAGTGTATCCGTAATTTTAGCATCGATCAGTTCATTGTTCTTCTGATTGATTTTAATTTGATAGATGCCTACAGTACTGTCCTGACTCCACATCCAACCTGATTTAACAATATCCTGCAAGGGCATTTGAGCCGTTTTATATGGAACAAATCCGGCAGGAACGATATCTTCATTTACAAACAGCGTGATAAAAATATCCTGGTCTGATGTATAAACCGCATTATCAATCTGTACATTGAATGAAAACTTTCCTTCTATATCCGATTTGCCTTCAGCATAATTCGTATATGTCAAAACTACTTTAGCCGGATCTCCATCTATTATCTGTCCATTTGCGACAACATTGTTCCCATCCTTAACTTCAAAGGAGAATGGCGATGCAGGCACAATACCCATCGGTAACATGATTGTCGTCGTATCGCCTTCATGTACCGTATCATCCGGCAGCGTATAATCTATATTGATCCGAAACGGTTGCCAGGCGCCGATAGCTTCTGTAATGTCGTTTCCGTTGGTATCGGTGATACTCGCGCCTGTAATTACATTAATCAGCTCATCTGCATAAGCAGGAGTACTTAGGCCATGCAGTATAAGACCTCCTGCCATTAATAACGACAAAAATACACCAAGGCATTTTTTTCTTTTCATAACCCTTCTTTTCCTCCTTGATTTGTTAAAAAAATTGAGAGGTTTTGTTTGGAATAAAATGCAAACAAACCGTTTCGCGCTTTGTATGTATCGTTTAATTAAAAGCACGGTATTAAACTCATAAACACCTCTAAACTCATACAGATGTATTTTAACAATTTTGCAACAAAAAGTCTATCTGCTTTTTTGCTTTTAACAAAATATTCCCATGATTCTCTTAAGTACTGAAACAGGTGTTATATTTTGAGAAATACCCCGGTACCGGCTTTTAAGTTTTTTCAACTTTAAGCTGCTTTTTACGGGCAAAGCGTGACAGCGTTTTATTAATGTTATAAGGTGGTATATAACAAAAGCGTAAAGCCCCCCGCAATAAAGGCGCGAAGACCGCAATACAAAGTCGCGGGGAACCCCTGAACAAAGCGCGGGAGGTTGTTTGTACTGCCGCATGACATGTGATATCATAATATGTAGGTGCGAACGGCCGCGGATATTGTGGCGCTTCGCCCCGCAGGCAAAGTAATATTCATATTAAATCCGAAAAAGGAGGATAAAAATGATGGACAGGAAGATAAAGGATATGATTAACGAGCAGATAAACAAGGAGTTTTATTCGGCGTATTTGTATCTCGACTTTGCAAATTATTATTACGATAAAGGGCTCGACGGTTTTGCAAACTGGTATGACGTACAGGCGCAGGAGGAGCGCGATCACGCCATGCTGATGCGCACGTATCTCCAAAACAACGGCGAGTGTGTTATCCTCGATGCAATAGCAAAGCCTGACAAATCGTATGTGAACATCGACGATCCGCTAAAGTACGCTCTTGAACATGAGCAATACATTACGGCCTCAATCAATACGATTTACAGAGCGGCAGATGAAGCAAACGATTACAGAACGATGCAGTTCTACGATTGGTTCATAAAGGAGCAGGGTGAGGAGGAGAAGAATGCGGACGACCTTATTAAAAAGTTCGAGCTGTTCGGCTCTGACCCTAAAGGGCTGTACGCTCTTAATCAGGAACTGCTTGCAAGAACATATACGGCGCCGTCGCTTACGGTATGATTATGTGCATGGGAAAAGGTACGGCTCCCGTAAGAAATGAGATTGATCGTTCGTTAATGTAAATTATATAAACCAAATGGAGGAGCGCAGAATGATGTACATTTGTAAGGTGTGCGGGTACGTGCATGAGGGCGACAATCCGCCCGAAGAGTGCCCTAAATGCCATCAGAAAGGGGTATTTGAAAAAATGGAGTCCAGGAAAAATCCGTATGCCGGCACAAAGACCGAGAAAAACCTGCTCGAGGCTTTTGCCGGTGAGTCACAGGCAAGAAACAAGTATACATATTTCGCGTCGGTAGCGAAAAAAGCGGGATTCGAGCAGATTGCCGCATTGTTCCTCAAGACCGCGGAAAACGAAAAAGAGCATGCAAAGCTGTGGTTCAAGGCGCTCGGAATGCTGGGCGATACATCGGAAAACCTTGAGGCTGCCGCGCAGGGAGAAAACTACGAGTGGACCGATATGTATGAGCGTATGGCAAAGGACGCGGATGAAGAAGGATTCCATGAGCTCGCGGAGCAGTTCAGAGGTGTCGCCGCAATAGAGAAGACGCACGAGGAGCGTTATAGAAAACTTCTGCAGAACGTTCAATTAAAGGAAGTATTCGAAAAGAGCGAGGTCAAAATCTGGGAGTGCCGCAACTGCGGTCACATCATTGTGGGAACAAAGGCTCCGGAGGTGTGCCCTGTATGCAAGCATCCTAAAGCATACTTCGAGATACATGCAGAAAACTATTAGCGGACAAATGTTCGATTCGGTCTGATGTCGAAGGTCAAAATGAGAAGGGAGATTATTATGGTATTTTACAGATGTGAGAAGTGCGGCAATTTCGTCACATTTCTCGGAGAAAAGAAGGCTACTCCTGTATGCTGCGGAGAGCCGATGACTGAGGTCATCGCAAACACTACGGATGCGGCTGTGGAAAAACACGTACCTGTCATCATGGTTGATGGGAATAAGGTCACGGTTCGCGTAGGTTCCGTAAACCACCCGATGCTCGAGGAACATTACATTCAGTTCATAATACTCGAGACGAAGAAGGGCTGCCAGAAGAAAGATCTTAAACCCGGTGAAGAACCTGCGGCGACATTCGTTCTTACTGACGATGATCAGCCGGTTTCGGCATACGAGTACTGCAATCTGCACGGTTTTTGGAAAGCGGATTGCTAAAAGCACCGGTGCGACTCGGGTATAGGATATAACCTGACAAATAAAGAACGGGAGGGCGAGATCTGCATGCCCTCCCGATGTTTTATTCAAAAATGAGGATTTTGTGAAATACCGGGATGTAAATGCGCAGACAATAGACCGCCTGATCGAAAATGGTCGGGAATGGGGTACTCCGATAAGTCACGAAACGTATGAGGCGGCAAAGCGAGGTCAGGAGGAATGACGGGAAAATATGAAAAAGGTCTTTTATTCGGCGTCGGTGTAGGACCGGGTGATCCCGAGCTCATAACCGTAAAGGCTCTCAGAATTCTTGCGTATTGCGACGTGGTGGGTATACCGGGGAAGGAACCTTCGCAAAGCGTGGCGTACCGCATTGCTGCGGCGGCGTATCCCGAAATATGCGGCAAGGAAAAGCTGATGCTCGAAACGCCCATGACGAAGGATTATAACTTGTTGAACCGAAATTATGATGAGCTTGCATCGCGTGCAGAGGAGGAGCTCAATCGTGGTAAAAATGTCGCAATACTGACGCTGGGAGATCCGACTATATATTCGACCTGCATATACATAATAAGAAGGGCTGCAGCACACGGGTATCGCACACAGCTCGTGAGCGGCGTTCCGTCCTTTTGTGCAGTTGCTGCAAAGCTCGGCGACAGTCTGGCGGATCGCGACACGCAGATACATATAATACCCGCGTCTTACGGTACGGAGGAGGCGCTCGCTCTCCCCGGGACAAAGATTCTTATGAAAGCGGGCAAAACGATACACGAAGCGAAGTGTGCAGTACTTGAAGGCGGCTTTGAGGCATCACTCGCAGTAAACTGCGGCATGCCCGGAGAACAAATATATGAGGACGCAGCTGATGCCCCGGATGATGCAGGATATTATTCTATGTTAATAGTCAGGTGACGGTAAAGGATCCGTGCAAAACGGTCATATTCCTGTTTCTTTGAAGAGAAGGAGCGGCAGAAGGAGCATAATCCGGCGTCTTTCATGGCATCACGCGCGCCTCGTGATTCCTTGACTTGCAGATTTCGCTGTGATATATTTTAGATGTACGAAACTGAATATGAATAGCAACGCAAAGGTGTCGGCATTTCGCACAAGTGCCGGTGAAAAGGGAATCCGGTGAGAATCCGGAGCGATGCAGTCACTGTGTAAGCGAGTAGACTCAGGTGTTCCACCGCATGAGCGGGAAGGATGAGGATACGTTGACCGAAGTCAGGAGACCTGCCTATGCGGAGGATTTGAGATCTGCTGCCCACGGATCTGCCTTTTGGGAGAAGTTTCGGGACATCGCTGTGATGTGCCGGTTTGATACTGCAAATAGACGTGGCCGCAGAGATGCGGCATTTTATATTCGGTTTCATATAAGGTTATTTTATGTATTATAAGGAGAGAACAATGAAGAAAACGATCGTATTAGTGCTTGCGGCATGTATGGTCATTGCTGCCCTTGCCGCTTGCGGAAATGACAAAGAAAAAACTTCCTCATCAGAAGGTTCCGAATCGACTGAGGCGAATGCGGAGGATAAGGCTGCAGCGGATAAGGTTGCCGCGCTGATCGACGCGATTTATGTACAGGAAAGAACAGATAAGACGGACGAGCAGTGTGCCGATGCAAAGAAAGCGTGGGATAAACTTACGGATGCGCAAAAGGAGCTGGTAGAAGGGGAGAACGCCGATCCTGACTATTTCGGACGCGATACAGGTGATGCTTCACTTGACGATCCGCGCAATCAGGACGAAATAGGAGAAAAGGAAATCCTCGTAGTAAGCTTCGGTACATCGTTCAATGACAGCCGCGTAAAGGATATCAAGGGCGTCGAGGATGCCATCGCGGCGGCAAATCCGGAATGGGCGGTAAGAAGAGCTTTTACAGCTCAGATAATCATCAACCATATTCAGGCCAGAGACGGCGAGAAGATAGATAACATGGATCAGGCTCTCAAGAGAGCTGTGGACAATGGCGTAAAGAAGCTTATTCTCCAGCCTACACATCTTATGCACGGCGCGGAATACGACGAAATGAAAGAAGCCGTCGAAGCGTACAAGGACAAATTCGAGTCCGTTTCCATCGCTGAGCCTCTTCTCGGTGAAGTGGGCTCTGACGCTGCGTCTATCAACGCCGACAAGGCGGCCGTAGCCGAGTATATTACGGATGCAGCTGTAAAAGCGTCGTCGTTTGACACGCGCGAGGCTGCAAAGGAAAGCGGGACTGCTTTCGTATTCATGGGACACGGGACATCACACACGGCGAACATTACGTACAGCCAGATGCAGACACAGATGAAAACGCTCGGATACGACAACGTATTTATCGGCACTGTGGAAGGCAAGCCTGAGGAAACATCGGCAGAGAACGTTATTAAGGCTGTAAAGGAAGCAGGATATAAAAATGTGATCCTTCGCCCTCTTATGGTAGTTGCAGGCGATCACGCCAACAACGATATGGCAGGTGACGACGACGACTCGTGGAAGAGCATGTTCACTGATGCAGGTCTCAAGGTAGATGTGCAGATCGAAGGACTTGGCAGGATTGAAGCAGTAGAGCAGCTTTATGTTGCGCACACCGCTGCTGTTATGAAATAGCCCGAAGGCTTTGACAGGAGTTGAATAAACTGTTTATGAAACGTATTATGAAACGTATTATGTGTGCTATGCTTGCATTTATGACCGCAATAGTGATCGTATCATGCGGCGCTTCCGATAAAAGCAGCAGTGCACCGGCTTCGGAAAGCAGTTCACCTGCAGCGACAGAGTCGTCTGTTAACGCTTCAATACCGGACGGAGTATATGATGCCGATTTCAATACTGACAGCAATATGTTCCATGTAAACGAGGCGAACAACGGAAAAGGAACGCTTACGGTAAAGGACGGCAAAATGACGATTCACGTCAGTCTTGTGTCAAAATCGATAGTGAATTTGTACCCCGGATCAGCCGAGGATGCAAAAAAAGACGATGCGGTTCTGATAGAGCCGACCACAGACACCGTAAAATACAGTGACGGAACGACCGAGGAGGTATATGGATTTGATATCCCGGTACCGGTGCTCGACAAGGAGTTCGACCTTGCGATAATTGGAACAAAGGGTGTCTGGTACGACCACAAGGTCAGCGTTTCCAATCCTGAAGCGGAATAAAATTGAAACATGGTATGCGAAGCTTTTATGGAAACCATAAGCTTAGCGCGTAATTACCCGAGGAGAGTGTCACAGGGGACAGTTATTGAACTGCCTTTCGCTGCACTCTCTTTTATTCTTGGCATTTTCCTTTATGCCCGGCGATGATCGGTAAGAGGTATTCCTCGCAGTGCTGCCCTGCAGAGCTGAGGATATGAGCGGACGAAAGTATAATTACAGAAAGATTATAGCTCGGACAGGGCATACGGGAGCACAGTAGCCGCATCTGACGCAAAGGGCGGGGTTTATCCTTGCAAGCCCGTGTTCGCCGTACGATATGGCTCTGTTTGCACAGCGTGAAATGCAGGCGCCGCAGCCCTCACAGTCGCTTTGGTCGACGTATAACCGTTTTCCGCTTGTGTCGGGAATATAAGAAGTATCGAGGGAACCGTCAAAGTATGCGACGGCGGCATCGACATCTTTTTTGTTTGACATACCTATCATGACGGAGTCTATAGTGCCGAGACCGGTGACGTAATCGAGACATTTTCGGTATTCTGAGATCATATTGCCGCCGCCGAAAGCTTTCATCGCCATCGTTCCTTTGCCTGCAGCGCGGCAGGACTTAAGCCCCTCAGCCATCTCTTCGGCGGTGCCGGGCTCTTCGCCCTTTCTTATGCCGAGACCGTCTTTGTTTATAAGAGCAAATACGACATCAATATCGTCCATCCGGGCTGCGGCCGCGCACACATCGACATGATGAGTTGAAAGCCCGACCGCCTTTACGAGCTTTTGCTTTTTTGCATCTGACAGGGCGCGGAGCACACCTGAGCGGCATTCGAGATCGGATATGCCCCTGACCTCGTGCATGAGAAATATATCTATGCTGTCGAGACGGAGCTCTTTTAGACAGTCAACTACGGCTTTATATGCATCGCCGTAGTCCTTCGCGAGAGTTTTGCTGCATATTACGGGGCGCTCAATCAATTCGAGCGCGGGCCGTATAAACCTGTATGTGTCGTAATACTGCGCGGTATCGAAAAAGTTTATTCCGCACTGAGACGCATAGGCGATGAGATGCGAACCTTCTTCGACGGACAGGTTTTTCTGCGAAAAACCCATCGTAAGTGTGCCCATGCCGACGGGTGTCACATATATATCAGTTTGGCCGAGTCTATTTTTATCCATTTTCATATCATTCGGTTTTAAGCATTCTCATATCCTTCGGCTTCAAAAGTATGGTTGAATTTTTCTCCGAGGCTGCGGTACCTGCCTTCGAGGTAGCCGCTGTATTTTTCGATCAAAGAGGCTGCGTTCTGTACTGCGGCGATCAAAAGCCCTTCGAGCATTTTGTCGCTGTCGAGGCAGTCGGCGCGCAGTTCAGTTGATGTCACAATACCGCCGAATCTCTTTTTGACAGGTATGCGTGAGGCAAGCGCGGCGCATATCCGCAGCGGCGGGGGCGGGAACATGAGCAGATTGGAGAAACGTATAAAAGAAGCTATACTTTTTCTGACCTCCGATACGGAAAGGCCGGGAAAGAAAGGCGCTATGACACGCGCCGTTTCGGTATCGGCTCTCAGGTGCGCAGTGTAGATGCCCGGGTGCAAAGTTCTGTTATCCTTGAGCATCAGATATTTTTCGAATTCCGCCTCGACTGTCATGTGCGGAATATTTGATGTGTCAATTTTTTGCTGAATATAGGTGTGGCACGCGTGGTCGAGAGCATAATGGCAGACAAAGCCATAAAGCCAGGCTTTTGCATCAGGGGAGGAGGATTGCGGGATGTCGGCGCTTTGTTCGAAAAAAACGGAGGCCTTGGCGTAATGGATGTCGTGTGCGGTACGGTTGACACGTCCAGGGAGCCACGGTCTGTAATAGAAGAACATATCCGGACCGTGCAGTCCGAGGTCAAACAAGTGATCGTGAGCTTCTGTCAGTTTTTTCGTTTCTTCGGGCAGTATATCACGGACGAAATGTCCGAATTTAAGGTGTGCGTACATTGCCGGCATAGGCTGTCCCTCCTATGCTGAATATTTTATCACAGCGGCTTGTAAAATGCGATGCTCTGAATTATTATAGAGGCAGTATTGGAGAGCAGTATGAAATATTACTTTTTTGTTAATCCCGCGGCCGGACAGGGCAAGGGGACAGATAAGCTTATAGCGAAGATAGATGACGCTTTTGAAACGCGCGGTGAGGAGTACGGCATTATTTTGACCGACGCGGCGGGTGACGGCGAAAAACGTGCCCGCGAGATATGCATGGAGCTTGCCGGAGAAGAAGCGAGAATTTATGCCTGCGGAGGTGACGGTACTGCCGGAGAGATAGTTAATGGCATTTACGGGTACGATAATGTCGCTTTCGGCATTGTGCCTATAGGATCAGGCAACGATACCGTCAGAAATTTTCCGGAGGCGGGAGATTTTCTTGATATCGATTCACAGATAGAGGGGACTGATTGCAGAATAGATCTGATGAGGTTCAGAGGTTCGATAGACGACCGCGAACAGACGAGGTACTGTATCAATATGTTCAATATAGGCTTCGACTGTAATACCGTTGAGCTTGCCGCACGCCTGAAGACAAAGCCGTTAATAGCGGGGTCCGTCGCTTATCTTATGGCGGTCGCAGGGATGCTGATACAGAAGAAGGCGACGACGCTCAGAATAACCGTGGACGGTGAGATCATACGCGACGGCGACCTCCTGCTCACCGCCGTATGCAACGGCTCTTATTGTGGCGGAGGAGTAAAGTCCACCCCTCAGGCTCGTATAGACGACGGGTTAATAGACATGATCGTGATAAACGACGTTACCCGGCGTGAGTTCATAAAGCTCTTTCCTAAGTACAGGAGCGGAACATATCCTGATATGCCCGGTATAGAAAAGGTGATAGAGCACTATCGCGGCAGGGGGATAAGGCTTGAACCGCACAAGTCGAAGGATTTCTTTATATGTGCCGACGGAGAAATATTGCTGACGACGGGCGTGGATATCACAATATGCCCGTCCGCGCTGAGGTTTATCGTTCCGACGGCATGAACGCGGTGATGATCGTATTGCGTTATCGGCAGTAATCGCAAGTAATCGCAGAAGTTACAAAATCCGTATTGACAAGAGTCGCAACAGGTAATAATATAAACAGAGTGATAATAACTTCGGGGCAGGGTGCAAATCCCTACCGGCGGTACAGCCCGCGAGCCGTTTACGGCACGATCCGTTGAGATTACGGAGCCGACAGTATAGTCTGGATGAGAGAAGCTTATACATCGTAATTTTGAACGATAAGTTTTTGGTGAGCCCCGTTTGAGCGGGGCTCTTTTGGTTCGCCCGTCATTGGAGTTTTCCTGCGTGAAAACAGTCGGGCGTCGCGAAAAAGGACTTTTGCCGCATTGCAGGGAGAAGATTATTATGCATGAGGAGTACATGCTGAGAGCCATAGAGCTCGCACGGAAGGGTGAAGGGAGCTGCCATCCCAATCCGAAGGTGGGGGCTGTCATCGTCAGCGGCGGGCGGATAATAGGCGAGGGGTATCACGCAAGGTGCGGAGAGCTTCACGCTGAAAGAAACGCGATCGCCTCTTTGACTGAAAGCGCCGAAGGCGCCACGATGTATGTTACGCTCGAGCCGTGCTGTCATTACGGAAAGACGCCGCCGTGTACACAGGCGATAATAGAGAACAAAATAGCGCTAGTCGTGATAGGTTCGCGTGACCCTAATCCGCTCGTCGCCGGAAGAGGTGTCAGCCGGCTCAGGGCTGCGGGCATAGAGGTCATCGAGGATTTCATGCGAAGCGAGTGTGATGCGCTTAACCGTGTTTTTTTTCACTTCATAACGACGGGAAAACCTTATGTAAGGTTAAAATATGCGATGACGGCGGACGGCAAGATCGCTACGAGGACGGGAGCATCCAAATGGATAACGGGCGAAGATGCGAGGAAAAGAGTTCACGAGCTCAGGAATGCAGATATGGCGATAATGGTGGGCATAGGGACGGTGATTGCGGACGATCCGGTGCTCAACTGCAGAAGTGAGGGCGGATGCGATCCGACAAGGGTGATACTTGACAGCAGGCTTAAGATACCGCTCGGCTCCAGAATTGTAAGGACGGCAGATCATATTGATACGATAATCGCGGCGGCGGTGCCGGACGCGGCAAAGGAGAAGCAGCTCGCCGAGCACGGCGTCAGAGTGATGTATATGCCGGGAGATGACGGCAGGGTTGATGTGAAAGCTTTGCTCGATGAACTCGGGAGAGAAAAAATAGATTCGGTGCTCGTAGAGGGCGGATCAACTGTCAATATGAGTATGCTCGCTACGGGGTACGTCAGCGAGGTAGATATGTTTATCGCTCCGAAAATATTCGGCGGAACGGCGTGCTCGCCAGTCGGAGGCGAAGGCATAGCTGTGCCGGACGAAGCGTACGGGTTTTCATTCAACTCCGTTGAACGTCTTGGCGACGATATGCTTATTGTCATGACACCAAAGGAGAGGTTATGTTCACGGGAATTATAGAAGAAAAGGGGCGGATAATTTCTTCCGACATATATTTATCGGGGCGTATTTCGGTAAAGGCCGGGCTCGTACTCGACGGAACTGGGATCGGCGACAGTATCGCAGTAAACGGAGTATGCCTCACAGTCGTGCAGATTCGCCGGGACGGTTTTGTTGCGGATGTTATGCCGGAGACGGCCGGGCGCAGCAATCTTGGCAGCCTTCAGCCGGGCGATGAGGTAAACCTCGAACGGGCCATGGCATCCGACGGAAGGTTCGGAGGGCATATCGTGTCCGGTCATATAGACGGTACCGGAACGGTAGAGTCCATGAGTACGGACGGCAACGCTGTCCGGGTATCAGTAAGAACCTCTCCGGAGATACTCAAGCTCATCGTAGAGAAAGGCTCGATCGCTATCGACGGTATAAGTTTGACAGTTGTATACGTCGACGGTGAGAGGTTTAAGGTATCGTTGATACCGCACACCGGTTCGGAAACGACGCTGCTTGCCAGAAAAGCTGGCGATGTCGTGAACCTCGAGAACGATATCATCGGCAAGTACGTACAGAAGCTGTTCGGTGCAGCACCGGAAAGTCATGATGATGTATCTGACGGAATAACTATGGAATTTCTTGAACAGTATGGGATATAGGAGGAAAAATGGCTGAACATAAATACGCTGCAATCGAAGAAGCAATAAAGGAGCTCCGGGAGGGAAGAATCATCCTTTGTACGGACGACCCGGAACGGGAGAACGAGGGCGACATGATATGCGCGGCTCGGTTTGCCACGCAGAAAAACATAAATTTTATGGCGAGCAAGGCTAAAGGGCTGATCTGCACGCCGATGAGCGCTGGTGTCGCAAGGCGTCTCGGCCTGCCTCCCATGGTATCGGAGAATACCGATAACCACGAGACGGCGTTTACCGTATCGATAGATCATAAGGATACGACTACGGGCATATCGGCAAAAGAACGGTCGTATACGATGATGAAATGCGTGGATAAGGCGACAAAACCGGAGGATATGAGACGGCCGGGCCACGTCT
The DNA here is from genome assembly GCA_938046095.1 of uncultured Clostridia bacterium. Taxonomy (GTDB): domain Bacteria; phylum Bacillota; class Clostridia; order Peptostreptococcales; family Anaerovoracaceae; genus Eubacterium_B. The sequence goes on from CALIXS010000005.1 coordinate 58,859, forward strand.
TTCCTTTGATCGCGAGGCGGGGAGGTGTACTCGTAAGAAACGGACATACCGAGGCGACAGTCGATCTGCTGAGGCTCGCGGGCATGGACGAGTGCGGCGTATGCTGTGAGGTCATGGATGATGACGGTACTATGATGAGGACGCCGAAGCTCTGGGAAATGGCTGATGAGTACGGCCTCAAATTTATAACGATAAAAGAACTGCAGAACTATTGCCGCATCCACGAGACGCACGTGATAAGAGAGGCGGTGGCGGGTTTGCCGACAAAATACGGTGAATTCAAGCTTTGCGGATATATAAACGACATCACGGGTGAGCACCACGTCGCACTCGTTAAGGGAGACATAGGCGACGGACGCGATGTGTTGTGCAGGGTCCATTCGGAGTGCCTGACAGGCGACACGTTCGGGTCGCTCAGATGCGACTGCGGCCTGCAGCTCGAAACGTCGCTCGAGATGATCGAAAAAGAGGGACGCGGAATATTGCTCTACATGCGTCAGGAGGGCAGAGGCATCGGACTTATAAACAAGATCAAAGCATATGCGCTTCAGGAAAAAGGTTACGATACGGTCGAGGCCAACGTTAAGCTCGGCTTTGCCCCCGATCTCAGGGAATATTGGGTCGGTGCGCAGATACTCAGAGATCTCGGCTGCAAATCGCTGCGCCTGCTCACCAATAACCCCGACAAGGTGTACGGACTTTCGGACTTCGGACTCGAAATCGAAAGAAGAGTTCCTATCGAGATAGCGCCTCAGAAGTATGACCGTACATATCTCGAGACGAAAAAAACAAAAATGGGACATATTTTTAACGAAATAAATCTTTAAGAGCAAGGAGAAATCAAAATGGAAAACATCAATGTCATCGAGGGTAAGGTAGTAGCAAAAAAAGGCATGAAGGTCGCAATAGTCGCATCGCGTTTTAACGAGATAATAGTCAGCAAGCTTCTCGGAGGGGCGATAGACGGGCTCGTGAGGCACAATGTCGAAGAGAAGAATGTGACGGCGGCCTGGGTACCGGGCGCGTTCGAGATCCCGACAGCGGCGCAGAAAATGGCGGCATCGGGCAAATACGATGCTGTGATCTGTCTGGGTGCCGTAATAAGAGGGCAGACCTCACATTACGATTATGTCTGCAGCGAGGTTAGCAAGGGCATCGCGCAGGTATCGCTGCACACTGAAGTTCCTGTAATGTTCGGTATTTTGACGACGGATACGATAGAACAGGCGATAGCGCGCGCAGGAAGCAAGGCCGGCAATAAAGGATACGACTGCGCTCTTTCGGCGATAGAGATGGTGAATCTTCTGGAGCAGATACAATGAAACCGATATTGGTTTTCGACTATGACGGTACACTTCAGGAAACTGATATCATATACGGGCCGGCGGTGCGTGCCGCTTCAAAGCACGTGCGCGACGATCTCGGCATAGATGTCGCGCCTCCGACCGAGGAACAGATAAAGAGCTGGCTCGGCAAGACGGCGCGGGAAATGTGGCATGAGTATGCTCCGCAGCTGGACGGAAAAAACTGCGAGGAGTGTATGTCTATCGTCTACAGGCACATGCTCGCATCAATTAAACAAGGCAATGCGCGCTGGTTTGCCGGAGCCGCCGAGCTTCTCGATTCGCTAAAATCACAGGGATACAGAATGGTTATACTGAGCAACTGCAACAAAGGCTATGCAACCGTCCATTCCGAGTTTTTCGGTATGGACAGATGGTTCGAAAGCTTTTACGACAGCGAATCGTTCGGAGATATCGGCAAGGGGGCGATAATGAAAAAAATCGCTGACGAGCACCCCGGTGAAAGGTACATCGTAATAGGCGATCGCGGGGGCGATATGGAAGCCGCAGCTGCCGTCGGCGCGCCTTTTATAGGCTGTACGTACGGCTACGGCACAAAAAAGGAGCTCAGGGATTCGACGTTATTTGCCGATTCACCACACCGAATAGAAGACTGCATACACAAGCTGGAGGCCGTCATGTGACAGTAGGCGGCATACCGGATAAGGGACTGCACGGGTAACGATCGGGACCTTATACATCCCGGCGTTCAATTACGGTCAGTCTTCTTTATTTTGCCAGCTTTTCGGCAAGTATGTCTATTTTGCTCACGGCCCAGTTAATGAACGGAGCTTCAAACGTTCCCTCCGGAGTAAAACCGAAACCTTTGTAACACAGGAACAGTGCCGCTTCGGCAATTACGACGCTGACCGCAAATTTTACCCAGTGCCTGTCAGGTTCCTCTGACGAAAGTCTTCTGCCCGCGTCGACGAGAAATGCTCCCGGTGCCGCGAGGCACATGGAAAGTATAAGTATCCTGTCATATTTTGCCTGCATGTCGGCGAGCTTCGGGATCCCGAACGCCATGAATACCGTGACGGCGATAAGGCCAAGGCCTGCAAGGATAAGTATGCGGTTGAGTTTTTTCATCATAGCCTCCGATAGTCTGATCGTTTAACTTAAAATCATTATATATTAAAGATTGAGAATAATAAAGGCGAATAAAAAACGCACCTTTAAACAGGTGCGCCGTGTTTTGCCGTGCTCTCTGAGAAGGAATGATAATATTATACACCTTATGCGGCCGGTATGAGCACCGATGCACATGTTGACATGTACGATAATTTGCAATTTCAGCCTTCTTGGTGTACGATTTGTGCAAAGATTTTTGTTTGCGTACAGGAGAGGAGGATACCATGAAGAAGGATTTCGGAGTAAAGCCGTATTTGTTCCCGATGCCGGTGCTTATGATCGCTACGTACGGGGATGACGGGAAGGTGGATGTAATGAATATGGCATGGGGCGGTATATGTGCCGAGGACAAGGTTTCGCTCAACATAGACGAGGGTCATAAGACGTCGGAAAATATAAAAAAACGCGGCGCCTTCACGATAGCCGTCGCTGATGTAAAGCACCTGAAAGAGGCCGATTTTTTCGGAATAGCAAGTGCGAACACAATGACCGATAAATTCGAAAGGAGCGGGCTTACGGCTGTCAGGAGCGAAAAGGTGGACGCTCCCGTGATCGAGGAATTCCCCGTAACTCTCGAGTGCAGGCTCTCCGAGGTAAAAAATGAGAGCTACGGCTTTCACATCGTGGGTGAGATCGTAGGAACGCTTGTCGATGAAAGTGTGCTGGACGCAGACGGCAGGGTCGACGTATCAAAGCTCGGTGCATTTGCTTATGATGAGTTTACAAACAGTTATTGGGAGATAACAACAAAGGCAGGCAGCGCTTTCAGCGACGGAAAAGCTTTGATGGACGCCGCAGTGAGAGAATAATCATGAGCGAAAATAGACGCAGAATATGTTTTATCTATACCGGCGGGACACTCGGCATGGTCGAAAGTGAAAACGGATATGTTCCTCAAAAGGGATACCTCCGCAGCGAAATGGAGAAGATCGCCGATCTGAAGAAGCCGGGCATGCCGGAGTGGGAGCTTATCGAGTTTGATACGCTGCTCGATTCATCCAATGTGAGTGTGAAAGAATGGAATAAAATAGCAGGGGTGATAAGCGACTGCTATGATATGTACGACGGTTTTGTGGTGCTCCACGGCACGGATACTATGGCGTATACCGCATCTGCGCTGTCATTCATGTTAAATGGACTTAACAAACCCGTCGTTCTGACGGGCTCACAGATCCCGATCGGCCACGTAAGGAGCGATGCGCACGACAATATAGTATCGGCAGCCCTGATAGCGGCCGATACGAGGTGCCCCGAGGTCACGCTCTGCTTTGCGGGCGTGCTTTTGCGAGGCAACCGCAGTACCAAAGTATCGGCGGATGAGCTTATAGCTTTTGATTCTCCTAACTATCCGCACCTTGCGTCCTTAGGGATCGACATAAGGTATAACGGGAAGTTCATCATGCCGCCGGGCGCAGGGCTCCGTGTCAACCTGCTTGAAGAGGACATCCCGGTCGCCGTCCTCAAAATATTCCCGGGGATACAGTTCAGGCTTTTCGAGGGCATAATGACGGAGGAGCTTAAGGGGCTCGTTCTTGAGGGCTTCGGGACCGGAAATGTCCCTCAGGGTGACGATGCGCTGATTCCTCTCCTCAACAAGGCGGTTGACAACGGCACCGTAATAGTCGTATGTACTCAGTGCCTCAAGAGCTCGGCGCTCCTCGGAACGTACGAGGTAAGCCGAAGCCTCAAGCAGGCGGGCGCGGTGAACGGCGCCGATCTCACGGCGGAGGCGGCCGTCACGAAGCTGTACTATCTTTTCAGTAACTGCACGGACGTAAATCAAATCAAGGATGCTATGGCTTCTGATATACGCGGTGAGATGACGCCGTCTCTGTAATAAATTCCGGTCCGATGATCGGCTCTGTGCCGATCGTACACGGCAGCGGTCTCGGGATTTACAATAAACCTTTCTTTTTTGATGTTCGAAACGCACAGGAAAGATGGGCCGAAAACAGTGAAAAGCTTATAACAAAAGTCGGAAACTCCTTTACCGGTTGAAAAACCGTATTATCTATATATGATCAAATCTATCCATACTGAAGACTATGTATGAGACTGTAGGTAAAAGAAATATCATGGATGTTGTTCCCGACCGCCGGTAATCTGATTTAGAGTTCGACTTAAACTTACAGCGCTTCGAGATGCGTGCTTCTGAAAAGATATATGCTGTAAAAAGCGCGCAGAAAATAAGGGATACATATCCACGGCCGGGCAGGCGAAGGGAACGAGTGGCGCTATATATAAGGAAAGCCTTAATAATTCCTTATGCATCTGTTTGAGAATTACCGCTTTGCAGCTGATATAATAATTTCGGTGAGCAGCGGGCAGGGGATCCGGATTTTTATGGAAAAGATTTTAGTTGTCGACGACGAAAGGGATATTGCCGACCTGATCGAAGTCTATCTGAAAAATGAAAACTATACTGTATTCAAGTCATATACTGCGGAAGATGCTCTGCGCTGTATTGAAATGCAGGAGCTTGATCTGGCAATCCTCGATGTTATGCTTCCCGGGGCGGACGGCTTTTCACTATGTCAAAAAATCCGCGAAAATTACGTCTACCCCGTTATAATGTTAACGGCCAGAGATGCTGAGGTTGACAAGATCAACGGCCTTACATTGGGCGCGGATGATTACGTGACGAAGCCTTTTAGGCCGTTAGAGCTTATGGCGAGGGTGAAAGCGCAACTGCGGCGGTATAATAGGTTTTCCGACGCGGAAGGTTCAATCGCTCACGGCCGGGTGCTGAAATACGAGCAACTGGAATTGGATACGGCGCGCTATGAGTGTCGTCTGAACGGGGAGCCTGTAGCTCTGACGCCGACGGAGTTTTCTATTCTGAGAGTTTTGCTTGAGAATCTCGGAATAGTAGTAAGCATAGATGAAAACTTAATGGAGGCGGAATTGAAATGACCGAACATGATATAGCTGAAATACTTAACCGGCAAAATGATTTTTTCGAATCGGGGCTTACACAGAGCAGAGAGACACGGCTGAGCTCACTTGAAAATCTGAGAAAAGCGATAGAGGCTTACGAGGACGATCTTTGTAATGCGCTAAAGCAAGACCTGGGTAAGAGCAGAACGGAAGCTTTTATGTGTGAAATAGGCCTTATTTTATCCGAAATAAGCTGGTTAAAGAAGCATTTGAGAGGGCTTATGAGGGAAAAGCGCGTACGTACCCCGCTTGCTCAGTTTGCAGCTAAAAGCTTCAGAAGCCCGTCGCCTTACGGTACTGTTCTCATAATAAGTCCGTGGAATTATCCGGTACTTCTTACATTGGAACCTCTTGCAGATGCTATTGCAGCGGGAAATACCGCTGTTATAAAGCCGAGCGCTTATGCTCCCGCGGCCTGTGAGGTGTTAAAGAAAATGCTTGGGGAATGTTTCAAACCGGAATTTGTAGCCGTCATTACCGGAGGCAGAGCGGAAAACAGGGCGCTTTTACGGCAGAAATTCAATAAGATATTTTTTACGGGCAGTAAGAATGTAGGGAAAGAGGTAATGCGGCTTGCGGCGGAACATTTAACACCGGTAACGCTCGAGCTTGGCGGTAAAAGCCCATGTATAGTGGAGAGGAGCGCTAAAATAGATTTGGCGGCAAAAAGGATCGTGTTCGGAAAATTTTTGAACTGCGGACAGACATGTGTTGCGCCGGATTATGTTTTATGCGATGAAAGTATCAGAGATACACTTGTGACGGCGATAAAAAATGAAATAATTTCCCAGTTAGGAGAAAAGCCGCTCGACAACCCGAATTACGGAAAAATTATAAATGAGAGGCATTTCAACAGATTGAAAGGACTGATAAATACGGATAAGGCGGTTTGGGGCGGAAACTGTGACAAAGAAACTGAAAGGATAGAGCCTACCGTAATGACGGATATAACCTGGGAGGATGCCGTTATGGGTGAGGAGATTTTCGGGCCGTTACTTCCGGTGCTTACATATAAAACCTTAGACGAGGCTCTTTCCATGATCGCAAGTCGTCCTCATCCTCTGGCGTTATACTGTTTTACGGAGGATAAGAGCGTTAAAGCACAGGTACTTAAAAAATGCAGGTTTGGAGGCGGTTGCATCAACGATACGATTATACATCTTGCTACAAGTGAAATGCCTTTCGGAGGTGTAGGAGAAAGCGGAACAGGCTGTTACCACGGGGAAGCGGGCTTTGAGGAATTCAGTCACATACGGAGCATAGTGGATAAAAAAACATGGGTGGACATGCCTGTGCGATATCAGCCTTATACTGAAAAAAAGGCAGTGCTTTCGAAATTTTTTTTGAAGTAAAAAGCGGCCGAGACTTCGTTTCCGATAACTGTCGCTGCAATATGATTTTCGGTTCTGTTTCCACCGTATTACCGCAAAAACACATAAATGGTCCTAATCGCCTCTTTAGCATGCAGGAAAAGTTTTCGATCCTGTAGTACAGGATCCGAAGCACCGGTGCAGCTGCCTGACGGCTCCCTGGATGTATAGGCTCACCCGGGCACTAAAAAACGGCAACAATAAACCCGCGTAAACCCTTGATTTACGCGGGTTTGTTGTTGGCGGAGACGGTGGGATTCGAACCCACGTGCCCGTGAGGGCTAACGCATTTCGAGTGCGCCCCGTTATGACCACTTCGATACGTCTCCATTTAATAATTATTTGGCGTCCGGGCACGAGTACATGATATCAGATGAATCTCGTTATGACCACCGCCTCGACCGATATTCGAAGCATCCGGATTTTGCGGGCTTTGTCATTGTATCACAGCTTTGGCGTATATTCAAGACAATTTCCCGTTAATCAGACATGCGTGTTTCCGCTTCTTTTTTTGCGCTTTGGTGCTAGACTAAATTTCGGACAACCTTTTTGAGAACGCTTCCTGTGTAGTACA
>CALIXS010000006.1 GCA_938046095.1 uncultured Clostridia bacterium
TGAAGCTTGTTCCGAAGCTTACAACAAGGAGTTCCTTATCCTTCTTCGGTGCAGCGTTCAGAGGTGCATCTTTCTTTGCATCTCCTGTGTTCAGACCATAGTAATCAGCTTCTTCAACTTCTTCCTTTTCCATCTTGGATAGAGCATCCCATGAAGCTTTAGCTACCTTGCACATCTTGTCGGTATTATCATTTCTTTCCTGAACATAGATTGCTTTAATCAAGTTATCTGTAAGAGCAGGACTCTTCTGTTTCTTAACGGTTTCAACAGCCTTTGCTTCTTCCATTCCCTCTAAATCTTTAATTGTTGTTGTGGTCAAACCCTTTGAGGAAACCTTAATTGTTCTTGGATACCAAACGATGTTTGAAGCTGTTGTTCCATAGCTTCCATCTTTATTAACCTCTTTCAGTTCAGCATTCTTTGCTGCCTTTGCATGCTTAGCTGAGCGAGAAGCAAGTTTGATTTCCTTATCCAGATCATCAAGTTTAAAGGTATATGTCATATAGCCTTTATCGTCTTTCACTGCCTTAATCAGTTCATCCTTCTTAGCTTTAGCTGCATCTTTAGGTTCGCCCAAGAACAGAGCATCGTAACCCTTTCCGCTTAAACGAACAGTCACCTTGTACTTACCCTTTGCTACCTGTAATTTAACTTTCCCCTTGTCAGCATCAGCAAGTCTGAACATATTGCTGATCTTTGTTCCACTCTTCAATTCTGCCTTTGCAAAATAGCTGCCGTCCAGGTATTTGGAAGCTTCATCTTTCTTATCTTCTTCCTTTGCTCCACAAGCTGTGAAAGCCACAACTACTGCAACGGACAGAATTAAAGTTAATAATTTAATGATTTTGTTTTTCATAACTTACATTCCTCCTATAAAAAAACTATAATTTACTTTATTATACATTGTCTTCTTATAAATGTAAAGATTGGTAAAATGTATACATCTTCAAAGCTACCTTTTCAATTCAACTTTCAGCAAAACAGGATTATGATCTGCATTTTTAAACTGCAAATTCATATTTTTATACTTCTTCACTTTAATATTCTTTGAAAGAATAAAGCCGTCTATTACATAATATTGAAAGGATTTTTTATCGGCATTTTTAAAGGGTCTGTCAAGGGATCTGCAGCTCGGGTTCACAGTATCCATAACAAACTGCCAATTCTTTTTATATTTTTCTATATTTATGATTCCAGGTTTCCACGTCCCTTTCCTTCCCTTATATTTTAAGATATTCGCTGAAGAAAAAGTTTGATTGAAGTCTCCTCCCGCAATCACATAATTTCCTTTAGCTTTTTCCTTTTCAAGCAGCTTAAATAGCTCATTAGTTTGAGCTGTTTTTCCGGAGCCGTTGTCATATGCTTCCATATGCAGATTGACCATGACAAGGTCCTTCTTGCTGTCTTTTATCGGAATCCTTCCTACAAGCAAACAGCGCTTTAAATTCCCCAGTCTCTCCGGCCAACTGAAAGGAACAGGTAACTGAATCCTGCAAACTTTATCTATTGAAAACTTAGACTGTATTTGAATACCTGCCTCAACCTTTCCAATTGGCGGAATAGGGTATGGAATAAACGGAACCTTATAATTGGTGGCAAAACTGCTTTCCGTACTATTCATGTTGTTTGAAATAATTCTGCTCTGATTGATTCCGTAAGACCTGTTTGAATTCACATCAACTTCCTGAAGCATTGCTATATCAGAATTCAAAGCCTTTATTTTTTTTATGATATTTTGTAAATTCTCATGTACACGTTCCTTGGAAGAAGCCCTTACTTCTTTCCCTCCATCCAGAAAAAAGTCGGCATCATCTCCTAATGCACCATATCCGATATTCCAGGATAAAATTGAAAATTCTTTTCCCTGCTTAAGTTTCTTCATTGAACTTTCCCTTAAACTTAAACCGCTTTTATACACTCTTCTGTTGACGGTTATACTTTTTCCAAGGGACTCAATAGCTTCGGGTCTATACTCGGTTACCGTCAAATATGCCAAAAGCATTGCTGAAAAAAAAATAAAAACTATGATAATTATAACCACTACCAATAAAACTTTTTTCCAAAGGGGTTTATCCTTTTTTATCAAAATACAGCCTTTTTCATATCTCATTTCGTATCGTACCTTTTATTATACCTTTTGTCATAACCAACTATACTTTCATCAGAAAACAACTGACCTGCCTGCCTTTATACAGTAATATGCCAAAATTTCCGAGGCTTATAACAATCATCCCCATCAGACATCCATAACCTGACATGGCATACAACATAATTGCCCCTCCGACTAATGTAACAATTAAAATTCCCAGCTTTTCGCCCAAAAACCACATCCTGTGTTCATAGTACACTGAATTTGTATAAAGTGCCATAAAAAACATTATCACACCAGCCAGTATTAAGACGGTAAAAAATTTATTATTCATCCCGGTGTGCCTGATAAATGATTGTCCCACCGTCATCATGGTTATGGAAATAACCAGAGCATAATGACTGAACATGAGTACAATACCTCTGGTATCGGTTTCCCTGTCTATTAAATAATGATTATGTATCACATAGGATCCGAATAGAAGTAAAATCACCACGAAAACTGCAACAGAAGCCAAACTGATTTTACCCGGAAGAAAATATTCTCCCACAGAGATAACCACCTCTCCAAAGGATAGTATTATCAAAAGTTCAAACCTTTCTGTCAAGTGCGGAAAGTCTACTATGCTGGTATCAAAATTTCGTCTGATAAAGGCAGGCAAAAACGCACCGGTAAAAATTCCTGCAACAGTAATAAAAAATGCTATATTTATGCAGGCACCTGAACTAATCAGTCCTGACGACACCGCATATATAATCACGAAAGAAAAAATAAGATAAGAAAAAGTCCTGGATTCACCACTTCCAACGCCATTATTTCGGGACTGCATAAAGTAAAGAAATGAGATTCCTCCAAGCATCACGATCATAACTCTGTTAAATGTATTTGTCATCTGAAGATCTGTCCTGTGAAGAATGTTAGATACAAAAAGTATTGACATCATATTAGCTGCCATTATGAAATTTTCATACCATCTGCCTGCAGAAAATCTATTGTTATAATTCGTCTGATAAAGCCAGACCTGAAGCACTACAAGAATTGACACATAATATATAAAAAAGGTATATGGTGTTATGATACCCTCTGCAGTTGTTTCCAAAATGCCTGTAATCTTGGACATTGCATAGACAAACACCAGATCAAAGAATAACTCCAAAAGTGAAACTTCCTTTCCGTTTTGGCGTATCATGGTTTCTCTGTCAACTATACTGCAGCTCTTCGGAGGCATTGAGGACGCACTCCTGCCTATGCTTAAAAATTTATCCAGACCATTTTTTAACCGTTTCATACTAAAACCCCTGTTACATTATCTGTATGTTTACAGTATTTCACTTACCTTTATTTTTGTCAATAACTATAATTATACAAAGAATACTATTTTGCATACGCATCCCGTTGTAGAGTATAAATTTTAGATAAATAAAAAACCGTTAGACTTGTGGAAAACACAACATTTCTAACGGTTAAACCTGGTTGCGGAGGGAGGATTTGAACCTCCGACCTTCGGGTTATGAGCCCGACGAGCTACCAACTGCTCCACCCCGCGATATCATATCAAATTATCATACTGCAATACTGGTGCCGGCGACCGGGGTCGAACCGGTACGGGTATCACTACCCACAGGATTTTAAGTCCTGGGCGTCTGCCAATTCCGCCACGCCGGCAGGAAAAAAATTGGCTCCGAGGGTGGGGCTCGAACCCACAGCCTACCGGTTAACAGCCGGTTGCTCCACCATTGAGCTATCTCGGAATACCTATGCCGTCGCATTGGCGACAGTTGATATTATACAAGACGGTATCGCCTTTGTCAATGATGGATTTGGCGTGATTGATAGCTGTCGATATTCATGCGAATTATGGCTGTCAGGCGAGTGTTGATTCAAAAGCGACATAACAAAACCAACCCGGAACGGTTTGGCGGCAAAGTCTTTCAAGCATACCGCTCCGCCGCGGCAAACGGTCAAAAAGCCGGTTATGTTATGCGGCGGTTCAGAGCCTCGTATATACTGTATTGCGCCGGACGCAGAACTATCATGAAATCGCCTATATTTTCTTCGACGACGCCCGAAAAGCCGCGTTTGAAATCATAGATGCCGTAATCCTTCGCTTCACTGCGAAAATCGCCCGAGATGCCGTAGAAGTTGTAGCGCGGTATACCGTGTGCGACGGCGTATTTTATCATGTACCATTGCAGGGCGTACGGAGCGTTGTATTTACGGAACCTGTCATCGGTGCCGCTGTAAATATAGGTGACTTCATTATCATAAACCGAAAAGAATGAGACCGCCATATTGATAACGGAGCCGTATTTCTGTTCAAGTGCATCGGCTTCATTCATGTTTTTCTCATTCAGCTGCAAAGCCTCCTCGGCAACGCGTTTTTTTGTCAGGAACTTGCGGCTGGCGGGAGCTTTCGCAAGCTTGGCGTCCGTCGCGGCGACCTCCATGGCGAGAGTTTGTCTCTCAGCTTCGAGCATAGCGCGGTGATGCGGTATGTCGAGGTATGCGGTGAGCAGCTTTCCATGCTTACCGTAGGCTTTGATCGTATTTATAAAAAACTCGTGCTCACGCGCGTAGAACTCACGGCGTTTTGCCGTTTCGTCCATCATGCGCAGAAACACTTCGATCTCGTCGATACCGAGTTCACGCACCTGAATACCCTGTCTCAGTGTTTTGTTGATCGACCAGCGAGTTTGCGAGTGGAACTGCTTGTATACCTGGTCCTCGGTCATACCGGTGAGCGGCAGAGTGAACATGAAGCGCGCGTATGCCGCGATATCATATCCCGTGTTGAAGCCCCGATGCTCCCAACCTGATTTTTTCATGGCTTCGACGACCCACATATTGTCATATCCGCCCTCGATGATAGCTCCGTCTATATCGCGTTCTCTGACAAGGATTGGAGGATCGCATATCATGTACAGACCCTTTCGCGCATGAGCGTACTTTCGCAGTTCCTCCGTGAAAAAGGCGAGCAGCTCGGTGTTCCTGTAATCGGCAAGCATGCCGCGCTGCAGGTATACATATCTATAAAGCTTGAGCGCGTGTACCTCCGAGTAAATGGTCGCCGCAATTACGGCACCGTTTTTATCCTTGACGCCTACGAGCGAAGCAAACCAGCCGTTGGTGAGCTTGGCACGATACGCCTCGATACTGTTCATAAAATTCCGAAGAGGGTGTACTCTCTCGAAATCGATATATTCTTCTTCTGTCAATTCACAAAACTTCAAATCCCGTCCTCCGTATCGCGAGTTGCATTTAATTATACAACAAAGCGGCGCGGCAAACAAATCCGATGCGTTCTGAAAGTGCGGCGTGAACACGGACCGGCGGCATTTGCATGGGTGGACATCTTATGATATTCTTTTGCAGAAGGAGACAGGGTGTATGCAGCTTATACTGAAACAGATACGGAAATCTTTTGACAGCAAAGAAGTTCTGAGGGACTGCACATATACATTCGAGCAGGGCAGGATCTACGGTCTGCTCGGACGTAACGGAGCGGGAAAGACCACTTTGTTCAAGACGATATACGGTGAGTACGACGAGTTTTCGGGAACGGCACTGCTCGCGGTGAACGGCGGGCAGCGGAAAACTACTGGTGACGATATAGGCATGGTATTTTCACAGCCGATGATTCCGGATTTTCTGACGGGGAGGGAGTTCATACGTTTCTACGTCGATGTGCACGGTGAGACTGACGATGGTGTGGCAGAGCTGTTTGAAAGGCTCGGCTTTTCGGCGGACGATCCTGACCGGCTGATCAAGGGCTATTCATCCGGAATGAAAGCAAAGCTTTACCTTATGACGCTTCTGATCTCAAAACCGCCTGTGATGCTTCTCGATGAGCCGCTTACAAGTCTTGATGTCATAGTGGCGAACGAGATAAAGAAGAGTCTGCTGGAGCTCAGAGACGAACATATCATTTTGTTTTCGACGCATATAATGCAGCTCGCAAAAGACATGTGCGATGAGATAGTTCTCCTGAAGGACGGAGTACTCGAGGGGCTTACCGGCCTCGACAAGACATCGCCTGAATATGAAGAAGAGATAATCAGACATCTTGTCGGTGATGAAAAATGAGAAATTCATATAAGGTTATGGAGGACATTTCAGGTGTCGTTTCGTTTAATCGATCCGTATACCAGCTTAGGAGGCTGCCGTTCATAGGTCGCCGCATCCCGGACTCAGTCTACAAAGAAAGCGACAGCAAGATAATATTGATGCGCGTTATCATAGGACTTACGGCGATCAGAGAGTTCCTCGGTTCATTCGTTTATTTCGCGCTGTTTATCATACTGCCGATCAGGATCAAATTTTTCCCGTCAGGCTTCAGCGAGCTGAGAACGTTCGGTACGACGTTCGTTTCGATGTTTTTTATGCTGAACGTTCTGGGAGGAGGCTTTGTATTTCATTGCTTCAATACGGACAGCAATGAAATGACTGTAACTAACCTCGTATATTTCAGACTCTCGAAGAGAGAATATTTTCGATATAAGTGGATCAAAGGCATAAAGCGCGTCGCAATCAACACTTTCATACCGCTTATTGTATGTGCGCTCATTTTCGGGCAGAGTGTCACGGGAGGCATCGTGCTGTTTGTCGAGATGTTAGGCTTCAGGCTCTTTGCCGACGTGCTCACCGCGAGCAAAGCGGACATCAAAAAAAGTGCGGTCAGAATCGTACCGGGAGCAATATGCATCATAGCAGGCTACCTGATGTTGTTTGCCCCGGATGCATTTAGAGATGCCGTCGCGCGCTTTGTTGTTTCATGGCCGGTATGTTCTGTCATAGCGATGCTCGGCGCTGCGGGAGTTCTGGCGGTCAAAAGATTTGATGATTATGATATGCTCGCGCGTAAAGAGATCGCGCATTTTTACAAAACTCAGGAGATAAAAAATATAAAGCGCAATGCGGCGGTACTGAAGGAAGATAAGCTCGACATGGATGTGACAAAAAGCGTAAAGGGAAAGGGCGGATATGCATACCTGAACGCTTTGTTCATTAAGAGGCACAGCAGGATATTCAGAAAGAGGGCACTGATTACTGCCGCGGCAGCTTTTGCCGTGCCGGTTATAGTCGGTGCGGTGTCTCTCATAATGGGCGAGACGAAGAGTATATACGGCGTGATGACATCACGCCTCGGTGTATGGTTTTTTATAATATATATTATAGCATTCAAAGATGTGTATACTATGTCCCTGTTCAATAACATTGACAGATACCTGCTGATGTACAGCTGGTATCGCAAGCCTGAGGATATACTGAGAAACTATATGATTAGACTCAGATCGAGCTTTGTTTTGAACTCTATGATGACGGGGCCGCTGGCGGTCGGTCTTATTGCCGGCGCTTTGCTGAGCGGTACGGGAGTATTGAAGGTTCTTCCCGTGATCGCCGTGATAACAGTGCTGACTTTCTTCTACTCGATACATTATCTGACGCTGTATTACCTTCTGCAGCCGTTTACGGATGAAGCGAAAACGAAGAATGTAATTTACAAGATCTCCAACGTGCTTATATACATCGCGAGCTATATGATGCTGGGTAACGATAACCTTGGCGGGCTTGTCATAGCCGCGATATGCGCTGTAGTGACGGTTTATCTTATCGCCTCGCTTGTGCTGCTCAGGTCAAAAGCTCCGAAGACGTTTAAAATCGTGGGTAACGCCTGAAAACGCGATGTGATGATTTGCTTCAGCGGCAGTTTGTGCCCGGTCAACTGCGGTTACCCTTTCGTTCGCCGTGCTGTTTGACCGGCTTTCTGAAATATTTACCTGAACGGCGGAATATGATAAAATATGGCGTATCTGAATTGTAATATCGGTACGGGAGGTGGAACTGCATGAATATTCTTGTGTGCGACGACGACAAGGAAATAGCGCATGCTATAGAGATATACCTCAGGAACGAGGGATATACTGTATATAAGGCGTATGACGGCATCGGGGCGTTGTCGGTAGTCAGATCCAAACCTGTACATCTCATACTTATGGATATAATGATGCCGAAGATGGACGGGATGCAGGCAACGATGAAGATCAGGGAAGAGGCGAATATTCCGATCATCATGCTGTCGGCAAAATCCGAGGATTACGACAAAATAACGGGTCTCAATGTCGGTGCGGACGATTACATAACAAAACCGTTCAACCCGCTGGAGCTCGTAGCGCGGGTAAAATCACAACTGAGGCGGTATATGAATCTGGGCAGCATGGATGTCAAATCGCAGGAGGGAATATACCGCTCGGGGGAGCTCATAATCGATGATAACGAGAAAACCGTGATGGTCGACGAGGAATACGTTACCGTAACACCGATCGAGTTCGGAATTCTCAAGCTCTTAACCGCAAACGCCGGAAAGGTGTATTCAATCGAACAGATATACGAGAACGTATGGAACGAACCGGCGTACAATCCCGAGAACACTGTCGCCGTCCACATACGGAGGATACGTGAGAAGATAGAGTTAAACCCTAAGAACCCGAAATACCTCAAAGTAGTCTGGGGAATCGGCTATAAGGTGGAGAAAATATGACGGAGGAGAGACCATGCAGCCGGTCTCTTTCTGTTTACATTGTATGGGGACTCATCTATAATTTTACACAGGGATGAGCTTTATTTCAGATATGGAGAAGAAATGAAAGATAAATTTGTAAACGACCTCAAGAGCGGAATGGAGTTTATAAGCTTTTTCATGGTAAAGGCGATATCGGTGCGCACAGGCTCAAATAACAAACAGTACCTTGATCTTCGCCTCGCCGACAAATCGGGCGAGGTCAGCGCCAAAAAGTGGGATCTGTCCGAGGCCGAGCAGCCGGAGCTTTCCACTATAAATGAGGGTGACATCGTCAAGGTGAAGGCTCAGGTCAGCGAGTGGCAGGGAATGATGCAGCTTAGGGTACTCAAAATCAGAAAATCGACGCCGGCGGATGAACTTGCAGTGTCAGACTTTATTAAGGCGGCGCCTGAGGCTCCCGCCGATATGTACGCATATATCATGGGTTTGGCGGAAGGCATCGATGACGCTGATTTAAGGAAGCTCACCGTCAGGCTTCTTACGGATAACCGCGACAGACTCATGTACTATCCGGCAGCTTCGCGCAATCATCACGCAGAGTTCGGCGGGCTTCTCTGGCACATGAAGAGAATGCTGATGACGGGAGAGGGCGTCTGTGACGTTTATACTATGTTGTCGCGCGATCTCGTGAGGACAGGCGTCATTATACATGATATGGAGAAGCTCAACGAGATCAATGCCGGCGAGAACGGTGTCGCGTCGGGATATTCGGCGAAGGGACAGCTCCTCGGTCATATAGTTCAGGGCGTGTCGATGATAGACGAGCTGACGGCGGAGCTTGGAATACCGGAGGAGAAGGCACTTGTAATGGAGCATATGATCCTGACGCATCACTATGAGCCGGAGTTCGGCAGTCCTAAGAAGCCGATGTTTCCGGAAGCGGAAATACTCCATTATCTCGATATGATAGATGCACGGATGTACGATATGGAGGAGGCTCTGTACGGTATAGAACCGGGTGCGTTCTCTGAGCGCATAAGGACTCTCGATAACCGCAGAATGTACAGACCTGCATTTATGAAAAAAATAAAATAGCATTTTACATCTTCCTTCGACAGGTGATATATGGAAGAAAAAACGGGGACCATCACCGATATCGTATTCAGAAATGATGAAAACGGTTATACGGTCGCGGTGATGGAAACGGAAACTGAATATTTCACCGTGGTGGGTAATCTGCCGCAGTGCGTCAAAGGATCGCGGTTCCGTCTTACGGGCATCTTCAAAAATCATCCGACATACGGCGAACAATTCGCGTTTAAGGAGTTTGAGGAGATAATGCCTGATGACAGTGATGCGATCTTTGATTTTTTGTCCTCCGGTATAATCAGAGGCGTGGGCAAGGCTACGGCGCGCCTTTTAGTTCAGGCGTTCGGTGACGATACTATGAGGATTCTCGAAGAGGAACCCCAAAAGCTCATCTCCGTCAGGGGAATAGGACCGAAGACGGCGGAAAAAATAACGCAGTCATACGGTGAGCACAGGCAGTTTGCCGCTATATTTGTAAAACTCCAAGGCTATGGGGTGACAACAGCGGCTGCGCTGAAGCTTTTCCGAATGTACGGACAAAATGCCGCAGCGCTTATAGAGGAGAACCCGTATCGGCTCGTAGAGGAGGTCAGAGGCTTCGGCTTCAGAAAGGCTGACGCCATAGCCGAAAAAATGGGAATAGAAAGCAGCAGCCCGTTCAGGATCAGAAGCGGTATACGGTATGTGCTTTCATATTTCGCCGGGGAAGGCAACACATATATGCCGCGCACCGAGCTTTGTGAAAGTGCGGGAGAGCTTCTCGACCTGCCTGCCGGGCTTATAATGCAGGAAATAATAGGGCTGGCGTTCAACGGCATAATAAAACTCGACAGACTTGACGGCGAGGAGGTTTGCTATTTGTATCCGTTGTACATCGCGGAGCAGCAGGTGACCCGCAGCATTGCAAGAATATCATCGGGTTCGCTGAAGCCGCTCAGCACCGACAAGGGCAACATGATAAGGCAGATGGAATCGGACACCGGGCTTGAGCTTTCCGAGCAACAGAAGAGAGCCGTAAACAGCTCTGTGAGCTGCGGACTTTCTGTGATCACCGGCGGACCGGGAACGGGAAAAACAACGATCATCAACGCGATGATACGCATATTCAAACAAAGCGGTCTCAGTACGGCTATAGCAGCTCCTACGGGTCGCGCCGCAAAGCGGATAACCGAGACGAGCGGGCACTATGCGTCGACAATACACAGGTTGCTTGAGTACTTCTACTACGACGAAGCGGATGAGATGAGGTTCGGCAGGACGCAAGACGATCCGCTCGATTATGATGTCATTATCGTCGACGAAGCGTCTATGATCGACCTGATGCTGATGCAGGGACTTACGGGAGCCGTAAGGACGGGAACAAGGCTGATACTTATAGGGGATGCTGATCAGCTGCCGTCGGTCGGCGCAGGGAATGTTCTGCGCGATCTGATAGAAAGCGGATGTGCAAATGTGACGAGGCTTACGGACATATTCAGGCAGGCAGAGGAGAGTCTGATCGTCGTAAACGCTCACAAAATAAACAATGGCGAGTATCCGTCCTACAACGAAAAGGACAAAGACTTTTTTTTCATGGAACGCCGCAGTGAAAACGAAATACTCGACCTGATAATTGAGCTCGCTTCGAAACGCTTAGCATCGTATTACGGCGAAATCGATACGCTCAAGGATATCCAGGTCCTTACACCCGTACGAAAGGGACTTCTCGGAACGGTCTCTCTGAACACGGCCCTGCAGCAGGCGCTCAACCCGCCCGCGCCCGGCAAAAATGAACGGAGAAACGGGGAACGTATCTTTCGCGAGGGAGACAAGGTAATGCAGATAAAGAATAATTACATGATCGGATGGAGGAAACGCCGGGATATGTCGGAGGGGCAGGGAATATTCAACGGCGATGTGGGTACGATTCAGCGAATTGACCACGAGGATCAGACCGTGACAGTCGTCTTTGACGACGAAAGATTTGTTACCTACGATTTTTCGGGAATTGATGAGCTTGAGCTCGCTTATGCCGTTACTGTTCATAAAAGTCAGGGTTCGGAATTTCCGATCGTCGTAATGCCGATATCGTGGTTTCCTCCGGTGCTTGCCACGAGAAACTTGCTTTACACCGCGGTGACCAGAGGCAAGATGGCGGTTGTCCTTTGCGGCTCTATCCGCAGACTCGAAGCGATGGTGGACAATAACCGCATCAGAATGCGCTATTCCGGCCTCGGAAAGCGTCTGCACTTTCTAAATGAGATGCTCGAAGCCGACGGTCCGACCTATACCGATAAGAACCCTGAGATATACGAGCCGTACAGGGCAGATGCGCCGTATGAAATCGACGAATTGCCCGGAACAGATGAGCAGCCGGAGATTAAGAAGCTGTAATAAGCTTCCGAAGGAGGGGAACAGTGAAGCGTATTTTCGATGTGCTGCTTGATCTCGTATACCCGAAATCTCTGTACTGTATCTGCTGCGGCAATATTATCGACGCGTCGAGGAGCTACAGTATATGCGATCACTGCATGGACAGAATAAGGTGGAACGTGGATGAACCCAAACCAATGGACGGGTTCAGCCTTCTCAAGTGTTGTGAATACGGCATCTACGAGCGCAGCATAATTTTTTCACTTAAATACAACGGTAACAGATATATTGCGGATCACGTGGCGGATATATGCGCAGACAGGCTTAGAGCAGCCGGGATAAAGGGAGATGCGGTAATACCCGTTCCGCTTTACAGAAGTAAAGAACTTAAGCGAGGCTTCAATCAGTCCGCTTTGATCGCAGAGGCACTTGCCGGTAAAACAGGTATGTCGGCGGAGTTGCGTATGCTCGTAAGGACGAGAGACACCATGCCGATGAGAAGTCTCGGTCCCGCGGAGCGCAGACGCAATATCGCTGGCAGCATATCTTTGAGTCACGGCTTCGAGGGAAGTCTTGCAGGCAGAACTCTTATAGTTGTCGATGATTTTTATACCACGGGAAGCACGGCCTGCGAGTGCGTAGAAGCGCTTAGACCGACAAAAGCATCAGAGATATATTTCCTGGCGTTCGCGGCGCGTTGACAATCCCTGAAAAATATGATATTCGTTTTGTCGGAGACGGAGGCTGTGTCTGTGGTTGAAAGTCCAGGCCGGCTATGGGCAAAGGGACCCACGTAAACCGCGCGCATACGCGGCGGCGAGCATGGCATAGTTTAGGTGTAAGTCCTCGGGAAAATCCCGGTAAAGGCGAGTGTGGGGTCAAAGACCAGGTCAGGCAGCTTCCGTTTCTTTGTTTGTTTGCATTTTGAGTGTGGATAGTGTCCGCATGAACGCTCGAACGCACCTCATCCCGAATCCGAAAGCATATTTTGTTTTGAGTGCATAAATGCAAGCGTGTTATTTTTCTGAATATCATGCTATAATATAACAAAAGTGTCATAAGGAGGGATATTATGAACATCACCATCACAGGCAAGAATTTCAGCACGTACCAATATCTGGAGGACACTATCGAGAAGAAATTCGAAAAGCTGAATAAATACTTTTCGGACGACATTGACGCTAAAGTCGTGCTTTCACAGGAGCGCGGCAGGGACAAGATCGAGGTAAATATCAATGCTAAGGGGGCGATATTCAGAACGGAACAGACGGCAGACGACATATATGAGGGAATCGATAAATCTATAGACAAGCTGTCGAGCCAAATGTCCAAATTCAAGGGCAAGCTCGAAAAAAGATATAATAATAACAAGTCCGTAAGGTTTGAAGCAATACCGTTGCCGGATGCCGAGGAAGGGGTTATCGGCAAGGTGGTAAAGGTCAAGTCGCTCGACCTTACACCGATGGAGGTTGAGGATGCGATCCTCGAAATGGAGATGATCGAGCACGACTTTTACGTGTTCATGAACATCGAAACGAACCTCGTCAACATAGTCTACAAACGCAATGACGGCGATTACGGGATTTTGGAAACCGTATATTAGACCGCTCATAGTAATCGAAACTCTGTACCTGAACGCTGTGCTGCGTCAGACCGCACGAGCGTCGCGGAGATGCGATTGCCGGACGTTTTGTCCGTACCGGAAAACCGAAAAAGATCGGACCGGAACAACATAATATGCAACAAATCGCGGGAGACGCCTTTATGGAGTCTCCCGCATCGTTTATTTCAGCCGCCGGTCGCCGCAGTTTTAATGAGCGCAAACAGCAAAAAAAGCGGATATTTGATGAGCAACTGATTGCGCGACTATTGAATTCTTGCGTTTTTTTTAGTAAAATTGTATAAAGTCTCAGAAGGGGATCCGCGAATGAAAGAAACACTAATAGATATTTTCTCGAACATCGGCGTCACGGATGTATTGGACATATGCGTTGTCGCTTTTATCGTTTATAAGATCCTCGCTTTTATCAGGGAATCGCGTGCTCAGCAGCTCGTCAAGGGGATCATTGCTCTGGTCGCGGCGTATCTCATTTCTGATCTTCTCGATATGCATGTTCTCAATTGGATACTCAAGGGAACAATGACGATGGGAGTTGTCGCTCTTATTGTGCTCTTTCAGCCCGAGCTGAGGCGCGGACTTGAGTACATAGGACGTGGAAGGATCATGGGGGGGAGGCTTTCGAGACTCGATAAGTCAAAGGCTAAGCTCATAACGGACGAGATCGTAAGGGCGTGTGATTCCTTCTCGGAATCGAGAACGGGCGCGCTCATAGTCATCGAGCGTGATGTCACGCTCGGCGATATTGCCGAGACGGGCACCGTGATAAATGCCGAGATTTCGACTGAAATGATCGGTAATATATTTTATAAAGGCGCACCTTTGCACGACGGCGCGGTTATCATACGCGATGACAGAATATATGCCGCCGGTTGTGTGCTTCCGCTCACCGCAAGCCTTGATCTCAACAAGGAGCTCGGCACACGGCACAGAGCGGGCATAGGAATTACGGAAAATTCGGATGCCGTAGTTTTGATCGTCAGCGAGGAGACAGGAGTGATTTCCGTCGCAAGGGGCGGCAGACTTACGAGGTTCCTGGACAGCAAGGGCCTCAAGAAGCTTTTGCTCAACCTCTATCTGGCACCGGAAGACGAAAAGGTCGGTTTTATTTCGAGACTGGCGAGAGTGATGGGAGGCAGACATGCTGAATAACAAAAAATTCAACGTCATACTCTCACTCATAGTTGCCGCTATCCTCTGGATGTATGTAATGGCGGAGGTAAACCCTGCGGCGACAAAGTCGATAAAAGACATTTCGATCTCATATATTCACACGGATATGCTGACCGAAAGAGGGCTGGCGATGAGCGCAGGCAGCGCAAGCACTCTTGATATCGAGGTGACCGGCTCGAGGTCGGCTCTGAGCTCGGTAACGGCCGGCGATATTTCGGCGACTGTCGATATGGCGGTCGCGGTCAAGGGCGATAATGAAATCGCAATAACCGTAAGGGTACCGAGCGGCATCACTGTCACGCGGAAAAGCATATCGAAGATATCGGCGACCGTTGAATCGCTTGTCAGTAAGGAAGTCGACGTGTCGATAATGTATACGGGCAAATTCAAGGAAAATCAGCAGGGCTTGACGGTGGCTGTAAGCTCACCTACGGTAACGCTGAGCGGCGCGGAATCACTCGTGAATATAGTCAGTTATGCGAGAGGGTCGATCGACGCATCGAGGCTGAGCAGCGATGAGACGGATATAACGTGTCAGCTTCAGGCGATGACACAGGACGGTTCGCAGGTGAGCGGAGTTACGATGTCTCCCGATACGGTGACGGTAACGTCGATAATTTCCGAAGCGAAGGACGTAAAACTTACCGTTCCGATAACGGACAATTCTTCCGACGATGCCGTGCGCAAGACGGAATATCCTCAGACGGTAACTATCGTAGGGCGTTCCGATGTGCTCGCACCCGTTACGGCTGTAACTGCTGATCCGGTAGATATATCAAATATTACAGAAAACACGGAGATTGCGCTGAAATTCTCATCCCTGCCCGAGGGAGTATCGATTTCGACCGCAAAGGCCGAC
Source organism: uncultured Clostridia bacterium (assembly GCA_938046095.1). GTDB lineage: Bacteria > Bacillota > Clostridia > Peptostreptococcales > Anaerovoracaceae > Eubacterium_B. The sequence continues at coordinate 15,701 of CALIXS010000006.1, forward strand.
AGTCTGATACTGAAGCTCACGGTTATGAACATGTCCGACAGGACATTCACTTTTTCGGCGGAGGATATCAAGCTGATCGGCGGGAAGGACGGATTTTCCTATAAATTTGCCGACGATTTTTCGATGACAGTGACGGTGCGAGATACGCACGATGTGATAAATTCACTCAATAAGAATGACATAACGATATCGGCCGACGTTTCCGCGCTCGGCGAAGAGGGCGGCACCGTAACGATTCAGACAAAAATAGCCAAGGATATTCAGTCTGTTACGACGAATCCCGAGACGGCTGCGGTGACAGTTACAAAATCGGTGTCCGGCGGAGGCAATTCGTCGTCTTCCGGAGGTAATTCGTCGTCTTCCGGGGGCGGTTCTTCTACGCCAAACAACGGGAATTCGCCGGCGGCAGGCTGAAAATATGATACGGAGGACAAAAAAATGGGAAGACTCTTCGGTACTGACGGAGTCAGAGGCGTAGCAAACAAAGAGCTTACGCCGAAGCTGGCGTTTGAGCTGGGAAGAGCCGGAGCGGCGGTGCTCGGCCACTCCGGTAAAAGACCTATAATCGTGATAGGCAAGGACACGAGGTTGTCAGGCGACATGCTCGAAAATGCACTGACGGCAGGCATACTTTCGGTCGGCGGGAATGTTATCAAAGCGGGTGTTCTGCCGACCCCGGCGATTGCATATCTGACGAGGTATTACAAGGCTGACGCGGGTGCGGTGATATCGGCTTCACACAATCCGTTCGAGTACAACGGAATAAAATTTTTCAACGGGCAGGGCTACAAGCTGGATGACGCCGTCGAAGAAGAGATAGAAGCTGTTATTCTCGACGGCGCGGAGAAAGTCCCGAAGCCTGCGGACAAAGAGCTCGGGCGCTGTCTTAAGGCGGAAGACAGCGCTGTCGACCTTTATTGCGATTTCCTGCTTTCGACGGTGGATTACAGGCTCGACGGAATGAAGGTCGTGCTCGATTGCGCAAACGGAGCATCGTATATCGCAGCTCCGCACGTTTACAGATCGCTCGGTGCGGAGGTAACTGTCATAGGCGACCGGCCGGACGGCGTCAATATAAACGACAATATAGGCTCCACCCATCCCGGGAAGCTTCAGGCCAAGGTGCTGGAGACGGGCGCGGATATCGGTCTTGCCTTTGACGGGGACGCGGACAGACTCATAGTGGTGGACGAGAAGGGCGAAATAATAGACGGCGACAAGGCGATATGCCTCTGTGCCGCCACGCTCCGGAAAGAAGGCAGGCTTTATAAGGGCAGAGTGACGGCAACGGTCATGAGCAATATAGGCTTCCATAAATACATAACCGAAAAGCTCGGCGGATGCGTAGACGTTACGGCAGTAGGAGATCGATACGTGCTCGAATCGATGCTTAAGACAGGCTCCGTCATAGGCGGCGAGCAGTCGGGACATATCATATTTAGGGATTACACGACGACGGGCGACGGCACGCTCTCCTCGCTTCAGTTCATAAAGGCATTGCTCGGCTCCGGCCGGAAGGCATCGGAGCTTTCGGCTGAGGTTGAGCTCTTCCCTCAGGTACTCGTCAACGCGAAGGTAAAGAACGAGAGCAAAGCGGTGTTTATGGAGGATCCGGAGGTCAAACAGGCGATATCAAAGGCCGAGGCTGAGCTCAACGGTGACGGAAGGGTACTGATCAGACCGTCGGGAACGGAGCCTCTTGCGAGAGTCATGATAGAGGGCAAGGATGCCGCACAAATCAAAACCATGGCGGAGGAGATCGCCGGGCTCATAAGCCGAAAATACATGTAACCGGAGATTAAAGCAATATATCAGCGCCCCGCGATGTCGGGGCGCTGAGCAGTGGAGCAGAAAAAATGTGCGGTATGGGGTACCGGGATTGACGAGCTTGCGGAGAAACAAAAATGATATTTGATCAGCCGGGATTTCAGCTGTTCAAAGGCGGATATGATATAAGGAGAGGAGTGATCAAAATGACGTATGATAACATCAGGGAACAGGCAAGGGCTGCAGTGACCGAACTGCTCAAAAAATCGCATATGAAGTCCGGCGACATTTTTATTATCGGATGCTCGTCGAGCGAAATCAAAGGAGCCGGCATAGGTACGGATTCGGATATCGACGTGGCGAAGGCTGTATACGAGGGAGTGAAGCCTCTGCTTGACGATCGAGGGATCTCGCTCGCGGCGCAGTGCTGCGAGCATTTGAACAGAGCTGTCATTATCGAAAGGAAAGCGCTGCTTCCGGGGCAGGATATCGTAAATGTCGTGCCGCAGATGCACGCGGGAGGGTCCTTTGCGATGACAGTGTATGAAAATGCGCAGGATCCTGTTGCGGTCGAGAGCGTAAAGGCTGACGGCGGTATGGACATCGGGGATACTCTGATAGGTATGCATCTTCGTCCGGTCGCCGTTCCTGTCAGGATTGCGCAGAAAACGATAGGTGAGGCGCACGTCGTGTGTGCGAGGACGAGACCTAAGTTTGTCGGCGGTTCGAGAGCCGTATACGACGAATATCTTTCGGGCGGGGATATTCCGAGATAGCCCGGGCCGCAAGCACAGCGAAAAACAGGACAGGAACAGGAGATAGCAGTATGTACACTTTTGACCCGCAAAAGACTAAGCATGATATAGTCGGATGGATAAGGGGGTTTTTTGAGGCCAACGGAAGGGACTGCCGTGCCGTCGTCGCAGTAAGCGGCGGAAAGGACAGTTCAGTGACCGCCGCGTTATGTGTCGAGGCGCTGGGCAGAGACAGGGTCTTCGGCGTTTTGCTCCCGAACGGAGAACAGGCGGATATTGACATGTCGCTTTTGCTTACGAAGCATCTTAGCATTGAATATACCGTAATAAATATCGAAAGCATTTTCGAGGATGCTGTGCTCGGACTCGAGGAAGCGCTTCCGGAGGTCAGCAGGCAGACGAGAATAAATCTCGCACCGAGGATAAGGATGGCGATGACGTATGCCGTATCGCAGTCGCTCAACGGCAGGGTCGCAAATACGAGCAACCTTTCGGAAGATTGGGTGGGTTACGCCACACGCTGGGGTGATACCGCAGGGGATTTCAGTCCGCTGTCGAAGCTGACGGTAGCCGAGGTCAAGGCAGTAGGACACATCGTCGGCCTGCCGGATGTTCTCGTTGACAAAATCCCGGCGGACGGCCTCACAGACCTGACGGACGAGGAAAATCTCGGCTTCACATATGCGACCCTCGATAGATACATAAGGACGGGGATATGCGAGGATGCGGCGATGAAGGCGCTGATAGACGCCAGGCACAGGGCGAACAAATTTAAGCTTGAGCTCATGCCGAGCTTTCCGTATGATGCTCCCGTGCTCGCGGAGGATGTCAAATGAGGCTGTCTGAGCTTTTCGGCGAGTTTAAAGGAACGCGGGAGGGTGAAACGCGTATAACATCTCTTGCGATAGATTCGCGTCAGGTGATTCCGGGCTCGCTGTTTTTTGCCGTCAAGGGTATGGAAAACGACGGCCACAGATTTATAGGAAAAGCAGTCGAGAACGGCGCATCAGCCGTGGTTTACTCCGAGCCTGCAAAAAAGGCGGAGAGTGTCATATATATCAGGCGTGATGACGTGACTGCAGAGATAGCGAGGGTGAGCGATATATACAACGGATCGCCGTCGCGCGGAATGACGGTGTACGGCGTCACGGGAACGAACGGAAAGAGTACGACGACGTGCATAATCAGGGATATACTCGAAAAGTGCGATCAGCCGTGCGGATATATGGGAACGATCGCCGTGCGTTACGGAAATGTCGATATGAAGCCGACGCTGACCACGCCCGATTCCGTGGAGATACAGGACACCCTCAGGCGTATGAAGGAGGCCGGTATGCGCGCGGTGGCCATGGAGGTGAGCTCGCACGGCCTCGCACTCAAGCGCACGGACAGCGTCGATTTTGACGTTGCCGTGTTCACAAATCTGACGTGGGATCACCTCGATTTTCACAAGACGATGCAGGCGTATTTTGAAGCAAAACAGAGGCTGTTTACACGACTGAAGCCGGATGCCGTCGCGGTGCTCAATGCCGATGATGAGAGCTTTGAGACGCTTATGAGGATTACGCCGTGCCGATGTGTGAGCTACGGTAAATCGGAAGGTGCGGATTACCGGTTCGCAGTGACAGATATGAGCGCGTCGGGAACGCGCTTTGACCTGACGGTACGCGACACAATGTATGGCGTAAAGACGGATCTCACGGCGGAATACAATATAGCGAACCTGACGGCCGCCATAGCCGCACTTGCGGAAACGGGGCATGATCTCGGAAAGGTCGTGGCGGCGTGCGCCAATATCGCACAGGTGGACGGACGCATGGAGCCCGTCAAAAATGAACTCGGAGCGGATATAATAGTCGATTACGCCCATACTCCGGACGGCTTCAGCAAAATATTCGAGTTCGCCCGTAACGTCGTAAAGCCGGGAGGTCGCATACTTGCAGTGTTCGGTTCTGCCGGAAAGCGCGACAAAAAGAAACGGCCGGTGCTCGGTGCGATAGCCGCGGCGAACTGCGATCATATATATCTTACCGAAGAGGATCCGCGCGATGAGCGCGGCGTCGATATAGCTGCGGAGATCAAAAGCGGCATACCGGATGACAAGGTTACGGTTATAGTCGACCGCCGCGAGGCGATAGGAGCTGCCGTCCGTGATCTTCGAGCGGGTGACCTGCTGCTGATACTCGGCAAGGGTGACGAGAAGTACATTGACAGAGGCAACGGAAAAGATCCGTGGCCTGGCGATAATGTGGAAGCGGAGGCTGCGGCAAAAGCCGTGCCGGTGCAGCAGTTGGCAAAGCCATCAAAATCCGCAAAAACCACTATGCCGGATTGACGTGTATCATGATGTGCTTGACCTTCGGAAACTGAGCCTCTATGGCGTCATGTACGCTTTCGGCGATTGCGTGTCCGGCCAGAATTGAAAGATTGCCGTCTACACTGATCTCCATGTCAACGTATATTTTGTTGGCGAATACTCTCGTCTGGAGCAGATCTATGCGGACAACGCCGTACTGCTCGAGGGTGCAAAGCCTGATATCTTCTTCGGTCTTTGCATCGCAGGAGTGATCGACCATCTTGTCGGTCGCATCTTTGAATATGTCAACAGATGATTTGAGTATAAAGACGCAGATAAGGAGACTCGCTGCGGGATCAAGCACGGCAAATCCCATGCGCGCGCCTGCGATGCCGATGAGGGCGCCGAGAGAGGAAAATGCGTCACTCCTGTGGTCGAGCGCGCTTGCTCTGAGAGCAGCCGAATCATACCTTGCGGCATAGTGGTTTGTATATCGGTACATCGCTTCTTTGGTGACGATCGATGAGACCGCCGCGACAAGAGCGAGGACTCCCGGGGTCTCGAGGTCGTTCGAATCGCCGCCGGTTATCTTCGTGACAGCGCCGCGGGCTATAAATAAACCGGTAATAAGAAGGACGACGGACAAAACTATGGCCGCAACACACTCAAACCTTTCGTGACCGTATGGGTGGTCGTCGTCCTCTTTTTTTTCGGATATTTTTACGCCAGCTATAACTATAAAGGAGCTTACTACGTCAGACATCGAGTGAACCGCATCGCTTATCATCGCACCGGAATGGGCAAGAATTCCTGCGAGCAGCTTGAATGCTGTCAGTATGACGTTCCCGATTATGCCGACTGCCGAAACGCGGGTGGCCTGCTTTTCGAAGTCGGATATTGTTTTCTTTTCCGACATGATATTATTCCTCGTATAATACCTGCGTGCGCTTTGCGTATCCGAAGGTACCGGTAAGAAAAAAGCGATGTGAGACACTTACATCGCTTTAGCTGCTCATTGGCATGTGTATTTAACTTATACACAGGTGGGGACGGGTGAGACTTATTTTGCCGCCTTTGCGGCGTTGAATCTCTTGGTAATCCTGGAAACCTTGCGGCTTGCCGCGTGCTTGTTGATGGATCCTTTGGATGATGCCTGCATAAGCTTCTTTTCTGCGGCAGTAAGCTTCTCGGCCGCCTTGTCCATGTCGTCTGCCGCCATCGCCTCATCGAACTCGCGAAGAGCTGCTCTGACGTGATCCTTGACGCGCCTGTTCCTTGCGGTCTTTTTGTCGATTACCCTGATTCTTTTTTTTGCGGATTTGATATTTGCCATTTTCATTCACCCCCACTGTTCTTGATTCAAGCAAAATGCTGTGTAAATTCGCAATTACGCAAGTCATTATACACGATAGGTGCTTCTAAAGCAAGCGATTACGGGAAAAAGTCGCTCATCTGTTAAAGAAAAAATGTTCGCTTGTCACGGGAAAAAGTTCTTCACATGTTACAAAGAAAATGTTCACCTGTTTTGTGATCATGATTCGTATTTCAGCTTCTGTCCGGCAAATTGAGCTGAAAAAACAAAATTCGCGCCCGGCTTTCCTGATAGTGTATAATAGCCATATATTGTGATTAAAGGGAGATGATGTCTATGCCGATCAAAGTACCCAACAACCTTCCTGCGGTTGATACGCTCACACGTGAAAACGTGTTCGTTATGACGGATTCGCGTGCGATGACGCAGGATATAAGGCCACTGCAGATAATAATACTGAATCTCATGCCCACAAAGATAGATACGGAGACGCAGCTTACGAGACTGCTCGGCAATACGCCGCTTCAGGTGGAGCTGGAGCTGCTTCAGGTTAGCACTCATAAAGTCCACGTTACGCCCGAGGAGCACATGATAGCCTTTTACAAAACGTTCGATCAGGTACGCGGAAAATATTACGACGGGATGATCATAACGGGCGCGCCGGTAGAGCTCATGGAGTTTGAAGAAGTTGAGTACTGGGATGAGCTGTGCGAAATAATGGAATGGTCAAAAAGCCACGTGCACAGTACCTTTCACATATGCTGGGGAGCGCAGGCCGGTCTGTACTATCACTACGGTATAAGAAAGTATGTTTTGCCGAAAAAGCTTTCAGGCGTTTACCGGCACACCCTTGAGTACAGGACGGGCATGCTGTTCAGGGGATTTGACGATGAGTTTTATGTTCCTCATTCGAGAAACACCGCGGTAAGTGTCGAGGATGTCGAAGCGTGCGAGGAAATCAAAATAATTTCGATGTCGAACGAAGCGGGAATATTTGCCGTAAAATCGAACAACGACAGGCAGATCTTTATAATGGGACATTCGGAATATGATGCCGATACACTTAAAAAGGAGTACATGAGAGATATAGCGGCGGGAAAAAATCCCGAGATCCCGTGCGGGTATTTTCCGGACGACGACCCTGAGAAGGAGCCGGTCGTAAAATGGCGATCCTGCGCAAATCTGCTGTATTCGAACTGGCTCAATTATTTTGTCTATCAGTCGACGCCCTACGATCTCAAGACGATCGCCGAGGCTGCGGCAGGTGCGGTTTTGCCTGCCGATGTGAACGTAATAGTTTCGAAGTTCGGCGGCACTTCGCTCGCCGATGCCGGTATGTTCCGCAAGGTCCGCGACATAATAAAAAGCGATCCCAAGCGGCGCTACGTAGTCGTATCCGCTCCGGGCAAACGCATTGCAGACGACCGCAAGGTCACGGATCTTCTCATCAAAGCCGCGCAGGTGAAAGGCAGCCGGCGTTATGAATACCTTGGCGAGCTCGAACATCGTTATGTGCAGCTTGACCGCGAGCTCGAAACGGGCATAGATATGGATAGGGAGTTCACCGTAATAAGAGAGACTGCCGACGTACTGCCGCATGACAGAGTTCGCGATTACATGGCGAGCCGCGGGGAGTATATCGCGGCAAAGCTGATGGCAAAGCTGACCGGATTCGATTTTATAGATGCAGCTGATATAATACGGTTCGATGATGACGGACTTTATGACGCGGATGCGACCGGGCCTCTGATAAGAAAGGTTCTGGCGGCTCACGACAGGGCTGTGATCCCGGGGTTTTACGGGACAAGGCATGACGGCCTCGTAGAAACGTTCACACGCGGAGGTTCCGACATAAGCGGCGCAATAGTTGCTGCTGCCGTCGGGGCCGACATGTATGAGAACTGGACAGATGTTTCAGGCATGCTTATGGCTGATCCCGCCATCGTGGAAAATCCGATACCGGTGCCGCTCGTAACATACAGAGAGCTGCGCGAAATGGCATACCTCGGGGCAGAGGTGATGCATCAGGACGCTGTATTTCCCGTGATCAAAATGAACATACCGATCAGTATCAAAAACACATTTGAGCCCGGCGAGCCCGGAACACTGATAGTCAAGTCGGCGCGCTATTATGAGAGCAGGCTCGATATATCGGGAATCTCCGGCAGGCGCGGTTTTGTCGGTATAGCCGTGGAAAGAGCGCATGTGAATGAGGATGCTGCACTGAGAGCGTCGGTGTTAAAGGTGTTCAGCGACGCCGGCATACGGATAACGAACATCATGACGGGTGTCGACTCTCTGACGCTTCTTGTCGTAAAAACGGAGCTTCAGGGATTTGAACCCGCGATGCTGAAAAAACGCATAGAGGCGGCAGTAGGCGAGGCGGCTGTGACGTATACAGGGGATATCGCAGTCATCGGCATCGTCGGTCACGAAATAAGCAATTCTCCGAATACGGCGATAAAGGTTTTGTCGGCACTCGCAAACCGCCGAATAGACATAAAGCTGATAGACCACAGTTCGGGAAAGATGAGCATGCTCGTAGCCGTTGCCGACAAGGATTATGAGGAGTCCGTGCAGGCGATATATCATCAGTTCGTCCATATGTAGGATGCACCCATCACCGGTACGTCCATATGCAGGATGCACTTATCATCGGTTGCGATATTTATCGGGATATTTATAATGGAGGAATTATGATGCTGATCAGAGGCGTTCGCGTTATCGACCCGCTGTCCGGTATGGATCGCACGGCGGATATAGAAACGGAAAACGGCGTTATACGCGGAATACGTACTGCGGTGCACAGAGAGGACGAAATACGCGGCAATTATGAGCACGTTATAGATGGTGCGGGTCTTATAGCGGCTCCCGGACTTATCGACGTACACTCGCATTTCAGAGACCCGGGCCAGACGGAAAAGGAAACGCTTGCCTCCGGTGCAGCCGCAGCGGCAAGGGGCGGATATACCACAGTGATATGTATGGCAAATACTGTTCCGCCCGTCGATTCGCCCGGGGTTATCAGCGATATATTGGAGCGCGCCGAAAACCTTCCGATCCGCCTGCTTCAGACATCAACGGTCACGGAGAAAATGAAGGGGAAAACAGTTGTCGATATGGAGCTGATGGCACGGTACGGCGCCGCCGGATTTACCGATGACGGAAGGCCGATAACCGATCCCGGGGTCATAACGGAGGCGATGAGAAAGGCATCACGGCTCGGCATGGTGATAAGCCTGCACGAGGAGGATCCCGAATATGTAGTAAATCCCGGAGTAAATGCAGGGAACACATCGTTAAAGCTCGGCCTCGAGGGAGCTGACAGAGCGGCGGAGGAGATCATGGTAGAACGCGACTGCCTTATAGCAAAGGAGACCGGAGCTCGTATCGACATACAGCACGTAAGCTCGGCAGGCTCTGTCGAACTGATCCGTCTTGCAAAGAAGGGCGGAGCCGATGTCTGGTGCGAGGCGACTCCTCATCATTTTTCGATGACGGAAGAGATAGTAACCGCGAAGGGAACCATGGCGAAAATGAACCCTCCGCTCAGGACGGAGGCGGACAGGCTTGCCATAATCAAAGGTCTGCAGGACGGTACGATAGAGATAATAGCGACGGATCATGCACCGCATACCCGTGAAGAAAAGGAGAGACCCTTTGCTGAAGCACCGAGCGGAATTATCGGACTCGAAACATCTCTTGCGCTCGGTATCACAAATCTTGTAAAGCCGAGACATCTCGATATGATGCAGCTGCTGCGGAAACTGACGTGCAATCCGGCGGAGATGTACGGACTCGATGCAGGCGTGCTGACTGAGGGAGCGCCTGCCGATATCGTTTTGTTCGATCCGGATGAGAGATGGACAGTAAGCTGTGAGGACTTTGCATCAAAGAGCTGCAACTCTCCTTTTATAGGATGCAGTCTGTTAGGAAGGGTGAAATATACCATCTGCCGCGGAAGTATAGTATATGAGGACGGGCATCGTTAGATCGGCAGATCTTGTATACATAAAAAGAATTTTCATAAAATCAGAAAAAACGCTTTACTTTTGTTTTTTTTGGTGTATAATATAAATAAATTAAGGAGTTAAGCATAGATAGGACAGCTGAAGGAGGTGCTGTCCGGCAACATCAAGTCCTGGTTGTGAGAAGTCGGGACCTAAGATAGGGGTGATTCCAAAGACAGTGACAGAAAACAACTTCATTTAATGCCGACCGTAGCAGTTGGGACCGGAGGGGTAACCGGTCAGAGCGTAGGACGCATAGCACGGTCGGCATTTTTTTTGCGCCTTGACGGATTTGATATAATGATAATAGAAATTTGCGGGCGGGAGATGGATGTGCAGATAATTGAGAGGATAGGGCAATGCAACGGGTGCGCAGCCTGCATACTCGGTTGCAGGGAGCGCGCGATCAAAATGATTGCAGACGAAAACGGGAACAAATACCCGAGGATTGAAGAGGATGCGTGCAGCAAATGCAATAATTGCGTGCTTTACTGCCCGGAATTCAATCCGGTGGAGCTCCCGGAGTATGAGAAATTTTATGAATATGATGACAGGTATTATACGCGCGACATGCCGCCTATATACAGGGATACGCTGCGCAAGGTCAGAAACGGTGAACACGTCGAGTTTGTCGGTACGCTCTGTCAGGTGGCGGGACTGAAATCCGTGATGGGGGACAGCCTGCCGTCGAGTGTGGCTGTGTCGCCGCTCTACTGCGACAGCAAAGATCCTAAGAGGCCTGAGTGCGTGTCGTGCAGGTACTGGAAATAGATAAGCAAATTTGGAGGGAGATATCATAATGGCAGAATGCAGTCACGATTGCGGTTCATGTGCAGCAAACTGCGGGGAGAGAACACAAGATCCCGGCATTCAGAAAGCACCGATGAACGGCAAAAGCAACATCAAAAGGGTAGTTGTCGTAATAAGCGGCAAAGGGGGAGTCGGCAAGTCGTCTGTGACGTCAATGCTCGCTGTAGCTGAAGCGAAAAAAGGCAGGAGGGTCGCGGTACTTGACGCCGACATCACGGGACCGTCGATCCCGAAGACCTTCGGGATAAAGGAACAAGCTGTCGGTAATGATGAGATGCTCGTCCCGGCGACGACTGATCTGGGTATCAAAGTAATGTCCATAAACCTTTTGCTCGAAAACGAAACGGATCCCGTCGTATGGAGAGGTCCGATCCTCGGCGGTGTTATAACTCAGTTCTGGAGCGATGTGATCTGGGGTGACATAGACGTAATGTTTGTCGATATGCCCCCGGGAACAGGTGATGTGGCGCTCACAGTATATCAGTCACTCCCCGTTGACGGGATAATAATAGTGACATCGCCGCAGCAGCTCGTTGGGATGATCGTGGAAAAAGCTGTCAAAATGGCCGCCATGATGAACATCCCTATCCTTGGTGTCGTCGAAAATATGTCGTATTATCGTTGCCCCGATTGCAGTGCGGAACAAAGAATTTTCGGTAACAGCCACATAGAAGCGATAGCTGCGGCTCATAATATCAGCAACGTCGCTAAGCTTCCGCTCGACCCGCATGTGGCTTCCGCCTGCGACGAGGGCACGATCGAAAATATTGACACCTCGGTGCTTGACGATTTTGCCGGAAAGCTCGTATGATCCGCGTAAATGACACGATAACTTTTTGCAGCGCATATGACAAATGCGTTGCCGAAACCGCTGTGACCGCTTAAAAAGCAACGGCTACAGCGGTTTTGTGTTTCCCGAAAGCGACATGCGTAGAAGGTACTGATGATATTTGAAGCATATCATTTGCTCTGTCTGTGACAGCATCTGCATCCAATATATCCCGGTTTACGTATATACCACCACGGCTTACGTATATACCACGGTTTACGTAATTTAAGAAATCCTGTATTTTCGTAACACGATTTTTGCATTTTCCCAAAAAACGTACAGAAAATACCGCCCCGATAAGGTAATTTGTACGCAAACGAGATATTTTCTAAAATCGTAAAGCGAAGCGCGCAAATTGAAGAATTTCGTGCAAGCCATAGTATGTTAACTGGAAATGACGAGCAGCTCTTTTATCTCGCAATTCCCGCTTCAGGTCACATCAGCGACTGTTTCCGGTGCTTGCAAGGTTCATTGCCGCCGGTGCACATCAGAGCCGCAGGTGTATATCAAAGTCAGCGGTGCATATCAGAGCCGGCAGCGACTGGGATTGCGTGTACAGAGAACGCCGCGGTATGATGTCAGATGCAGTATACAATTAACTGCGATATGTCATCAGATGCGATATGTCATCAGACGTAATATGCCATCAGGAGCGTCGCTATGACAGGTAGTGATATCATCGAAATCGCCGTGGTCATACCGACGCCCTCCGCAGCAAGCGAGGTGTTTTTATCTGCCATTGAGGCGACGGGAACGGTTGCGACAGCGCACGGAAAGGATGCGGCAAAAACTATGGTGAGCTTGACTTCGTTGTCGATGGGGAGCCAGTTTACGGCGAGGAATGTAAGCGCCGGGATTAAGACGGTATTCACGAGTGATGCGTATACGAGGTCGCGGTTTTGTATGACCTTGCGCAGGTTGCTCGTTGACAGCTGTACTCCTACAACTATCATCGACAGGGGGACAGTGGCGCTTCCTACTGTATCGAAGAATTCAGCTGCAGGTCCCGGCAGGTTGATGCCCGAAAATAGCAGTATGAGGCTTATAAGAGCCGCAAAGTTGCAAGGATTCAAAGCCGCCTTGATTATAATGGACTTATGGGGGCTTGTTTTGAGGCCTGAGTTCATTTGGATTATCGAAATAAAATAGAGATAGAAGTTCAGTGTTATATTTTCGATCACCATGAGGAAAAGGATATAACTGCCGAATATCGCGTATGTGATAGGAAAACCCATGAAGCCGGTATTGACTGCAGTCATTATCACGGTCATGACGCCGATATCTTCGGGCTTTGTATGGCGAAGGGCCTTTTTTAAGAGAAGGCACAGCAGGGGTGTTATTATGAAAAATGCGGCGGATATGAGGAGCGTTTGAAGTGTATGGGTGAACATTCCGCCGTTGAGCTCGTTGCCGTTCATCGACGATATTATCATGCACGGAGTTGTAATCAAAATAAGTATGTCGACGAGGTATTTGTTTACCTCGATAGGGATTATCTTAAATCTGTGGGCGACGAAGCCGGTGAGTATCATCGCGAAAATAACGATTATTTTGCTAAGGACTGTAAGCATGCATTTCCTCCGTTGTCCGTTTTTGATCCACGAGAAAGTATAACATATTTGACACCCGTATGCTATTTTGGTAAATTGCTATATATGGAAAGGTGGCAGGAGCATTGGAAAATCTTTGTAAGTTATGCAGCATATGCGACGGGCGCGCGTGCAGGAATATGATACCCGGCCCGGGTGCAAAGGGAGTCGGTGATGCAGCCGTCAGGAATTATGATAAGTGGCAGGAGATCAGGGTGAACATGGACACGCTGACGGACAGTCGTCCGATATCGACGGAGATATCCATGTTTGGCAGGTCTTTCAGGGCGCCGCTGTTTGCCGGGCCTGTCGGAGCCGTTAAGATGCATTATGGGGACAAGTACGATGATTTGCAGTACAACAGCATTCTCGTAAATGCATGTGCTCAGACCGGGATTGCTGCCTTTACCGGCGACGGAACGGATGAAAGAGTTATGAAGTCGGCGTGTGAGGCGATCAGAAAAGCCGGGGGAGTAGGCGTTCCTACGGTAAAGCCGTGGAACAGACAAATGATAAAAGAAAAGATGTGCCTCGTAAGAGCGTCGGGCGCTTTTGCCTGCGCGATGGATGTAGACGCTGCGGGTCTTCCGTTTCTTAAGGGGTTTGAGCCTCCTGCAGGAAGCAAATCGGTGGCTGAGCTCGCTGAGATAATAAGAGAGTCGGAGGTGCCGTTTATAGTCAAAGGTATAATGACCGTAAAAGGGGCGCGCAAGGCGGTGGAGGCCGGAGCCGCAGCTATAATCGTGAGCAACCACGGCGGTCGCGTACTCGACCAGTGTCCTGCTACGGCCGAGGTGCTTGAAGAGATTGCTGATGAAGTGCGCGGAAGGACTAAGGTGCTCATAGACGGAGGCCTCAGAACCGGCGTCGACGTTTTTAAGGCTATCGCTATCGGAGCAGACGCTGTGCTGATGGCAAGGCCTTTTGTAAATGCTATATATAGCAATGGTTTACAAGGTGCGTCGGATTTTGCCGAAAAGGTGATATCGGAGCTTGAGGACACTATGGCGATGTGTGGGGTTGCTTCGATAGATGAGATCAACAGGGCGTGTGTCAGAATATAGCTGTGTGTACAACTCCGTGCGCATGTACAATGCGGTTAGGAGACAGACGAGCTGTACAGGGCAGATGCGCTGCGTATAACTTCGCGGGCACATACAACGCGATGCGTATGCGTAGTAGTATGCGTATAAAAATAACGTATGTAACGTATGTAAAAATAACGGATAAAAATATACAGAAAATGATGCCTCCGGAAGGCGGAGATGCTTCCGCGGCAGGCGGACTTCCAATATATGAGGGAAGAGAGAACAGTAATGAAGACGATAATAGCCGCATCGCGCAACGCTAACAAGATCAAAGAGATAAGCGCCATAACACGTAAATACGGTATGGAGACTGTGTCGAGGGACAGCGCGGGAATTCCGAAATTCGAGATTGAGGAAACCGGAAGTACGTTTGAGGAGAATTCCCTTATAAAAGCACAGGCCATAATGGAAGTTTGCCGCTGTCCGGTCATTGCGGATGATTCGGGACTTTCGGTGGACTACCTCGGCGGCGCACCGGGTGTTTATTCGGCGCGTTTTGCGGGAGAGAGTGCGGATGACTGCAAGAACAACGAAAAGCTTCTCAGTCTGTTGGAGGGGGTACCGTACTCGGAGAGAAGAGCAAAATTCGTATCTGTCGTGACGATGCTGTTTCCCGATGGAACGAGGCTCGTCGCAAGAGGCGAGTGCCCGGGCCATATAATTGATGTACCGGTAGGCGAGAACGGATTCGGATATGATCCGTTATTTATACCGGACGGGTATCAAAGAACGTTTGCCCAGATGGATGCCGACGAAAAAAACATGATCAGCCATAGGGCAAGAGCGATTGCAACTCTTGACGAGATGCTCAGAGAAAGAGAAGCTATATGAAAAAACGTCTCTGGAAAATGTTCACTCTCGGGCTGAAACAATATATGGACCCGTATTATCAGGGAATAGCCGCACAGGTGGCGTTCTTCTTTATTTTGTCCATAGTACCTACGCTGCTCTTGCTGACGCAGCTTCTCGGACTTCTCGATATTTCGCTGTCCGCGCTCACGGATTGGCTCGGTTTGAATCCGGATGCTGACTATACGCGGATGCTCGAGTATGTACTCGATTCCTCACCGCAAGCGACCACCAATGCGGTACTTATTCTTATGGCGCTATGGGCGGCGTCGCGTGTACACTTTACGTTGACGAGGGTTGCAAACTACACGTATTCCGGAGGTAAGGATTTCAAGGGTTACTGGCGCGATCGATTCAGGGCAATGCTGACGATGATACTTACGATAATCGTCTTTGCGGCGCTTGTCATAATAGTTGTGTACGGGCAGGCGATAATAAATTATCTCGCCGTCAAGCTGCTCATAAGCAACAGGTTTGATTTCGTGTGGAGGATGCTCAGGTGGCCTGTAGCCGCCGGCATGTACCTGCTCGTAGTTGCCTTCAACTATTACCTGTTGCCGACGCATCGCCTGAAATGGCGCGATATAATGCCGGGGAGCATTTTCTGTGCGCTCGGCATGCTGATCGTAACGATGATATATTCCGCGTATTCGTCGCATGCCGTGACGAACGATATAATATACGGCTCGATGTCGAGCATTGTTATACTCATGTTTTGGATCTATTTTATCTCCTGGGTATGGGTACTCGGGATTTTCTTTAACAAAGCATGGATGGACACTCGCAGATAGCAAGTATCAATTTCTTTGTCACCCTTTTTAAGAAGTTTAAGAAATGAAATGCGTTAGTATGCAAACAGATGTCGAATGCATATAAAATGCATGAAAATAAATGAATTACCACGTCGTGTGAATAAATATTGGTGACGAGAATGGGGAAAATTAAGAAATCTTAAGGAACGAAAAACGGATACAAATGTTGAAAAATACGTAATATGCTCGTTTTCGTTTGTGTTTTTTATGTGAAAAAAGTACAATTTTGTTGACCGATGCGTGTATATAGTCTAAAATTTATCTATTAAAGTACTGGAATAACAGTAAAGACGAAACGGAGAGGAAGGTATTTTTGATGCCCTTTTCAAAACAGGTTCGAACCAGAAGAAACACGATATTAGTCCTTTTGGCGATTATCGGCCTTGTAGCGTCGACTACATTCATTTCATCATCGGTAACGGCATCGGCAGTCGTTTATGCCGAGACGGCGGATTATTACGAATTAAAGCTTGGGGATAAGACGTGGGCTACTGTGAAGACGCAGGCAGAAGCTCAGTCGATCATCGACGGCGTCAAGAAGCATTATGCCGCGGAAGGATATGATGTTCTGTATGCCACATGTGATCCTGAGATGACAATAGAAAAAAAGACTTATCAGGTCGCGACCGAAAAAGCTCCTGTATTTGATACGGATACTAAGACTATAGCCGATAAGATCGTGGCGGGAGAAACGACAACAGACGTTTATACCGTGCAGGACGGCGATACGATGTGGGACATAGCTGTCGCAAACAGTACGACTGTAGACGATATTATAGACGACAATCCGGATTTCGATCCCGAAGTTCTCATGCCGGGAGATGAGATCAACTTCCGCACCACAAGTCATTATGTGAACGTTACCGTGGGACAGGAGATACCGTCCCGGCAGGAGACGGCGTACGATACGGTGTATGAGGATACGGACGAGCTTTATGCTGACGAAGAAGAGGTCAAGCAGGAGGGGGTTTTGGGTCTCAGAAACGTTGTTGAGCATATCGTGACGGTTAACGGCGAGGTTACGGAAAGTACGGAGATTTCATCGGAGGTGGTGTCGGAACCGACGACGGAGATAATACTCAGAGGAACGAAAGAGCGCGAGGAACCGGTACAGGAGGATGCTCCTGAAGCGGCTCGTGAAGAGACGGCTTACGAAAGCAATACATCATCCTCATCATCTTCTTCCTATACGGCACCTGCGGCGCCTGCATATCAGGGTGACGGACAGTCGATAGCAAGCTTTGCTCTTTCGTGTGTCGGAATTCCTTACGTTTGGGGTGGTACGAACCTTTCGTCAGGTGTAGACTGCTCAGGCTTCGTATACGCCGTTTACAGGGCGTGCGGCTATGGAGTATCGCGTTTCCCTGATGCAAACGGATACGTCGTACCTAACGATGCGAAGCAGCCCGGCGATATACTCAGGTATCCGGGACACTATGCGATATATGTGGGCGGAGGCATGGAGGTCGAGGCTCTCAACGCCGGTACGGGTGTAGTGACTATGCCTGTGGGCGTCGTTAACGGCGGGGCGTATTATACCGTCAGAGTCGTAGGCTGATCGATCTCCGATATGTAAGCCCTGCCCATACAGGTATGGCGGATTTACAGGTATGGCAGATCAGAAAAAGGATAGAAATCCGTGCAGGATAATATTAAAGCTCCCGAGCGATCGGGAGCTTTTTGATGAACATCGGGGGCTTTTTGATGAACAGAAACCGCATTTATAGAGGCACCGCTCAACGATCCGGGTCTTACGGAGACTTATTTTATGATCCTGACTTTTGTTACGCCGTCCGCTTTAGCTACATCTGTGACATCCTCGTCAGTAGAAGCGAGAGCATAGCCGTAGCTGCCGCGCGCTGAACCTGTCACCTGCCTGATCCTGACACCTGCGAGCATCTTGACGGCGAGAGAAACGGGGTCGTCGACGTCCTTGGTCAGTATGACAATTCTTGTTTCGCCGGCCGACCTTGTACCGAGATCTACACTTGGGAAATTCACGGAGTTCATGACATTGCCGTTTTCGATCAGGTCGATAAGCTCTTCTGCAGCCATGGAAGCGCAGTTGTCTTCCGCTTCGGCCGTTGAGGCGCCCAGATGAGGCGTACATACCACCCCGTCCCTGCCGAGTATGCCCGGTGTCGCGAAATCCGTAGTATATCTTGACAGCCTGCCGGAATCGAGCGCGGCGAGCAGATCAGTCTCGTTAACGAGCTTGTCGCGGGAGAAATTCAGTAGGACAGCGCCATTTTTGAAATATGAGAACAGTTTTGCGTCGAACATGCCGTTCGTGCTGTCGGTAGAAGGAAGATGGAGCGTTACGTAGTCACATTCCGGAAGGAGCTTTTCGAGCTCCTGTACGATCTTTACGGACGGGTCGAGTCTGAGAGCGGATTTTACGTCTATGTACGGATCGTAGCCTGAAACCTTTATTCCGAGCTTTACGGCGGTATTCGCGACAAGTGCACCGATAGCACCGAGCCCGACGACGCCGAGAGTTTTACCCTTTATTTCTGTGCCTGCGAATTGAGCTTTGCCTTTTTCGACCTTTTTACTCATATCGTTATCGTCTGACAGCGTCTTTTCCCACTCTATCCCCTCGGCAAGATTGCGCGCCGACATTATAAGAGCTCCGATAATAAGCTCCTTTACCGCGTTTGCGTTGGCTCCAGGCGTATTGAAAACGACGATGCCCTGATCGGCACACCTGTCCAGAGGGATGTTGTTTACTCCCGCACCGGCTCTTGCTATGCCGATAAGCTCGTCATCAAACTTCATATCGTGCATTGCGGCGCTTCGTACGAGTAAGCCCGCCGAACCTTCAAAACCGTCGGTTCCGTCAGATACTGAATAGCGATCGGAAAAAAGGCGAAGACCCGCTTCGGAAATCTTGTTGAGTGTGGAAATCTTATACATGTCAGGTTGCCTCCTTGACAGAAATGGTGATATAATTAAACACAGTTATTATATCATAACATCGTCTTGCAAAGGAGATATAAAATGTTACAGAACGGTAGAGTTTTCAATTTTTCGGCCGGACCGTCAATGCTTCCTCTTCCTGTTATTGAGGAGGTGGCAGCCAATCTCGCCAACTATAAGGGAACAGGTGAGTCTGTAATGGAGATGAGCCATAGATCCGTGGAATTCCAACAGATAATGGATGACGCCGAGGCAAATCTTCGCAAGC
>CALIXS010000007.1 GCA_938046095.1 uncultured Clostridia bacterium
CTCGAGCATGTCGTTCATACTGTATACCTCCGGGATTTTACTGTATCTCTTTCGGTATGACGGGTTTACTTATATTGTTTGGGGATGCTGTAAAATTACACGCAAAAAGAACCTCTGATTCTATTACAGTATATATTTTACCGTATAAAGACTGTTTAATGGTTGCGTTTTGCGGATATATGCAACAAATGCCGTTGCGTTTAAGGAAAACAACGTTCTGAACATCGCATCGTAAGAGGCTTCGGAGTTAGCGCAGCTCCTCGGAATCAAGCAATATCGTGAACGGCCCGTCGTTCACGATATTGACCTTCATGTCCGCGCCGAATGAGCCTGTCTCGACTCTCGATGCACCCAGCTTTCCGCGGCAGCTTGAGACAATATATTCGTAAAGCCTGTTTGCATCATCAGGCGCGCCGGCAGCTGTAAAGCTCGGCCTGTTGCCTCGCCTGCAGTCGGCGTACAGTGTAAACTGAGAAACGAGAAGAAGACTGCCGCCGACGGCATCGAGGTTCAGATTCGTCTTATCCTGCGCGTCACTAAATATTCGAAGCCCCAGCAGCTTTGAAGTCATTTTGTCTGCCGACGCTTCATCATCGTGTGCCGAAATGCCTATCAGCACGAGAAAGCCCGTTCCTATGGTACCGCAAACCTTGCCGTCGGCTTCGACGGACGCCGATGTGACTCTCTGAATGACAAACCTCATATCTCGCCCCTCTCACGGAAAAACAAGACCGCTCTCGCAGCCATTATTTCCATAGGATCATAATAATAGTCCGACAGTGTAAGCTGATTTTTTATCACCGACAGCTCGGTGCATGCCAATATAGCCGCACCCGCGCCGGCAGACATTATCTCTCCCTCTATCCTTTTCCACATATCGGCGTCGGCAGGTCTGCCTCCTTTGATATGGTCATATATTTCGCTCATGATGAGACTTTGCGCTTCCTGTGTCGGTATGTACGGCGTTATGCCGCGCGCGGCGAGTTCTCTTTGGTACAGCTTTGTTTTGATCGTGCCGTCGGTAGCGAGTACCGCGACGGTCTTTCCGGCAAAATCATTTTCGAGCTCCGCGGCCGTCTCTCTGATCATGTGGATGAACGGAACGGGAACGTCATTTTCGATCATGTCGACAAAATAGTGAGCCGTGTTGCACGTTACGCATATCGCACCGCATCCGGCTTCCGAGAGAAACAAAGCATCCTTGAGAAGTTTTCTCTTCACGGCCTCGAGTTTCGCCTTATCTCCGGAAAGTATCGCACCGGTCCTGTCCGGCATAGATGCACGGCTTATCAGAATGAGATCGAGATTTTCCTGATCGGAAGCTGCAGCTGTATCTTCGGTTATCATATCGTAAAACAGCGACGAGGCCGCAGGCCCCATGCCCCCTATAATTCCAAGCATTTTCTCTCCTTAAAGAAACTCTCTCATTCCGTAGTACACGCTGTTTCTGACACCCCTCACCGTCTTGGCATGATAAAGCGCACTGACTATTGATTCCTCAACCGCCTCGATTGAAGCCTCGAACACATCGTCTGTTGCATCCTCATATATCATGCTCAGCTCCAGAATCTTCCTGTCACTGTAATGAGGCAACTTATTCGCGGTCGTAAACGCGAGGGCGATATCGCCTGATCCGTTTGCCATATATGAGCCCGTACGGCCGAGCGATATCGCAGCGCGCCGCGATACTCTGCCGAGCTGCCTTGAGGTCATAGGAATATCCGTCCCTATTATCATTATTATGGAGCCCCTGTCCCTCTTCATCTCCGAAGCCAGGCGCCGCCTGCGCTCCTCCTCGATCTCGGCTCCGATATGTCTGCCGCCTATGACGAGATTTCCCGCGCTGCCGAAATTCGACATGACGACGGCGCCTATAGTATAGTCGCTGCCGTCAAGCTTTACGGTCCGTGAGGAAGAACCGATGCCTCCCTTAAATCCGAGGCAGCACATGCCCGTGCCGCCGCCGACGGAGCCCTCTTCAAAATCGGTTCCGCTCTTCTCCGCTTTGTCGAGCGCCTCGAAGACGTGCTCCTCCGTTATATGAAGCCCTCTTATATCGTTCAGTCTGCCGTCGTTGCACTCCGTTACGACGCAGTTTACAGTGCCGGTGTCGACTCCGATATCAGGATTTTGTCCGAGCATATATTTCGTCAGAGCAGTAGTCGCCGTCCCGACCGACAGAGTATTGGTCATGATTATCGGCGTCTCGAGCTGCCCGAGCTCCTGTATCTGCATAAGACCTACACTCTTGCCGAAACCGTTGATAACGGAGCAGCCTGCCATAAGCTTGTCGCGAAACATATTACCGGCACACGGCAGTATCGCCGTAACTCCGGTGTTTATATCTTTGTCCTGCACCGTTACATTTGCCACCCTGACGCCCGGCACATCCGTTATTTTGTTGAGTCTGCCGGCCGGCCATTTGGAATGGAGATCAAGCCCGCTGCTTTTCGGAAGTCCCATCTCAGCCTCCCTGTCAGCGCATAAAACTGTACGCCGTCAACAGATCGGCATACGAGGATGCCTCATAGACGACTGTATGCTCGTTTTTAAGCACAGCACCCGGATAGTTCGACGCGCGACAGGCTGACATGTGCTCCTTAAACGTAAGTTCAAGCTCTAACTTCTGAGGTATCACGATGCATCTGAGCTCTCCCTTTTTCGCATTCTCGACCGCCATCTTCGCCTTAGCCTCTATCAGTTCGACGGCGTCGGCAGGGTGGAGATTGACTGTAGCTTCGCCCACACCGTCTTTTACGGCTACAGTCACTACGCCCGGCAGCACCTTCTCAGCCTTGTCGCAAAGCCCCTTGTCTCCGGTTACAAGCCCTACCGGAACTCCGTACTGCGCCGCGATCCAAGCGTTTATGTCCATTTCCGAAACACGGCTGCCGTTGATCTTTGTCGTCATCATTTCGCTGTATGTCATGGTGTGCGCGAGCGGATTCGCGTTGCTGCCTCCTTCCGAGTGATAGCCCGTGAAGAACGTAATATCATACGTCTCGTCGATCAAAGCCATCATAGACTCTACGCTTTTTGTCCAGCCTCTGATTAGCTTTACACCCTTCGGAAGCCCGTTCGGGTCAAGATTTAAGGCGCTGTCGTGTGCATCCTTGACGACGATCTCATCAGCTCCCGCAGCAAATGCGCCGCGGCACGCGGCGGCGACTTCCGCCGTCATCTGCGCACACGCCTTTTCGTAGCCGATACCGCCTCTTTCGGTTTCCTCCCAGATCGTAACGCCCGTAACTCCCTCAATATCGGCGCTTATATATACCTTCATTCTTTTGTCCTCCTCACTTTGTATGTAAGCATATGTTAACACATAAGTAACACATATGCATACCGCATGCCATGGTTCAAACACGACTTTTTGGCAGAAGACTCGATCATGCTTTTTTTTGCCGAAGCACTAAGATGTTGTTTTTTGCTGAAGCTTCGGCGCTTCCTTATCTGCATCACACCCGTCTGCGCCTTACATTTCTCGCGTTAATCCTATTAAATCTCTTTTTTAATTGTATTAGCGGGACACAGGTGTTATCATTCTATTATATACAGAGTATATATGCGTGCGGGCCATCGGTTATGCCCTGCAGGAAGGACTTAAGATTTGAAAAAGGTTTACGTCATTTTTCTTGATCGTGCCAATCCCAAAGCGATAGATTTTATACTCGGAGATCTTTCCGAAGTATTCGAAGACCTCGTCGTGTTTGAGGCATGTTATATCGGCGAACTTAAAACAGGCGAAAAGCTGACGGCCGATGCGTACCTCGTCACCGCAAATTCCCTTTATGACAGGCTCCGCGAGCATATAACCGACTTTTCGACTTTGATCAAATTGCAGCGGTCTCCTCATGCAGACTCAAGAAAACTTATAAGTGCAATCCCTGCGGGCAGCGACGTGCTCGTCGTAAACGATGAATACAGAGCGGCTGTTGATACGATATACTCCTTTTACGAGGTCGGACTTGGTGATGTCAAATTTATACCTTTTGATGAGCACCTGAGCTCAACAGGCATATATGACAAATATAAATGGGCACTGACACCGCATGAGCCTGAGCTTGTGCCCGTGAACGTCGAACACGTCATAGATATCGGCTACCGTAAGATCGGTCCCGAAACCTTGTTTTCGCTCGCTCAGCTTCTCGACCTTGAGAGCGACCGCCTTGACACAAGGCTTTTCAGACATTTTCGGAGCGTTCTCGTATCTGAACCTCTTTTTATTGCTTATTTCGGATATAATCACCTGAGATCCGCCATGCTTCGCCGTATAACAGAAAAAAGTCCGGTAGGCTATCTCCTCGTCAACGTCAAATTTGCTCCTGTATATGCCAACGCCAAAGCGCGCAGGATATTCGGCGTCGCGGACAGACGTGACATAAATATAACCGATTATATCGCGCCTGACGATATCCGTTCGGATGATATTCTTTCCGAGGCTGTCGAGATAGGCGGCATACGCTACCGGATGGAAAAGGGCAGGATTGATATGATGGGCGGTATCGCCGGGTATTTTTTCGAAATTCTTACCGAAGCCGACTCGAGCGCCAAACGAAGGGACAATGTCGAAAAGGGCTTTATAGCAAAATATACTTTTGATGATATCAACTACGTTTCCGCTAAAATGAAGAATGTAATCGATACGGCCAAGCTCATAGCAAGGGGCTCCGAAACGGTTCTTCTGCGCGGTGAATCCGGCGTAGGCAAGGAGCTCATTGCCCAGTCCATACACAATTATTCGTCGAGGCGAAACGGTCCGTTTGTCGCTATAAACTGTGCGGCTATACCGGAAACTCTTCTCGAAAGCGAGTTGTTCGGTTACGAACCCGGTTCATTCACGGGAGCAAGATCCAAGGGCAAAGCCGGTTTGTTTGAGCAAGCCGACGGAGGCACGATATTTTTGGACGAAATAGGCGATATTTCGGCCGGACTTCAGGCGAGGCTGCTTCGTACCATACAGGAAATGCAGATTATGAGGATAGGCTCGGATAAGGTGATCGACATCGACGTGCGTATTATATGCGCGACTAATCGGGATCTCGAGAAAGCCATCGAAGCGGGGGCGTTCAGGCGCGACCTGTTCTACAGGATCAACGTATTTCCTTTGATAGTGCCTCCTCTCGTACAGCGAAAGGACGACATAATGCCTTTGTTCGAGTCGTTCGTCGGCGACGTGTTCGCTGAGCTTACGGATCGTGAAAAGGCAATCCTGTATGCGTACGACTGGCCGGGCAATATACGCGAGCTGAACAACGTCGCACTTTATTACAGTTCCCTGAAGCAGCTCCCGGAATACATGCTCATTTCAAACGGCGCCCCGCGCCGCGATCACGATGCAGGCGCTCTCGCCCGAATAGACGGACAGGCGCTCAGGCATCATATTCTGACCGCAATATATGACCACACGGAACCGGCTCACGGAATCGGCAGAACCGCACTCGTCCTGCTTCTGAAGGATCAGGGCATAAAAATAAGTGACGGCAAGCTCAGGGAATCGCTTGCGGAGCTTGAAAAGGAAAATCTTATTTCTGTTGCGCGCGGCCGTGGAGGCACGCGCATAACCGAACATGGCAGCAAGTATCTGCTGAAAGGAACAATATGAATATCATCGAAGAAACAGAACGTATCTACCCCAAGGTTGTTGAGATGAGGCGTCATCTGCACGAAAATCCCGAGCTCAGCGAGCACGAAAAGGAGACCTCGGAATTTGTCGCTGCGAGACTCGCCGAGCTCGGTATCCCTTTCAGCGACCATGTCGCAGGCTATGGCATCGTCGCTCAGATCGGTACCGGCGATCACGCTGTCGGCATACGTGCCGATATGGACGCTCTGCCTGTGACCGAGGCGACGGGCCTTGCATGTTCATCAAAAAATCCCGGGGTCATGCATGCATGCGGCCACGATTTTCACACGGCTATTTTGCTCGGCGTCGCGGAGCTTCTAAAGAAATGCGAAGATGAGGTCAATGCGAAACACGGCGCCGTCAAACTTTTCTTCCAGCCCTCAGAGGAAACTGTCGGCGGTGCTGACAGGATGATAAAGGAAGGTTGGCTTGAAAACCCTAAGGTCACGGCGATGATAGCTCTTCACGTCGATCCAAACTACCCGAGCGGCAAAACGGTATTAAGGTACGGCCCGATGAATGCCGAAACCCAGGACTTCAGGCTCAAAGCTATCGGCACGAGCTGTCACGGTGCTCATCCCGAGAAAGGCATTGATGCCATCGTTATGGCAAGCTCAATGATTATGGAGCTTCAAACGATATCAAGCCGTTACAATGCACCTACGACACCGGTTATCGTCACCGTAGGTACGATAACCGCAGGCGATGCCGGTAATGTCGTTGCAGGTGAAGCAGTCATGACCGGTACCATGAGAGCGCTCGAACCCGGCGTCATGGCTGAAAACAAAAAACTTTTCGAGATGATTGTAAACGGCGTCGCCGCTTCATATGGCGGCCGCGCAGAAGTCAAATGGGGCAATGACGGTTATCCTGCCCTGATCAATGACGATGACATAAACGACTGTGTCAGAAAAAATGCAGTCATGCTCTTCGGCGAAGACAACATAGAGATAATGCCCGACGCAAGTCTCGGCGGAGACGACTTTGCTTTTTTCACTAAGCGGATAAAAGGTGCATATTTCAATATCGGCACCGCAGCGGAAGGCGCTCCGTACTACGCACTTCACAATGAGCATTTTTCGCCGGATGAGTCTGCAATGAAAACCGGCATCGCCGTCAACGTTGCAACCGCGCTCGATCTGCTCTGATATCTGATATTTTTTGTTCTTTGTGTCGCGGAGGATTCAGACTGCAGTAGATTTACACCGCAGTGCTTTCAGACTGCAGTGGTTTCAGACTACGGCGTTGGATGTGTTGCTACACCGGATTCACTGCGACACCTTGCTTTTTGGTACCATGTCGCATGCGACACTCCTTCTTTTCGCCGCATGTCGCGGTGGTTTAAGCAATGGTGGGTTGCATAATATTAACTGAACAGGAGTGATATGTATAAACACGAAAAAAAGATAACGCCATGATAGAATACACGAATAAAATCGCAGCGCTATACTCCCGCCTTTCAGTTGACGGTGAGGACAGGGACGACGGCGAGATCAACAGCATTGTAAATCAAAAGGCATTTTCAGAAATATATGCAAGACAGCACCCGGATATAGGCATTTTTTTTAACCCCCCCCCTTAGAATACCTCTTGCAGGCGGAATGCGGTGGTTATCCGTATATGACGCAATGGAAGGGAAATGAATCAAGAGGAGTTTGGGGAAATGGTCAATGCTACAATAGAAGCTTCTATGTTAACGAGAAATTTCCAAAAATAAAAGGCTTTTGATATAAAAGCGCAAGAAAAAAGATTGCAAATTCAGCTTCTGACAGTGAATTTAATTGGAACAAAGAATTTATTTTAGGTTGGAATGAAACAGTAAATCAAAAAAGTTTTGCTGTTCAAAAAAGGAAATGAGGTCAAAAAGAAAAGCGTCAATAAAGAGAGAGGGGGGGGGGAATATTTCCTTGGATTGCCGCTTAGGCTGTCCAAGAAAACGTCCAGCATCCCCGACTCCCGTGTTTTTACAAATCATGATTGAATTAGACTATCCGCATCTTTCTCTATGAAATAAAAACTGCGGTTTGCTCTTGATTCTCAAAAGCTCTTCATGAGAATTACAAATTCAATCTGCTATTCATTTCTCAAAATATTGATATCATGCATTCCGGTACTAAGAAGCACACTGCGATTTTCTACAGAATGAAACCCGCCGTCTTTTGCTGCATCGGCAACCTGACCTTTTATTACCCCCATCGGCATCCCCTGTAAATTAAATACCATATATCCTAAAATCATATCCCACGGTTCGGAATAATCCGCTTCAATTCCTTCATTTAAGCACACAACTACTCCACCGGGATTTAGCGCCTTCCTCAATTTTGCAAAGAAATCTGCACCGCCTGCAATAGCGAAAAGCATAATAGATGAACAAAGAATTAAATCATATCCACTGCCAATCTCATCTTTTATAAAGTCACCGGATTTAACAGAAATGCTCTCTTGCATATTGGAAAGTTTTACAGTTTCTTCAATAAGCGGCTGCATGTCGGGCCTATCAAAAAGGACGCCGGTACGCTTGTGTACATCCTGTATAACTGCAATTCCAAGACAACCTGCACCGCAGCCCAGATCCAATATTTTGTGAATATTTTTATACTCGGGAAGGGACCGAAGGATTTCTAACAGTTCATATTGACGTATCCCTGATTGAGCATCGCGCATCGCCTCACCATAAGTTGCAAAATCCATAGACTGTTGTGTTTGTTCCTGCGGTTTAGGGCCTTCCTTCACTTGCTGTGCCACGTTTCCAAGGCTCATTCCTTGATTATTGCAAAAAAATGCCAGCACACTTCCCATATATGCAGGTTTTCCCTTGACCAGATATTTTGCTGTTTCCGACATATTACAAAATGTATCTCCCTTTCGCTCAAGATAACCAAGACTGTACAAGCCTTTCAAAAGATTGAAAGTGTTGCCTTCATCCCAGTTCATTTTTTCAGATAGCTCTTTTGTGGTGACAGGCTTTTCTAAATTAGAAAAGACATCTAATTCGATGGCACCCTGTATCAGTTGCTGATAAGCGGAGAGATACGGTAGCGCTGTAAGCTGTTCATAAATATTGGTTTTGTTAATCATAGTAATTATCCTTTCTTGTTCTATAATGTTTTGTGACATGATTTTTCGTTCTATCTTTAAATAAGTTCTTATCGATAAATGGCAGATTGTGGAGTTTCAAGCTCTGCAAAACCGTCCGAAAGTCTCTTCCTTGCAACTTCAATATATGGATGTATAACGGCTTTTGCAGGACAGTGGTGATAACACTCGGCACATAAAATACAATGCTTAGGGTCACGCACCATTTGTATTGTGTTATCAATATATGCAAACATATTGACAGGACAGGCTGCAACACATCGCTCACATTCAATGCATTTTTCTGTATTGATTGTAACTTTCTTATATTTTCCGTGAATTTTTTCCTGGCTGAAAATACGAAACATAAGACGTTTCATAAACGGTGCATATGCAAGTTTCTTTTCTACATTGACCACAGTCATCTTGTCGTTCACAATCTTTTTTGTTATTTCTGCCGCTTGTGCAAGGATTTGATCCTCAACTTCTCCCGGCAGATTTGGATTGATCCGTTTTTTGAACGTCGCTGTCAAAGTATGCTCCGCAGCAATCTTAACACCCATAATCGGAATATAGCCTCTGTCGCTAAGCGCTTTACCCATTTCTTCCAATGCAACACTGCTGTGCACTCCCCCATATGTCACAAGCGGAATCGCCGGAATCTGTTTTTTCTTTTCCCGAGGAAGTGCCCATATTGTCCTGAGCATATTCTGTTCACAGTGTCCGGCATATACCGGTGCACAGGGAATCAACAAATGATATTCTCCGAGATCATTAACCAATGTTTTTGTAATCGTGAAGTCCTGAAGATACTTATCGTTTTTTGTGATGTTGATCATATGACAGGAAATTCCCTTATCTTCAAGAAGGTGCATGAATTTTTGTGCCGCGATGAGTGTATGCCCCGATGGACTAAATACAATAAAAACAACTTTCATTGCTTATCACTTTCCTTCCGTTTATCATCAAAATAATAATGACCGCCATTTCCATACTCCCAACTTCCACCCCCTGCTCTCAATTCAAAATGTAATTTAGCAATTCCAAGATCAATCATCGCAGTTTCCGTCGGCATTGTAATAGAAGCAGTTACCTGTCCATCCTTATATTTGAATACAAATGGGCGTAGATTTCTTGCGGTAGGCGCAAGGTAGACGGCATCCATACCTAGTCTGAACCATTCCGGCACGGGAGCTTCCGATTCCGACAAAGATTCTTTTGTTTTGTCATGCCTGTGCATACCGTATTCCATCATTCGTTCTTTCAGCGAATGGTTTTCATCCGAGTGTCCGATTGCTATCACACAGTCTAATGTGTCGTTCGCCCCACACAATGTCGTCGCTGCTTTTTTGTCATAACTGGTTCCCACCCAGCAGGTAGAGAGACCCATGGCGGTCGCTTCAAGAATTATTTTTTCACCAAAACGACCCACTTTCTCCATACGATTAGGAAGATCTTTGCTGCCAATCATAGCAATGTAGTTCTGAACACCTACAAATAGACCATAGCTTTTTCGAAATCCGTTAAAAAGCTCCCTCCCGCTTCCAATGACCAATTTCATGTTAAGTCCGGATTCTCTATTATACAACGCAATGTTATCTTCAATTTGTTTCGCACACTTGGGATCAATCGGTCTATTTGTATACTTTCTGCGGGAGCATCTTTTTTTCATGGCGGAAAGGTATTCTTCGATTTTCATTTTTACCTCTTTTCACGCAAAAACCTTGAAAACTTATTTTGTTTAATATATAACTAAGTTAGACATATCTAACTTATGTTTTATTTTACTTATTCACGTCTTTAACGTCAATGAAAAAACGTAATGATTAGCTGTTAGCATAAACTATTTATCGAATGGAGAAAATGTGATTTTATGAGCAGACAATTAGAAAAAATGTACAGAGATATTTTTGCAGGCAGGGGTGTTATTCCATGTGAACCCGTACCGGGATTTAATCCGAACGGCGAATTTTATAAAATGAATCCGGAACTTGGTAAAGGACACTGCTGGGTATATCAATGCAACCCATACGTGACTATCACCATTATGAATCAGATTCACTATGAAGATACCTGTTGTGCTTTTAATCAACCGGAATATATTTGTGTCGGTTATTTCTACTCCGTTTCCGGTGAAATACTGACGCCTTACCGCCGTTTGACATCCGGAGCAATTCAGGCGTATGTAGGGAAAAAAAGTGAATATCGTATGATACTTCACAAACAAATTCCTATCAATAGTGTAAGCATTACCTTTATGCCCGAATATTACAAAAAATATTTAAGTGAACAATATCCTGACATTTATGAAAATCCTTCAGAAGCATTCATGCAGATAGACGGCTGTCCTGATTTTCCCGAACTGGTCATGGTTTTTAATCAAATCAAAAGCTATGTGGGAGACGGTATATCTGCAAAACTGTTTTATGAAAGCAAAGTGAATGAAGCACTTTCCATAATTTTCGAAAAAGCAAAGAACCGGAATAGGGAACGTATTAGACATAGATTTTTAATACTCAATGATGATTTGGATGCCGTCGTATCTGTGGCTAATTATATTAACGACCATTACGCTGCGGATATTAGGATCGATTTTCTTGCACAAATTGCATGCATGAGTAAAGCTAAGCTAAAATACATATTCAAGGATGTATATCATATGAGTATTCAACAATATATTGTTACACGCCGTATTACACATGCCGAACATCTCCTTAGAGATACAGTGCTTCCGGTATCTCAAATTGCCGAAATGGTCGGTTACAAATATATAAGCAGTCTATCCGATATGTTCAGACAGCATACAGGAATGAAGCCTACCGAATATAGAAAAAAAATGCAGATGACAGTAAATGATTGATTAAGTTATTCCGTAATATGAGTAATCAAAGATAACAGAAATTGGAAAAGGGTACTGTCCTCCCCTTATCCAAGGAGCAGAAACTATTGAAAATGTAAAGGTGATTTTTGTTGGATCATCCAACCGGGTTAAAACCTTTGCTCCACCTGTTCTATCGTTTTTAAGAACGATTAGATTTGAGCGAAAAGCCAATCATTCCGTTTTGTACGCATGGCGGAGGCGGTTTTGGGAGAATGATTGAAAGTTATAAAAAGAATGCAAAAATTCAATTATAAAGACGGAGTAGCGGTAAAAGGAGATTACGGCTTTGATGAACTTAAAACATGGTTAGATAGTAATTTGTACATCCCCATTTGTCTAATTTAATATAGTAATTTGAGAAATAGTAAATCAAATAGGTTTTCTGTTTTATATTGCTAAAAAATGGAAAGAAAACCAAAGGAAAAGCGTCGATAAATCCAAAAAGGTACTTGATAAAACGCTCTCTGTCGGATTCGCTGCGACACCGCTTTGTTTTTAGCTCTGTCGCATGCGACACTCCTTCTTTTTGCCGTGTGTCGCGGTGGTTTCAAATTGCGCTGAGCTCAGGTGGCACCGGGGAATTCACTACGACGCCGGATACGCTGCGACTCATGGGTTGCCGCCTCGCACACCTTTTGCTCATGGCTCTCCGCCTGTCCGCACGGCTTATGCTTACTTCTGTTTTGCTTCCTGTTCACAATAGGCACAGCGACACACACCGCCCTCCGTCTTGAAAAGCGGCTTGAGTTCCTGCTCTCTCGTAATGATGCACTTAGGGTTTATGCAATGCCTGCCGGGCATCGGTACGCCGATATCCGCTTTGTTGACCTCGCGCACAGGATCCTCGACGGCGGAGGCGAGAAGCTTCAGTATCAACGCCATCCTCATGTACTTGCCGTTCAAAGCCTGTTCAAAATAGACGGCGCGCGGATCATCGTCGACATCAATGCTTATCTCATTGACCCTTGGAAGCGGGTGGAGCACGTACATATTTGCGCGAGCGAGCGTCATTTTCGCGGCGGTCAGGCAATAGCTGTACTTGAGGCGCTCATATTGAGCTTTGTCATCAAAGCGTTCCTGTTGAATTCTCGTCATATAAAGTATATCGAGTGACGGAAGATAATCCTCGAGCGATGATGTCTCGGTGTACGGCATATTATGCTTTTCGATTATGTCTTTTCTGATATAACCAGGCAGCCTCAGCTCGTCCGGCGAGATTAGCACGAGCTTTACGCCGTCATACCTCGACAGTGCGCTTATCAAGGAATGCACGGTTCTGCCGTATTTGAGATCGCCACAGAAGCCGACGGTCAGACCGCAAAAGCCGCCACGCTTTCTGTATATGGTCAAAAGGTCGGCTAAGGTCTGCGTCGGATGGCAGTGACTGCCGTCCCCGGCATTAATGACCGGGACAGTCGCATTGACGGAAGCCACGAGCGGTGCTCCCTCAAGCGGGTGACGCATAGCTATTATATCGGAATAGCAATCTACTATCCTCGCCGTATCGGCTACACTTTCGCCCTTGCTGACGGAAGCGCCCGATGCTTCGGAAAAACCGATGACGGCACCTCCCAGCTCGAGCATGGCCGCCTCGAAGGAAAGTCTCGTTCTCGTAGAAGGCTCGTAAAACAGCGTTGCAAGAGTCTTGCCGCGGCACTGCTGCGAATATTCGTCGTGATTTTCTATGATATCACATGCTGTTCTCATGAGTTCATCGAGCTCCGCGGCCGTAAAATCGGTTATATCCATAAGGCTTCTCATTACTATGCATCCTCCTGTTCAGCAATACTGCAAGTCGGCGCAGCCCGGGCAGAAAGCTGCCGCGGCGGGTCGTCAGTACTTCGGATCAAAAGCGACTGCGGGATCGGCAGCGGCTTTGCCGTTCATTTCATACTATCCACGATTCGTCGGACGGATCGTTTCTGAACGATATGAGCCTGGCCTTATCCTCCGGCTTTATGTAGCCTTCCTCCGCGGCAATATCGGCGAGGGTGTCGAGGTTGCTCAGTGAGTGATTTGTCAGACCGGCCGCCGAGAGGCGGTCAAGGCCCTTCTGCATTCCGTAGGTGAATATGCTGACAATACCAAGCACCTCCGCGCTCGCTTCACGCAAAGTCTCGGCCGCATCTATCACACTTCCTGCCGTCGAAATCAGATCCTCCACGACTACGACCTTCACGCCCTTTTCGAACCTGCCTTCTATTCTGTTCCGCCGACCGTGATCTTTGCTGCCTGAGCGCACATATCCCATAGGCAGGTTCATCAGGTGAGCCGTTATAGCGGCATGTGCGATGCCTGCCGTCGCCGTTCCCATCAATAACTCGGCGTCGGGGTAATTCTCCTCTATCGTCGCCTTTAGAGCCTGTTCGATATTGTCTCTCACCGCAGGCGACGTCAATGTAAGCCTGTTATCGCAGTATATCGGGCTTTTGATACCGCTCGCCCATGTAAAAGGCTCATCGGGTCTCAGAAACACTGCTCCTATCGAGAGCAATTCCTTAGCTATCGTCGTTTTAATATCAGCTGACATCGTTACCTCCCTATGAATTCATTTACACATCTTTCATATGCTGCGACGGGGTCTGCGGCCTGCGTTATCGAACGGCCGACGACTATATAATCCGAACCCGCAAGACGAGCCTTCTCCGGCGTCATTACCCGCTTCTGATCGCCCCTGTCGTCGTCCTCGAACCTGACTCCCGGCGTTACTGTAAGAAAATCCGCACCGCATTCCCCGTGTACGGCAGCCGCCTCGTGAGGTGAACAAACGACACCGTCGAGACCGCACGCAGCAGCGTTTCGGGCATAACTCATCACGACCTCGTCCATCGGTCTGTCTATCAAAAGCTCGTCTCTCAGCGTATCCCCGTCTGTTGAAGTCAGCTGCGTGACGGCGATGAGCATAGGACGTGTGCCGTCAGGTCTCGTCAGGCCGTCGAGCGCGGCGCACATCATCGCGCTCCCACCGGCTGCGTGCAGGTTGACTATGTCCGTATCGAGCTGGGACAAAACAGACATTGTCCTTTTTATCGTGTTCGGTATATCGTGGACCTTCACGTCGAGAAATATTTTGTTTCCGTTTGCCTTAAGCCTCCTGACTATGTCCGGGCCGCAGGCGTAAAACAGCTCCATACCGATCTTCACGAACGGTCTGCGGGAGCCGAATTTCGAGAGGAATCCAAATACCTCATCCTCACCCGGGAAATCGCAGGCTATGATAACATTCTTACTCATTTTGCTTATCTCCGATTATATCAGCTATGTTCTCTATTCCGTATCTGTCGAGCACACCCGGCAATTCTTCTATTATGTCGCGGCAGACGAACGGATCGACGAGATTGGCAGCTCCGATCTCCACGGCCGCTGCGCCCGCCATCATCATTTCCACGACATTCTCGGCACATGATACACCCCCGCACCCGACAACGGGTATACTGAGGGCATGCGATACCTGATATACCATGCGCAGCGCGAGCGGCAGCAGCATCGGCCCGGAACATCCCCCGAATGTATTCGCTATTACGGGCTTTCCCGTCTTTAAATCTATCCTCATACCGAGCAAAGTATTGATGAGACTTACAGCATCCGCTCCCGCCTCCTCGCATGCAAGGGCTATTTCGGTGATGTCCGCTACATTTGGCGAAAGCTTCATTATTACAGGCTTATCCGTCACTCCCCTGACAGCACGCGTAACCTCCGACGCAGCTTTGGGATTCGTGCCGAACATCATCCCTCCGCCGTGTATGTTCGGGCAGCTTATGTTTACCTCGAGCCAGCCGACCTGCCTCTCCCTGCTTAAACGCTCGCAGGTGTACGCATAATCATCAACAGAAAAGCCGCTGATATTCGCCATCACAAGCTTATCAAAACATAGCGCAAGCTTCGGCAGTTCTTCCGATATGACCTTGTCCACGCCCGGGTTTTGAAGGCCTACGGCATTTATCATACCCGCCGGGCACTCAGCTATGCGCGGTACAGGGTTCCCGAAACGCTCTTCACGTGTCGTGCCCTTGAAGGAAAACGTACCGAGGATGTTTATGTCGTAAAGCTCTGCGAATTCGTATCCGTAACCGAAAGTACCGCTTGCCGGTATTACCGGATTGTCAAGTCTGATACCGCAAAGCTCCGTTTCTAATCTTCCCACAGTATCTCCTCCTTATCGAGTACAGGCCCGTCCCTGCAAATGCGCTTATAACCCGTCACCGTTTTACACGAGCAGCCCATGCATGCCCCGAAGCCGCATCCCATACGCTCCTCGAACGAAAATTCACCGCCCGTCACCGTCTTTTTGTATACCGCCCTGAGCATCGGTTCAGGACCGCACGCGTATACGAAAGTATATCCGTCCAGAGGCACTGCGTCGGTAACAAACCCCTTTACGCCCTCAGAGCCGTCCACCGTAGTTACCGTAACCGCGCATCCGAGCGTCTTGAACTCATCGACATAAAACACTTCTGCGGAGGTGTTGCTACCGAGTATAACGGACGGC
Organism: uncultured Clostridia bacterium; assembly: GCA_938046095.1. Taxonomy (GTDB): domain Bacteria; phylum Bacillota; class Clostridia; order Peptostreptococcales; family Anaerovoracaceae; genus Eubacterium_B. The sequence goes on from CALIXS010000007.1 coordinate 16,072, forward strand.
TTCGCTCCCGCATTGATCAGGCGCTTTGCGAGCATATACATCGGCGCTGCACCTACACCGCCACCTATCAGAAGCGGCGAGCTGCCGGATTTACTTATATCAAAACCGTTGCCGAGTCCGCTGAGCACATCGAGCAACGTTCCCGGCGCAAGCGTTGCCATGTAGCGAGTACCGCCTCCGAGCACCTTGTATATTATTGTCAAACCCGAGTCGTCGGCGTCGCAAACGGATATCGGTCTGCGCAGAAACCTGCCCTGAAGCCTTATGTTCACAAAGCTCCCCGGCCTCATCGCCTCGGATGCGTCACCGACAAGAATCATACGATAAATGCCGGACGCTATTTTTTTGTTCTCCCGTATCGTCAGGCAGCTCTGCTTCACTGCATCCTCCTTAAGCATCAATCGTCGAAATCGTGAGCGTAGTCTCCTCGAGCACGTCAAGCAAAACCCTTACGGTGTCGAGCGATGTGAATATCGTGACGTTGTTCTCCGTCGCGCATTTTCTTATCTGTCCGCCGTCCGTGACGTTGACGTCGGAGTCTATATCCCTTGTGTTTATCACGTATGCTATATGTCCCTGACGCAGCGACTCAAGTATCTGCTGTGACCCGTCGCTTATCTTTTTCAGCACCCTCGTCCTGATACCGTTCTTTTTCAGGAAGGTCGCGGTTCCCTGTGTCGCTTCGATATTAAAGCCGAGACTGTAAAAGCGGCGGATCAGCGAAAGAGCCTCCTGCTTATCTTTGTCGGCTATCGTCGCAAAGACCGTTCCGTAATTCTGGAGCTTCATGCCCGACGCCTGAAGAGCCTTGTACAGCGCCCTGTTGAGCTTATCGTCGTAGCCTATCGCCTCGCCCGTCGACTTCATCTCCGGGCTCAGATAGGCATCGAGACCTCTCAGCTTATTGAAGGAAAACACAGGAACCTTGATATAGCAGCGCTTCTTTTCCTCAGGATATATACCGAATATCCCCTGCTCCTTGAGACTGCCGCCGAGAATTACCTCGGTAGCAATATCCGCAAGGCTGTATCCCGTCGCTTTTGAAAGAAAAGGCACCGTACGCGACGACCTCGGATTGACCTCGATTATATATACCCTTTCGTCGCGGTCGACGATGAATTGGATATTATAAAGACCGATTATACCTATGCCCAGGCCGAGCTTCTTTGCGTATTGCAGGATAATGCCTTTGACCCTGTCCGATATGCTAAACGCAGGGTACACGCTGATCGAATCGCCCGAATGGATACCTGTCCTTTCAACGAGCTCCATGATGCCCGGCACGAACACGTCGTGTCCGTCGCATATCGCATCGACCTCGACCTCCTTGCCCTGAATATACTTGTCCACGAGCACCGGCTTATCCTCATCAATCTCGACTGCTGTCTTGAGGTAATGGCGAAGCTGCTTTTCGTTCGCGACTATCTGCATCGCCCTGCCTCCTAAAACAAAGCTCGGACGTACGAGCACCGGGTATCCTATCTCCTTCGCCGCGGCGATACCGTCATCTATTCTCGTCACGGCTCGCCCGTCAGGCTGCGGTATACTGAGCTCCTCCAGTATCTTCTCGAAGAAATCCCTGTTTTCGGCTTTTTCTATCGCCTCGCAGTCCGTTCCGATTATCTTTACGCCGCGCCTCATCAACGGCTCCGCGAGATTGACAGCCGTCTGCCCTCCGAGAGAAGCTATGACGCCTATCGGCTTTTCAAACTCTACGATATTCATAACGTCCTCGGTCGTAAGCGGCTCAAAATACAGCTTATCGGCCGTCGTATAATCAGTCGATACCGTCTCCGGATTATTGTTTATTATGATGGCCTCATATCCGGCCTTTTTTATCGTCTGCACGGCGTGGACGGTGGAATAGTCGAACTCTACGCCCTGCCCTATCCTGATAGGTCCCGCTCCCAGCACGACCACTTTTCTGCGATCCGTGAGCACCGAAGCGTTCTCACCCGTATATGAGGAATAGAAGTACGGTATATATGCTCCCGTATGGCACGTATCGACCATGCGAAATACGGGGAACATGCCGCGCTTCTTTCTCATGGCGTAGATGTCCGTTTCGTCCATGCCCCAGAGCTCGGCGATCTCCCTGTCGGAGAAGCCCATGAGCTTTGCTTCTTTGAGAACACCTGCATCACCTCTGCCCGCTCTGATTTCAGACTCCATGTCTACTATTTTTTTGAGCGATTCGAGGAAAAGCTCTGTGATCATCGTTATTCTGTGCAGGCTTTCTATCGATTCTCCGCGGCGCAGAAGCTCCGCAACGGCATAAATGTTGTCATCCCTGAACTCGGAGATGTACGCCTTGATATCGTCCTCAGGCATATCGTCAAACTTTGCCATACGGAAGTGACATACGCCGATCTCGAGCGACCTTACAGACTTCAGCATGCACTCCTCGAGCGTCGAACCGATGCCCATAACCTCGCCTGTGGCTTTCATCTGCGTTCCGAGCGTATTCTTTGCATCGCCGAACTTGTCGAACGGAAATCTCGGAAATTTGGCAACCACGTAATCGAGGCTAGGTTCGAACGCCGCCGTCGTATTCGCTATTTCAATATCCTCCAAAGCCATACCGATCGCAATCTTCGCCGTTACTTTAGCTATAGGATAGCCGCTCGCCTTTGACGCGAGAGCCGACGACCTCGATACGCGGGGATTCACCTCTATGAGGAAGTATCTGCTGCTGCACGGGTCAAGTGCAAACTGCACGTTGCAACCGCCCTCTATTTTGAGAGCCTTGATGATTTTGACCGCGCTTTCGTTCAGCATTTTGAGATCGTGGTCGCTGAGCGTCATTATAGGCGCGACGACTATCGAATCCCCGGTATGCACACCCACCGGGTCAACGTTTTCCATACCGCAAATCGTTATCGCGTGATCGTTCGAGTCGCGCATGACCTCGAACTCTATCTCCTTGTATCCTTTGACGCTCTTTTCTACGAGAACCTGATGAACAGGCGAAAGCTTGAACGCATTAAAGCATATTTCCGCGAGTTCATCCTCGTTGTCGGCGAAACCGCCTCCCGTGCCGCCGAGCGTAAACGCGGGCCTCAGAACCACCGGATAACCGATTTTTTCCGCCGCCGCCCTGGCCTGATCGAGATCGTACGTTATCTCCGACGGTATCGTAGGCTCGCCAATCGACTCACAAAGCTCCTTGAACAGTTCTCTATCCTCGGCTCTCTCAATGCTCTCGCTGCTCGTACCGAGGAGCTCGACCTGACACTCTCTCAGTACGCCCTTTTTCTCAAGCTGCATGGCAAGGTTCAGACCCGTCTGCCCGCCTATACCCGGAACTATAGCGTCAGGCCTTTCATATCTGAGTATTTTAGCTATGTACTCCAGCGTCAGCGGTTCCATATATACCTTATCCGCTATCGCCGTATCTGTCATGATCGTCGCCGGATTGGAGTTGCACAGCACGACCTCGTAGCCCTCTTCCTTAAGCGCCAGACACGCTTGCGTCCCCGCATAGTCAAATTCCGCAGCCTGTCCTATAACTATAGGGCCGGACCCTATGATAAGTACCTTTTTGATGTCAGTTCTCTTTGCCATGCTTCGCCTCCCTGCCGCAACAAAAAAACCTGCTCTTCGGCAAGGTCATTATACAAGAACCCGCAGCGCCCTGATATACGGCGCCCGGAACATATACAATTAAACTAATCTTGCCGATCTCTCTGTATCGTATTAAAGATCAAAATGATAATATCACAGCGGTCTGACGGTGTCAACGTGAAAAAAAGAGGGCGGCAGGAATCAACGCCGCCGAATTTTTCCTTATCCCTATAGAGCCTGATCACGATCGGCTCTCCCCAAATAATTTACCATATTCCATGACCGGGTTCCACGATGAATTTATCCTCGCTGCCTGCGTCCGGGTTCCATCTCTCTCTTGCAGGGTTTCTATTTAACCCTCTCGGGCCGAGAAGACAGGCGGCCGAGATACTCACGGAGAATCAGATCTTCCTGTTTTTTAATCTGCTTGATGTGTACGCAGGCATGGCAAGCATCTATTCCCCTCATCGGGTCTATCTTGGAGCTGACGATCATGTCCACTTTTTCTAAAGGAATGTTTTCGAGAAATTTCTTTACCGCAGGAGGCATCCTCGAACCCCAGACAGGCGAAACCAGAATGATACGATCCATGCTTTGTGGATCTCCTTCATAGCGCAGCTTAAGCTCCTTTTTTCCTTTTGAATAAGCCTGAAATTTGAAATATGCTTTGATTCCTTTCCAGTCCACATCATCTTCAATGGCATACGGATGAAGATGCAGGTGACCGGCAATTTTCCCGGCGATTCTTTTACAATTGCCGGTTCTTGTGAAATAATAAATTCCGATATTCATCATCGGTGCTCCTTTCTTTCCGATCGACGGGTTCTTTAGAATAAAGATGGCTCGGCGCCGCACTTCGCAGCATCTCTATTCTTTCGTTGATCAAAAGTAAATCCTTTGCCTATGGGTTCGTATTTATACAAGTTCTCATTTAGAACCGTTGAAGACGAATAAATTATCTACGATTTTCTGATTGATGGTTTGATATATGGCAATTTCCTCTTGGCTTAGTCCCTGATAGCATTGTTCCTGCCAAAGCCTCAGCTGTTCATGGAGCCATGGCAAAAGTTTCAGGGAGGTGGATGTCAGATAGAGCCCTTTATAACGACGATCCTCTTCGCAGATCTTTCTAATCAAAAGCTCTTTCGCTTCCAGGCCTTGAATAATATGTGTTACGTTGCTTTTATCCGTTTGAAGGAATTTCTCTATAAAACTTTGGGCTGAGCCCGGTTTTTTCTCAAGAACCATCAAAACAACCATTTCCCTCCATGAAAAATCGATAATTTGAAGCCTCTCATCCAGGGAGGCCTTTCCCAATCGATTTAACATGCTGATATCACATATGAACATAATACACCTCACGTATGATAGTTGTATTATACAACTATATGCCCGAGGTGTACAAGGGAAATCCGATTTTTTTATAAATTAAATTTCCCCATATTTTTTAATTCATTTACCATCATTAGAACGCCAATAGAGATCATAACCAAATCTACAAGTGGTTGTGTGAACCAAACCGCTTTTATTCCAAATGCCATCGGTAAAAGGATTATTGCGGGAATGAATAAGAAAAGTTGCCTGAACATAACGATGATTCCGGCTTTTTTCCCGTTCCCGATTGATTGAAAGAAAGTAATACTCATAACCATTACTCCGTACAAAACAAATACGGAATAGAACAATCGGAAATTACCAACACCTTGTACAATGATATCTGCCTCTACACCGAACCAATAAAGTATCTGTTTTGAAAAGAGAAGTGCCGGAATCCAAAAGGTTGCTGCAAGAATAAGTCCTCCAATAGAAAATACTTTTACGGTTTCCCGAACTCTATCAAACAATTTTGCTCCGAAGTTTGTCCCAACAACAGGTTGTAATCCTTGGCTCATTCCCCAGAGTGGGATAAATGAAAATCCATAAATACGCATAGCTGCAGACATTAAAATGCCATTCGGATCTCCGCCATACTGAAATGCCATTTTATAAAGCATGGTCTGCTGAATCATGAATAAAAGAGTCATCATCATAGCTGATGAACCTATTCCAAACATTTCTTTTTTTATTACGGCATCTGACTTGATCCTATGAATTTTAACAGTCTTGCTCTTTTTCGAAAAATAGTGCAGCGTCACAACCGCTTGAACAAACTGTGCCGTGATAGTCGCAAGGGCAGCGCCTTCAATAGCGTATTCACCCATAATTGTCATTAAGATCGGATCAAGAATAATATTCAATAAAGCTCCAAACCCCATAATTATCATGGCTTTTTTCATCAGTCCCTCACCACGCATAATCATATTGGCGGACTGTGTAAAATTCACAAATAGGGAGCCGGGAAAAACTATTCTAAGGTATCTTATACCATAGGCTTTGATTTCACCTGTTGCGCCTACCATAGATAAGAAATGCGGAGCGAGAAGAATTCCTCCGACTGTGATGATTATCGAAAATAAAATCACCCAAAAGATCAGATTGCCCATGATTTTATCTACGGTTTTCTGATCTCCTTTTCCCAAAGCTCGAGAAAGGACAGACGCCGATCCTATTCCAACTAATGTGGACACTCCATTATTAAATATGGTCAGTGTCGTAGCAACACCGCAAGCTGTCATTGCTGTTTGTCCTATAATATTTCCCGCAAAAACTCCGTCCATTAACGGGTAAAGGCCAATTACTGTCATTCCTATAACTGCAGGGACAGATAGCTGAAAGAGTAAATCTATAGGTTTTTTTGTCAGTAATTGAGTTTTTATATCCTGCTCCATTGATTATCCTCCAAATTTTTACAATTCGAAAAGTTCTTCCGCCTAATAATGATATTAGATATAGTTTTTTGAATTCGAATTAAAACTATCGAAGGGTATACATCTTCCCTACGGTTTTGTTGAAATTACTACTGCAGCCGCCACACCCTTCACATGACTTGCAGCTGCATAATTGCTTTGTCATGTCTATTATGTAACCCATTCTTTGAAGCTGCTCCAACGCCGCTGTAACACTTTGCATATCTGTGTCCAATTTGTCCGCCAAATCCCTCACCGAGATAACGACAGAATTCCTCAATTCCGCTAATATACTTTGCAGCATTGTTCCCTCCTCCGCTCAAAAGAATAGCAAAGCAACTCTATATACAACAGCAGCAAGCAAAAGAGCAGTTGTAATATAGTAAGCGACTATGCAAATTGTCCATTTCACACTGTGCGTTTCCGCATAGGTGGCAGCAACCGTAATATAGCAGGGAACATTGAAAAAGAAAGCAAACATAAAGGCCAGAGCCTGTGGGACAGAAACACTCGCCAGCATATTGGCGGTTATATCGGTAGTTGCAACGCCAATTCCCATAAAAGCAGCATTGTAAATATTCCCCATCGTCGCGTGTTGTTCAAAAAGCGTCATCACAACAGCGAGAGCGCTTTCTTTTCCGATTGCGGAAACAAGAAACGCGATAAACAGTTCCCAGTTCAAACCGAAAAGCTTTGTAAAAGGTTCTATTAAGCTGCCAAACTTGTAGATTAGGCTGCCCGTGATATTTCCGTCAGGCGTGTAAGATAACAGCCAAAATATAACTGTAATACAAACAATCAGCTTTATAACACGGCGAAGAAATCCTTCCACACGAAGCCAAACGTACTTAAACAGAGTCTTAAAGTTTGGTCTGTGATATGGCGGAAGTTCCATAATCAGTCCGACGCGGTCCTCCGGCTTTATGATGGCGCCTCCGAACAGTGTTGCAGTAAACTTCATATGTAAAAGTGTGACTGCGAACAGCAGCAATATTACCCATACCACTTTGCTCCCGAAAAAGGCTGATCCCATCAGTGTGATAACACCCCACACGGCACTGCAAGGGACAACCCAACTGGTTATGATCGAAAGCAACTTTTGCTTGCCGGAATCCAAAACGCGTGTGGCGTTTACCCCGGCAATCGTGCATCCGAAGCTCATAAGAATAGGCATAATCGCTTTGCCGTGCAAACCGAGCTTTTGCATCGTATTATCGAACACATAAGCTATTCTCGCCATGTATCCGACTTCTTCCATAAATCCGAAAATCAATATCGCGCCAAGAACAAAGAACGTCATCATTATCGCGTAGAATAAACCTGTCAGTACAGCATCGCAAAGAAAGCCTGTCAGAAATGCCCGGGCATTAATTGCGGATAATCCCGTATATGCCGCTGAATAGGCATATCCATAGATAATACCGGATAGTTTAGAAAGTACGTAGCCAAGTTTGTAAGAAGCATAAATACTAAGAACCATAACACATGCCGCGATGATTTTACCCCAAACCGGACTTGTGGCTATTTTGTCAAAATTATTCAGCAGCGTCCCCGCTTCCCGTTGCTTTACTATCACATCTTTTGCAATCTGATGCAGCCAATTAAACTTACAGTCGGCGGACTTCAAAAGACCGTTTGCAGTTTGTTTCAAAAGCTTCTGTATATTGTTCCAATCCTCTACCTCTACGGTGTTTTTGATGCTTTCAGTTATTTCTTTGTCACCTTCAAGCAATTTGGTCGCCAACCACATACTTGTATATGTATCAGTCCGGAATGGCTGCAATTTCTGCTCCAGTCTTATGAACGCTTCTCCGATTTGTGTTTCATATTCTTTTTTGAGTGCATCTTCCCGTAAAATATACTGTTGGTAATTGCCGTTTTCCAAAAGGGCATAAAGTTCATCCATTCCAGTACCGTGTGAAGCGACAAAAGGCAACACAGGGATACCCAGCAATTCAGACAAACGTCGCTCATCGATTTCACGCCCCTGCGATTCAGCCACATCCATCATGTTCAATAAAACGACAACGGGCTGTTTTATGCCGACGACTTCCGAAAGTAAAAACATACTCCGCTCAAGCTGCGATGCATCCACCAAAGCAAAAACAAGATCAATGTCATTTCCAATGATATTCCGGCGTGTTATTAATTCTTCCTCCGAGTTTGCGGACAGACTGTATGTCCCGGGCAAGTCCAACAGGGTATATGTTTTCCCTTTATATTTGAAAGAACCTTCCTTTTTTTCGACAGTCTTTCCGGGCCAGTTCCCTACGTGTTGCCGCGCACCGGTCAGGGCATTAAACAGTGTGGACTTGCCTGTGTTTGGCTGTCCGAGCAAACCAATAAGAGGAATATTTTTAACCGCTATTGCTGCGCTTTGTTTCATCTGTCACTCACCTCCACATGAATATTCTCGGCTTCCCGTCTGTTGATCGCCAGCATCGTATCGCGCGAATAAATCAGCAAAGGCAGACGCTTTGCATTGCGTATAACTTTCAGTGTTCCGCCTGTGGTAAGTCCAACAGAAGTGATGCGACTGATAAATCTTGCGTCACCATTTATGCCTTTTACCGTATAGCCGTGTTCCTCCTCGGCTTGAGCTAATGTCAACATCGTATACTCTCCTTAACATTGAAACAGTTTACGGATTATTTGCCCGGAACCGTTGATGACACGTGATAACGAGCGTATAATATAAGTCGTTAGACATCGCTAACTCCTTTTAAATTGAAGCGTATCATCGAATTTTTATGATGTCAATTTGCCGAGAAAAAGCTCAAAACTATTGCCGGCTTGCAAAAGATGTACGAAAAACAAAGAATTGGCGTTTTTTTGTTCCGTAACAGCTTAATTTCGGGTTGAATAATTTGATAAAACGGAGTATTCGAGGCGGGTGGAGGTGGATCGAATTGAACACATCAAAACAATATGAATATACAAGTGATGCATCCTTTTTTGTATCAGACTATTGTTTTGGTCATGAAAAAAGGTCAGAGTTTCTTAAGCTCAATCCAAGGGAGAGTACAGGCGCAGGGTGCGTGATCGAAATCAATCCGTGCGAGGGTTTGTATCTTTCTTGCGCGAATTGGACACCTAAAATAAGTATGGAGAGAAAGTATCGCATTCTAAAAAAATTTGTAAAACTATATTTTTTAGAAAACGGCAATGTAACTTTAATCCAAAACGGAAAGAAAAAATCCATTATTCAGCATGGTGTTAATTTATATCTCAACAGACCTGCCAGCGGGCGGGTGCTTTATGGTGCTATGACGCCAATTTGCTATGTTTCAATTCTTATCCATGGAGAATATTTCGATAAGATCGCCACAGCTTTTCCTAAAGATGGTCTTTCACTGGAAGATGCTTTTTCGTGGATGCACAAAGATTATAATACCCCTGAAATAAGCAGGGTTTTCATGCAAATACGCGATAAAATGATAGAGGGGATCACATCAGCGGTATACTATGAAAGCAAAATTCTTGAAGCCTTGTCGCTAATATCTCAAAGGCACCGGTTAAAACAGCAACACAATTACGAAAATACCCACCTCACTATTTCTCAAGATGAATTGTTCATATTGAAAAATGTGGGTAAAGTCATCCGGCGAACACCTGTGTGCCCTCCGAGTATTGAAGAATTATGCAAAATGTCGGCCATGAGCCAAACAAAATTACGAGAATTATTCAAAAAAGTATATGGTATCCCGCTTGGAAGATATATACAACAATGCAAATTAGAACAATCGCTTGTCTTGCTGGCCGGCAGCAGTTTATCTATTGCCGAAATTGCAGGGAAGCTTGGATATGCCAATGCAAGTAAGTTTTCCGCAGCTTTTAAGAAACAGTATAAAAAGATACCCAGCGAATACAGAGCAAGCACATAATTCAACCTGTTTCCGGTCATATATCCAGATGGCCCTTGACCCGGCTATAGGGATTAGGGGGCTAAGCGGAATAGCAAGCATAAGAAAGGGATACCCTTTCCATTTTCGCCCCCTTTGGATTATTTAACGTAAAAGCCCAATTCTTTGTGCCTCTTCGGTTAATTCAGCCCGGTAATTCGGATGAGCAATACTAATCAATGCCTGAGCTCGTTGCCGGGCGGTCAGAAGCTTTAGATTAACACAACCATATTCAGTAACAACATACTGTACATCAGCGCGAGATGTAGTTACCGCCGTGCCAACAGGCAAAACCGAAACAATTCGACTGTTAATCCCTGACTTGCCTCTGTTCTCAGAAGTTACTGCAATAAATGACTTTCCCCCCTGAGAAAGCTGCACCCCTTTAACATAGTCAATTTGTCCTCCCACGGCACTGAACTGTTGCCCGTATATGTTGTCAGCAACAACTTGCCCATATAAGTCAATTTGAAGCGCACTGTTAATAGAGATTGCATTATTATTCTTTGCAATGTTGCACGGATTATTAACGATTGGAAATGGTAGAAAGCACATTTTTTCATTATGATTGAGAAAATCATAAAGTTTTTTTGTGCCTAACGAAAAAGCTGCTACCGATTTACCCTTGTAAATAGCTTTGCAGCAATTGGTAACATTCCCGTTCTGCATAAGAAGCATCATCGAATCGGTCATCATTTCAGTGTGTATACCAAGGTTATTCTTTTCTTGAAGACCAAAACCAATCGCATTAGCGATAGCACCTATACCGAGTTGTATACAGGAACCATCCGATATTTCATCAAGTATTATATCAGATATTTTTTGAATTTCCGGAGTTATTGGGGTATTAGCCACTTCATAGAGTTCTTCATCATAATATACAATTGCATCAGCCCGAGATATATGAATTTTATTATTTTCGCCAAATACATAAGGTGCAAAACGATTAATCTGTAAAATGATGAGATCTGCCACTTCTAAAACATATTGATATGTTGCAACTCCTGACGCTCCAAAAGCCATATATCCGTCATCGTCCGGAACGCTAACCTCCAAAAAGGCCACTCTCGGGGGAGAGGTGTATTTAAACCATAAATTAATCTCACTTAAATTAACGCTTGTAAAATCGCAACAACCTATTTTTTTTGCTCTGCGCTCCATGTTGCCCATAAAAAAAGTGTTGAAACGGTAATGTTCCGGCTTTGTAAACATATCCAACTCTTTATTTATCATGGAACAATCGATAATAATGTCTGTGAGGTTTTTACTACAAACATGTTCATCAAGGGCTCGGGCAAGATGATAGCTTGTGCTGGTACAGGTACCAATGTATACGACATCGCCGCTTTGCACGCACTTTACCGCATCTGTTGCAGTTTTGGTTTTTTCCTCAAATTCTTTTTTAACACTATCTTTCATATTTTTACTGTTTTACTCCATTTTATAAATGCCGGCAGCTCCCATCCCTCCGCCGACGCACATGCTTACAAGGCCATAAATTCCATGGCGGCGTTTCAACTCAGAAAGGATTTTACATGTTAAAAATGCACCCGTAGCTCCGAGTGGATGTCCCAAAGCCAAAGCGCCACCATTAGGATTCACCTTTTCCGTAGGAATATCAAGCTTGCGTATACAGTATATCGCTTGGGAAGCAAATGCTTCATTAAGCTCAATGACGTCTATATCATCCATATTAAGACCTGCCTTTGCCATAACCTGAGGAATCGCAAGGCTTGGTCCTATGCCCATGATTTCTGACGGAACACCGGAAACCACATATTTCATAAAAGTTGCTATTGGCTTACATGCGAGTTTTTCCGCTGTTTCCCGCGCCATCATCACAACGAATGCAGCTCCGTCGGTCATCTGTGATGACGTAGCCGCTGTAACGTTTCCATCGTCCTTAAAACACGGTTTAAGACTGCTTAGCGATTCCAGCGTAGAGCCCGGACGAATACCTTCATCGGAAACAAAAATCTGCTCTTCCCCTGATTTTTTAATTGTGATCGGAATTATCTCTTCTCTAAATTTGCCTGCAGCCTGTGCGGCAGCCGCCCGTCTGTGGCTCTCTACTGCCATAGCATCCATTTCTTTTCTTGTTATATTGAATTGTTCCGCGACGTTTTCGGCCGTAATCCCCATAAACATGTAGGTGCCCGGTTTTTTTACATCCAATGGGGAATACTTATATTCATCGGGCTGACCAATATAAATACCTGTCATTCTCTCTACACCACCGGCAATCACAATGTCCATGTCTCCGGAACGAATAGCGTTTGCCGCCGTAGCAATAGCCTGAAGCCCTGATGCACAAAAACGGTTTACAGTCTGGCCAGGTACATCATCCGGAAGATCGGCAGCCTGTGCGAGAAGACGTCCGATATTAAATCCGACATATTCTTGAGGCATCGCAGTTCCAGAGATCACATCATCAATAAGCGCGTAATCAAACTTTGGTAATTTAGCTAATATACCTCTGATTACTTGTGAACCGTAGTCGACCGGATGTACGTATGCTAAACTGCCTTTTTTCGCTTTGGCCATAGCAGAACGTCCATATGCAACTATGACCGCATCTCTTTTGTGTCTGTGCATTTTTTACCTCGCTTTTACCACTGTGAATTCCAGTTTCTTTCACTAAGTTGCGGAATTCCTAAAATTTCTCTGGCTTCCTTCGGTGTCGCCACCTGCATGCCGAATTCTTTGATAACTCTAACGGCTCTTTCTACAAGCATTACATTGGTTGCCGGAATCCGCTTACCATTCTCGTCCTTGCCGTATACAACATTGTCTTCAAGGCCCACTCTTATATTACCTCCCAGAGCAAGAGTTGCAAACATAATAGGCATATGTGACGTGCCAATACCAAAAGCGGACCATGTTGAATTTTCCGGTAACTTTTCAACAAGAAAAGCCAGGTTTTGGACGCTGGCAGGCATTCCGCCGAGTATACCCATGCAAAGTTGGAAATGACATGGTGTCGACAAATGTCCGTGCTCGACAAAATATTTAGCCACGCTTAGCTGACCCGTATCAAATATCTCAATCTCAGGCTTAATATTTCTGGATATAAATACATCCCCTAACTCCTCTAAGAATTTAGGTGTATTCATGAAAACCTGTAGCGGCATCCAATTGAATGATCCGGAATCATATGAAGCCATTTCAATACCATCCAGCTCACGAATATGCTTCATGCGAAGCTGGTCACCTTCCGGAGAGCCGTTACATGCCGCTGCATCGCCCGAAGTTGTACAGTTTATGATTCCGTCAAAATCTTTATGGCGTTTAATCAACTTGATGGTCTCTCGAAATTTCTCTACATCCATAGTGCCAAAACCTTGATCATCTCTCATATGAAGATGAACAACTGCGGCACCGGCTTTCCAGCAGGCGTATGCATCCTCGGAAATTTCCTCCGGTGTTGCAGGAATATGATAACCGGCAGGCGTCAGTGCACCTGTCAATGCCGCAGTGATGATTTTTTTATTCTTTAAATTATTCATCATTATAAAGAGCTCCTTTCCCGAGTATATTTACTCCTGTGATATATTATGTGGATCAGCCGGATTATATTTAAACCAATTATCTTGGAAAAAACGGATATTATCTATAGACAACGGCAATTCTTTTTTTTCAATCTTACTGACGATATCTACGACGCAATCGCAAAATGGAGTAGGAATTCCATGACGTCGTCCAACTCCGCAAACGTAACCGTTAATCATGCTCACCTCCGATTTTCGCCCTTTTTCCAGATCCTGCAGCATACTAGCTTTTGCATTCAGCGCTACTTGATACATATTGTAGAAAATCATCTGCGCCTTGCGGTATTGATCTTCGTCTTCGATTGCAAAAAAATCAGGAGAATACCCGTTCAGCAACGGTCCCAATTTATAGCCTTCAGCTTCACAACAAAGCTTCACTTCACCGGCTATCTGTACGGCACAGGCGTTAGCCTTACTATGGGTGACAACATATCCGAAAGTAGCGCCCAAGGCTGCGGACATGCCGCTCACGCAAGCGTTATATATTAGTTTTTGCCACCTTGATGCCATAAGCTGCGTTGTAATTTCTGTCTTTCCCATCAAATTAAGAACATCCGCCACTTTTTTTATACGTTCAGTAACCCTGCCATCTATTTCGCCAATTGCAAAATAATGATCAAGAGTTCTCAAATCCTGAGTTAATTCCGAAACACCCGGATGATTAAAAGTCGCACTCCACATAACAGTGCCCCCGACAGTTCTTTCATTACCGATATATTTGGCAACATACGGTTCAGGGACACCATTCTGCAAAGTGCAAACTGTGCCGTCAGCTTTAAGATGCGCGGCTACATTAGGCAAAACCTCATCATTAGTCGTCTGCTTCGTAAAAAGGAAAATCAGGTCATATTCACCTTGCATTTGATCAGGAGTAATAGCATGCACAGGTATACATTCATCAGCAAAGCCGATAACTCTTGCTCCTTTTTTATTCATGACTTCAACATGAGCCTGGTAATTATCAATCATGTCCGCGCTGCAGCCGCCTTTATTCAAAAAAGCACCCAAAATAGTCCCCATAGATCCGCATCCCATTATTGCAACTCTCATTACTACTCTCCTTTCAAAATCTTATTTTATACTCCTTGTAGCTAAACAGTTATAAAAAATGTATTAGTTATCCTATATTTTCCCTTGCAATTTCAGTATCTCAATTATCATTCGGTCACGCCAATTCATCAAATCGGGAATTGTTTTTCCTATATACTCCGGCAAATTGTCTACCTCCTTTTTTACTCCTTCGCTCGCGATTTTAAAAAAATCCTCCGGGATTTCGCTCCAATTCGCCAAATCAGCAGCCCTGACAGAAAAAGACTCACGCTGATTTTTAAGCAAAGCACTGATCCCAAGGTCTCCGGCCCCCAAATGAAAGATCAGGTTCGGTCCCATAATCCCCCAACGGATTCCCGGCCCATATAACACCGCTCTATCTGCATCCTCCACAGAACAAACTCCTTTTATTACTAAATCTATAACTTCACGGTAAAGCGCTACCTGCAGACGATTTGCAATAAAACCGGCAACCTCTTTATTCAAAATCACGGGTTCCTTTCCGAGATTCTTATAAAAATCATATGCAATCCGAGCCGCGCCGGATGTTGTTTTTCTTCCTCTGACAATTTCCACTAACGGAATCAGATATGTCGGATTATACGGATGCCCACCTACTATACGTTCAGGATGCAACGCACATTCAGCAATATCACTAACCATCAGTCCGGATGTTGATGTGGCAATCACAACATCTGATGCAGCCGTTTTTTCAATACTACATATTATTTGCTGTTTCACTTTAAGGTCTTCAGGCCCGGATTCCTGAATGAATGAGACATCTTCAACTGCCACATCAATATCTGTTGTAAAATTAATACGCGCTTTAATCGCATCAGCCTCCTTAATACCATCTATCAAAGAATATTTCATCAGAATACCAAGGTATTTTTCTAGTGTTTTTTTTGCATTGTTAATCTGATCATCAGCAATGTCATATACATTTACTTGTAAACCTTTCCATGCAAAAGTTAAAGCCCAACCGGTTCCAATCATGCCTGAAGCTATACAAGCCGCTTTGTTTATCGACATTATATTAACCTCTTCTTCATCTTTCTAATATATGAATACACAGACAACCGTGGCAACTATTACAACTATGGTAGGTATAAATACAGATGTCCAAAACAGATGACGGTAGCCGGTCTTATGAGTGAGTCCCATCCACTGCAAAACCATAAATAGTCCCGCAGAGTGCGGTAACGTGTCAAGGCTACCCGCGGCTACAGACATCAAACGGTGAAGAACTTGTAAATTGCATCCGGAAGCTATAAAATGCTCTCCGAGAGTCTGCAGGGTAATACGTAATCCGCCTGAAGATGAACCCGCAACACCCGAAATAACGGCAGTCGAAAAAACACCTTCAACATACGGATTCATATTAAGATTAAGTAGCCAATCTACTATACGCTGAAAAGCATCAGTGTTTTGAACAACAGTACCGAAAGCCACAACAGCCGCCAATCCGCCAATCGCATTGATCCCTCCGCCAAGTCCCGATGTTAGAAGAACAGTCTTTTTTATGTCTCTGAATTTATTATAATTAAGCAGATAACATATGATAGAAGCCACCATCATTGCCAATACAGTTAACATTGCAGATTTGTCCGTAAAACGCCCACCGATAATAATCATGCCGATGAGCACAATTATCGGCAAAAATGCTTTCCACGCTGCAGGAAGCAACTCTCGGTTTTTAATATCATACTGTGAATAATTACCGGCTTCCGGGTAAGTCCAGCCTTCTCCTCCGGCATATGCCTTTTTATATGCATGAACAGCATATATGTAACAGAGCACAAATAATGTAATGGAAATAATAATACTGAGTACCGGCGCCGCGGTCATCGTCGTACCCAAATACTGTGTGGGTATTATGTTAGTCAATGCCGGCGTCCCGGGGAGTGAAGTCATAGTGTAGGTACAGGTCCCCATGCCCATAACAACCATACCCAGATGACGCGGTAAATTTGCTTCCTTAAAAAGCATAAACATAATAGGGCCGGCAGCAAAAATCACAACGAAAAGGCTGATCCCTCCATATGTAAGAACCGAGAAAATGATTACACTTATAAGCATGACATGTTTCTTGCCAAACCAGTCAATCAACTTAAACCCTATAGCTGCTGCAGAGCCCGACTCCTCCATAAAGCGTGCATATAGTGCTGAAAAAATAAAAATCAGAAAATAACTCGTATATGTCCCGGCATAGCCGGCCATATAGAAAGAGCTGTATGCTTCCCAAACATTAAGCCCGTTAGTCAGGATAGCTATGGCAGCAGCAATGATAGTCAGAGGTAGCGGTCCAAGACCTTTATATGCTCCGATAACCATAACAGCTATAGCGCACAGCAAACCAATAATTCCGACGATTTCCATAAAGAACTCCTTTCTCAGATGATTAGAACAACTATTCCCAACATAACCATGCTTTGCCCTAAATATATTTAACTATATTAAACTTGAAGTGAGCACCTGTCAGAATGCGCCTCCGGTAATTCTTATGCATTGACCGCTTATGTAGGCGGCTTCGTCACTGGATATAAACGCAGCCAGTGAGGCAACTTCTTCCGGTTTTCCTAAACGTTTCATCGGAATAGCTTTATACTGTATTTCTTTAACTTTTTCCGGTATGGTTTTAATTATGTCCGTAGCAATCATACCCGGTGCAATACAATTCACTGTAATTCCATTGGCGGCATTTTCCAGTGCCAACGTACTTGTTAAGCCAATCAAGGCTGCTTTTGCAGCCGAATAATTCATTTGACCGATATTACCGCGACTGGCCAGTGAAGACATAGATATAATCCGACCATAACCGCGTTCTCTCATGCCACCGATTACTTGGCTTATGCAGTTATAACTTCCGTAAAGGCTGACTTTTAGCACAGTGTCGAACTGTTCCGGTGTCATTTTATGAGCCATGGCATCATTAGTAATACCTGCATTGTTTATCATAATATCAACACGTCCGTAACGCTCCATTATGCTTTCAAAAGCCTTCTTAACCGATTTGATATCCGCTACGTTACAGGATACAGCCATTGTCCGTTCGCCCGAAGGATCCAGTGCTTTCGCTTTTGCCTCCGTTATATCCTTTTTCAAGTCAATCAAAATAACCGCTTCAGCATCTTCTTTTAGAAAACGTTCCGCCATGCAAGCACCAATACCATTTGCAGCACCGGTAATCACTACGATTCTATTTCTGAAATCATACATAAGCCCCACCTTTTGGTATACATCAGATTGTGATATTTATTTTAATTCTACATTGAGCAAAACCCGCGCCAATTGGGGGAACATAAAATTAAAACCTTCCAAATGGTTTGATTCCGGGAGTTTGAGTCCCGAATATACGAAAAGAATATGTAATATCGAATCGGCGAATTTGCCAAAAATGCGTCATTACCAAAATTTTTGTTTTTTTGCAAAAATAGGTTTATTATATTCTTATAGCAGGAACAGGAGGTGACCTTACATTGACATTTTTTAAGCCGCTGTCAAGCACTATACCTTACTTGGATATTTTGGAATCAGTAAACATAGGTATCCTTATTTTCGATAAAGATGGATATTATGTATATGTAAACAAAGCTTATTGCCTACAATGCGAACGCCCTGCCGACTTTTTTTCTAATATGACAATCCATAAGCTGAAACGTTTAGGCTATCTAAAGGAAAGTGTTTGGGAAAAAGTCATGGCAACCCGTAGTACTGTATCTGCATTGGTTACGCTCAATAATACCCGCCCCGGATATTCCTTTGACGCTTTAACGACAGGTGTGCCTATATTTGATTCTCATGGTAAAATCGAATATGTATTTACTGTTCAGGAACCTATGCATCACCTTCGCGAACGCTTACAGAGCAGTGAAACAAACCGTTATATCACTCTTCAGCCTGATACTCTTAACTTTGATCAGGGCGATGCCGAAATTATCGCCGAAAGTCCACAAATGAAAAAAATCTTGGCTATGCTAGATAATATCGCCGAGACGGATGCTTCCGTGTTGATTTCCGGCGCGTCCGGCACAGGTAAGGAAGTCATAGCCAACTATATACATAACAAAAGTACAAGAAAAGGTCAGTCTATTGTTTCCATAAACTGTGCCTCAATTCCGGAAAACCTTCTCGAGTCCGAGCTCTTTGGTTATGAAAAGGGAGCTTTCAGCGGCGCTTCCGAAAAAGGGAAAATAGGTCTAATTTTAGCGGCCAATCAAGGCACTCTATTTCTGGATGAAATCAATTCAATGCCGCTTACAGTTCAGGCAAAAGTGCTCCGAGTTCTGGAAAACCGTCAAATCACACCTTTGGGCGGAATAAAATCGATACCTGTAGACTTTCGTCTTATATGTACTACCAATGAAGATTTACACGCTTTGATTTCCCAAAATGCTTTTCGTTCAGACCTTTATTATCGAATTAATGTTGTTTCAGTTAATATCCCGCCTCTTTGCGAACGTCGGGAAGATATTATTCCATTATCATTATGTTTTATACGCCGATATTGTGAAAAATATGGCCTCAATAAGGTTTTTTCCGCTTCGGTCTTACATGATCTAAAAAACATGGAGTGGCCAGGCAATGTACGAGAACTGAAAAACCTCATTGAAAGGATGATTATAACTTCTCCCCGTAGTGAACTGAAGATTACTCATATTGATAATCTCCTACTAGATTTTCCTGCTGATCTCCCGGAAAATGCTTATAGAGTATATCAAGATCAAAACGTTAATATGAATAGAATTGACTGGACGAAAAAAAGTACTTATCCAGACTATGGCATCAATACTTTTACACATAGTGCATTATCTAACGTGCCCCCTGTCTATCTTCCGGATGAAAGTTACCGTGAACACATGGATAAGTGTGAATATGAATTGTTTCTTGCAATGTTGCAAGACGGGTTAACTCCCCTTAAAATCTCCTCTATATTAAAAATAGATCTGTCTAATGTTTACAGAAAGCTAAAAAAACACAATTTGAAAGATTGATTCATATTTTCATGACCAATATGTGCGCAGGATTGTTTATAATATATTTAAATTATAAGTAACGATTCCGTAACTTATTCCATCAGTAAAGCTGATGGTTATATGGATGCATCCCCATTCCTCTGCAGTATATCAAAGGTTCATTTCAATTCTTTTTATTCAGGTTTTTTTCTGTTTTTTCGAGTACGGTTATTAAAATTCCGGGAACACTTTTTGTCCGGTTCGACAAGCTTATACGTATTTTATTTATTATATTGACACAAAATATGTCTGTCTGTATAATTGTGATTGTTATTGCATTATTTTACGCACTTATGGAGGAAAAATGGAACTAAAAAATCAAAAGGGCCAATGGGGGAGCAAGTTTGGCTTTCTTATGGCTGCCGTCGGCTCTGCAGTAGGTTTAGGCAACCTTTGGGGCTTCCCGTATAAGATGGGCATGAGCGGTGGCTTTGCCTTCTTTATTATCTACATCATTCTTGTAATCGTGGTGGGAGTCGTTATATTGCTCTGCGAACTGTCCCTCGGGCGAAGGACCGGCAAGGGAGTGATAGCTTCATACCGCGAACTCGGCCGCTCTCACGCTGTAATAGGATGGCTCTCTTGGCTGTCGCCGTGCCTGATACTCGGTTTTTACAGTATGCTCGGCGGCTACTGTATAAAATATGTTGTCGCGAACATCGGTGATATTTTCGGAACATCATGGGGTGTTGGCGTCACCGACAGTGGCGAATATTTTACAGCCTTTTACACTGATCAGATGCAGTCGGCAATATACACGCTTCTTTTCATTTTTCTGACCACGCTCGTCGTCAGCATCGGTGTTTCTAAGGGTATCGAGAAATTCTCGACCATAGCGATGCCGGCGCTCTTCTTTATGCTCGTAATCGTCATTATCAGAAGCTGTACTCTTCCCGGTGCATCAGAGGGTCTTGCCTTTATATTCAAGCCCGATTTCAGCGTATTCAGAGGATGGGGCTGGATCAAAGTCCTTGCAAAAGCCGGCGGTCAGATGTTTTTTTCGCTCTCTCTCGGCATGGCGATCATGGTTACCTACGGCTCATATATGAGAAAGGAAGACGACCTTCAGTTGAATGCCGTCACCATTCCGATCGCGGATACGATAATTGCTGTCATGGCAGGCATGGCCATAATGCCTGCCGTATTCGCGGAGGATCTTAACCCGGCAGGTGGACCCGGGCTTCTCTTTGTGACACTTCAGACCGTATTTCAGGAGATGGGCAAGGCGGGTCCGATATTCGGCTGTCTATTCTACGGTCTCGTATTTATTGCTGCCATAACTTCGTCAATTTCACTCACAGAGGCGGTATCCTCAGCCATAATGGACAGATCTATCGCCAGGGGCAAGCCTGTAAACCGCCGCAAAATCACCTGGGGTGTGGGAATCTTTGTTATGCTTGAGGGAACACTTGTCGCCCTCGATGGGCTCGGATCGCACGGCTTCCCTCATATTTTCGGCCAAAGCACGCTGCTCGATGCATTTGACCTTGTTTCCGAAGGTCTGTTTATGCCGATATCGGCTCTCGCTACCGCAGTCATATTCGGATGGCTCAAGCCGGGCTGGCTCGACGGTGAGATCAGAAATCTCGGCTCCGACGGTAAGGCTGCGTTCGGCATGCGCAAATATTTTTACTTCTGCCTCAAATTCATAGTACCGCCTATGATGATCCTCGTACTGCTGGGCCAAATTGACTCCTTCTTCGGACTTGGCTGGTTCAGCTGAAGGCGATCGGTTGAAGTTATCATCATCGCAGTGAAATCTCCTGCGGCACACCCGGCATACTCGTCTCCTGCGACACTCATGTTTTTTGCAATGCGTCGCATGCGACAGAGCTCAAAACGAAGGGATGTCGCAGGGGATTTTCCGTTGCGGCTTAAACCACCGCGACACGAGGCAAAAAGAAGGTGCGTCGCATGCGACAGAGCACAAAAAAGCGAGGTGTCGCAGAGTGCAGGGTTTCAAAGCACAGCCCCACGGACATGGTCACGGACATAGAGTCGAACAATGACTCAGGCAAATCGTCGCTGCGGAATCAGCGCTCTTCGCGGAAGTATGGAAGACCGAGGCTTTCAGGAGGCTGGTTCTCTCGCTTGTTGCGGGTACTGGTGATGATAAGCACGATTATCGTCACTATGTAGGGCAGCATCTTGTAAAGTTCCTTGGTGGAAAAGTCCGTACCTGAAGGGATAAACAAGTACAGGATGTAAAGGCCGCCGAACAGTATTGACGAAAAAATACCTACATTAGGCCTCCAAATTGTAAAGATTACGAGCGCGATTGCAAGCCAGCCGCGATCGCCGAAGGCATCGTTCGACCAGACGCCGCTGGCGTAGTCCATTACGTAGTAGAGACCGCCAAGTCCCGCTATCATGCAGCCTGTACAGGTGGCCGAATACTTGTAGCGCGTTATATTGATGCCGGCTGCATCGGCTGTGGCAGGATTTTCGCCTATAGCCCGAAGCTGAAGACCTTTGCGAGTATGTGTCAAGAAGTACGATGCGAGCAGCGCGATTATAATCGCGGTGTACGCCAGAAATCCGTATTCGAGAAAAAGCTTGCTCAGTGTTCCGCCATCAGCAAACGGAAGAGACTTGCTGAAAGCTTTGCTCGTGGCGGAAAGTGCTATCGACGGTACCTCGCTGCCTGTGAGTTTGATCAGTGAACCGCCGAAAAAGTTTCCAAAGCCTACTCCGAAGGTAGTCATCGCAAGACCGGTAACATTCTGATTTGCTCTGAGCGTCACAGTAAGGAAACAATATATCAACCCCATGACAAGCGAGCCTGCAAGGCACGACAAAAGCGGTATGGCAATCGTTAAAAACCCGTTCATATTTGCCGGATCGCCGCCGCACGACTGCTCGTAGAGAAACGCCCCGATCACTCCGCAAATTCCGCCTACGTACATGACGCCCGGAATACCGAGGTTGAGATTGCCCGTCTTTTCGGTGATCGTTTCACCTGTGGAACCGTACAGGAGCGGAATACTCTGCGTTACGGCACGCGGTATAAAGGCAAGAATATCAAACATGCTCTTATGCCTCCTTTCCCTGTGCTCTGCGGAAGTTTATCCGGTAGTTGATAAAGAATTCGCAGCCTATTATGAAGAACAGAATTATACCCGTCAGTATGTCGCCGAACGATTCGTTCAGCCCGTACGTCGTCGAGATCTGGCTTGCTCCGCGCCCCATAAATACCAGGAGGAACGAACATGCTATCATCGTTATCGGGTTAAATTTCGCGAGCCACGCGACCATGACAGCTGTAAAGCCGCGCCCCCCCGCTATAGTAGTGGTTATAGTGTGGTTGGTACCGCCGACGAGCAGCATCCCCGTAAGTCCGCAGATGGCGCCGGACAGCAGCAGCGTCCTGATTATTACGCGTTCAACCTTGATTCCGACGTATCTTGCGGTATTTTGGCTTTCGCCTACCACCGATATCTCGTAACCGTGCTTGCTGTATTTCATATAGATGAACATCGCGACGGTCACGGCGGCAACGATCATAATATTGAGCAGATATTTCTGACCGGCAAGCTGAGGAAGCCAGCCTGACTCTGTCGATTGGTTGATGACACCTATCTTTCCGGAACCCTTCGGCATCTCCCACTTGATGACGAAGAACGCGACTATCTGAGTCGCCACGTAATTCATCATGAGAGTAAACAGCGTTTCATTCGTGTTCCATTTTGCCTTGAACACGGCAGGAATCAGAGCCCAGAGAGCACCAAAAATGATAGACGCGACAAACATCAACATTACAAGCACTCCGCCGGGCAGCTTGTCTCCGAGCTTGAGCATACATGCCGCAGCCGCAAGCGCCCCTATCAGAATCTGCCCTTCGCCACCGAGATTCCAAAACTTCATGCGAAACGCCGGAGCAAGAGCCAAAGAAACGCAAAGAAGTATTGCGATCTCCTGAAAAAGCATCCAGACCTTTCGCGATGTCCCAAACGCGCCGTCCGCCATGGTCTTGAATACCCCCACAGGATCAAGACCTGTAAGAAGCGTCGTCACCACGGCGCTTACGATCATCGCAGCTATTATAGCGGCTATTCTGATAGTCCACGCTCTGTACCACGGAAGCTCCCTGCGTCTGGTGAGATGGACAAAAGGTTCCTTATTGCTCACCGCTGTTTTCGATGGCATCGCCATTGCCGTCGCCCTCCAATCTCGTCATCATCATGCCGACCTTTCTCTTGTCGGTCTTTCTCCCGTCGACTATGCCGCTCACCCTGCCGCCGCACAGGACGAGTATCCTGTCCGCGAGCTCAAGCAGGACGTCGAGGTCCTCTCCTACATATATAACGGCTACGCCTCGTTTTTTCTGTTTGTTTATAAGATCGTATATCGTGTACGAGGAATTGATATCAAGACCTCTTACGGCGTATGCCGAGAGGAGCACGGTCGGCGCGGAGGCTATCTCCCGGCCTACAAGGACCTTCTGCACGTTTCCGCCCGACAGCTTGCGAACCGGTGTCGAAAGACTCGGCGTATTCACTTCGAGTTCATCTACCACCTTATCAGCAAGCTCCCTCGGCGTCCTGCGGTCCGTGAATGCCGATCTGCCCTTGCGGAAGGATCTGAGCATCATGTTGTCCGTAAGATCCATGCTGCCGACGAGCCCCATGCCGAGTCTGTCCTCGGGAACAAATGAGAGAGCTATGCCGAGCGACGCTATCTCGAGCGGGTCCTTTCCGATAAGCTCGTCTCTTTCACCCTTGTCGTCGATATAGCTTATCGTTCCCCGCTCTACCGGCTGAAGCCCGGCTATCGCCTCGAGCAGCTCCTTCTGACCGCTGCCCGAAATGCCCGCAATACCGAGTATCTCGCCCGAATTTGCCGTAAATGATACGTCCTCGAGCTTTGTGAGACCATCCTGGCTCCTGACAGTCAAGCCCTTTACTTCTATCCTCGGCTTCGGATCTGCCGGATCGGGACGCTCTATGTTGAGTGACACCTGGCGTCCGACCATCATATTAGTCATTTCCTGAGCATTTGTGTCGGCCGTCCTCATATCGCCTATATATTGCCCGCGGCGCAGGACCGCAACTCTGTCGGACAGATCCTCCACCTCGTGCATTTTATGCGTTATTATGATTATCGCCTTTCCGGCATCCCTCATATTCCGCAGGACGGCGAAAAGCCTGTCCGTCTCCTGCGGAGTCAGAACAGCCGTAGGCTCATCAAGAATAAGTATGTCCGCTCCTCGGTAAAGCATTTTGACGATCTCAACCGTCTGCTTCTGCGAAACCGACATATCGTAGATTTTTTGTTTGGGATCTACCTCAAAGCCGTAAGCTTTGCAGATTTCGTCGATTTTTTTTGCGGCAGCATTGATGTCCAGCCTGCCTCTTTCTCTGAGACCGAGCACGATGTTCTCTGCAGCCGTAAAAACGTCTATCAACTTGAAATGCTGATGTATCATGCCGATGCCGAGATCGAACGCATCTTTAGGATCCCTTATCGATACCGGTTCACCGTTTATCAGTATCTGCCCCTCGTCCGGGTAGTATATGCCGGAGAGCATGTTCATGAGCGTCGTCTTTCCGCTTCCGTTTTCTCCGAGAAGTGCAAGTATCTCGCCCTTGTATATCTTAAGCGAAACGTGGTCGTTAGCGACGACCGAGCCGAAGGCTTTGGTGATGCCTGTCATTTCGACAGCGGCCTGTCTTGTTTCCTCTTTAGGTGTCATCCGTTGTCCTCATTCCCTTTGACAACACGGAAAACCCCGGATGCCCGGGGTTTCCGCAGAACGTGGTTTTCGATTAGAATTTTGTATCGAGCAGGTTGATACCGTCGATCTGGATATCGAAATAAGGTGCGGACCTGAAGGTCGACTCCTTGAAATATCCGTCTTCGATCACCTCGGTATCAGGCGTATAGTCGGCATCGGTATCCACATCGGCCTTGTAGCCTGAAAGCTTGTTTCCGCCCACAGTAAACTTGGAGACATCGAACACATGAAGCGTACCGGCCTCAAGCTTTTCCTTTGCGGCGTCGATCGCCTCTAACGTGCCCTTTGCGGCGACGTTTTCGTTAACGTCTGTGAGGACTACAGATCCGGTAGCGAGCGTTCCCGTCCAGTCGGTGTCTATTTCCTTGCCGTCCATGACAGATTTGATCGCATACTCATAGTACGGGGTCCAATCTATCCTCGAAGATACGATGAACGTGTTCGGACACGCCGAAATCGTGCTTCCGTTGTACGAAACGTTAGGAACTCCTGCTGCCTCGCAGGCGGTAGGAGCGCCCATTGAGTCGGCGTGCTGGGATATAAGAACGCATCCGTCGTTGATCAGCTTTGTCGCGCCTTCCTTTTCGGCCGTTTCATCATACCATGATCCCGTGAACGTAACCTCCATGGTGACCGTATCGCATACAGAACGTGCGCCGAGAAAGAACGATGTATAACCCGAGATTACCTCGGCATAGGTAAATGCTCCGACATATCCGATCTTTGCCTGATCTGAGGTAATCTTGCCGCCCTCTATCATCTCGTTGAGCTTCATCCCCGCGGCGATACCTGCGAGGTAACGCCCCTCATAGATAGACGCGAAGGCGTTGTGATAGTTTTTGAGTCCTTCCGTGTGGGCTTTTGTCCCCGTCGAATGACAGAACTGAACATCCTTAAACTCCTTCGCAGCCTGTATCATATAGTCCTCATGACCGAAAGAATCGGCAAAGACGATACTGCATCCGCCGTCCGCGAGTTCTGCCGCGGCCTCATAACATTCCTGTCCCTCCGGAATATTTGTCTTTATCTCGTAATCAACGTCAAGCTTCCTGCAGGCTTCCTTTGCGGCATTGATGAAGTTGAGGTCGTACGTCGAATTCTCGTCGTGCAGACAGATAAAGCCGACCTTTACCTTACTCTTGCCGGAACCCGAACCGGCATCATCCGAATCCTTACCCGCTGTATCGCCGCAGCCTGTAAGCGCCGTCATCACTGCCATTACTGCTATAAGCAGCAACACTAATGTTTTCTTTCTCATTGTTTCCTCCCGAGTAAAAAATAACCGTTTATATCATAAATTATTTTATGAACGAAATTCTATGCTGTCGTCCGACATTTTTTCTATCATAGCCAGCGATTCGACCCTGTATCCCTGTCTGCGGAGCTCGTCTCCGCCGCCCTGAAAGCACTTTTCTATTGCGACGGCTATGCCCTCTACCGAGGCACCCGCCTGTGAGCAAATGTCTATAAGCCCGGCAAGCGCTCTGCCGTTTGCGAGAAAGTCATCGACGAGCAGGATTTTATCTCCCCTCTTCAGGTAGTCCGCACTTACTACCACATTATAATCGCATCCGTGCGTGAAGGAACGGACCGTCGTGGAATACGTCGGACCGTCAACGTTACCGGTTCTGTGCTTCTTGGCAAAAACTACGGGTACTTCCATTTCCATTCCCGCTGCGCATGCGATCGAAATACCGCTCGACTCTATAGTAAGTATCCTGGTTATGCCCGCGTCATTATAAAGGCGTGCAATCTCATCTCCGACGGATTTAAGAAATGCAGTATCTATCTGCTGGTTCAGAAAGCTGCCGACCTTGAGGATACCTCCGGGCAGGATCCTTCCTTCAGCAAGTATTTTCTCCCGCATAAGCTGCATCTTAAAAACCTCCCGAAACTCCGGCTTCAAAAATAAAAAAACAGACTCACTCCATAAACAAGTCTGCCAATCAGGTGACAGTCAGGATCAAAGTCCCCGGCTCACCTAAGCCAAAACACCGTGCCTGACAGCTGCAACTTGAACTGGCGTCCCGGCAGAAGCGTTCGAACCATCTGTCCGAACCTGTATCAGTTTACGTTCTGTTCACAATGAAATATTATATGAATACGGATAAAATGTCAATGACTTTCGGCATGCGGTCAAAGCTCGCGGCATGCAGTCAGAGCTCCTCACCTAGATCAAAGCTCGCGGCATGCGTTCAAAGGGCTCTGCGCCCTTCGAGAGCCTTGAGCAGGGTGACCTCGTCGGCGTATTCGAGATCTCCGCCCACCGGTATGCCGTTGGCGATACGCGAAACCTTTATTCCCGACGGCTTTACGAGCTTTGCGATGTACATGGCCGTAGCCTCTCCCTCGATATTCGGATTCGTGGCGAGGATTATCTCCTGTACATCCTGCTTCTGCAGCCTTATTATAAGAGATTTCAGGTTTATATCCTCGGGGCCTATCCCGTCCATCGGCGATATCACACCGTTCAATACATGGTAAAGGCCGTCGTATTCCCTTACGCGCTCCATCGCCAATACGTCCTTGGGACTTTCGACAACGCAAATAACACTCTGCTTTCTGTTTGCGTCGGCACATATGCTGCACGGATCACTGTCCGTAAGATTACCGCATACAGAGCAATAGTGCATCGTGCGCTTCGCTTCCGTTATCGAGTCGGCAAGCGATTCAGCCTCCTTCCCCGGCATAGACAGAATATGAAACGCAAGCCGCTGTGCTGTCTTTCCTCCTATTCCCGGCAATCTTGACAGCTCGTTTACCAGCCTGTTCAGCGGAGCCGGGTACTGCCTCGACGACATATATCAGGCAAGTCCCGGTATATTGAACCCGCCCGTGAGTTTACCCATCTCGGACTCCGACGCCTCGTCGACCTGACGCATCGACTCATTCACGGCGGCCATTATGAGATCCTGAAGCATCTCCACATCGTCGGGATCGACGACCTCCCTGTCGATGGTGAGTCCTGTTATCTCTTTTTTCCCCGTTACGGTTACGGATACGGCTCCGCCGCCCGCCGTCGCGGTGAACTCCTTGCTGTCAAGTTCGGTCTGAAGCTGTTCCATCTGGCGCTGAAGAGCCTGCGCCTGCTGAAGCTGCTTTTGCATATTGCCGCCGGTCGGCATTTTGCTCGTCTTAGGCTTTTTGCCCGCTCTCATTCCTTTTCCCATGGTAAGATGTCCTTTCTATTCTATACGCGGCCTGATTTTGAACTTTTCGGCAAACTCATCCGCTATGCGTTCAGCCCTTGCTTCCGCCTCCTCCTGTGCCGGCGTCTGCTCGTCTTCGGGCTCAGCCTCCGAGGCGCTCACAAGCACCATTTTAATATGTCTGCCCGTAACCGCGTACATCGCGTTTGTCAGCGCTTCGCGGTTCTTCTCTGCAATCTTTCTGACAACATCGTTTGCCGCCTTCACTCTGAATTCGTTGTCGTATATACCTTCGAGCGATGTGTTTATGCGCACGAGATAACTGCTGCCTCCGTCATCCGCCATGCGCTCCCAGACACGCTCCCAGATAACATCGGGAGCCTCATTATCGGCAGACCCCGAGAGCCGGGTTTTCGGCTGCCGCCCGCCTTCGACTGACAGGTTGTCCTCGGAAAACGACCGCATACCGCCTTCGGCCGCATCCTCCGAAGGTACACTTTCTGAAGGCTTATCCTCCGAAGGTACACTTCCTGAAGGCTTATCCTCCGAAAGTACATCACCGACAATCTTCGCCTTATGCGATGCAATCTCCCTTATCGATTTTGCCGTACGCCTGACCGGTGCCGATTGCGCCGCGGCCTGCTTCTGTCCGCCCGGCATATTCTCACCGAGGCCCGCAGCGAGCGTAACTACCGCCAGCTCCATAAGTATCCTCGGCTGTGTCGAATATCTCGCATCATTCAGGGCTTTGGCAATCGTGACTATTGCATTGTTTATATCGGCAAGTTCTATGACGTCGCTCTGCTGCCTGAGACGCAAAGCGTTCTCCGCGGATACGTTCAACATATCTTTAGGATCGCTCACATACTTTGATATCAGGAGCGATCTGCAGTGGCTCAGCCAGTCGCTGAGCAGCTGTCTTACGTCCTTGCCCTCGCGCACGGCATCGTCGATCAGTATCAACGCGCCCGCCGTGTCTTTCACCTGTATCCTCTCCGTAAGCTGTATAAAAAAGTCTTCCGATACGGTACCAAGATACTCAAGCACTGTATCCCGGTCGAGCTTTTCGGTGCTTCCCGCAAGGCACTGATCGAGCAGCGAAAGCCCGTCCCTGACCGACCCGTCGGCATTCACAGCTAAAAGGTGCAGCGCATCCGGCGAAATGTCGACACCCCGCGATCGGCATATTTTTTCCATATGAGCAGCGATAAGACCCTCCGGTATTCTGTGAAAATCGAGTCTGAGGCATCGTGACAGAATCGTCTGAGGAAGCTTCTGAGGATCCGTCGTCGCGAGTATGAACATGACACCCTCCGGCGGTTCCTCGAGCGTCTTAAGAAGCGCGTTGAACGCCGCCGTTGAGAGCATGTGGACCTCGTCTATGATGTAGACCTTGCGCTTTCCGACGGCAGGCGGATAGTTGACGCTTTCGCGCAGCTCTCTGACATTATCGACGCCGTTGTTCGACGCGGCATCGATCTCGATCATATCCATAAAAGTGCCGTTCCTGATCGCCATACAGTTCGCACACATGCCGCACGGCCTTTCTCCCTCGCCGGTGCAATTTACCGCCTTTGCGAGAAGACGCGCAAGAGTCGTCTTACCCGTACCCCGCGTTCCGCAGAACAGATATGCGTGTCCTACCGTATCTGAAGCTGTCTGATTGCGCAGTATCCTGACTATGTGCTCCTGTCCTATGACGTCCCCGAAGATCTCAGGTCTCTCTGAACGGTATAGTGCTGTATACATAAAAAACCTCTTCACAAAATAAGATCGCCTTAGGGCAACCCCGCGCGCACCCGGCAAAAGGCTTGTCTGCGGCACATGAGGGCTTCCGCTTATTGCTGCTTCCTTCCGGACCTGACAAGGTTCACGGTGCCTCATTGCGCAGGGCCTCTTGCCATAGCCCGCGAAGCTGCCTTAAGGCGATCGGTTACAGCCATTATATGAAATATATCTCTGCATGTCAACGCGCAAGGAATTCCGAAATCGACGCCGCATCTTTGTAACCCTTGTTATATATGGCTATCATCGCCCTCTTATCCTTTGTCAGGGTCTTCATGCCGCGAGTATCATCCGGGGCCACGATCAAAGCCCTTCCGTCCGCCTCGAGCTTTTTGGCCCGGTCGAGTCCGAAGTTGTAAACATCGCCGCGCCTTGCGAGTGCAGCGGCCGACCTCGGCCATCTGCGCGAAAGCAGTCTCGCCATTCTTGCGTCGGCCTTTGTTTCACGGTAAAAATCACGCGGCTTCGTGATTATAACTACTATCCTTTCGCAGCCGCGATCCTCCGCCTGCCCGAGTGGGATAGGATCCGACAGCCCTCCGTCAAAATACGGTACGCCGTCTATTTCGTACGGCTTATCTATTACGGGAACACAGCTCGACGCTTTGACCGGACCGTAATCGTTCTGCTTCATATCGTCCAGGGTGAAATAGTGCGGTTCCGCCGTTTTCGCGTCAGTTGCGACAATGACCGCCTCTTTGCCCGAAGAAACCATAGCGGCGTAGTCGAGCGGATCCTCTCCCCCCTGGTTGGAAAGCTCTCCGTATATATAATCGAGTCCTATATATGAGCCCGTACGCAGCGCGTTGCCGACGCTCATATATTTTTTGCGAAACACATATTCCGTATAAAATCTGTAATTTCTTTTGCTCTGACCTGCCATATACGATACGATGTTCGCCGCTCCGGCGGAAACACCTATGCAGCAGTCGAAGGAGACTCCCTCCTCCATACATCTGTCGAACACCCCTGCTCCGTATATTCCTCTTAATCCTCCCCCTACGTCGATTACACCTGTTTTCATTATCTTCCTATCACCTTATAAAGCTCATCCGCCCCGGGAGGAGCTATTTCCATACGGCTGCCGTCAGCTCTCTTGAGCATGACGCCGTATTCCCGTTCGCACACTTTGCCGATCTGCGTGCACCGTATACTTCGCTCGGAAAGAGCGGCTTTTATCCTTTCGGCGTGTTCATCATCTGCAGCTATAAGCATGCACCCGCTCGATATGAGCCTCATCCAGTCTATGCCGAAGTGCTCTGCCACTTTGAGCGTAACGTCGTCTACGGGGATGTCCTTCTCCGTCACCTCGGCTCCAAGTCCGCCTACGCGGCACATCTCCCATACGGCTCCGAGAACGCCTCCCTCTGTAACATCATGCATGCCCGACGTCCCTATATGCCCCGCCGTTACACCCTCATCTATAACACTCACACTGTCGAGCATGGCTATCCCGCGTTCAAGCTCTTTACCCGTCAGCACCGCCATGAGCTCATCGGCTCTTTCCCTGCATATTATGCCCGTACCCTCAAGACCGGCGCACTTTGTCAGCAGCAATCTGTGGCCCGCTCTCATATCTGCCGCGGTCTGCGACCTGCCGGCTTTTGCCCTGCCGAATGCCGTAGACACTATGACGGGCCGGTTTACCGTATCGGTCACCTCTGTATGCCCCCCTGCGATCTGTACACCCACATTTTCGGCAGCCCCTGCAGCCTGAGACATTATCTGACCTGCCTCCTCCGAGGTCGTTCCCGCAGGCAGGAGAATCGTAAGCATTACGGCGAGGGGTTCTACTCCGTTTGATGCAATGTCGTTGCAGGAAATAAATATCGAAAGCCGGCCCGCATCTGCGACGGAAGCCGTTATGGGGTCGGTCGATACGACGCAGTCGTAGTCGCCGAACGAAATGACCGCGCAGTCCTCTCCTATACCTGCACCCACCCTGACTTCCGGCCTCTTATATACGATTTTGTCCAAAACGGCGCTTTGCAGGACGTCGCTGTCGAGCTTTCCCGTCTTCAGTCTCATGATACACCACCTTTTGCCAGCCAATCGGTGACTGTACGCTCGTCTATTATCGGTATGCCGAGTTCCTTCGCCTTTTTGTTCTTGCCCGAGGCTGATGACACGTCATTGTTTATCAGGTACGTCGTCTTTGCGCTGACCGAGCCTGCGACCCTGCCCCCGGATGATTCTATCAAATACTTGAGCTCTTCTCTGTTCGCATAGCCGTTAAGCGATCCGGTTATGACGAACGTCATGCCGTCAAAAAACGTCCCGCCCTCTTCGTAAGATTCATCGAGCCTCACCTCGGCAAGTATATCCGCGACTATCCTGCGCTTTTCGGGATCTGCGAAAAACGCCGCATACTGAGATGCCATTATATCACCCACACCGTCAATCGCCTTAAGGCGATCCGTGCTCAAAGACTCGATATCTGCCCATTTTTCTTTGCACGCGCGTGCTATGACTTTTGCATTCGCAACACCTATACCCGGGATGCCGAGAGAGTATAGAAGCCTTTCCGGATCGGTGTCTCTCGCCTTTTCGACCGATGCTTTCAGCCTTTCGAACGACTTTTCGCCGAAGCCCTCCATTTCGGTTATCTCATCGTGATATTTCTCTATATGGAAGAAGTCGGCCGGTTCCCTTATAAGTCCGCGTCCGACGAGCTTTTCTATCGTAAGCTCCGAAAGCCCTTCTATGTTCATCGCATCGCGGGAAACGAACAGCGTGAAGCTTTTTATCTGCTTTGCCAAGCAGTTCGGGTTGGGGCAGTACAGCGTTCTGACACCGTTGTCGTCTCTGATGACGGCCTCGCCTTTGCATGCAGGGCAGCGGTCAGGTATCGGCAGCCTGTGCGTCGGCGTAAGGTCCTCAGATATCTGAGGTATTATCATATTGGCCTTGTATACCCTGACCGTATCGCCTATGCCCAGTCCGAGCTCTTCGGCAATGCTGATGTTGTGGAGCGACGCCCTCGAAACGGTCGTGCCCTCCAGTTCCACGGGGTCAAACACGGCGATCGGGTTGATGAGACCCGTTCTTGATGCGCTCCACTCTATTTCGGTCAGCGTCGTGTCAGCCGTCTGATCCATCCACTTGAAAGCTATGGAGTCGCGCGGATATTTTGCGGTCGAACCGAGCGAAGCGCTGTATACGAGATCGTCATACGTCAGCACGAGGCCGTCGGATGGAACCGGGTTATCCCCTATCGCATCCTGATAGCTCTGTATTTCGGTAAACAGCGTATCACCCGTCACCGAAACGCTTCTGACGCAGTCAAAGCCCTGAGCGGCGAGCCACTTCATCTGCTCCTCCCTGCTCTCGTGAAAATCGACACTATCCGCCGACACGAGTGCAAACGCATAAAATCTCACACGGCGCTTTGCAGTGACTCGCGGATCAAGCTGCCTTACAGATCCCGCACAAAGGTTTCTCGGATTTTTGTATCTTTGGTCGGCTTCCGATATCCTGCCGTTTATCTCCTCAAAGTCATGATACGTTATGACGGCTTCGCCCCTCAGAACGAGATCGCCCTTGTATCCGATCCTGAGAGGTACGTTGACAAATACCCTGGCGTTTCCCGTTATGACCTCACCGACATCTCCGTTTCCGCGCGTAACGGCCTTTGTGAGCCCGCCTCCGGAGTACGTCAGCACTATCGTCAATCCGTCGAGCTTCCACGACAGCAGTCCTTTTTTGTCGCCGAGCCAGCCGAGCAGTTCATCCCTGCTCTTTGTTTTGTCGAGCGACAGCATCCTCGACGTATGACGCTCTTTAGGCAGTTCGGACAGCACCTCATAACCGACTTTCTGCGTAGGACTCCCCGAAAGTATTATCCCGCTTTCCGCCTCGAGCTCCGCAAGCTCGTCGTATATCCTGTCGTATTCGAAGTTAGTCATTATTTCGGTACCCTCGGCATAATACGCTTTCGAGGCGCGGTCGAGAATATTTATCTTTTCCTGCATCAGGCGTTTTACGTCTGCCATTTGTCCTCCCTAAAGCTTCGTGAGCGGAGCGATGCCTATCGCCATTTTCTTTACGACTTCGCCGTCAAATATCACGGTAACGGTACCCGAGCCGCATTCCGTCACGAGGCCGTCGCCGAACTTCCTGTGCCTTACTTTATCTCCCGGTGAAAATACCGTATCACCCGACGCCGCCTTACGTGTCTCTTCCTTTGCGTATTTAAGAAGATCGAACGGCTTATATCCCGCCTTTGAGGTTACGCCCGCACCGTCTATCGTGCCCGTATATACTCCGGGCCCGCTTATTGCGCCGTCCCTTCCGAAAACACCGCGCCTGCGCTCATATATGCCGTCGCCCGTCAGAATATCCTTGTCTAACTCCCTGAGAAACTGAGATTCGCGCGTATAGTCCGTCCTGCCGTATAAAGTCCTGACCGTCGCACCTGTCAGAAACAGCCTCTCCCTGGCCCTTGTCATCCCGACGTAACAAAGCCTTCTCTCTTCGTCCATCCCCTCAGCGCTGTCTAAGCTCCTGTGACCCGGGAAGAGTCCGTCCTCCATGCCCGGCATAAACACGACCGGAAACTCCAGGCCCTTGGCGCTGTGAATAGTCATCATTACGACAGCATCCTCGTTTTCGTCGTGATTATCGACATCCGACATGAGCGCTATTTTTTCCATGAACTCCTCGAGCGAAGGCTCTTCAACCTCCGTCTCGTAATCCAGTATCGCACTCTTGAATTCCATCAGGTTTTCCGTCCTGCTCTCGGCCTCCACGGTATTTTCGGCTTCGAGGGCCGCAAGATAGCCTGTCTTTACGAGAAGATTGTCATATATGTCGGATACGCTGATGCTATCGCGTTCATTGCCGCAGGCCTTTATAGCATGCACCATCGCCGCGACACTCGCGCGCGACTTTGCGGGAAGAGTACAAAGCACCTCCTCGTTGCAGAGGGCGTCGAGCAGAGTTTCACCTCTGACAGCCGCCAGCACGATCAGCTTGTCCATCGTTTTAGGTCCTATACCGCGTTTAGGCTCATTGATTATGCGCCTCATCGAAAGCTCATCCCTCGGATTTAAAACGAGTCTCATATACGCCATCATATCTTTGATTTCCTTTCGGTCGTAATACCTTACGCCTGAAAGGACTCTGTACGGTATGCTCCTGTTGGTGAAGGCCTGCTCGAACTGCCGCGACTGGGCGTTCGTCCTGTAAAGCACCGCAAAATCGCTGTATTTGAGACCGCCCGACCTGAGGATGCCTATCTCGCCTGCGATAAAATCGGCTTCGTCATGCTCATTGTCTGCCCTGTGGTACGTTATCTTTTCCCCGTCCTCCCTGTTCGTCCAGAGCTCTTTGTTCTTGCGACTGCGATTATTACGTATTACGGAATGTGCCGCCGTGAGAATGTTGCCGACCGACCTGTAATTCTGCTCCAGCTTTATAACCTTCGTCTTAGGAAAGTCCCGTTCGAAATCGAGAATATTTCTTATGTCGGCGCCCCTCCACTGATATATGCACTGATCGTCGTCTCCGACAACACATATATTGTCTCGCCCCTCTGCCAGCATCCTGACGAGTTCATACTGCACGCGGTTCGTGTCCTGGTATTCGTCTACCATTATGTAGCGAAACCGGTCCCTGTATTTGAGCAGCGTCTTCTCGTCCGTCCTGAACATTCTGAGCGTATTCAGGAGCAGGTCGTCAAAATCCATCGCATTGTTTTCCCTGAGGGCTTTTTCGTATGCGGAATATACATTCGACAGAGTCCGTGATCTTCGATCGGTTCCGGCAGCCCTTGCATACGCCGAATCCGATATGTCCTTTTCTTTCTTGTCACTTATGACCGAAAGGAGATATGCGACCTTGAATTCGTCTGTGTTGAGGTTCTGTTCCCTTACGATATTCTTGATTATCGTCTTCTGATCGGTCGTATCGTATATGACGAAATTACGGTCGTAGCCTATAACCTCGGCATCAAAGCGGAGCATTCTGAGGCACATCGCATGGAATGTCATGATCCACATTCCGTCCGTGCTGCCGCACAGAGCCTCTATGCGCTCACGCATCTCCGTCGCAGCCTTGTTTGTAAATGTAACCGCAAGAATACTGTGAGGATCTGTCCCCTGCTCTATCATATACGCAATGCGGTGCGTCATGGTGCTCGTCTTGCCCGAACCGGCTCCTGCAAGTATAAGGAGCGGGCCGTCTGTGATTTTGACGGCCTCGCGCTGTTTTTCGTTTAATTTGCTTAAGTCCATATTTAGTATTTTATCACCTGTCAAAGAGGAAGGAAACATCAAAAAAACTTCCCCATATACTCCATGCTCGGGCGCGACCGGCGCGACTCGATCGTCATCGTAATATCGTCCGGCAGCTCATCCGTAAACATCCTCATTATACTGTCAAAATCCACCGTGCCGTTGAACACGTCGTCGTGCATATCCTCGGAACCGTCGTTGTTGTGAACGTGAAAATGCCTCAGCACGGGCGTCAGTACCCTTACCCATTCGACTATCGAATACTTGCCCGAGGTCATCGCGTTGGCGTGTCCGATGTCGAGGCACGCTTTTATGTTCGGCTCGTCTACGGCCTCTATTATGCCTCGCAGCGTCTCAGGCTCGTCATCAAAGACGTTTTCTATCATAACCGTCATTCCGTCCGGCAGCTCGCGCGCAAAGCTTTTCCAGAAATCAACGGATTGGCTCACATGCCACTTCTTATGATACAGCAGCGGGATGTATCCGCTGTGCAGCACAAGGTCGTTTATCCCCATATCCACACATATATCTACAGTCTGCCTGTACCTGTCGAGCATGAGCGCTTTTGCTCTCGGATCTATCGAATCGGGCGTGAGCTCCGTAAACGGCCCGTGCATTATCGTCCGTTTTCCCTCCCGGCCCGCAGCGGCGAGCTCGGCGTACATTCTTTTGACCACTCTTTCGCGGCGCTCCGGTTCGAGGTTCGACGATATGCAAAGGTCGTTCAGCTCAAGTCCGACTCCGAATTCTTTAGCGGTCTTCGGCGCCGCGGCCGAAAATGTCGCAATAAATATCTTGTCTTTAATATCTCCCATCAGGGCGATCCTCCAAAAAGTGCCAAAAGGCAGGGTGACGAAGCCTGCCTTTTGACATATTGAAAAAGAATGAAAAGCCGGCATCTCACAACCCAAAAAGCTGTGGTATGCCCCACAGCCCGTATTTGCTGATCTTGTTTCCCTATGCCGGTTCACCGCCGGAAAGGAAGATCTCATGCAGGTCTCCTGGCTCACGACCTATGGTCCCGAGGCTGCCTTCCCGGTCGCCCAGTGGCATAACAGCGCCCCGAAACAGATCGCATACAGTGGCGGGACCGCACAGGCGTCACACCTGTTTCCCTCTTAGCCGGCATCATAGATGCCGGAACATGAAATCATATTTCGTTACAACAAAATTATACTCTACCCGACCTTTTTAGTCAATCGCGATATTTTCACATTCGGGGAATTCCGCGAAGTTTCGCGAAATCTAAACAAAATTCCGCAAAATTCAGGTGTTTTTCCTCTGCAGAATTCTTATATATGACAGGTATAATAGAGCCGTATTGCTATCCGCGCCTGCGTGACGGGGGTTTCCGGCAGCACTCTTTTATATGCCAAGGAAGACGCCGGCGTTATAATCGCAAAAACCGCTTCCCCTATGGCTGCTTTTGTGACCGGTGAGCACAATATGACAAACGCATTTCGGTATTACTTTATGAAGTGTATCTTTGTCTAAAAACCTAAAAACGGCGGCAGAAAATCCTGCCGCCGTCTGAACACCTGTTTATCCGTTTTCGTGTTTGTCCGTATCTGTAGCTGTCGTTTACACGAGTTCGAGAAATACTACCTCGGCTCCGTCGCCGCGGCGAGGTCCGAGCTTGAGGATCCTCGTATATCCGCCCTGACGATCCTCGTACTTGGGTCCGAGCTCTTCGAAAAGCTTATTTACAACGGATTCATCAAATATGTATGCCAAAGCCTGTCTTCTGTTGTGCAGATTGTCGGTCTTGGCCAAGGTAATTAGCTTTTCAGCTTCTCTTCTGGCTTCCTTTGCTCTGCAGTCTGTCGTCTGGATCCTGCCCTCTCTGAAAAGATCGGTTACGAGGTTCCTGAGCATAGACTTTCTGTGAGCCGCAGGTCTGCCAAGCTTTCTGTATCCCGGCATGTCCGAATCTCCTTTCGCTTATCA
Organism: uncultured Clostridia bacterium; assembly: GCA_938046095.1. Taxonomy (GTDB): domain Bacteria; phylum Bacillota; class Clostridia; order Peptostreptococcales; family Anaerovoracaceae; genus Eubacterium_B. The sequence continues at coordinate 54,785 of CALIXS010000007.1, forward strand.
TTCTTCGCTCAGTCTCAGCGAGAGTCCGAGCTCAGCCAGTTTTGCCTTGACTTCGTCGAGAGACTTTTTGCCGAGGTTTCTGACCTTCATCATTTCTTCTTCCGTACGCTCTGTGAGCTCTTCGACCGTATTGATCGAAGCTCTCTTGAGACAGTTGAACGAGCGGACCGAAAGCTCGAGCTCCTCGATAGTCATCTCGAGTGCTTTCTCCTTCTGGTCTTCCTCTTTTTCAACCATTATCTCGAAATTGTCGGTCGCATCGTCAAGCCTGATAAACAGATTGAGATGCTCCTGCATGATCTTGGCGCCGATCGATACGCCCTCTTCGGGCGAAATCGAACCGTCTGTCCATATCTCAAGCGTAAGCTTGTCGAAATCCGTTACCTGCCCTACTCTCGTATTCTCCACCGCGTAGTTGACTCTCCTGACCGGAGTGAATATCGAATCTACCGGTATGACCGATATAGGCGTGTTGTCCGTCTTGTTCTGATCTGCGGAAACGTACCCGCGCCCCCTCGCAAGATTTATCTCCATAACGAGAGCGGCATTGTCCTCAAGAGTTGCGATATGAAGGTCGGGATTGAATATCTCGAGCTCCGAATCGCCTATGATATCGGCCGCCGTAACTTCCTTAGGACCCACCGCATTGATGATAACGCGTTTGGTATCGTCACCGCTCAGCCTTATAGCGAGCTTTTTGAGATTCAGGATTATCTCCGTGACATCCTCCTTGACGCCCGGTATGGTTGAAAACTCGTGAAGGATTCCGTCGATCTTGACAGACGTTACGGCCGCGCCCGGAAGCGAGCTGAGGAGTATCCTCCTCATGCAGTTGCCGAGTGTTGTCCCATAGCCTCTTTCGAGAGGTTCGACCACGAACTTGCCGTATGTCCCGTCCTCACCGACTGTCTTCGTTATGGTCGGTTTTTCGATTTCTATCATTGAAAACCTCCTTATTACTTGGAGTACAATTCGACGATCAAACGCTCTTCAATCGGCGTGTCGATCTGATCCCTCGTAGGATCAGCGAGAATTCTGCCCTCTAATTTGTCGCGATCGACAGAGAGCCATCCCGGCACGCCGACCTGCATCTCCTTTATTTCCTTGAATTTAGGAGAACTTACGCTCTTTTCCCTGACCTTGATCACGTCGCCCGGCTTTACCTGATACGAAGGGATGTTGACCTTTTTGCCGTTTACCGTGTAATGACTGTGAACGACAAGCTGCCTTGCCTCTCTTCTCGTCGTGGCGAGCCCGAGTCTGTAAACTACGTTATCAAGCCTTTCTTCGAGCATTATGAGCAGGTTCTCACCCGTGATGCCCTTCTTTTTGGATGCCTTATCGAATGTGTTACGGAACTGCTTCTCCTGAACTCCGTAGATGAACTTCGCTCTCTGCTTTTCGCGAAGCTGAAGCCCGTATTCGCTCATCTTCCTGAAGCTCTGCTTAGGCTTTCTTTTGGAGTTCTTGTATATACCCATGTGCGTCGGGTCTACCTGAAGAGATCTGCATCTCTTGAGGATAGGGTCTTTATTAACTGCCATATTCTGTATTCCTCCCTTCTGCTAAACTCTTCTTCTCTTCGGCGGCCTGCAGCCGTTATGAGGGATCGGTGTGATATCTTTTATCATCGTGATCTCGAGTCCCGCAGCCTGAAGTGCTCTGATGGCGGCCTCACGGCCTGCGCCCGGCCCCTTTACATAAACCTCTACGGTTTTGAGTCCGTGCTCCATCGCCGCCTTTGTGGCGACCTCAGCCGCGCTTTGCGCGGCGAACGGAGTGGATTTTCTCGATCCCTTGAAGCCGAGCGAACCTGCGCTCGACCATGCAAGCGCATTGCCTTCCATGTCTGTAAGGGTTACAAGCGTATTGTTGAAGGTAGACTGAATATGCGCCTGGCCTTTTTCAACATTCTTACGGTCTCTTCTTCTTTTTCTTACTGTTTTCTTTACAGTCTTAGCCATTTAAGTCCACCTCCTTTACTTTTTCTTTCTGCCGACGGTTTTCTTAGGACCTTTGCGCGTCCTTGCATTTGTTTTCGTGTTCTGACCTCTGACCGGAAGTCCTCTTCTGTGTCTGATGCCTCTGTAAGAGCCTATCTCCATGAGTCTTTTGATGTTCATGGAAACTTCTCTCCTGAGGTCGCCCTCCACGGAATATTCGCTGTCGATAATCTTTCTGATGCGACCGGCTTCATCTTCCGTCAGATCCTTGACTCTTGTGTCAGGATCGACTCCCGCTTTCTCAAGGATAGCGAGCGCTGTCGGTCTGCCGATACCGTAGATATAGGTAAGTCCGATTTCCACCCTTTTTTCTCTTGGTAAATCTACACCGGCTATACGAGCCATACTTTTCCTCCTTCTCCTATCTTCCGTCACAATACCGGGAGTGATATAGACAGGCGATGTGCAATATATTTATCAAAGGGCGCCGTCCCGGTCCGTGGCTCCCCGATTTTGGTGACTTTCTGTCAGCCCTGTCTCTGCTTGTGCTTAGGGTTTTCGCAGATAACCATTACTTTGCCGTTGCGCTTTATGACCTTGCATTTTTCACAAATCGGCTTAACTGAAGCTCTTACTTTCATTTTTATCCTCCTCGCTACTTATCGCGCCATACTATCCTGCCTCTGGTAAGATCATACGGCGAAAGCTCTACTTTGACTCTGTCTCCGGGAAGTATCCTTATGTAGTTCATGCGGATCTTGCCCGATATATGTGCAAGTACTTCAAATCCGTTTTCGAGCTTCACCTTGAACATCGCGTTCGGCTGGGCGTCCACAACAGTTCCCATTGCTTCTATTGTGTCTTTCTTCGCCATATTTACACCTCTTTCGGAACGTATGTCAGGGCCTGCGGTCCTTCCTCCGTTACAGCGACCGTATTTTCGTAGTGCGCCGCAAGAGAACCGTCTGCCGTGACTGCCGTCCAGTTATTTAGCAAAGTTTCCGTCTCATATGTTCCGACCGCGATCATAGGCTCAATCGCCAAAACCATACCCTGAACGAGTCTCGGACCTCTGCCGGGCTTGCCGTAATTCGGAATCTGCGGATCCTCATGAAGCTCGCGCCCCACACCGTGACCGACAAAATCCCTTATTACCGCAAAGCCGTCTTCCTCCGCTCTCTCCTGAACCGCATGCGATATATCCGAAAGCCTTCCTCCGACGACAGCATGCTCCATACCGCGGAAAAAACTCTCTTCGGTAACACTGATAAGCCTTTCGGCCTGCCCGCTTATTTCCCCGACCGGATACGTCCTCGCCGCGTCGCTCGTATAGCCCTTGTATGTGGCTCCTACATCGACGCTTACTATATCTCCTTCGCTCAGCAACCTGTGATGCGAGGGTATGCCGTGAACGATTTCATCGTTCACCGATACGCACACATTACCCGGAAATCCGCCGTAATCCTTAAACGTCGGAATCATGTCGTGAGCTTTGATATAATCCGCGCAGAATTTATCGATATCCGCCGTTGACAGTCCCGGTCTGATATAATCCGAAAGGTCGTTGAGCAGTTCTCCCGTCACCCTGCACGGTATGCGCATGATGTCTATTTCTTCATTGGATTTTATCACTATCATGCTATTCACCCAAAGCTTCGGATATCTCGGCAAACACGTCGTCCAGAGGCGCCGTGCCGTCGACGGTTACGATATTGCCTTTCGCCGTGTAATAATCAAGCAAAGGCATAGTCTGTTCCTCGTAGACGGCAATCCTGTTCCTGACAGTGGTTTCCGTATCGTCATCTCTTTGGATCAGCTCGCCTCCGCACGCGTCGCAGATACCTTCCTTTTGGGGAGGAATATTTACGATGTGATAGCTCGCGCCGCACTGCCTGCAAACTCTCCTGCCGGTAAGTCTCCTGATGAGTATCTGATCATCCGCGGTGATATTTATCACCTTGTCAAGACTGCCGTTGCGCGCGGCAAGAAACTCGTCGAGCTTTTCTGCCTGATGCACGGTGCGCGGGAAACCGTCAAGCAGAAAGCCGCGCATACAATCGTCGTCGAGGAGCCTTGACGTAGCTATCTCTATTACGAGATCGTCCGGTACGAGCTCACCCTTATTCATATATTCCTGAGCTTTTTTACCAAGCTCAGTCTGTCTTTTGATGTTGTCTCTGAAGATATCGCCGGTCGAGATATGGGGTATTTCATACTTTTCCGCTATCCTGACGGCCTGCGTACCTTTGCCTGCGCCCGGAGGCCCCAAAAGGACTGTTCTCAACATTCTTACATACCCCCTACTTCAGAAATCCCTTGTAATTTCTCATTACCATCTGGTTTTCGATCGATCTCATGACATCTATCGCCACACCTACGGCTATCAGAAGCGACGTGCCCCCGAAGTGAATTGAAAGTCCCGTGTATTGGCTTACCAGCGTAGGCAGCGTCGCTATAACCGCGAGGAACACGGCGCCTACGATCGAGATCCGGCCCATTACTCTGGTAAGGTAATCGACTGTCGATTTGCCCGGTCTGATGCCCGGAATAAATCCGCCGTTCTCCTTCATGTTCTGCGCGACCTCCACAGGATTGAAGGTGATTACCGTGTAGAAGTAGTTGAACGCGATGATAAGGATTATATTCAGCACGGCGTATACCCAAACGCCCGGGCTGCCGTTAGGCGACAGCCATTTTGTTACGAATGCGGTAAACTTCGAGCCTGAGCTTAGGAAGTATGTTATTGTGAGCGGGAATTGCAGAAGCGACAGAGCGAATATTACAGGAATAACGCCCGCCTGATTGACCTTGAGCGGAATGTGCGTAGACTGTCCGCCGTACATCTTGCGTCCCACGACTCTCTTTGCGTACTGAACAGGAATTCTTCTCGTTCCCTGCTGTATCATGATAACGCCGATTACTACGAGCAGAGCAAAGAGAACAAAGATCAAAAGCCCTATGATCGTAAGGCCGCCGTCCTTGTACTGTGTTCCGACGCGTCTTATATCGGTTGGTATCCTTGCTATGATACCCGCAAATATGAGAAGCGAAATCCCGTTTCCTATTCCGTTCTCGTTTATCTGCTCGCCGAGCCACATGAGGAACGCCGTTCCCGCGGTAAGTATGAGCATGATTACGAGGAAGTTGAACCAATTCTGAGTTGCCACGGCCTGTCTGAAAAGGCCGACTGTAAGGCCGAGCGCCTGAATGAGTGCAAGCGCGACCGTCATGTAGCGCGTTATCTGCGCCATCTTCTTGCGGCCGGTCTGGCCCTCCTTTGCCAATCTCTCAAAGTACGGGAACGCTACTGTCAGCAGCTGTACTATGATTGACGCCGTAACGTATGGAGTTATGCTTAATGCAAAGATCGTAAAATTGCTGAACGATCCACCTGAAAACAGGTCAAACAGATCGAATAATCCCGTTTCCCCGCTGAATATCTTCAGAAGAGTATCCCTGTTGATTCCCGGCACGGGAATGCTGGAACCGATTCTGAACACTATTAGCATCACAACCGTAAAGATTATTTTGCGTCTCATCTCGGGTACTTTGAAAGCCTGCTTTACTGTTTTAAGCATATCCATATCAGACCACCTCTGCCTTTCCTCCGGCAGCGGTGATTTTCTCGACTGCGGACGCGGTGAATTTCTGCGCCTTGACCGTTACAGCCCTGTCGAGCTGTCCGTTACCGAGTATCTTAACTCCGTCAACGACCTGCTTAACGAGTCCGGCCTCTTTAAGAAGCGCAGGGGTCACCTCGGTACCCGCCTCGAATCTGTTGAGAGCCGAAACGTTGACCTCGGAATATTCCTTAGCCCACTTGTTGTTAAAGCCTCTCTTAGGCAGACGCCTGTAAAGCGGCATCTGGCCTCCCTCAAATCCGAGTCGTACACCTCCGCCGCTTCTCGAATTTTGTCCGTTCATACCTCTGCCGGCGGTCTTACCCTGCCCGGTAGCGGTACCTCTGCCTTTCCTTTTACGGCCGGACCTCGATCCCGCCGGTGCATTGAGTTCATGCAGTTTCATTAGCTTGCACCCCCTATCCTTACAGTTCCTCGACAGTAACGAGATGGTCGACCTTCGCGATTGCTCCGCGTGTCTGCGGTGTATCCGCCAACTCTACTGAATGATGCATTTTCCTGAGACCGAGGGCGACAACAACCTTCCTCTGATAAGGTTTAGCGCCGATCGGACTCTTTGTTAAAGTTATCTTAAGCTGTTTTGCCATTTCGCGCCTCCTAACCCAGAATTTCTTCAGGCGTCTTGCCTCTCAGCTTGGCGACCTGATCTACCGTCATAAGGCTCCTGAGACCTTCCATAGTTGCGAGCGCCATATTCCCGGTGTTGCTTGAACCGAGCGACTTGGCTCTTACATCCTGTATGCCCGCTGCCTCGAGCACCGCTCTGACAGAAGAACCCGCGATAACTCCGGTACCCGGAGCGGCCGGCATGATGAGGACTCTGCCTGCACCGAATATGCCGAGGCTCTTGTGCGGTACTGTCGTTCCGACAGTAGGAACGTATATAAGTTTTTTCTTTGCATCTTCGGTTGCTTTTCTGGCAGCTTCAGGTATCTCGATGGCCTTACCGAGTCCGACGCCGACATGCCCCTCATGATCACCTACGACGACAGTGACGGAAAATCTCATGTTTTTGCCGCCCTTGGTGGTCTTCGTAACACGCCTGATGCTGACGATGTTCTCTGTCAGCTCCAACCTTGATGCATCAATGGTATTACGCATTATTTTTCCTCCTGTTAGAATTTCAACCCGGCTTCGCGCGCTCCGTCGGCAAGTTCCTTAACCCTTCCGTGATACAGGAACCCGCTCCTGTCGAAGCAGACCTCGCTTATACCCTTAGCTAAAGCTCTCTTTGCGACAGCTTCGCCGACCTTTTTCGCGGCGCCTTTGTTTCCGCCGTATCCGATCTCGGCCTTAAGATCCTTGTCAAGCGATGAAGCCTGAACAAGTGTAACTCTGTTTACATCATCAACTATCTGGCAGCTGATGTTTTTATTGGACCTGTAAACACAAAGTCTCGGTTTTTCAGGAGTTCCGGTTAAATTTTTTCTGACTCTTACATGTCTTTTGACACGCATATCAGCTCTGCTTTTCTGTGCCATTTCACTTCACTCCTTTCTACTTGGCGCCTGTCTTGCCTTCTTTGCGGCGGATTATCTCACCGTCAAATCTGATGCCCTTGCCCTTATACGGTTCCGGCATTCTCCACTTTCTGATGTTCGCCGAATAATTACCGACAAGGCTTTTATCGATGCCCTTTACGATGATCGTCGTAGCATCCGGAGTTTCAGTTGTTATTCCTTCAGGATCCTCCATTTCGACGGGATGCGAATATCCGAGGTTCATGACGAGCTTGCTGCCCTTTTTCTCGGCTTTGTATCCTACGCCCTGAAGTATCAGTTTCTTTTCGAAGCCTGTGGTCACGCCTACGACCATGTTATGCACGAGAGCTCTTGCAAGTCCGTGCTGCTCTCTGTGCCCGCGATCGTCCGCAGCTCTCGTGAATTCGAGAACGCCGTCCTTGACCTCCGCTTTTATATCTTTGCTTATCGCCTGTCTGAGCTCGCCCTTAGGTCCCTTGACCGTGATGACGTTGTTGTCGTCGACATTGATCTCTACGCCCTGAGGAAGCTCTACCGGCTTTTTGCCTATTCTTGACATGTCAGCTTACCTCCTTACCATACGTAGCAGATTACTTCGCCGCCGACGCCCTGCCTGCGCGCTTCCTTATCGCTTATGATACCCTTCGATGTGGATATGACAGCGATCCCCAGTCCGCCGAGAACGCTCGGTACTTCGTTTGCCTTTGCATAGACCTTGAGTCCCGGCTTCGATATCTTCTTTATTCCGTTGATAACTCTCTCTTTGCCCGCGCCGTACTTCATCTGCACTTTAATGACGCCCTGTTTGTTATCGTCTTCGACCTCAAATCCGCCGATAAACCCCTCGTCAAGAAGTATCTGTGCGATCGCCTTCTTCATCCTGGAAGCCGGGATCTCGACAGATTCGTGACCGGCAGTATTGGCATTTCTGATTCTCGTCAGCATATCCGCAATCGGATCTGTCATTGTCATTACTGTATTTCTCCTTCCTCTTGCATGGTATCCCGTATCGTGCACGGGACCTTTGCACTGATTGGTTTCTTTCCGGGCTTACCAGCTCGCTTTGCGTACGCCCGGTATTTCGCCTTTGTATGCGAGTTCTCTGAAGCATATACGGCAGACTCCGTACTTCTTGAGAACGGAATGCGGCCTTCCGCAGATCCTGCATCTCGTGTAGGCACGTGTCGAATATTTCGGCTTTCTCTGCTGTTTGACTTTGAGAGATGTCTTAGCCATACTTACCTCCTACTTTTCAAACGGCATCCCGAGCAGCTCGAGGAGTGCCTGAGCCTCTTCGTCTGTCTTTGCCGTCGTTGTAAACACAATGTTCATACCCTTGATCGTTTCGACGTCGTCGTAATTAATCTCCGGGAAGATAAGCTGCTCCCTGATGCCCATGGAATAATTTCCGCGGCCGTCAAAGGAATTGCGGCTTACGCCCTTGAAGTCCCGTACTCTCGGAAGAGAGATATTGAAGAACTTGTCGACAAAGACGTACATATTATCGCCTCTGAGCGTGACCTTGGCGCCTACCGGCATACCCTGCCTGACCTTGAAGTTCGCAATGGACTTCTTAGCCTTTGTAACAACAGGCTTCTGCCCGCTGATTATAGCGAGCTCCCGAACTGCCGATTCCATAATCTTGGAATTATCCTTCGCTTCTCCGAGCCCCATGTTGATGGTGACTTTTGAGAGCTTAGGTACTTCGCTGACGTTTTTATATCCGAACTTCTGCTGAAGCGCAGGAAAAACGTCCCTTTTGTAAGTTTCTTTGAGTCTTGCTGCTTCCGCCATGATTCTCTCCTCCTTTCTCAATCGATTTTTGCACCGGTTTTGCGGTTTACTCTGATCTTTTTGTTGTCTTTGATCTCGTAGCCGATTTTAATCGGTTTCTTCGCCTTTGTATCGTACAACATTACGTTCGATGCGTCGATCGGACCCTCGACATGTCTGATCTCAGCCTGAGCCGTACGCGTTTGCTTCTGATGCTTTGTCTGTACGTTGACGCCCTCGACAACGACGCGGTTCTCTTTCGGCATAGCTCTCAGAACCTTGCCCGTAGCTCCCTTGTCCTTGCCGGAGATGACTACAACGGTATCACCTGTCTTGATTCGCATCGGGACACCTCCTATAACACTTCAGGCGCCAGGGAAACTATCTTCATGAATCCCCTGTCTCTGAGCTCTCTTGCGACAGGTCCGAAGATACGTGTACCTACCGGAGTCTTGTCTTCTTTATCTTTTATGATTACAGCCGCATTCTGGTCGAACTTCACATAGCTGCCGTCAGCTCTTCTTGCACCTTTTTTTGTTCTAACGATCACTGCCTTGACTACGTCGCCCTTTTTGACGACTCCGCCCGGTGTTGCATCCTTGACCGCGCATACGATGATATCACCGATATTCGCATATTGGCGGCTCGTTCCGCCGAGAATCCTGATGCAAAGTAACTCCTTCGCGCCGGAGTTATCTGCTACTTTCAGTCTTGTTTCTGTCTGTATCATTCCGGTGCCTCCTTATTTAGCCTTTTCGACGACATTGACGAGTCTCCATCTCTTGTCGCGCGACAGAGGCCTCGTTTCCATGATTCTGATTTTATCGCCTACGGTGCATTCGTTGTTCTCGTCGTGAACCTTAACTCTCTTGGTTCTCTTTACCGACTTTCCGTAAAGGGAGTGCATAACGAGGTCTTCGATCGCAACTACCACGGTCTTATCCATCTTATCGCTGACGACGATGCCGACTTTGGTCTTTCTTCTGTTTCTATCTGCCATTTCCGAGATCCTCCTTTCTATGCACGAGCCTTTGCAAGCTCTTTTTCCCTTATGATGGTTTTAACTCTCGCGATGTCTTTTTTGACCTCTCTCATCCTGACGGGATTTTCGAGCTGTCCTGTAACATGCTGGAACCTGAGATTGAAAAGTTCCTGTTTCATTTTGCTGAGTTCCGCACTGAGCTCAACGTCCGTCATTTCTCTGATCTTATTCAGTTCCATTACGCTTCACCACCTTCTGCCTGATTCGCCTTTGCGACGAACTTGGTCTTGACCGGGAGCTTATGCCCGGCAAGTCTGATAGCTTCTCTGGCCTGCTCTTCGGTTACATCGCCGATCTCGAACATTACTCTGCCCGGCTTGACGACAGCTACCCAATACTCAGGAGCACCTTTTCCGGAACCCATACGTACCTCGGCAGGCTTCTTGGTCACAGACTTATGCGGGAATATCTTTATATATACTTTGCCGCCTCTTTTGACGGATCTCGTCATCGCGATACGCGCGGCCTCGATCTGGTTTGAGGTGATCCATCCGCATTCCGTCGCGATAAGGCCGTAATCACCGTAGGTCACAGTGTTTCCCTTAGTGGCTACGCCCTTCATTCTGCCTCTATGAACTCTTCTATGCTTAACGCGCTTTGGCATCAACATGGCTTAAGTTCCTCCTTCCTATCTATTCTTCAGTCTGAGGTGCCGTTTCCTGTACCGCCTCAGCCTGTGGTGCTTCCATTTCAGGAGCAGGTTCAGCTTTCTTCGGCCTTACTCTCCGGTTTGCCGCTTTCGGTATTGCCGGAGTTCTGTCTCTGTTCCTGTCATTTCTGTCATTCCTGCCGCCCTCGCGACGCGCACCGCCCCTGCGATCTCTGCGCTCGCCGTCCCTGCGGTCTCTGCGGCCGCCTCTGCGGTCGCCGCGCCTGTCACTGCGGCTCTCCTCACGGATAGGGCTCTGAAGTCCCTTGTCGAGGATTTCGCCGTGGTTTATCCAGACCTTGATGCCGATCCTGCCATATGTAGTATCCGCTTCGGCAAAACCGTAATCAATGTCTGCTCTGATAGTATGGAGAGGAACGTTACCCTCGGCATATTTTTCGCTTCTTGCGATTTCAGCTCCGCCAAGACGTCCGGCGCATACAATCTTTACGCCCTTTGCTCCGGCTTTGATCGATCTCTGCATCGCCTGCTTCATGGCTCTTCTGAAAGAGATCCTTCTCTCCAGAGCCTGGGCTACGCTCTCGGCTGTGAGCTGAGCATCGAGCTCCGACCTTCTGATTTCCTCGATCGAGATCTCGATGTTCTTCCCTGTCATCTTTACGAGCTGCGCCTTGAGCTCGTCCACGCCGTTGCCCGATCTTCCGATTACCATTCCGGGACGGGCCGTGAGTACGGTTACTCTTATCTTATTTTCAGCGGCTCTCGATATGAGTACCTTCGATACTCCCGCTGCATACAGCTTCTTTTTTATGTATTCTCTGATCGTGTTGTCTTCCATAAGCATGTCGGCGAAGTTGGCCTTGCCAGCATACCACTTGGAATCCCAGTCTTTGATTACGCCCACTCTCAAACCGTGCGGACTAACTTTCTGACCCATTTGTGATCCTCCTTATTCTTCGCCTTTTTCCTTCAGGGTTACGCTTACGTGGCTCGATCTCTTGAGTATCATCGATGCTCTTCCCTGAGCACCTGCTCTCCATCTTTTCATCGTAGGTCCCTGATTTATCATGATTTCCGATACATAAAGGTCGTCGGCGTTAAGCTCAAAATTGTTTACCGCGTTTGCCTTAGCCGATTCGACGACTTTTTCTATGATCTCGGATCCCTTGCCCGGTGTGAATTTGAGGATCGTGAGCGCCTCACTCAAGTCCTTGCCCCTTACAAGATCTGCAACAGGCTTAAGCTTGATAGGAGACATTCTCACATATTTTGCAATTGCTCTTGCTTCCATTTGAATTCTCCTTTTCTTACCTTACCTTTGATGACTTGTCGGCTGCGTGGCCTCTGTACGTTCTTGTCGGAGCAAATTCTCCGAGCTTATGTCCGACCATGTCTTCCGTAACATATACGGGAATATGCTTCCTGCCGTCGTGTACCGCGATCGTATGTCCGACCATCTGCGGAAATATTGTCGATGATCTGGACCAGGTCTTCAATACCTTCTTTTCGTTGGCCTCGTTCATGGCTTCAATAGCCTTTAGGAGCTTCGGTTCAACGAAAGGGCCTTTTTTGATCGATCTGCTCATTATCTGTCTGCTCCTTCCTTATTTCTCGTTTCTTCTCTTGACGATGTATTGGTTGGAAGATTTGTTCTTCTTTCTCGTCTTATATCCAAGTGTCGGCTTACCCCAAGGAGTAACCGGACTCTTACGTCCGACAGGTGCTCTGCCTTCGCCGCCGCCGTGCGGGTGATCGTTCGGGTTCATTACGGAACCTCTTACATGCGGGCGTCTGCCCATGTGTCTGACTTTACCCGCCTTACCGATCTGGATGTTGCCGTGGTCTTCGTTTCCCACTTCGCCGATAGTGGCTCTGCAGTTAATGAGTACCTTTCTCACTTCGCCGGACGGGAGCCTTATCTGAGCGTATTTATCTTCTTTTGCCATAAGCTGAGCTCCGTTGCCCGCGGACCTCGCCAGCTGAGCGCCTTTACCCGGCTTCATTTCGATGTTGTGGATCATCGTACCGACAGGAATGTTTGCGAGCGGAAGCGCATTGCCGACTTTGATATCGGCATCCTCTCCCGAAAATATCCGGTCACCCGTCTTAAGACCTTGAGGAGCGATTATATACCTCTTTTCGCCGTCCGCGTAGGTGATCAGAGCGATGTTCGCGGTTCTGTTAGGATCATATTCGATCGTCGTAACGTTGCCCGGAATACCGTCTTTGTTTCTTTTGAAGTCGATTATCCTGTATTTTTTCTTGGCCCCGCCGCCTCTGTGCCTTACGGTTATCTTGCCTCTCGAATTTCTTCCGGAGTTTTTTCTGAGCGATACCGTAAGCGATTTTTCCGGCCTGTCGGCAGTAATATCCTCGAAGGTGGAAACCGTCATGCCTCTGAGACCCGGTGAGGTCGGGTTGTATTTCTTAATTCCCATTAATGCTTACCTCCTATAACTACAGGCTCTGGAAGAATTCGATCTCTTTGCTGCCGGGCGTAAGCGTAACGACAGCCTTCTTGTAGGCAGCTCTTCTTCCCTGTGTTCTCCCCATTCTCTTGAGTTTGCCTTCCATGTTAATGACGTTGACCTTGGCGACCTCTACATCAAAGATCTCTTCGACGGCCTGCTTGATCTCTGTCTTGTTGGCATCTGTTGCGACCTTGAAGGTGTACTTCTTGTCAGGTGCGATGTCCATGCTGCGCTCTGAAATAACAGGCTTGAGTATTACATCGTATGCGGATTTCATTATTTGTACACCTCCTCGATCTTCTCGACGGCCTCTTTCGTCACGATCAGGCTGTCGTAGTTCACGATCTCATATACATTCATCGTGGTGGCGAGGGCCGTTCTGACACCCGGGATATTCGCAGCCGATTTGACGACGTTTTCGTCCTTGTCCACCGTAATGATCAAAACCTTGTCGGCCGCTTTCAGGTTATCAAGAACCTTTACCATTTCCTTTGTCTTAGGAGCTTCGAACTTAAGCTCGTCTACGACGATGATTTCATTGTCCTGCACCTTTGCCGAGAGCGCCGACTTGAGCGCGAGTCTCTTGAGCTTCTTCGGAACAGCGTATCTGTAATCCCTCGGCTTCGGCGCGAATACTATACCGCCTCCGATCTGTGAAGGATCGGTGCTGGAACCTTGTCTGTGGCGTCCTGTTCCCTTCTGCCTGAAAGGCTTCTTTCCGCCTCCTCGGACTTCCGCTCTCGTCTTTGCCGACTGTGTGCCCTGTCTCCTGTTTGCAAGATAGTTGACAACTACTGCATGAACGGCATTCCGATTCGGCTCGATGCCGAATATTTCATCATTGAGCTCGATGGATCCGGCTTCTGTTCCGTCCATCTTGAGCATGGTTATCTTTGCCATGTTGTTTCCTCCTTCCCTGCGGCCCGACTATTTGTCCTGACCTTTGACGGCATAGCGAACTCTTACGAGGCTTCCTCTGCCGCCCGGAACCGCACCCTTGACGAGCAGCAGATTCCTGTCGGTGTCGATCTTAACAAGTTCGACGTTCTGTACTGTAACGGTATCGCGTCCCATTCTTCCCGGCGACTTGTTGCCCTTGAAGACTCTGGAAGGATATGTCGCGGCGGCGAGTGCGCCATGCAGTCTCTTATGCTTGGATCCATGGCTCATAGGTCCTCTGCGGTGACCGTGTCTCTTTATGTTGCCCTGGGTTCCTTTACCCTTGGATGTGCCGGTCACATCGAGCTTCCTGCCTACCTCGAAATCGGCAACGGTGATCTCCTGCCCTACCTCGTACGTTTCTCCGTCGCACACGGCAAACTCCGCGAGATGCTTTTTGAGAACACCGCTCTTCGCAAGGTGTCCTCTGAGAGGCTTGTTCACCCTCTTTTCGAGAGTATCTTCATATCCGACCTGAACCGCATTGTATCCGTCGGTTTCGACTGTCTTAACCTGAGTCACAACCTCGGGCCCCGCCTGGATGACAGTTACAGGAATGACCTCTCCTGTATCTGCGAAAATCTGAGTCATTCCGATTTTCTTTCCCAAAATCATTTTCATATTGTTTTCCTCCGTGTTCTTACAGTGGACCGCCCGGCCGTAATACCGAACGTTCTTCTAAGGGGAGAGTCCCTTATTTTGTCATTTACCGCTTAATCTTACGGTTTGATCTTACAGTTTGATTTCGATGTCAACGCCTGCCGGAAGATCGATTTTGGTAAGCGCGTCCGTAGTCTGTATTGTCGCGTTCGTTATGTCGATCAGTCTCTTGTGCGTTCTCTGCTCGAACTGCTCTCTGCTGTCCTTGTACTTGTGCACCGCTCTGATGACCGTTATAACTTCCTTCTCCGTCGGAAGAGGAATAGGTCCCGATACATCGGCGCCGGTCTTTTTGGCTGTTTCTACGATCTTAGCCGCGGACTGATCAAGCAGTGCGTGGTCATAAGCCTTGAGTTTGATTCTGATTTTCTGTAATTCACTCATGTTTTCCTCCTAAGATTTGTTTTGTACAGTTTTCGCTATTCTCGTACAAGGTGTTCAAATGACTGATTTTACGGGGTGTACAAGACTTCGGCCCGCTTAGTACACGCCTCCGTGCGTTTCTTTATTTTTGACGCAGAACAAACCGGCGAACACCCTCGCCCCCATCGTGTGGGGACAATTCTCAGCGGGAATTACCTGATAGCTCAGCAACTTCCCGCGTCTTCGCTCAAAGCAAGCCATATCAGTATATTACAGGGTTGATAATATTTCAATACCTTTTTATAAAAAAAAGTGATTTTTGAGTTTTTCCGGGCTGTCAATTGTGATATATCAATGCTTAGCGCGCCCTCACACCACCACGCATCCTTGCGTGCCTTTTATGCCGCACCCCGATGCGCCGACGCACACTGTGTGCTGAATCTCTACGCCCGGCCTGCGCCTTCACCTTCTTAACCTTATGAAACCGACTGAAGGCGAATCAGGGCAAATCCGGGTAAATCAAGGTAAAGCAAAGCAAAGTAAAGTAAGGCAAATCAATATAATTGAAAGCAAGTCAGGGTGAATCAGAGTACGTGATGGCAGTTAAAATCGTATGAATTGCCTGACGATAACTCCGATACGCCGGTCTATCTGATCTTGCCAATCTTTCTAAAATACTCTGCAATCTTCGCTTCGTAACCGATGCCGGATAGCTCATAAAAGCTCTCGTCCTTGAGAGCATCCGGAAGATACTGCTGCTTTACCCAGTGATTCGGATAGTCGTGTGCATACTTGTATCCGATCCCTCTTCCGAGCTTTGCGGCACTCTTGTAACTCGAATCCTGAAGGTATGGCGGTATGGGAATGCTGCCCGTGTCGCGCACCGCTTTCACCGCCTTTTCTATACCCATGTACGCCGCGTTTGACTTCGGTGCCGATGCGACGAAAGCTGTCGCCTGTGCCAATATTATACGTCCTTCAGGCATCCCGACACGCTCAACCGCCAGCGCCGCGGCGGTTGCCACAACTATCGCCATAGGCTCCGCATTGCCTGCCTCCTCCGACGCAGCAATCATAAGACGCCTCGCTATGAATTTTACGTCTTCTCCCGCCTCAAGCATTCGTCCGAGATAGTATATCGCCGCATCCGGATCCGAACCGCATATGGATTCTATATACGCGGCAATCACGTCGTAATGATTGTCCCCGCCTTTATCGTACCTTACGGCGCGGCGCTGTATACACTCCTGAGCCACGTCGAGATCAACCACGATCGCGCCGTCCTTACCCGGATCGGTCGTCAAAGCGGCGAGTTCCAAAGCATTAAGCGCTGCCCTCGCATCTCCGTCCGAAACGTCGGCAAGAAACTCCGCCGCCCGGCGGTCAAGTCTGATGTTCATCCCGCCCAGCCCGCGCTCGCCGTCAGAAACAGCTCTATCTATGAGCGTAAGTATATCTTCTTTTGAGAGTGGCTTAAGCTCAAATATCCGACTGCGTGATAACAACGCGCCGTTGACCTCAAAATATGGATTTTCTGTAGTCGCACCGATCAAAATAACTGTACCGTCTTCAACGAAAGGCAAAAGGTAGTCCTGCTGTGCTTTATTGAAGCGATGTATTTCGTCGATAAAAAGAATCGTTCGCCTGCCGAATTGCCCCAGACTTTGTTTTGCGCCCTCCACGACCTCGACGAGATCCCTCTTCCCGGCAACGGTAGCGTTGACCTGTCTGAAATTTGCCTTTGTCGTATTTGCTATGACCTTTGCCAGCGTCGTCTTTCCTGTACCAGGAGGCCCGTAAAACACAACCGAAGTCAGCTTGTCCGCTTTTATCGCTCTGTAAAGAAGTTTATCCCGACCTATGATGTGCCGCTGCCCGACGATTTCATCAATCGTCAGCGGACGCATCCTTACCGCCAGTGGCTCCTCTCTTCGCCTTATCTCATTTGCTCTGTAAGAGAATAAATCATCCATGGTGAATCCCCCTCTGTCGACAAATATTATATCATCTATTACGGAGCACAACGAGCCCGTGCCGATTCCCGGGATAATTCTTCGGCTGATTGTTGCACCCGCAACATCCGACTCGACGCGACAGGAAGCGTTTTGTCAAGTACCTTTTTTGATTTATGGACGATTTTTTGTTAGGCATTCCTATTTTTAAGCAAAGAAAAACAGTAAACCCTTTTTCGATTTACTGTTTCTAAAATTGTTCTATTCAATTAGACAAACTGGAAGTTATCGGCATCTTATCTTACTAATTATTTCTTCGATAGAAAAAGCAAGAATCATACAAATCCCACAAAAGATACCCATATATGTCCCCATAGTTTTTCCAGCATACTCAGATCCAGTCTTTGTCAGTTCATAAATAGGTATTCCAAGTATCCTAACAGTCAATGCATCTACATGTATACTATATGCCTTAGTGTAGCCAAAATATATAGCAACTCCCATCAGCATCATTGCAATTACAAATCCTGTAACTAAAGCAATTATGATTTTTATTTTTTTATTCATAAATTTTCTCCATAAATTCAAAGTTGTTTCACTCAACACCTTTAATATTATAACATATTTAAGCCAAGTGGATTATACCTATAAAAGTAGACACATAACAGTACATTGCGTTACATTTTTTTCATCACAAAGGTGGATATTTTCTATGACACACAAACCCTATGACGAAGATTTCAAAAAATCTATTGTTGCGCTCTACCAAAATGGTAAAACTCAGACTCAGTTGGCTAAAGAATATGGTGTTTCTCTCTCTGCTTTAGGTAAATGGATCAGACAATATTCCTCTCGACCACCAGTACCACTTTCCGTTTGAAATCTTTAGACTGTCATGCTCCCTTGTACAGTACACCCCGCCTGAAACCCTTATTAGATTTTCAGGCTCATACATCCTAAGGTAACTGAAAAGGTCTATCCTTCTGATTTCTATGAGCTTTTCCGGATGAATATATGTCATTTTTTCATCCTACCTTTCCATTTCCTTATCCTGTTTTTGTCTTTCCGGCAGGATATTTGCTCTGCTTTTTACCATTTCACATACATCTTCCATGTATCCGGTTTCTTTCTTTTCAAAGTCTTTAAATGCATCTGAAAGTATATCCTCTGACTTTAATAGCGCCCTTGCCTGACTATCCGTAAGGTCGTTATATTCAAGGGAGAGCAAAATATCTTCTCGCAGGGCGTACTCATAGGCGTGATGCAAGATTTCTTCCGGTGGTTGTGACAGTAGCCACTCCTTAAATTTCTCCTGCTCTGCAAATGCTTTTTCATACACTTTCGTGTTTAGTTCTTCATTCTTCATTGGTTTTCCTCCTTTGTTCAATAAAAAAAGCCGAAGGGCTTTCCTAATTGAAAACCTTTCGACTATGTAACAAATATATATATATGTATGGATGACTTACAATTTTATAAAGCAATTCTAAGATTTCATATCATATCCTACTCTCTCATACAAGCTAAAGGAATTACAAATACTCCATCATCCCTTCGATATCCATATTCAGTTCCGGTGATAACAATTTTTAAATCCGGTAAGCGAAGTGGTACTTGTTTCTCATTCTCATTATGCTTTTTCACAAGATTCTCTATTTTCATCAGGTGTTCAGCCCCCTCATCAATCTCATTTGCACCAAGCTTTATTTCACAAAGCGCATATCTACCATCATTAAGATGTAAAACCGCATCTGCTTCTAATCCATATCGATCATGATAATATGAAACTTTTCCATTGTGCAATGAAGAATATACTTTTAAATCTCTTATACATAATGATTCAAATAAAAATCCAAGAGTTTTAAAATCCGTATTAAAGTATTGTGGTCCAATGCCTAAGGCAGCTACCGCAATAGACGGATCTACCAGATTTTTCTTTTTACCTGCACGAATAGCTGTTTTAGAACGAATGGACGGACACCATGCATCCACATCATCAATAATAAACAACTTTTCTAAAGCGGAAACATAGTCATAAATTGTTGCATCAGACATTTCTGAATTTGCTTTCACATCTCCCATAATTGTCTTCATATCTGCCAATGTACAAATATTTCTGGCGTATGAACGAAGTATCGTTTCGCCCCATTTGGAGTTGCGTTTAATTCGATCGATATTTGAAACATCAACCTCACATGTTTGTCTAAATAAATCTTTAGCAATTTCAAAACTCTCTTGGTATTCTCCAAGATTTACAGCAGCAGGCCAACCGCCACGACAAATAGAATAAATAAGTCGATCAACTGATAAGTCTGATTTACATCCATTGAATTTGTCAGGGTTATTGAACAATTCCATTAAAGAAACTAATCCGTTCGACTCTTCGCTTTCAAACAGGCTCATTGGTAGCATAGAAAGTCTACTTATTCGAAGAGTACCTGTATGAGGTGTTTCTACAGATTGCGATGTCGAACCGGTAAGTATATACTGCCCTGTCATTTGACTATCATCTACTGATTTTCTTACAGCACCCCATATTTTGGGTGCATCTTGCCATTCGTCAAAAAGCCTCGGCTTTTCTCCTTCCAATAATCGTGAAGGTTGATTGTTTGCTACTGATAAATATGCTTCCCTTTTATCTTCATCTTGAAATTCTATAATGCTCTTTGCCTGCTGCTTCGCTGTTGTCGTTTTCCCGCAACCTTTCGGCCCTGTAATCAAGGTTGCTCCAAAAACCCTTAATTTTAGTTTTAATTGTTCATCTGCGATTCTTTTCTTGTACTTCATCATTTTTACCTCTGCTTATATTATATATGTGGCAATTCAAAATTCAAGTGATTTGCGGTATTTCATTTTAGTGATTTGTGTCATTTTATTTGAGTGATTTGTGAATAATTATTTTT
The DNA here is from genome assembly GCA_938046095.1 of uncultured Clostridia bacterium. Taxonomy (GTDB): domain Bacteria; phylum Bacillota; class Clostridia; order Peptostreptococcales; family Anaerovoracaceae; genus Eubacterium_B. The sequence continues at coordinate 74,560 of CALIXS010000007.1, forward strand.
TCGACTTTAATCAATATAAAAACTATGTAATCGGCAGCTATATTAGCCGCCTTTTATTTTTCGTATTCAACGCTCCTTGTTTCTTCAACCTTATCTTCTTCCGGTTCACTATCAATAAGGTTTCTATCCTTCTGATCTATATTGAGAAGAATATTAAGTTCCTTCACAAAGGAGCCAAAGCATTGGTTCATCACACACAGTCGGAGAAGAATGAGATCACTTTCTGAATGCATATGGGCGGAACGCCTTGAGACTCATCATATCAGGTACCATTATGAAAAAAAATTCCGGCTTCGTGATCGTTTCGGGACGATGCAGGTCGTACATCCCGATTTTACAATTCCATGCAGTGACGGCTCTTTTATACTTATCGAACATGCGGGGTGTATGGACAAGGATGGTTATTTTACAACACTGCATATGATGCGCTTTGCGCAAATATCTGTACGGCAATTCGTGCGGAGACTCGTACGGGAATCTGTCATGCACAAAATCAGAGTTATAAAGAGATAGAACCAAATCATCCCCGCATCAAATGTGGATTATCGGGCTATAGGGGTACAAGTCAAAATGGGTTTTCAGATTAAAACTGAACCCCGTGTTTAACACGGGGTTCGCGTCCAACACGGGTTTTCTATACATAAAAAACCGCCCTCGCGCTAAGCGGACAGCGGCTTTTTACATGATCAAGCTATGCATAAAATTACTCTGGCACAGTCTTTATTTTTTGATTGCCTGTTTAAGTTCATCTGCGGTTATTCTGCAGGCGCTGCAGCCATCATCCGGGCAGCCTGAGCATCCAGCGCAGCCTTTGCCCGAAAGCTCACCGCGGATATCGCGTATCATTGCACGTCCGGCAAAGAAAGCCGCAACGGCGATTATTGCCACAACTATTGCTGTTCCCATAATGTTGCCCTCCTTATTTTTTATATATACCACGGTTATATCCAACTAACCATGTGCATCATGCCATATGCATCATGTACAGAACGCCATATGCAGGGCGCATACTCACCGAGGGACACACAGTGCGTACACTTTAGGCAAAACCCCATACTTTAATACAGGATGTATATTTTGCGCAGGGCTCATTATCACAATATAATCGCGGTCAACCCCGGCTCGCAGATACGGCGGCATGCCGACATTATACGGCATAATCCGTCAACATCGCCCGCTCTATAAGCATTTTCATCCTTGAGCGCAGATAAATAACACCTGATCGGATATGTTTCAATCGAATTCAATCGGATATGTTTCGATCGACGATGCTTAGATCGGCTATACTTTCTGTGCTTCTACTGAGGTCAGTGTTTTACGTCCGGCCTGCGGCTTGTACCCCTTACGGAAGAGCAGATAGATGATCGCGACAGCGATAATGCCCGCTACAACCGTACCGACTCCGAAAGAAACCGTACCTGTTGCAAAGCCTGCAATGTGATAGACGAGCAGAGCCACGCAGTATGCCCAGCCTGTCATCCAGCCGATCGCAGCAAAGGTCCATTTTGCATTGTTCATCTCGCGCTTAATGGCACCGATGGCGGCAAAGCACGGAGCACAGAGCAGATTGAACGCCATGAATGCGAGGGCTGATGCCGCTGTATAGTCTCTGGAAACCCTCGACCAGATCTGGTCGCCGTTTTCCTCGAGCTCGCCTTCGTCATCATTATAATTGTAGAGAACACCGAACGTGCTGACCACCTCTTCCTTTGCGACAAGACCCGTAACCGTAGCGACTACCGGTTTCCACGTACCGAAGCCGAGCGGTCTGAAAATAGGGCTGACCGTACTGCCGAAGCTTGCGAGCAACGACGCATCCATCGCATTTACATCCTCCGGATCGATATTCCTCTTGGCAGCGAGTTCCTCAATATAGTCTTCCGTCGCTATGGATTCGTCCTCAAACAGGTTATCCACAAGTCCGAAGTGACCGTTGACCGAACCGCATGCGGACAAAAACCATATAAATATCGACGATATCAGAATTACCGAACCCGCTCTCTTGATGAACGACCATCCGCGCTCCCATGTTGCACGCAAAACATTCTTGACCGCTATGGCGTGGTATGCCGGGAGCTCCATTACAAACGGAGCCGGCTCACCCGCAAACGCTTTGAATTTCTTGAGTATTATTCCGGATATTACGACGGAGCCGAGTCCGAGGAAATATGCGAACACCGATATAAGCGGCGACTGTCCGAATATGGCCCCGGCGATCAACCCTATGATAGGAAGTTTCGCACCGCAAGGAATAAAAGTAGTCGTCATTACCGTAAGCTTACGGTCGCGATCCTGTTCAATAGTTCTCGACGCCATAACGCCCGGAACTCCGCATCCTGTAGCTACGAGGCACGGAATAAAACTCTTGCCCGAAAGCCCGAACTGCCTAAATATACGATCCATTACAAATGCGACTCTCGACATATAGCCGATATCCTCCAGAATCGACAGGAGCAGGAACAGCACGAGCATCTGAGGAACAAATCCCAAAACCGCGCCCACACCGGCTACGATACCGTCCTGAACGAGTCCGTAAACCCAGCTCGACTCCGCGACACCGAGCGCATCGAGGATATTACCGAATAGGGACGGAACCCACTCTCCGAAAATGACGTCGTTGGTAAAATCGGTCGCTCTCGTACCGATAGATACTTTCCAGCCCCCCATTGCGATAGCATATATAAGGAACATGATACCTGCGAATATCGGCAGGCCGAGCACCCTGTTGGTTATGATCCTGTCTATTCGGTCGGAAAGGCTCATATTGTCTTTCGCTTTGACCTTTTTTACGGCCTTTGACGTAAGTCCCGTGATATAATTGTACCGCTGGCCCGTTATAATGGATTCAGCATCGTCGTCGAGCTCGGCTTCGCAGGCCTTTATCATACTCTCAATTTCTGCGGATTTGCTGCCGAGGCTGAAAGATGTCACAACCTTTTCGTCACGTTCAAACAGCTTAACCGCGTACCATCTGAGCAGGCTGTCATCAACCTTTCCTTTTATCTCGCTCTCGATTGCGGTAATAACATCTTCAACCTTGCCGTCAAAGACTTCGGCAGGAGCAGCCTTTACCGCGGATTTCGCTTCACTGACGGCAAGCGCGGCAGCCTTTTCGATTCCTTCACCCTTAAGGGCGCTTATTTCGATTATTTTACAGCCGATGGCCTCACCCAGCTTTTTGATGTCTATGGTATCTCCGTTCTTACGGACGAGATCCATCATGTTGACTGCGACGACTACCGGAATTCCAAGCTCGATGAGCTGAGTCGTAAGATAAAGATTTCTCTCAATGTTGGTTCCGTCTACAATATCAAGAATCGCATCCGGTTTTTCGTTTATCAGATAGTTCCTTGAAACAACCTCTTCAAGGGTATACGGTGAAAGGGAATAAATTCCCGGAAGGTCCTGAATGACTACATCGTCATATCCCTTGAGCTTACCCTCCTTCTTTTCGACCGTTACACCCGGCCAGTTCCCCACATACTGGTTCTGTCCGGTCAAAGCATTGAACAGCGTTGTCTTGCCGCTGTTAGGATTTCCGGCAAGAGCAATTTTGACTGACATATGTTTTCCCCTCCCTTATTGCACTTCAATTATCCCGGCATCCGCCTTGCGCACCGAGAGTTCGTAATTCCTGATATTGAGTTCCATCGGATCCCCTAACGGAGCCACCTTTCTGACATAGACCTCTACGCCCTTTGTCAGACCCATATCCATAATTCTCCTCTTGACAGGGCCGTCTCCATGGATCTTTACTACGCGCGCCGTCTGTCCGACATGCACGTCACGCAATGTTTTCATTTCGTCCTCCTCTATACTAAATATGCACAAGAATCTTACTCGCCATCTGTGATGTTATTGCGAGTTTGGAATTCCTTACATTGACTATCAAATTGCCGCCGTCCCGCTGTACTATGCTCACAACGGCACCTTCCGTAAAGCCAAGATCGGCAAGATGCCGTTTCACTGCCCCTTGCCCTCCTACTTTTATGACGGTACATTCCCTCCCGGGATCCACCATTGTAATAGGCATCATTACTCTCCTCCTCTTCGAACCTTAGTTTAATACGGCTAACTTAGGTTTGTCAAGATTTATTCAATAAAAAAGCGCTCCCTGTCGGGGAGCGCAATTTTTCGCTACGAATTCATTTTATGCCGTAACAGAGTATTATCTTCCGAACTGGCAGTCGTTGTTGCCCGATTCGGTTGCCCACATTTCGAGCATGTTGATCGGGTCGTTGAAGTCGGCAAGCCAGCCTTCACGTGCAAAGTCGAAGTGGCCCTGTTTTCTCTCATCGAGGAATACATTCCACTCACGAGTATCTATCGTCATCTTGATTCCGACCTCACCTAAATCCTGCTGCATAGACTCGGCAATCGCAATGTGGCCTGTACCGTCATTCGTCAGATATGTGACATTGATCGGTGTGGAAGAATCGAGCAGACCGTCAGCGGTAAACTTGTAGCCTGCGGACTCGAGCAGCTTCCTCGCTTCTTCTACGCACTCATCGGATTTCTCGGACGGATAGTATCCGATCGAATCCTTATCAGGGAATGTATATTTATCGGTGTTTTTCTTGAATATACCTCCCTGGCCGTCAGCCATTCCCTCAGGTACGAACGATGTAGCGATCTTCTGGCCCGTCTGACCTACCGTATCTATTATGTAATTACGGTCGATAAGAAGAGAAAATGCCTTCCTCATGGCGATGGCCTGCTCGACCGTCTTGCCCTCGAACAGCTTGCTGTTTACGTTGAAGGCGGCATAATATGTTCCGAGGTTATCGATGACATGGAACTCAGGGTCATTCTTCAAATTAGGAACTTCGTTTGTAGGAACAGTATCGGCATAATCGAGGTTACCCGACTGATAAGCCGCAAAGATAGCCGTGTCATCGGCGCTGAGCATGAAATCGATCTGATTGATCTTGACCTCTTCCGCTCTGTAATAATTAGGGTTCTTTGTGAGAACCATCGACTCATTGTGCTTCCACTCGGACACGGTGTAAGCACCGTTTGTGACAAAGCCCGCTTCGGCTGCCCATGAGCCCGGGTTTGTCTGCCAATCGGAAGCAGCCTCTACCTGAGCCTGCGGAACAGGAAGGTATGCAGGGAATGCGCACAGGTCGAGGAAGTAAGCGCAAGGAGCTTTGAGCACTACCGTGAGCTTGTTTCCGTCAGCCTTTACGTTGAGCGTTCCGTCATCATTTCTGGCTATAATGTCGAACATGTACTGATAGTCGGCAGCCGTAAGGTCAGCAGCGACGCGGTTCCATGAATATACGAAATCAGCCGTCGTGACAGGAGTTCCGTCCGACCACTTGAGTCCGCCCTGAAGCGTGAAGGTGTACGTAAGGCCGTCATCCGACAGCGTGTACGGATTGCTGTGGTCAGCGAGATCCGGCTGGAGATTTCCTTCCGCATCATACGTATAAAGACCTGCGAATAGGTTTACGCACATGCATGCTCCATCTACGGACGAATTGAGCGCAGGGTCGATCTTTGCAGGCTCGGAAGCCAGATTAACCTTGAGCACGTCTCTCGGGCATGACGCAAACTGGAACCATTTGAATCCGAAAAGGTTTGCATAGATACCGGTCACATCCGATTTCTGCATGTACAGATCGTTATAGTAATAGATAGGAATAATGGCTCCTGTCCCCATGAGAATATCCTCAGCCTTGTGCATCTTGGCTATACGCTCCGTCATGTCTGTCGTCGTCTGAATTTCTTCGATCAGGCTGTCGTATTCTTTCCAGTCAGGCGCAGCTTTATTCTTCTGCGATGCTTTGAAACTCACTCCGTCCGGTGTAGGATAGAGTTTGGATTCATAAACGTCAGAAGAACCGCCGCCGTTTCCGCCACCGCCGTTTTCGCCGCAGGCAGACAGCATGCTGAGCGCCATCACCGCAACGAGAACGGTTACGAAAATCTTTTTCTTCATTTTTTCGTCCTCCCTTTAAAAATCATCGTTTGTCAAATCATTTATTCCAGCAAGCCACCATATGTCCGTCTCCTCTGTCTGTCAGCTCCGGGCATTCCCGGGCACATTGCTCCGTCGCGTAGCGGCAACGGGTGCGGAATGCGCAACCTGAAGGCATTTTAAGCGGACTTGGGACATCGCCTTCCAATATTATACGCTTTGAGTTTCTCGCAATTTCCGGATCCGGAAGAGGAACCGCCGAAAGAAGTGAAAGCGTGTACGGATGTATCGGATGATCGTTAAGTTCATCCGCTTCCGCCATTTCTACAATCCTACCCAGGTACATTACCGCTATCCTGTCTGAAATATGGTGTACCACGAGCAGGTCGTGAGCTATGAACAAATATGCGATACCGAACTTATCTCTCAGCTCCTCGAACATGTTGATGACCTGAGCCTGTATCGATACATCAAGGGCGGATACCGGCTCGTCGCACACTATAAACTTAGGGTTTACGGCTAGCGCTCTCGCAATGCCGATCCTCTGCCTCTGTCCGCCCGAAAATTCGTGAACGTAACGCGTTGCATGCTCGGCATTGAGGCCTATGGTATGCATGAGTTCTATGATTTTATCGTGTCTTTCGGCCTTTGTCGTATACAGTTTGTGGATATCAAGCGGTTCACCGATGATATCCTCAACTGTCATGCGCGGGTCGAGCGATGAATACGGATCTTGAAATACCATCTGCATTTCCTTGCGGAGAACAGATATATTCTTGGACGTTACGACCTCGCCTTCGTATTTTATTTCGCCGTCGGTAGGTTCGTACAAATGAAGCAGCGTACGGCCCACCGTAGTTTTGCCGCAGCCCGATTCGCCTACGAGCCCGAGAGTCTCTCCACGCCTGATGTTGAAACTCACACCGTCGACCGCTTTAAGCATCGTCGTCTGCATAAACCCGGTACGTATAGGAAGATATTCTTTGAGATCTCTTACCTCTACCAGATATTCGGATTCCTGCCTGTTTGCATTTATATTACTCATTATCCGACCCCTCCATGTAGTTATGATTTTTTACATTCACCCAGCAGGAGGCGCGGTGACCGTCCGCGACCTTTAGTTCCGGAGGAACCTCGGTGAGACATATCTTCATTGCACTGTCGCATCGGGCGCAGAATGCGCATCCTTCAGGCATATTCAGAAGGTTTATCGGCGTACCGGATATAGGTACAAGTTTTTCCTTCAGATTCTGAGCGCTCGGTATCGAACGCAAAAGTCCCTTGGTATATTCGTGACACGGCCTGTAAAATATATCGTCCGCAGTACCCCGCTCACATATACGCCCGCCGTACATAACGACGATTTCGTCGGCCAACTGAGCGATGACGCCGAGGTCGTGCGTAACTATTATTATAGCCATATTGAGCTTCTTCTGAAGATCCTGCATAAGCTCAAGGATCTGAGCCTGTATCGTAACGTCGAGCGCCGTAGTAGGCTCGTCAGCGATAAGTATCCATGGATCCGAAGCCAGAGCCATAGCGATCATGACGCGCTGGCGCATGCCTCCTGAAAGCTCGTGAGGATACTGCTTTATTCTGCGCGCAGCGTCGTTGATTCCAACGAGTTCGAGCATCTCAAGCGCTTTCTTATATGCTTCCTCCTTGGACGCGTCGGAATGTATCCTTATCGCCTCCATGATCTGATTCCCTACAGTGTATACAGGATTCAGAGCTGTCATCGGATCCTGAAATATCATAGCGCATTTTTGTCCGCGGAAAATCTGCATCTGCTTCTGCGTATATTTCGTTATATCCTGTCCCCGGAACAAAATCTGTCCCCGAGTTATATGCCCGTTCTGCTCGAGTATCTGCATGATGGAATATGCCGTGACCGATTTCCCGGAGCCCGACTCGCCTACTATACCGAGTGTTTTACCTTCTTCCAATACAAATGAAACTCCGTTAACCGCCTGTACTTCACCTTTGTCCGTGGTAAAGGATGTATGCAGGTCGACTACCTGAAGCAGCGGCGGCTTCTTGGCGTTTGTCGTGTTTTTCGTATTTTCTTCTGACATCGCTGTAATTACCTCCTGAGCTTAGGGTCAAATGCATCGCGCAGGCCGTCACCCAAAAGGTTGAAGGCAAGAACGATGAGAACGATGGTAACCGCCGGAAAAACGAGCTGAAACGGATAGCTCTGCAACCCCTGACGCGCCGTGTTTGCGAGAGAACCGAGCGACGGCATAGGCGCCTGTACTCCCATACCGATAAACGAAAGGAAGCTCTCCGTGAATATCGCGGACGGTATCTGAAGCGCCGTCGTGATAATGATTACGCTTATGCAGTTAGGAATGATATGCGTTCTTATGATGCGGCCTGAGCTCGCCCCGACGGCCTTTGCCGCAAGTATATATTCGTTGCTCTTTATCTGAAGTATTTCGCCTCTGACGAGACGCGCCATCCCCACCCAGTACAGCAGTCCGAATACGACGAATATTGAGAACATATTTGTTCCGATCTTGGCTATAATCGGATTGTTTCCCGCCTGAAGTGTCTCATTGAGAACCGTAGAGAGCAAAATGATGATCAGCATATCCGGCAGAGAATATATGATGTCGACTATCCTCATCATTATCAGGTCGACTCTGCCTCCTATATATCCGGAGATCGAACCGTACAATACCCCTATTATGAGAACGAGTATGCTCGCGAAAAGCCCTACCGAAAGCGATACCTTTGCTCCTTCGACAACGCGCACAAAATAGTCGCGACCGAGTGAATCCGTCCCCATTATGTGAGGAAACAGCTCTCCCCCGTCTTCGAGATATTGCTGCTCAAGCTCGGAATATTCGAACGGACCGAGGTTCGTCGCCGTCTTGTCACGCTTGCCGTCCACCTTTATGATATCGGAATAGCTGTACGGCACGATAAGCGGAACAAAAACGATCGTCAGTATGACCAGTATAAGCACAATTATAGAGGCGACTGCGAGCGGATTTTTCATGAGCTTTCTCATACCGTCCCTGAAAAATGTCGTGGATTTGCTCATTACGTCCGCCTGACGTTTCTCCTCTTCCGTGGCGGGCTCAAATTTGCTCAGGTCTATCTGCAGGCTGAATGGTGCCTTTTTTGGTGTATCCATGTCTTTCCTTCCTATCCGAGTTTGATCCTCGGATCGACGATTTTATAAAATATATCGCTCAGCAGGTTCATGATAACCATAATACAGCCGAGGAATATCGTCGTCCCCATGATCATAGGGTAATCACGGTTCGTAATGCTCTGTACAAACTGCTGGCCGAGACCGCCGATCGTAAAAATATTTTCGACGACCAGTGAACCTGTCAGTATGTAAGCGAGCTCAGGTCCGAGATAGGTTATGACCGGAATAAGAGCGTTTCTGAGCGCATGCTTGAATATGACTCTCGTCATCGATACGCCTTTGGAGCGCGCCGTTCGGATATAGTCCTGACCGAGCGCGTCGAGCATGCTCGTTTTTGTAAGACGTGTTATATATGCCATCGGGTATGCCGACAAAGCGACGACCGGCAACAGGAGGCTCTTGGTGGAAGCATCCCATACGGGCAGCAGCTTCAGCTTGATACAGAATATCATCAGCAGAAACGTCGCAAATACAAACGACGGCATCGCCGTGAACAGCGTCGTCATAAATACGATAATCCTGTCCGGCAGCTTGTTTCTGAATAAAGCCGCTATCGCGCCGAGAATAACTCCGGCGATTGTGGCGAGTGCCACCGCTATTCCGCCTATCTTAGCCGATACGTTGAAGCTCGCTTTGATCGTTCCCGCAATATCGCGGCCCGTCTTGAGTGAAATGCCGAAGTCGCCGCGTGCAAGATTGCCCATATAAATTATAAATTGCTGCCATACCGGTTTATCAAGATTATAACGTTTCATAAGAACGGCTCTGACTGCTTCGGTTGTTGCCTTTTCGGAGTTGAACGGTCCTCCCGGTATCGCATTCATGGCAAAAAATGTGATCAGGCAGATGATAAATATCGAAAGAACCGCAAGAAGGATTCTTTTGACGAGATACTTAGCCATTGATACCTCTTCCTTTCCAAATAATATACATCTTAATTATTATAAAGTGTTTTTTTGAATTTTACAATGCGAAATTCATTGAAATACCTATATTCCCGATTAAATTGAATGAAAATACAGATTTCGGTATCGTTATCACTATAATATAATAAATGAACAAAATGCTCCCGCAGAGCATCAATAGTCTTTCGGCACCAAAAAAGAGACTGTTCGCAAAAGGGTACTGCGCACAGCCTCCATATTTTTTTGTTCAGACGATTGATACGACTGTATAATCTTTCTTCTCAACGACCTGTCTGAGCTCGTCGTCCGCAACATCTGCCGATAATGTCACTTTCGCTGTTCCCGACAAGTGACTCACCTCAGCATTTTCAACGCCTGCAACCGCCTCAAGAGCCTTTTTTACAGTCGCCTCGCAATGCTCACACATCATGCCGTCGATCTTCATGTTTTTTGTCATTGTTTTTTCCTCCTCGTTTTTAACTTTGTTTATTCTCATTTTGTCCCTTGCAGAACTGTGTATATCAAAAAGGTTGAGCCTCAGTGCATTTGTGACGACGAAAAAACTCGAAAGGCTCATTGCAGCAGCCCCGAACATCGGATTTAACGTCCAGCCTGTCCAGTGTTCGAAGACCCCCGCTGCAAGCGGTATCCCCACCACATTGTAGCAAAATGCCCAGAAGAGGTTTTCGTGTATGTTTCTCAGAGTCTGTCTCGACAGTCTTATGGCAGCCGATACATCCGTCAGCTTGCTGTTCATAAGTACAACATCCGCGGTGTCGATCGCCACATCAGTACCGGCTCCCACGGCAATGCCCATATCCGCGGCAGCAAGCGCAGGCGCATCATTTATTCCGTCACCGACCATCAAAGTCCTTCCGCTCTTTTTAAGCCTCCGTATCACGGCGGCCTTTCCATCCGGGAGCACACCTGCTATGACTTCGTCCACTCCTGCCTGTACCCCTATGGAATTTGCGGTCCGTTCATTGTCGCCGGTCAGCATGACCGTCCTTATTCCCATTTCTCTGAGCTCACTTATCGCCTGAGCGGATTCCGGCTTTATGACGTCTGCCGCCGCTATCATTCCCGTTAAATCTCCGCCGACGGCAAAATACAGACAAGTCTTTCCCCGGTTTGCAAGTGTTTCCGCGATCTGTGTTATTTTCTCCGGCACCTCGGCGACGCTTCTTATATAATCAAGATTCCCGCCGGTGAGAACGACGCCGCTTTTGTCGGAAGCCCTAAGCCCCTTTCCGGGAACAGCCGTAAAATCGGTGACCTCGCCCGGCTCAATATCTTCTTCCTCAGACCTTTTCATTATCGCTCCGGCGAGCGGATGTTCACTTTTTGCCTCGAGAGAAGCCGCAACTGCAAGCAGCTCCCTCTCTCCCGACGCGCCGGCAGGTACAACATCCGTGACCTCCGGTTCTCCGCGCGTGACCGTACCCGTTTTGTCGAGCACTACGGTGGCCGCTTTACCCGTCTCCTCAATCGACACGGCAGTCTTGAACAGAATACCGTTCCTCGCGCCGAGCCCGTTTCCGACCATTATCGCCACAGGCGTTGCAAGGCCGAGGGCACACGGACAACTTATTACGAGCACCGCTATACCGCGTGCAAGAGAAAAACCCGGATCTCCGCTCACCAAAAACCATACAACGGCAGTCAGAAGTGCTATTCCCATAACCGCCGGAACGAACACTCCGGCCACCTTGTCCGCCGCCTTTGCTATCGGCGCCTTAGTTGCCGCAGCATCGGACACCATCCTTATTATCTGCGACAACGTCGTATCGTCGCCTACCCGCACGGCACGGCACCTGAGATAGCCCGACGTGTTTATCGTAGCCGCAGACACCGTGTCACCCACTGTCTTATCCACAGGTATCGATTCCCCTGTAAGAGATGATTCGTTTACGGCGCTTACGCCCTCCGTCACCACGCCGTCCACCGGTATATTGTCGCCCGGCCTGACGACAAAAATATCACCGGGCACGACATTGTCGGCGGGTGTCTCCGTTTCGACACCGTCCATGACGACGACCGCGGTCTTAGGCGCAAGCCTCATAAGACTTTTAAGCGCATCTGTGGTTTTGCCCTTTGATTTCGCTTCAAGCATCTTGCCGACCGTAATCAGAGTAACGATCATCGCAGCTGATTCAAAATACAGATCGCCGTTAACTCCGCCCGTCATTCTCAAGAGTATATAAACGCTCCATGCGAACGACACACCTGATCCCATAGCCACAAGCGTATCCATATTGGGAGCTCCGTGAAGTATCGATCTGAATCCGCTGATAAAAAACTTCTGATTGATTATCATGACGATCCCGGCGAGCAGCATTTCTACGATGCCCGCCGCCACATGGTTTCCGTCAAAAAACTTCGGGAGCGGCCATCCCCACATCATGCTTCCCATCGAGATGTACATGAGAGCGCACAAAAACACGACGGATGCCATAAGTCTTTTCTTCAGCAGCGGCGTCTCTCTGTCGCGCAGCATTTCTTCGTCCGCGGATGCCTGTCCGGCCGCCGTTCCCGACAACGATCCTGACCTTTGCGCAGCCGGCGAATCTTTCAGCTTCGCGCCGTAGCCTGCGTTTTCCACCGCCATGATTATATCAGCTGCGGAGGCACTTCCTTCTACACCCATCGAATTTGTAAGAAGACTTACGGCGCAGGATGTTACACCCGGCACCTTGTTTACCGCTTTTTCCACTCTGGCCTGACAGGCTGCGCAGCTCATTCCTTTTACCGAATATTGCTCCATATACAAAACACTTCCTATTTCATAAGTTTTTGGAGAGTCTTCACGAGTTCATCTATAGTTTCGTCGTTACCGTCTCTTATATCATCCGCGACACATGTCCTTATGTGGTTTGCGAGCAAAACCTTATTAAAGCTGTTGAGTGCGGCGTTGGCCGCCGCAACCTGAACAAGAATATCAGGGCAATACGCTTCTTTCTCGACCATCGCCCTGATCCCTCTGATCTGCCCCTCTATACGGTTCAGCCTGTTGACCAGATCCTTATACTCCTTTTCGCTGCGGTGCTTCAACCGGGTGCAACGCCCACACACTTGATCTTCCGACATTTTGCTTCTCCTCATCTTCCCCGACCGCGGAGGCCTTCCTCCTGATCATCTCTCAGAAGCGTCCCTTGAGATCATTTCTAAAGAACATCACTCGGGGAAGGCTTTTCTATAAAATAACATATACCCCTGTAGGGTATATGTTAAACAAAAAATTAACACTGAATCCTATTAGCCTGTCTCTAATGCAGGATTCTGTAAACCCGTCTCTGTAGCCGGATGCATGTGCCCGACTGCCTCCGACAATATCCGGCAGTACCCGGATGCCAATGTCCGGCAAAAAGAAAGAGTATTGCAGGGAATTCTTCGGTGCAGCAGAAATCACCGCTACGCGTCATAGCGGTGTAATTTCGATCATTACAAATTCCGGCCTGTTGTAAAAGCGAGGTATCGGAGTTGACTCGCGCGCGAGGCCGCGACTTACGATCATTCGTGTTGTTCCGTCGTCGAGAGTATATTTACCGCCCGCGTACGCAGGGAACGAGCCCTGTCCGGGCGCGTAGAACCCGTTGACGAGAAGCGGTATTCTCCACTGCCCGCCGTGCGCGTGGCCTGCCGTAACCAAATCAAAACCCGCGCCCGAATAAAGATGCACGAGCTCCGGCCTGTGTGTAAGGAGCAGGTTGAAATGCTCGGGTACGAGACTCGACGAAAGTTCTCCAATCTGTTCGGGCGTACCTTTTGAGCCTCCGCCCGTAATGTCGCTCAGCGTTTCTTTATACATCGATGCATAAGGATCTGTTACGCCGCAGACATCTATGATACCGCCGCAGTCGAAAGACTTTTTTTCACCGTTAAGGACGGTGATACCGCGCGATGATGCTTTTGTAGCCATTTCCGCCGATTTGTTGCTCCAAATCTCATGATTTCCCATAACATAGAAGCATCTGTATTTTTCACCTATGGCATCGAACAGCGACAGCGTATTTTTCTCGGGCATTCTGTCGTCAAACATATCGCCCGCCATCAAAACGGCGTCGGGCGATGCGAGCTTTACAAAATTTGTTAGCGTTTCTGATTTTCTGCCATATCTGCATCCGTGCAGATCCGAGAGGAGCACGAGCCTTGCACAGCGCTTAAGCTTATGCGTTTTTATCGTGTATCGCCTGACCGCAAGTCTCTGGTCAAGTCCCGGGATCACAGCAGCCGCCGCAATCGCGGCAGCCGCTAAAAGCTTTTTATTCATTTTAGACAAATCCTTTTTCACGCGGAGGAACTCCCCCGCAGCCTTTCAAATGCCGAGAATACAATAGATGTAACGGAGCCGGCTGATGAATATGCACATGGCCGGCAAGTTCAAATGCCGAGCATATAATAGATGCAGCCCCGTACTCCGGCACCCGTGGCGCCCTCGGGGTTATATCCCCATGCATTTTCGGCGAACGCAGGACCTGCGATATCGAGATGGAGCCATTTATCCTTATAGTCGTCGTCTATGAAGCGGTTGAGAAATTCTCCGGCGGTGATGGCGCCGCCCGTGCCGTTCGGCACGGCGTTACGGCAGTCGGCTATCTTGGAATCGACCTCTTTACGCAGATAATCGTTGAATTCGAGGACACTGTACAGCTCGCCGCTCTTTTCGGCAAGTTTCTTGAATTCGGTCTGCAGCTCGTAGGAATTGCCGATTACTCCTGTCGTATAAGCTCCGAGACCCGTCACGCATGCACCGGTCAAGGTCGCCAGATCTATCATTATATCCGGCTTTATTTTGTCCTGCGTCCACGAGAGACAGTCGGCGAGAACGAGGCGCCCCTCGGCGTCGGTATTTACGACTTCTATTGTTTTGCCGTTTCTCGCCGTCACTATGTCGTCCGGCTTATATGCATTAGCTCCTATCATGTTTTCCGTACAGCCCAAAACGGCGTGAACCTCGAGAGGAAGAGCGAGAGCCGACGCGGCTTTTACGATGCCCATGGCGGCTGCAGCGCCCCCTTTATCCGATTTCATGGTCAGCATATATTGTGACGGTTTTAGCGACAGGCCTCCCGAGTCATACGTAAGACCTTTGCCGACGAAGGCAATCCTCTTTTTCGGTTCACACTCAGGCTTGTAAACGATATGAATGAGCTTGGGCTCGTGAGGACTCGACTGGTTGACAGCCAGGAACGCATTCATTCCCTCCTTTACGAGATATACCCTGTCGTAAACTTCACAGCTTACGGTATCCGCACTGCATGCGAGCTCGGCGGCATCTCTTGCCATAGCCGCAGGCGTGTATATCTGAGGTACCTCGTTTACTATATCGCGAACCCAATTAGTCACATCTGCAACGGCCGCGCCCTGCTCAAGTCCGCGTTCCGCTTCCTGGGCGTCGATCACACTTCCGCGACGGCAAACCCCTGCCACGAGAATTTCGAGATCCCTTTTCTCCGGCGTATCCGAAATATATTTATCAAATTTGTATGCGCCGAGAAGCGCACCTTCGGCAAGCGCGGCGGCGGATGCTCTGACACCTGCCGTTTCGCAAATTGCAGGAGCGACAGCAATGCTGCCGATTTTATGACCGTTTATGGCTCTGAGCGCCTTTGCCATACCGAGTCTGACGTTGTCCGGCTTCGCGTCCGTAATGCTCACGTATACCCTGCGCCTTTCCGGCAGGTCGCAGATCGAGCCTTTCTCAAAACCTGAGATCTCAAGTATCTCCTCGTCCGGCGTTCCTTTGGTCTCGGCACCGTCGACAAACCTGATGCTGTAATCGGCATCGAGTGCGTCAAGCGCTTCCTGTTTGAATGTAAACTTCATGACGTTCTCCTTATAAAATCACCATATTATAGAATCACCATATTATAAAATTATCGTAAAAGTTATTCTGCCATCCCGGTAGGCGATATCTATTCTGCCGTTCATCGCTCTGACAGCATCGCCTGCCATCGAAAGACCGATGCCGAAGCCCTGCTTTTCACTGTTGTGCGATGTGTCTTCACGATAGAATCGGTCAAAGAATTTGCTGTAATCGACACCCATGCCTGCCGTATAGTCATTTGTCACCGAGAGTCGGGGCTTGCGGTCCTTTTTAAGCACAACATCTATCCGTCCGCCGTCGTCGCAATATTTGCATGCGTTGTCGATGAGGACATTTGCGACTTCCGTCAGGATTTCCCGGTCCGCCTTAATTACGATACCCTCATCTACCGATTGGGACAAAGTCTTGCCGACCTGCTCGGCTACGGTCCTGAAAGAATTTGCGGCACCCGTGACAAGCTCGGTGAGATTTACGTCAACAATATTGAGATTATCTTTTTCACCGATGCGTGCCATGCGGATGAGTCTGTCGATAAGCTCCGTCAGACGCGTAACCTGTCTGCGCGTGCTCTCGGTCCATTCCGTCTTTCCGTCCGTCATTTCCATAACATCTACGTTTGCCGAAATTATGGTAAGCGGCGTCTTCAGCTCATGTCCGGCATTCGTCACGAACTGTCTCTGGCTTTCAATACTGTGAATTACCGTTGCGAGAGCCCTTTTCGAAAGCAAAGTCATTACCGCCATAAAGCCTATAAGGCAGAGAAATCCGAAAGCGACCGAACTGCGCAGCGATTCGAGCATACTCAGAACCGAAGCTGTACAGTCGTATACTACTACAAGCGTTCCGTCTTTTGACTTTGTTCGCTTGTACGCATAAGTATTCCCCGTACCCGGGTTTCTTATCTTCCCGTTCGGTTTCGCACGGTCGTATGCCGTTTTTATCAGAGCCTCGGCTTCCTCAAGATCTACCGCGGCAATGCTGTCCACATTGATGCTTCGCATACTCCCGTCATCCGAAACGAGCCCGCTGAAGTACCTTATCTGATACCTGTATTCCTCGCCGAGTTCGTTAAGCTTCTGCAGCTGTGTGACCCCCTCCGGGATCACTCCGTCGTTTTCGGTCAGAATATCGAGCACCTCGTCTATTCTCCGTTCCTGTACCATAAAGTTCGACACATTGAACAGACCTATCGCTGCGGACATCACTATAAGAACCGCGGCTGCGGAGAGCGTTATAAACCTTATCTGAAGTTTCTTTATCATCGGTCATCTCCGGTTATCTCCGCGAGCGTATAAGGTCCGCCCTTTTCGCCGGCGACCTCTATATCAGCGTTTACCGATACGAGCTTTTGCCTGATATAGGAAATGTAAACCCAGACTATATCATCGTCCTTTTTCTCGTCGTCTTTCCATATGCGATCAAATATATCCGACGTCGTCACCGCTTTCCCTTTGTTCATCATCATAATGCGCAAAAGCTCCGCCTCACGCGAGGACAGTCTTATAGTGTTGCCCGATGCAAGCTCGAGCTCACGTACGTCAAGCGTAACGCTGCCCATAGTAAGTTTGTCGGGCATATAATCTTTCTGGCGCCTCGTAAGTGAATTGAGTCTGGCGAGAAGCTCACCCATCGCGAACGGCTTTGTCAGATAATCGTCCGCGCCGATATCGAGCCCCGCGATCCTGTCCTCAATCTCAGACTTTGCCGTCAGCATTATGACAGGCGTAAGATCGCCGGATTTTCTTATACTCTTCAGTGCCTCAAGGCCGTCCATCACAGGCATCATAATGTCAAATATCATACAGTCGTAGCTGCCGCGGCTTGCATAATCAACGGCGACGGCACCGTTATCGGCAGCATCGACATGATATCCTCTGTGTTCAAGCACGGTTACGAGCGGTTTTCTCAAAGCCTGCTCGTCCTCAGCCAGTAAAATCCTCATTTCACTATGTCCTCCCTGATAAGGTCGCGCAGCGTCTGGAGCGAAATATCGCAGCTTGCAAGCTCGTCGGCACAGCGTTTGAGCTCCGAGGTTATCATCTCGGCGTTTTTTACGTCACGCTTGTATTTCATCTCGTGCTCAAGGCTCGCCCACGTGTCCATCGCTATAGTTCTGAGCTGTATTTCAACAAAAAAACGACCCGGCAGATTGCCTTCTATATCCTTGTACGGCGCCAGAACGGCCACTATCATATGATAGCTCCTGTAACCGTTCGGCTTGGCTTTTTTGATGTAATCCTTTTCCTCTACGACCGTCACATCGTCAAACCCCTTTATATGGCTGACGTTTCTGTATATATCGTCGATGAAATTGCATATCACCCTTATTCCGACGGAGTCGGTGATGACGGCAAGTGCGGAATGTTCATTCTGCGGCAGACCCTTTCTGTCGCATTTCTCGCGCATACTTCCGTTCGCTTTTACTCTCGCCTCGAGGTGTTCATATATGTGGCCTCTTCCGGCCTTCGTATTCTCACGGTCAAAAGTCTTTATCCTCTCCGTCATCGCATCCATGACGAAGAACAAAGCCTGTTCGTACTTTCCGTAAATACTCATGTATCTCCGATCAAAGCTGTCCTTAAGCTGTCCTTAAACTATCTGTTCTTAAGCTGAAAGTTTTTCTTTCATTTTAACACATATTATATATGATATAGTTGATGATATTATGAATGCCTGCCGAAAACTATTTTCAGCAGGCATTCCGCGCATTCCCCGTCCGCGACAGCTTAATTATCTGCGGTTAAAGGCTCCAAACCCGGCGTATTTCGCATTGTCGCCGAGCTCCTCCTCAATGCGCAGAAGCTGATTATACTTAGCTACCCTCTCCGTTCTTCCCGGAGCACCCGTCTTGATCTGACCGGCGTTCATAGCCACGACAAGATCCGCTATCGTCGTATCCTCCGTCTCGCCCGATCTGTGCGAAACGACAGCCGTATATCCGGCTCTGTGAGCCATCCTGATCGCCTCGAGGGTTTCGGATAATGAGCCTATCTGATTCAACTTGATCAGTATCGAATTCGCGCAACCCTGCTCGATTCCCTTGGAAAGCCGTTCAGTATTAGTTGCAAAAAGGTCGTCGCCGACGATCTGAACTTTGTTCCCTATTGTATCGGTGAGGAGCTTCCAGCCCTCCCAATCCTCTTCATCGAGACCGTCCTCGAGAGAAGCTACAGGGTACTTTTCGCAAAGCGTCTTCCAATGCCCGACAAGCTGTTCGGACGTAAAACGCCTGCCACTTTTAGGCTGTATGTATTCGCCTTTCTTTTCACCCTTCCACTCGCTTGCCGCCGCGTCGATGGCAAGCACGAAGTCCCTGCCGGGTTCATAGCCGGTCTCTTTGACGGCTCTTATTATGTAATCGAGCGTTTCCTCGTCGCTCGTAAGGTCGGGCGCATATCCTCCCTCGTCTCCGACGGATACGGCAAAACCCTCCGCCTTGAGGATTTTTCCGAGCTTGTGGTATACCTCGGCGCACATCCTGAGGCCCTCTCTGAAATCGGGCGCGCCCGCAGGCATTATCATGAACTCCTGTGTATCTACCGTATTGCTCGCGTGAGCTCCTCCATTGAGTATGTTCATCATGGGAACCGGAAGAGTATTTCCCGAAATTCCGCCGATAAACCTGTAAAGCGGAATGCAAAGCGACTCCGCCGCTGCTCTCGCACATGCGATCGACACAGCGAGTATCGCGTTCGCGCCGAAATGCGACTTGTCCTCTGACCCGTCAGCTTCTATCATCGCTTTGTCTATCGCATATATATCGGAAGCGTCCATCCCGAGCAGCAGCTCATCTATCTCGTTGTTGATGAAGCCGACCGCCTTTTGTACTCCCTTGCCGTCATAACGTGATTTGTCGCCGTCTCTGAGTTCGAGTGCTTCAAATTCACCCGTCGACGCCCCGCTCGGCACAGCACCTCTGCCGACCGTACCGTCCTCGAGGTAAATCTCAGCCTCTACTGTCGGATTCCCTCGGGAATCGAGAATCTCCCTTCCGAATACTTCCGCGATCTCCAAATAAGCCATGTCTCTTTTTCTCCTTCCGTTACTCAGGATCTGATAGTAATATAAATATTATAGTTTATCGGCTGCGCAAGCGCAACGCCGGTTTACCAGCAGGCCTGCCCGACCAGTAGTTGTAATAAAGCAGCCCGATGACGACGATGATACACCCGATGATCTCCCAGCCTGTCGGGATCTCGTGCAGGAATACTATCCCGAGCATGATAGAAAACACCGGCTCGCCGGATTCCAATGCCGAAACGTAAAGTGAATCCACATAACCGAAGCACAAGTTAAACACGGCGTGAGCCCCTATCTGGCATACAAGTGTAAGGCCAATCAGCAGCAGATAATCCTTCGCGGGATAACCGAGCGCCGGAGTTCCAGTAACGACCATCCCGACCGCAAAACACGCCCAGCACGCCGAGAACAACAGAAACACGTACACGGGTCCCGGCACGTTTCTTCTGACCTCAAAGCCTATCGCATAATAAACGCCCATGAACGCGCCCGCGAGGAATGCCGCGATATCGCCTGAAAAACTGCCGCGGGAGAGCTGTGTGTAATCAAGCCCGGCCACCATCACACCTCCGAGCAATGCCAGAATTATGCCCATTACAGGCCTTAGCCCTACCGTACGCCGGAATACAAATCTCGTTATTATCAGCACTATAAGCGGGTGAAACGCCCCGAGCACGACAGCACTGCCTATATTCGTCATCTTCACCGCGCTGAACCAGGAAAAGAAATGGCAGAACAAAAAAGCCCCGGCCGAAAAGGCCCACAGCATATCTTTCTTTGATACATTTTTCAATATATGTCTCTGCCTGAGCAGAACAGGTATCGCGAAGAACGGCAACCCCATAGTCAGCCTCCAGAATCCTATGGCCATTGACGGCGCCGTTATGGCTTTTCCGAATATTCCTGATGACGCGCCCGCCGCCACGGCGAGCGCTACTATAATCTTTACGTATTTTTCTGCAATCCTTTTGATAACTTCCATTTATCCTCCCACGCCTGATATCGTACACCCAAACCGACTGTTCCCGCAATAGGTCATGATGACCGCGGCGGAGCACATCATGGTAGTGACCGCAACGAAGTATATCGCGGCAGTGACGGTAACGGAACACATCGTCATGATGATGCGGCGGAGCTACAGATCCTCTATGACTATATTCGCCCAGCGTCCGGAAAAATATCGCCATGTTAAAATGCA
Organism: uncultured Clostridia bacterium; assembly: GCA_938046095.1. Taxonomy (GTDB): domain Bacteria; phylum Bacillota; class Clostridia; order Peptostreptococcales; family Anaerovoracaceae; genus Eubacterium_B. The sequence continues at coordinate 95,596 of CALIXS010000007.1, forward strand.
GCATTTTACGACGTCCTCAAAGCGCGTCAAGGCAAAAGTGATGTAGATCGGAAGATTCCATATCAGAGCGGAGGCGAACGCCAGCGGTACTGCGACGAGCCACACACAGCTTATCTCGGATACAGCTGCAAAGCGCGTATCTCCTCCGCCGCGAAGCACACCCGTTATCATTATACCGTTATAGAGGAACAGAGGCTCTGTCGCGCCGATCACGAGCATTATATAAAACGTATACGTTTTGCCCAGATCGCTCAGATTGAATATACCGGCGCACGGCTTCGCGAACAGCATCATAATCATACCTGTCACAAGACCTGCGAAGATACATATTCTGACGAGATGGTTGGACATCTTCCACGTCTCCTCTTTTTTCTTCTCGCCAAGCTTCTGACCTACTAATATCAATGTCGCATCGCCTATACTGAATGTACCGAACGACAATATATTGCTTATGGAATTTGCTGCCTGATATGCCGCATAATCCGTCGTCCCTATCCTGTTGAATGCCGCCGCGTACATAGTCTGACCCAGAGCCCACAGCATTTCGTTCAGCGTTGTAGGCGTCGCATTTTTTATAATCCTCTTCATGAGCTCAGGTTTCCAGCCGAAGTATGACCTCCAGCTTCCGCAGAACAGATTTCTCCTTTTTGAAAAAACAAAACCCGCGTCTACGGCGACCTGAAGAACCCTTGCGATCGACGTTGCAAGCGCCGCGCCTGCGACTCCCATCGCGGGACAGCCGAGCTTGCCGAATATGAAGATATAGTTGAGTACGGTATTAGTCGAAAAAACGACTGTACTCGAAACCATCGGAAGCTTTGTCTGCTGTGTAGATTTGAACCCCATCTCCACAGGTGCTGCAAACGCCAGACAAAGGAACTGCGGGCTTATTATCCTGAGATAATTCTTTGCCAGATCAATTACCGCAGGATCCTTGCTGTAGAATGAAAGTATCCGATCGGTAAAAATATTCGCCGCAAGAAAAAACAGTATGCCGAAAACCGCTAAGACGGTCTGTGCAAATCCTATACACTTGCGTATATTCGCGTGATCTCCGGCTCCGTAAAACTGTGCCATAAACGTGGCCGTCCCGCTTATAAAGCCGAAGATCAGCATATAGTGTATCATCAAAAGCTGCGTTCCTACGCCGACAGCGGCAAGCTCGGTTTCTCCGAGAAACCCTACCATAAGATCGTCGACCATACTCAGCGTAGCCGAAACCGTGCCCTGCACCGCTATAGGCAGAGCTATTCTGAGCAGTTGTCTGTTAAGTTGTTTTTTGTCTATCGTCACCTGATTTGTCATACGCTTCCCTGTCGCGCTTGTCCGTCTTGACCGCCTTCAGCAAAGGCATCTTGCGGTTCGGGTCTGTGAGAAACACGTAGAGATACGCCACGGCTATGCATGCCAGCGCAAACGCTTCTTTATAGAGCTCACGGCTTATCATTATAGCAGCCATTCCCATGATCGCGCTGATGCCGTACATCATTATAACAGCACGCCTTTGTCCATAGCCTGACGCCATAAGCCTGTGATGCAGATGCCCTTTATCCGCGCCCATTATAGGCCTGTGATTTACTATGCGCCTCAAAATCGCAAAGGAAGTATCAAATATAGGTATAGCAAGAGCCACTACCGGCGCAGCCACCGCTATGACCGTAGACCTCTTAAGCGGCCCGATCACGGAAAGCACGGCGATCATGAAGCCGAGGAACAAAGCACCCTCGTCTCCCATGAAGGTTTTTGCCGGAAAAAAGTTGTAAGGCAAAAAGCCGATGCACGCTCCCGCGATTGCAACCATCGCCATGCATACAACCGGCATACCGACAGTGCCGCCGTGTATATATGCGATATACGCGATAACAAGCGCGTCTATCGCCGATATCCCCCCCGCGAGTCCGTCGAGACCGTCTATGAGGTTTATCGTATTCGTTATCCCGACGATCCACAGAACCGTGAAAATAAAAGTGATGACCTCGTTGAAATGTATGTGTCCGCTGCCGAAATAATTTGTAATCAGGCTGATCCGAATTCCGCCCGCGTACATTATCACCGCGACAGCCGTCTGACACGCGAATTTGAAACCCGCGTGGAGGTTAAACTTATCGTCTGCAAGTCCGAGTATGAATATGAGCGTTCCTCCCAGCATCGCCGTCCTGATATTTGCGCCGCCGCTTCCGTAAATGAGCAAAGCGAGCATCGTTGCCGCGTATATCGCCATGCCTCCCATCTGCGGGACAGGGTGGTCGTGCATGCGCCTCTTATCGATCGGCACATCGACTACACCTGTTTTACGGGCGATAAGAATACTGACGGGCGTCAGTACGAGCGCGGCAAAAAGGGCTGTAAGGAATACCGGTATTATTTTTTCGAGAGACAAGTCCTCAAAGAGCATTTTGTTTTTATGTCACTTTCCGTTTAACGGCATGCGCATCGCCGTTAAACCATATTTTCGCGAGATACAACCCCTCCGGCGGAGCGGTGTGCCCTGCAAAGCTGCGCTCCCGCGAGGCGATGGTCGCTGCCATATCTTCAGGGCTTCTTCTTCCCTGCCCCGTCTCAACGAGAGTCCCCGCGATGATGCGGACCATATTGTACAGGAAGCCGTCGCCTGCGATCTCAATAACCACATCGCTTCCGGAGTTTATGACATCTGCTGAAAAAATCGTCCTGACCGTCGTCTTTCGGGGAGTCCCGCCCGACGACTGGAATGCCGCGAAATCATGCATTCCCACGATATATCGCGCGGCAGCGCTCATCGCGTCAATATCGAGACCGCCTTTGACAAAGTAGCGGTAACTGCGACGAAACACATCGGGTTCACCGAGGGATATTATGTACCTGTACATCTTACCCTTGCAGCTTGATCGTGCGTGAAAGCCGCAGGGCATCTCCTCCGCCGATATAACTCTGACATCGGGGACCTTTGGGCTTACGCCATTGCGTCCTGCGGCGAGCACATTGTTCACGGCGAGCGGAAACCGCTCCGTCGGCATTCCGGTTTCAGTCCTGAACGAACAGCATTGACCGAGAGCATGAACTCCCGCGTCCGTCCTACTCGTGCCGGCGACCTTTGTCTCGCACCCGATGACACGCGACAAAGCCCTTTGCAGCTCACCCTGAACCGTCCTTACCCCAGGCTGTTCCTGCCATCCGTGGAACCTGCTTCCGTCATATTCTACAGTCAGTAAAATATTTTTTTCCATAATCGGCAATATTATACCAAACTGAAGCACAAGCCGCCACAATTATATGGTATATAGCGGAAATATGTGTATAGGACGTTATGCGTCGGAAAAATATCTATAAGGCTAAGAACTCCCATTCCCCCCAGAAGAACACAATATACGCCGATGCAGCAAATGCGAAATATGGAACCATCGCCATATGATCGCTTTTCTTTATCTTCTTTCGCACGAGCAGAATCACAAAATGCGCCGATGACAGAAACGACGCGACGGCAAACACAACTATTATACCGCTCGTCCCGCACAGGAAGCCGAGAACCGCAACAAGCTTAATGTCGCCTCCTCCCACTGCCTCGCTCCTGTATATCGCCCTGCCCAACAGGGCGACCGCGCCCATAATGCCGAATCCCGCGACAGCTCCGAATGCCGCATCGCGCCAGGAGCTCTGATACGATATCATGCCCATACCGGTGACAGCGAGCATTATAAGAAGCTGATCCGGCACAATCCGGTATTTAATATCGGCGATCGAAAGCTCAAGCAGAACCCATATTGCGGCACTCGCGGCAAGCGCAAAGACAGGGTCCTCCGTAACAAGCCGGATATTGAGCACAATAAAAAGCATGGTGAATATATATTTCCACGGCATGCTTCTGATCCTCTGAGTATAAGGGTCGGTCAGCTCTTTTGGCGGCTTCTGACCGTAGTCGCAGAGCCAGCTCGCCGGCATCCTGTTAAAACAGTAGACCGCTCCGTTACCCTCGAAAACTCCCGCTGCCACGGCACATGCACAGTAAAACGCCGTGATAATAATAGGGTTCATACGTCCTCCTTCAGTTAATATTTTACCATATTTTTACATAGAGTCAAAGGGTATTTTATGGTATACTCATCACGTAACATTCACGTTTCCGAAGGAGGTTTTCTCTTGATTTTAGAACTGATCAAATCCGTTATATACGGTATCGTAGAGGGCATCACGGAATGGCTGCCCGTAAGCAGCACCGGTCATCTGATACTGCTGAAGGACATCATGCCGATGAAGGTTTCCGAGGATTTTTGGAACCTGTTTTTAGTCGTCATACAATTAGGCGCTATTATCGCCGTCATCGTATATTTTTGGAACAAAATCTGGCCTTTCAACACTAAAGTAAAAAACAAGCCTTTCATACGCTATGACGTAATGAATCTCTGGCTCAAGATAATCGTCGCATGCCTGCCCGCGGCCGTTATAGGGGTGCTTCTCGACGACTGGGTAGATGCGCATCTGTATAACTCCGTTACCGTATCGATAATGCTTATAGCCGTCGGTATCGCATTCATTGTCATCGAAACAAAAAACAAAGGCAAGACGCCGCGCGTCACGAATCTTCGGGATCTGTCATATACGGATGCGCTGATAATCGGTCTGTTTCAGGTCGTGGCCGCCCTGCTGCCCGGCACCTCGCGCTCAGGCTCTACTATCATAGGCGGCCTTCTTATAGGGGTCGAGCGTACGGTCGCCGCCGAGTTCACGTTCTTCCTGGCGATCCCCGTCATGGCCGGAGCCAGCCTACTAAAGCTCATAAAATTCGGTCTGCACTTTACGGGCGGCGAGCTTTTGATACTCTTCATCGCCTCCGCCGCGGCATTCGCCGTATCTCTCGCCTGCATCAAATTCCTGATGGGCTATGTAAAAAAACACGATTTCAAGATTTTCGGTTACTATCGCGTAATCCTCGGCATAATCGTGCTGATATACTTTGCGATAGCTCACTGATAACGGAGAAAAAGTGATGGATATCTATTCGCGATACAGATCAAAGCAGCGCACGCCCGACGAGGCGGCGAGGATAATCAAAAGCGGCGACTGGGTCGACTATTCGACAAATATCGGATTCCCGAAGCTCATGGATGAGGCAATAGCGCGAAGAAAGGACGAGCTTACCGATGTAAAGATCAGAGGGAACCTCATCTTCGGCCCTATACGCGCCGTAGAGTGCGATCCTCGGCGCGAGCACTTTATCTATAACAGCTGGCACTGCTCCGAATACGAAAGACACCTCGCAGACAGGGGACTATGTAATTTTATCCCGATGATATTCAGAAACGTCGTCCCGTATTATGAGCATTTTCTAACCGTCAATGTAGCGATGGTCTGCGTAGCGCCAATGGACAAGCACGGTTATTTTAATCTTTCGAGCGCCACGGGCGTAGCAAAGGGCATACTCGATGTCGCAGATATTGTAATAGTTGAAGTCAACGAAAACCTGCCTAAAGTGTGCGGCGGATTCGGCCAGTCGATCTATATAGACGAAGTCGATTACATAGTTGAGGGCGAGCACGGCCCTCTGCCTCAGTTTCCGGTCGAAGACCCGTCCCCTCAGGAAAAGGCCATCGCCAAAAGTATAATAAGCATGATCCCCGACGGTGCCACGCTTCAGCTGGGCATAGGCTCCATGCCGAACGCATTCGGCAAAATAATAGCGGAGTCCAACCTTAAGGATCTCGGCATGCACACAGAGCTTTGTTCCGATGCATACGTGGAACTCGCCGAGACCGGAATCCTGACGAACAAAAAAAAGACATACCTCAGAGATATAGGCGTTACAGGCATGGGCTTCGGTTCACAGCGCGTATACGACTGGATCGATGAGAACCCCTCCGTCGCTTTTATGCCCCTCGAATTTGTAAACAGCCCTGAAGCGATCGCTAAAAACGATAACATGATCTCGATCAACAGCTGCATATCCGTCGATCTTTTCGGACAGGTCAGCGCGGAGACTTTCGGTACAAGACAGATAAGCGGTACCGGAGGGCAGCTCGATTTTCTGACAGGTGCGGCGATGTCCCACGGAGGCAAGGCGTTCATCTGTATGACTTCAACATTCAAGGACGGGCAAGGCAATGTCAGATCATGCATCAAACCTACGTTCTGCGGAGATGTCGTCACGGATCCTCGCAGTCAGGCATATTTTCTTGTAACGGAATACGGCAGGGTAAACCTCGTCGGGAAAACCACATGGGAACGAGCCGAAGCACTGATCTCCATCGCCCATCCGGATTTCCGCGAGAAGCTGATAAATGAGGCCGAAAAGCTTTCTATCTGGCGCCGCTCAAACAAGAAATAGAAATGGAAATGGAAATGGAGTGCTTTTGGAAGGTGAGCAGGGTCTCTCCAAAGGGCAGCTGCTCATCAAAATTCGCTTTTTTGCGGGTGCTGCTCGCGGATACAGCCCCCGTAAGTGCAAATCGATGAGCAGGGTCTCTCCAAAGAGCAGCTGCTCATCAAAAATCGCTTTTTTGCAGGTGTTGCTCACAAATACAACCCCCGTAAGTGCAAATCGATGAGCAGGGTCTCTCCAAAGAGCAGCTGCTCATTAAAATTCGCTTTTTTTGCAGGTGCTGCTCACGGATACGGACCCCACGGACTCATTTTGTTCGCTATGCCTGAGCGCCGCTATACTCCTAAGCTGTTCACAGTACGTCCCGTCCATATATCATCGCTGCCGTAGAAACCCGGGATCTTTGCAAGATTCAACTGGTCCGGCGACGGGCAGACTGTATAAGGATAAACGCCCTGTCTTCCGAGCCTCACATTTGCATTTTTCCCGAGCATCGCAGCAGCGATGACGTTATGCGTTTTGAGAGCGGCACCGAGACTCGCAAATTTGTGCGCAACTCCGTCCGCCGTAATAGCTACGAGCGAATGCTCCATGCTAAAGCCTGCAAAGGCTCCGAAGAGAAAGTTCATGATCGCGTGATAGCGCTGTTTGTCATATCCGTACAGCTCGCGCAGCTGGTCTATGCGGAATACCTCGAGACCTTCCTGATAGCTGACCACATATTCGCGAGTCACATAGCATCTGCATGATTTGAAGAACTGCGCATCCGGTTCAGTCGTCTGCCTTACACCGTTCTGGTAGTCGATATCCGTAGCGTACATATTCTTTGCCGCCGCTATCTTTTTGTTTTTCCTGTTCTGTCTTATGATAAGCCTGACAAACTCCACGATCCACACAATCATAAGCATCAGCATCGCGACTATGGCTATCCACGTTCCGACGCCTATATTTGCCAAATTATTGCCTGACGACGCATATTCGAGATACACTGTCCCCAGATAGTCCGCAGCATCTTCATTCTCTTCCAAATTGGCATAGAGCGGATATGTTTCTTTTGCCGTATTATCCAGCTCCTCGAACGACCGACGCAGAAATCCCCGGATTCGCAGCGGGCCGCTGTCTTCGGCACCCTCCGTATATGTATAATTTATCTTATTTTGGATCTCGTCGCTGCCGAAGTAAGATTCCGGCACGCAGATCATGTAATCATAATAAGTATCGCCTTTTTTTATTGTCGCAAACAAATATTCGTTGCTGTCATCGCTCGCAAACGGCTGGCTTATATATAACACGTCCATATATACAAATTCGTCGTAGCTGTCCGCCTCGGAAATTTCTGTTCCGTATAATGCTATACGTAAAACATTGAAGGTCAGTACGCCAAATCCGGCGGTCATTATAATAAGTATAATGCATGTGACAATTGTACCGGCCGTGCCGGTTTTGAACATTTTCTTTTCCATAGAAGTTGCAGGTATATCCTTTCTGTTTGTAACTCCCTGTTCCGCGGGTTCGGATTTTATTATACTTGAAATTACAGTCCGAATGCAACAAATAAATAACAGCCCGCAGTTCCGATGCTGTAGGATTACAATACATGTGTTACAACTGAATCATGAAAAGAGCGGAAACTCTCAATCTGTGTTATGGTTTAAGTTACCACACCAAAATCATGCATAAAAGGAGGTTTCCGCATGGCAAGTATAACACAGGATATGAGATTTCGGCTATCACTCATTCGGTTTGCTAAAAAATATGGGGTTTCTCTCGCTGCTCGCAAATACAAAACCAATCGCCAATACATCTATCGATGGATGAATCATTACGATGGTTCATGGGATTCCCTTCGCAATCGTTCCACAAGACCTCACCATCATCCCAATGAGCATACCTTAAAAAGAGATAAAGCTCATCCGAGATATGCGCAGGCGTAATCCTCACACTGGACTTGTCGTCTTTTGGATCAAGCTCAGACAACGTGGTTACTCTCGTTCCATTACCGGACTTTTTCGTCTCCTTAGACGTCTTAAGCAAACTCCTGTAAAGCCACGGAATCCAAAGTATATTCCCAAACCATACGAACAGATGATGTATCCGGAACAGCGCGTTCAGATCGATGTCAAATTCGTTCCTTCTGCTTGTATCGTTGGGGATGCCAAAGGCAAAAAGTTCTATCAATACACCGCCATTGATGAGTTCTCCAGGTTTCGATATATCGAAGCATTTGAGGAACACAGCACCTATTGCTCTGCTCTATTCCTTGAACATATGCTTCGGGCTTTCCCTTTTCCTGTTGAATGCGTGCAGACTGACAACGGTTCTGAATTCACAAAACGCTTTACAAGTAGCAGAAGCAACCCGACTCTTACCGTGTTTGAAAAGCGACTGGCAGAATACGGGAATGACACGGGAGGAGGCCCTGTCGGCGATTACACTCAAACACAGCGTAAACAGCCAGAATTCCACCGGACCGAGGGCCGCATCGAAAAACCGAAGGCATCATACAGCGCCTTTACCAAGACAATGTTGAGGGCAAGAGCAGCGATGAGCGCTTTTCCCGAATGTCGGAATCCTATGAAGCCGAGCAGAAACATCCGGAAAGCCGCACGACCTAAGCCCGGAGCGGCATGTTTTTGTAACGCGGAAATACTATATATGATAGACGACCTCGCCGTTTATCATAACGCAATTCGTTTTGCCTCCGATTTGCAAAGGATCTGTTTGCCAGATAACTATATCCGCATCCTTTCCCGCATCAAGGCTCCCCACACGATCATCTATTCCCATAATTTCCGCCGCGTTGATCGTAATCGCCGACAGGGCCTCCTCCCGTGTCATTCCCGCATTCATCGCCATTCCGGCAAACAACGGAAGATCCGACTCGGAAAATACAGGATGATCGGTCATAATTGCCGTTTTGACTCCTGCATGGCATAATACTGCGGCAGTCTCGAAGGTTTTGTTCCGCAGTTCCGGCTTGGATTTAAAGCCGAAGCTCGGACCTATTATGACGGGAAGTCCGGATTCTACGATATGGTCGACTATCAGATGTCCTTCGGTACAGTGATCCAATGTCATTTTGATATCAAATTCCTTCGCTATGCGGATCGCGGACAAAATATCGTCACTCCTGTGACAATGTATTTTAATCGGAATATCACGATTTAATACCGGGATCAATGCCTCATATTTCACGTTAAAGGCGGGGCGCCTGCAGGGATTGTCGCCTGCAGATATCTTTTTTTCCAGGTAGTCGCATGCAGAAAGGAGGCTGTCGCGCAAGATACCTATTATTCCCATTCTTGTTATCGGAGCCTTACCATTTTTTCCGAAATAATTTTTCGGGTTTTCACCAAGTGCACATTTCATCGCGGCTGGAGCTTTAACGACCATATTATCGATACACTCGCCAAAGGTTTTTATTGCCGCAAACTGTCCGCCTATGACGTTTGTGCTTCCGGGCCCTGTCATAACGGTTGTAACACCGGATTTATACGCCTCCTTAAACGGCGGATCAAATGGATATATGCTGTCAACAGCGCGCAGATGCGGCGTCACGGGATCGCTGTATTCATTTCCGTCCGCCCCCTCATAGCCCAGCGACTCGTCCCACATGCCAAGATGCGAGTGGGCATCTATAAATCCCGGCAATACCGTGCACCCCATCGCATCTATAATTTCCGCATATGTTGGAATTTGAATCTCATGACCTATACTGAGTATTTTACCGCCATCAATCAGTATGGAACCATTCTCATAATTTTCACCGCTCATGGTAAGTATATTACCGTGTATTATTGCCTTCATTTTACAGCATTCCTTTCTAATCATCATAAGTTATCACGCAGCAGGCGCATATAATTTTCTCCGGCGACCATACAAAGCTCATCGTGCGTAAGCCCCCGCCGTTCAAGTTCAGCGATAAGGTGAGGTATAGCCGCATGAGTATCTAAAACATCGAAATATCTGCGGGAGGTGCTTTTCAACTCATGTTCGGGTACATATTTTAGTATCTTATCATTGAGATCAAAGCCAAACCCCACGCATTCTATACCTCCTATATCGGCAATGTGAATAATGTGATCGGCTAATGCCGACAAGGTTTCAGAAAAACCCTCGTTGCTTACGAGGAAATTCATCGCATTGACGCCGATAAATCCGTTGCGCGACGATATTATACGGATTTGTTTATCCGAGAGATTTCTTTCGAGATTAACAATGGCTCTTGAATTGCTGTGAGAAGCAATTATCGGCCTCGATGAGTATTTGACGAGATCCGAAAAGCCGGCGTCGTTAATATGGCTCACATCTAATATGATACCGAGCTGCTCGCATCTGTGTACAAGCTCGATGCCGAAGGCGGTGAGACCGCCCGGTATCCCGTGCTCGCGCTGTGTAAGGAATGCTCCGTCGCAGGCAAAATTACGTCTGCTCCATGACAGCCCCATAAACCTGACTCCCAACTCATAGAAAACAGGCAAAAGCATCAAATCATCGTAAATCGGAAGGCAATCTTCAAAGCTCAACATAATGGCAATTCTTCCTGTGGCATTGGCTTTTACCGTTTCAGCATATGATGTACAGAAGACAAAATGATCACTGCACTCCGAGATATCAGTTTTCAGCGCGGATACCTGACGCATCGCCATACGTAAACCCATTTCCGGAAGAAATGTACTTTCTATGTATATGGAAGAAACGACAAGTGTTATTCCCCCCGCTTTGAATGATGGGTAATAGTCGCTGTCCAGAATATGCGATGCCCCGCACCGGCGCTGTTTTTCAATATCGAACGCCAAATCCAGGTGCGCATCCGTTCTGTGTGTCGGTTGAACGGATTGTTTTATAATTTCGTTTTCAGTATACATCGGCTTTCTCCCTGCGTCTCAGATATTCAAGCATTCTGTCTTCGTCATGATAAATTATTGCCGACATAAAATGATTTATGAAATACAGCGGAGCAACAAGCGAGTTTTTGAATATATCAGTCTGTGAATCACAGTAAAAGGACATGTCGGCAGAAGGCGCCAGCGGATGCGACGCATAGTCGGTTATAAGAACTACAATCATTCCCTTTTCGTGTGCATAATCGACAACATATCGATACGATTTATTGTAATCAGGGAAATCGAATAAAAAAAGTACATCCTCCGCCTCGGCAGACATCATACTGACAGCTAAGTTGACGCGAGCAGAATCAATGTACATAAAAGGATATCCGAAGATACTCATCCTGAAGCTCATTATCTGGGCAATAAATGAAGCTGCATCCGAGCCGGCCGTGTAGATTTTCTTTGCTTTTTCCACCCTGTCGATAAGCATATCAAGCTGCTTTTCGTCTATTTTTGAGCAGCATTGTATTATATTATCGATTTCCTTTCGCTCTATCTTCTCATTGCCGGACAGGTATTTGCTGTCTATGAGCTTGCGAAACCGCTCTGCGGGGCTAAACGCCACTACCTCTTCCTCCTGAAGCCGCCTGCGGAATTCGAGATAGCCGTCAAATCCCGCTTTTTTTGCAAACCGTATCAGCGATGTTTTTGATATGCCCAACTCCTCTGCCACACCACCTATACTCGATACAGTAAATACAAGAACATTATTGATGATGTAATCTGCTATAAGCCTTTCTGTTTTTGTATATTGATTTCTGTTTTCCGCGATTGTCTCTATCAACCTCAAAATATCACATTCCTTTCCGTCGTTTATTCACATATTACGCCTCTGAAATCGCTTCACACCGTACACTTCTTCATTCAAAAAGGTGACAGCATACCATATGGCCGCCTCCGATATCGTGCAGCACCGGCTCCTCATCGGTACATCGCGCGCTTGCGTGAAAGCAGCGAGTATGAAATTTGCATCCCGACGGCGGTGAAGACGGGCTCGGTATTTCACCGCTAAGCAGCTTTCCGCACCCACGTTTGGGATTTTGTATTGACGGACTTGATTCAAGCAATGCCTGCGTATATGGGTGCGCGCTGTCGCTGAACAGTTTGGAGGCTTCTGCGATTTCTACTATTGAACCCAGATACATTACACAAACCCGATTGCAAAAATGCCGAACTATATTCAGATTATGCGTTATAAACAAATACGACATATTATGTTTTTCACGCAGGCTGAGCATCAGATTAAGCACCTGCGACTGCACGGAAACATCCAGAGCGGCAGTAGGTTCGTCACATATAAGCAGCTTGGGATTTATGGAAATCGCTCTGGCTATACCTATGCGCTGACGCTGCCCCCCACTGAACTGATGAGGATATTTTGCAAGGCAATCGGCATCAAGTCCGCACTCCTGCACAAGTTCAACCGCGCGATCATGCACGCTGCTGCCTTTATACATGCCGATCCTTATCAGCCCCTCGGTTATTATACTTTCGATGTTCATTCTCGGATCTAGGCTTGCATATGGATCCTGAAATACCATCTGCATGCTGCGCCTTATCTCTTTCAGATCTGATGATGCCGCCTTCTTGCCCTTTTCTACATCGAAAATAAGGTGCCCGTTAAATGTCACCGAACCGCCCGTCGGCTCGGTCAGGCACATTATCGTTTCGCCCGTGGTTGTTTTGCCGCTTCCCGATTCTCCGACCAGGCCCATAATTTCGCCTTCTGCGATTTCAAAGGAAACATTGTCGACTGCCCTTACGTATCTCTGCGGTTTGAACAGCCTCGCGGATTTTATCGGAAAGTTTTTCTTCAGATGTTTAACGCTAAGCAATATTTCACTCATACTTTTATCCTCTTTCCGTCTATATTAAAACATCTGACCGTATGTCCCGGCAAGACCTCCTTTAATTCCGGGCAGGCGGCGCGGCATTCCCCAGTGGCGCAATCACAGCGCGGAGCAAAGGCGCAGCCGATAGTTTTTGCATTTGCACCCGGCTGCGATCCCGGTATCGAACGGAAGTGCTTATCCGAATCGTAGTTTTCCGGTATTGCCTCTATCAATCCCACCGTATAAGGGTGCACCGGATGTTCGATCAGATCATCCACATCCGCCTCCTCAACTATGCGACCTGCATACATGACCGCCACTCTGTCCGCTATCTCAGCTATAACTCCCAGATCATGCGTTATAAACATAATCGACATCTGCTTTTGTTGCTGCAGCTCACGCAAAAGTTGAAGTATCTGCGCCTGAATAGTAACGTCCAGAGCGGTAGTAGGCTCGTCGGCAATCATCAGCTCGGGATCGCACAGCATTGCCATAGCAATCATTACACGCTGACGCATGCCTCCCGACAGTTCATGCGGGTACATGTTTATCACCCGCTCCGGGTCGGGGATACGGACAGATCTGAGTATTTCCAAACATTTATCGGTATTTTCTTTACCCCGCATACTTTGATGAAGCGTAAGCGCCTCCCCGAGCTGGTTTCCCACTTTGAAAACCGGATTAAGAGATGTCATAGGTTCTTGAAAAATCATTGCAATTCTGTTCCCTCTGATTTTACGCATCTCCTTTTCGCTTTTTCTGAGCAAATCTTCTCCGTGAAAATAAACCGATCCGCTCTCAATTTTACCGTTCGGTTTCGGTATCAGGCGCATTATGCTCAGGGATGTGATGCTTTTGCCGCTTCCCGATTCACCTACGATCCCTAAAACCTTTCCTTTTTCTACCTGAAAGCTGACACCGCGTATGGCCCATGCGACTCCGCTGTCACTCCTAAAACTGACCTTAAGGTCTTCTGCTCTCAAAATGATTTCATTCATAATATTACCGCCTTAAACCTTGAGCTTCGGATCGAGCGCGTCACGCAACCCGTCACCCAGAAAATTTATCGAAATAACAGTAATAAATACCATCATTCCAGGAGGTATCCACATCCACCACTCATATTGGAGTACACGCATACTCTGCGCTGCAGCGAGCATATTTCCCCAACTCGGCTGTGGCGGACGAACACCGAGTCCGAGAAAGCTGAGAGCCGCCTCGGTCAGTATCCCGTTTGCAATCGCGAGCGTAGAAAAAACCATTATTGATGCGAAGGTGTTAGGCAGTACATGTTTTATGATAATTCTTATATTCCCGAGTCCGAGAGAGCGCGCCGCCTTTATATAATCCCTATTTTTCAGGCTCAATATTTCGGCGCGCACTATTCTTGCGATCTTTGTCCATTCCAAAATCGCTATAATAAAAATGAGGTTTGTCATGCTCGGGCCAACCATCGCGGCAAGGGCAATTGCTACAACGAAAAACGGGAAACACATTATTATATCCGTAATTCTCATAATTACTGAATCAACGGCACCGCCATAGAATCCGGCGACAGATCCGAGTGAGACGCCTATTGCTATTTCGGCGAGACTCGCAAAAATGCCTACGGCGAGGGAAACGCGCCCGCCATACAGCAGCCTGGAGAACATATCACGTCCCAGTTCATCTGTTCCCAACCAATGTGTTCCCTCGGGAGAAGATTCTATTTTATACAGATCAATTTCGTTCGGATCATAATGCGATATGAACGGTGCAAGTAAAGAGAATATAATCAGTATTACAATTACCAGCATTCCGAACATAGCAAGCTTATTCCTGCGAAACCTCCGCCACGCAATGGATTTGAGAGATTCCGCTTCGCTTTTTCTTTTCATTTTGAAGCCCCTTTATTACCTGTAACGTATTCGCGGATCAATTAAAGCGTACAGAAGATCTGCGATAAGATTGCAAATCAATATGATTACCGTAGTCAGTAACAACAATGCCATGATAAGCGGGTAATCTCTGTCCAGAATTGCAGTATAGCTAAGCCGCCCTATCCCCGGCCATACAAATATTGTTTCCGTAAGAACCGCTCCGGAAAAAAGTGACGGTATCTGCATTGATAGAATGGTTATTACCGGAATCAATGCGTTTTTGAATGCGTGCTTATTTGTAACGACCCGCTCGCTTAATCCCTTTGCTCTTGCCGTTCTGATATAGTCCTGATCAAAAACTTCAAGCATGCTTGATCGCGTATATCTCATCAGGGTTGCCGTCTGCAGCAAAGCGAGAACAATGGTAGGCAGTACCATATGTGCCGCAATGTCTTTTACCAAAGCAAGCCCGTTATAATTTTCGCCCACTGTAGTCATTCCGGATATTGGAAAGAGCTTGAGATCGAACGAGAATATTTTGATCATCAGCAGGCCGAAGAAAAAAGCAGGTATAGATATCCCCACAAATGACAGTATTGTCCCCACATAATCGAAAATCGAATTTCGCCGTGTAGCTGATATTATACCCGCAGGTATCGCAATCGCCGTACTCAGTATCAATGCGGCAAGCCCAAGCACAATTGTATTCGGAAGCCGTTCCCCTATAACGTCCGCTACCGGCTTCTTATATTTTATTGAATATCCCAGATCCCCATGCGCTACCGCACTCAGCCACTTAAAATATTTTATATGTACAGGATCATAGTAGCCGAGGCGCTCAAGCATCTCTTCCCTTACCTCAGCTGAAACTGACGGGTCGAGCCTTTGGGTATATGGATCTCCGGGCGCGAGATTAATAAAGATAAAAACAATAAGTGAAACGCACAGAACAATCAATACAGCCTGTGCAAGGCGTCTGATCGCGTATCTTTCCATATTTATGCCTCCAACATGCGGTATAGGAGAGAGGAGCGGCTATCAGCTTCTCTTCTCCTACCGCTTATATTCTCTTAACTTAACCTACCCTATGTACCATTTGTTAAGATCGTAATAGTCATTGAAGGACGACGGATCGTAATTGTGAAGTTTCGGCGTATAGGCCTTCACAACGTCCGGTGCATAAAGCCATACTTCGGGCGCTTCATCATTCAGCAAAAGACAGAAATTCTTATATAATGCTTTCCGTTCGTTTATATTCGTAGTCGCAAGCGCTTCCTCCATATATTTGTCAGCCTGTTCATTTCTGAAGCCGACGATATTCCATGCCGAATCGCCTATCTCGTCGGATGCCGATGTGCTGTGCCAGATCGGCTTAGGATCGGGATCGGTATCTAAAGAGCTGCCCATCAGGTACATGTCAAAATCGTGATTAGCCATAACCTTATCGAGCAATGCCCCAAACTCCATGCTTTCCAGCTCGACGTCTATGCCGATTTTCCTCAGGTTTTCCTGAATAATCGGTGCACTTTGCTCCCTTATTTTGTTGCCTATCGGGTATACCAACTGAACCTTAAACTGCTCACCGGATGCATTCTCAACAATGCCGTCTCCATTTTTGTCTTCCCAACCTGCTTCCTTCAGAAGCTCAATCGCATGATCCATATTATAGTCATAATGGTTAAGAACTCCCTTCTCGGGATATGCCCATGAAGTCGGCAGAAGCGGTGCATCAATAATAGTGGCTCTGCCTTCAAGAAGCGTATCGACCATAGTCTGTCGGTCTATACCGTAAGTGATAGCCTGACGAACCCTCTTATCCTGAAACAGCTCTTTTCTTAGATTGAAACCCATATATTGACTTGCAACACCGGTATAGCTCGTAATTTTGATGCCGGCATCCTCCAGTGTTTTGAGATCCTGTGATTTGAGAGCTGAAATATCTGCAATATCAATCTCTCCGTTAGTGAGCTCCGCTATAACAGTATCCTGATTTGATACCTTGAAAATAACCTTTGGCGTCGTCGCTTCGCCGCCCCAGTAATCTTTGAAAGCATGAAGCTCAACATACTGTCCCGGAACAAATGTATCAAGCACATATGCCCCGCAGCCTATCGGTTTATTCATGAGATCGGTTTGCTTTTCCCACTGATCTATAGGCACTGATCCCCAAATATGTTTAGGTATAATTGCACGATCTGCCCCTATTTTCGTTATTCCCGGTGCATATGGCTGCTCGAACTCAAACTGAATTGTCAAAGGATCAATTACCTTAATTCCCTCTACCTGATCTGTAGTTCCTTCATGACAGTCTTGAGCTCCCTTTAGAGCTTCCACATCACCGTAACGCGGTCCCGTATACTGTGCGGATGCCATTGAACTGAACGTGAACGCCACGTCCTCAGCAGTTACGGGCTCTCCATCGTGCCATTTGATACCATCACGGAGTTTGAATGTAAGTATAAGTTGATCCTCACTCATTTCATAGCTTTCCGCCATGTTCGGGACAAGATTTAACGACTTATCGTATTTAAGCAGCGTATCAAACGTAAACTTCAGTACCGCGCCGTCGTACTCATCATCTACAAGCACAGGGTTAAGGACTCCGGAAGGCGAATTCCACATAGCATATACAAGCGTATCTTTGGATCGGCCGCTGTCGCTGCCGCTTTCACTTGGTTCCGCTATATTTCCACACCCTGTGGCAGCAAATATAGACATAATCAGACCAAGGATAAGCGCCAATATTTTCTTCCTTTTCATTTTTCTCCCTCTCAATTCATTATAATAAACACCGATATTGTCAACTAAAGGTTGACTCAAAAGTATGATATTTCATAATAATGTATTTGTCAATACATTGTTTTTATTAAAATATCTTTTGATACATATTCGTGTTTCAACGAAATGCTTTTGAGTCGGGATCGAAACTTTAAGGTCATGCCTGCATCAAAAAGAAAGTTAATGTGTGGCTCCGCCTACGGGTTTAGCAAGTTTCAATCAATACGCCCACGAAGGGCGCAACTGACCGCTTTAGTTACGCTAATATATCCGGAGGAGTTTCAATCCACGCGCCCGTGAAGGGCGCGACCGGAGAAGAGGGTTGTAATATCATAATTAATAATAAGTTTCAATCCACGCGCCCGTGAAGGGCGCGACCGTACGAAACCGATGATTTCGGGATAATAAGCGTGTTTCAATCCACGCGCCCGTGAAGGGCGCGACTGTATGTAAGAGTAAAGTGACCGCTGCCAGTGCCGTTTCAATCCACGCGCCCGTGAAGGGCGCGACATGCCGGGATCTATGACAGTGACATGGCTTTTATAAGTTTCAATCCACGCGCCCGTGAAGGGCGCGACCGCTGCCTTGTTGTACTCATCTGCGATCGACAGCGGTTTCAATCCACGCGCCCGTGAAGGGCGCGACTGTCGCATGTTTTTCTTTGAGGATATATCGTAAAAGTTTCAATCCACGCGCCCGTGAAGGGCGCGACTGCAGCCCACACTGACATTTTGGTATGGGTCTAACGTTTCAATCCACGCGCCCGTGAAGGGCGCGACGGTCTTAGCCTATACTGTCCGTCGCTTGTTTCTGTGTTTCAATCCACGCGCCCGTGAAGGGCGCGACGTCAGAGGCAATACTGCTCCGCCTTCGGCCTCATGTTTCAATCCACGCGCCCGTGAAGGGCGCGACTGATATCGTAATCTGTGTATTGATGCACCTCATCAGTTTCAATCCACGCGCCCGTGAAGGGCGCGACGCCTTGCAGCATGCTACGCACACAGCCTCGCCCTCGTTTCAATCCACGCGCCCGTGAAGGGCGCGACGTTGCCATCTGCAATGGAAACGCGTTTGATTTTGTGTTTCAATCCACGCGCCCGTGAAGGGCGCGACTGCGGTGTCTCAGGTTCGACTTTGTATGTAAGAGTGTTTCAATCCACGCGCCCGTGAAGGGCGCGACTCTCGGCGACCTTGCCGAGCGAAGAGCTCGCATCGTTTCAATCCACGCGCCCGTGAAGGGCGCGACCCGATCATCCTTGACGGAGTGCCTCATGGGACAGAGTTTCAATCCACGCGCCCGTGAAGGGCGCGACCTTTACTCAACTGGGCAGTGCGTATGGAGTATCTACGTTTCAATCCACGCGCCCGTGAAGGGCGCGACCTCTTCGATGAGGTACGGGCTTACCAGCGTAAGCTGTTTCAATCCACGCGCCCGTGAAGGGCGCGACCTTAACGAAATTCGTGTAGAAATCGTGTAGATAGGTTTCAATCCACGCGCCCGTGAAGGGCGCGACTTTCAACCACACAGTATCGGTTTTTAGACGGCTCGTTTCAATCCACGCGCCCGTGAAGGGCGCGACCTTTGTTGTTCGGCTTTAGCAACTCCTGATATGTCGTTTCAATCCACGCGCCCGTGAAGGGCGCGACCGCCAAATATTGTGGTTTTTCCGTTTGATACCACCATATGGCTGCTAATATATTTTAATGGAATATAATTTTATACTTCTACATGGTATAAATTTACATTTTAGAGTGAGTTTTGGATACTTTTTATGTTAACGTGGGGTTCGCGCTAATTCATGAAGAATGGCGGGTACATCTCCAAATCACCCCTTATTGTACGAGCAAGCAACATTGCCTGTACATATGGAATTAAGCCTATCTCGACGCGTTCTTCAAGGAATGGGTGAATTATAGTTTCGTGACACCTATTCTGCCATATTGTCAAAAATTTCTTCATACCGTCTTCAGTAAATAAAATTGCATCGTTTTCTTTGATGTGAAAATCGCAGCCATTTATCTGCCCTAAATTAATCGACGACAACACGAGCCTGTCAGCCATATAAGCTCTCAATTCCTCCATCATATCAAGCGCCAAGCCGGCTCTTCCAGGTCTGTCCTTATGAAAAAAGCCTACATACGGGTCCATCCCTGCTGTTTTAAGAGCATTTTCAACAAGAATCCTTACAAGCGCGTATGTAAACGAAAGCATTGCATTTACCGGATCAAGCGGCGGTCTTCTGTTTCTTGAGTCGAATTTGAATTCATTTTTATTTTTCAAAATCATATCATCAAATACCGAAAAATAGCTATGCGATGTATCACCCTCCACCCCAAGCAATTCTTCAGAATTCCTCGCCTCTTGAATTCGATCCTTTGATGTCTTCATCTTTTCGAGTGCGATCATCATTTTTTCATTATCACCATCGACGCGATTCTCTCTCAGTGCTCTTTGAATAACTTTAACGGAATTGTATAGCTTTGCGTTTATAAAATTCTTTGCAAACATCAAGGACTTCTCTTCATCATCGGCTATTCTGAACTGTTCCCGCCTCAGTAATACATTGCCTGGTATATTCCCCTCAAGTCTTCCTCGCAATTTGCCCGAACGAGTCATAAAGCAAACCGATACATTATGTTCATCGCACAGTGCCATTAATGCCGGGCTCATTCCCGTATAGTTAAAGCAAATGATACTTTCATAGTTTTGTATAGGAGAACGGTGTAGAATTTCTTCATCATTTCTTATAACTATATTTAAGCCTTCTCTGCCCAGATATACACCAGGATTGGTTATGTACAAAGTATTTAAAAGTTTTCGCATATCCCCTCCATATGTTTTTCTATGTAGTTTACGACACTGCGTTTTCTCCCTGTAAGTCTCGGCATACACTTCTCCCGCAATGAACATCGCCTGCACTTTTGTGAAAGCTCCGCCTTGGGCGTTATATGCAGTTTATATAGTCGATCCATTTCTAAGGCCGTTTCATAAACTTCATTCCTTAGTTCTTCAGTAAATTCAACCTCCATACGACTATTACTTCCCTTGTAATAGATATATCCTTTATCTATTCGTGTATGAAACATTTCCTCCAAGCTCATAGCCTGTGCGGCAAGCTGACTTATATCACTATTGTTACTCTTGGGCTTTCCCTTTTTATATTCAATAACATTGATTTTCCACAGCCCGCCATAATTTCTTACAGGTACACCCGACTCGGATTTGATAAATTCGACCACATCGCATCTCCCTATAAACCCGAGTTTTCGGGATATTATCGGCATCGCCCGAACGATTATTTTCCCTTTTCGCTTCTCTTCGTAATACGGATCATCAACTCGCTCATGAATAAATCGTCCCAGCATGGTGTCAGCATTTTCCGCCCATTCCGCCTCTACGGAAATTAACGCCCATTGTCTTTTGCAAAATATGAAATGTTGTATTCCGTTAAGCTCAAGCATATCTATATTGAATATATGCTTACGTCAAGATTCGGAAGCTCATCATAAGTAATTGAATAGTCTTCCGCCGATTTTGCTTCGTCTACACCCTCCTTTAACTTAACCTTTACTGACCTATGCACTTTGACTGTAGGATATTGTCCGAGCTTGCTTTCATGCTTAAACCAATATACTTTTTCCACCAATACCGATCCCTCCGGTCTTGCTGCGGAAGAATCATTTTCAAACAAATTTATCAACGCCTTATGTATTTTTTCGGCATCATCATCACTGAATCCGGTTTTTTCGGCAAGCTGCGGATTAATGCTGCCTTTGAGAACATACAGGCCGAATTTTGTTCTGTATTTCATTCCCATAGTATCTGAAGACTTCTTCTCACCCGGCTCGGAATTTACACTTTTAGTAATCTGTATATCTTCAATCTCTATCGGATCCACACTAAATGCGGGGTGTACGGATACCGGACCTCTGACCCCGACAGATACCTCCGCGGAGTCTTTCGTTTTTTTGAAAGCAAATACTTGTCCGAAGCTCCTCACATCGATAAATTTTTCGCATGCTATTGCGGCATACTCGTCACCCGAAAGCTTTTTCCCATTATTGATCTCAGCTTTTGCTCTTTCACTTAAAGATTTATATCCGTCATCAGCCCTTTCATCTGATTGTACAAAAATTCTTTCGCCCTGATCCTGAAGAACATTTCTAAGTTTACGCTTTATTGCCACATCTGAGATTTCCCCATACCCGTCACTCGTTTCACGAGGTCTGTTTCCATTCAGCGGATCCCCATTAGGGTTTGCATTATTAACAGATATAATCGCCACAAAATCATACTTATTATTCAGCATTTTCTTTTCCTCCTATAATTCCTCTTCCGTTTTATTTTGATTGAACTGTAATTCCTTCTTTTGCTGATAATATCCAAGCAGGAAGCTCGGTTCTAACGCCTTTTTACTCTTAAAGTCATCATATTCGAACAGATCGCAGATTTCACCTATTAAATTTCTGTAATATGATTGTTGATTTGCCGGTAAAGCGGTCCAATACGGATTGAGTTTTGCATTGATATTTACCCATATGCTCGCAGGTCTTTTGGCAAATATGTTCATATACCGCTTGGCGGCGGTCAATCTCTTCCCGGAGCCATTATAGCCGACCGCTTCATCACTGCCGCGATTTTGTCTGTAAAACGCAACCTCCTCTACACGGTCGGCAACGGCAAGCAACCGCCCGAAGAGATATGAGCGCTCAGTCTTTTTTTTGTCTAATGCCATATAAATTTCCTTCCTCCCTCTATCCATATAATATTTTTTTATTAAACTGCATGACGTCCGTAAACACTCTAACCAATTATATTCCTCTTTAATTGCCGGAGGATTGATCGCATTTCTGTATGCAGACCTCATAAACTCACTCGGCAGTTTGCTTCCCTCAACAATACAGGAAAGTATTCTTCTGATCTGCGCATTTACAAATTTATTTTTCTCGTTTATTACAAGCCGACCCTCTTGTTCATGGCCAAACGCGGAAATGCAAATATCGTAAGGAGACGGCGCTCCGAATACCAATTTTGCTTTTTCAGATGGTGTTCTTTTATACCAACGCTCCCAACTTAAATCCGAATGCCATTTGGTAATCCTGTCAATATAATCATCAATCTCGAATGACTTGAAATATTGAACCGCCATGCGACCCGGTGAGGCGGCATCGACAACCATCAGGTTAACTTTGATCGGCGTTTCTAAATCAGAATAATATCCGGACAAGGCCTGCGATAAATTCTTTGCAAAGTCCTCCGATGTCTCTGCCGGCACAACGGTCAGCTCGCTTCTTTCGGAAACGGCATCAAATATGGAAAAAGTATCTTCGGCAGGGTTTAACACGTCTCTTCCGTCTGCCCAAGCGATTACCGTCAACCCGTTTCTTTTATATGCGTTCCTGTTGATTAAATATCGCAATGCACTATGAGCCTTCTCAGAAACCTCATAGCTTATATTCAAAGCCTCCGACGGAGTATCAAATCTGCCTCTGAACGTAAAATTAGTCGAATCATTTGAAGATATCAGCTTTGCGCCGTCCCCTGGAAATCTGATATATTTCCCGTGCAGTTCAGACATATATCCCGTCTTTCCCGTAACATAGCAAAACGACTTGGGGCTTTGGACTGTCTGCCTTGAGAGATAATAACGCGAATACAATTTCAATAAATCGGTATCTTCCCACATTTTTTTGCGTTCGCCCTTATGCTGAACCGCAAATCTTATAAAAAATTTATCAGGCGAAATACCGTTATGTTTTTTTTCAACATCTGCGATATTTGCCTTGCCAAGTTTTATTATTTTCGACTCAATTAAATCTTTGACAAGAGTTTCTTTTTTTAAATATTCATACACAGCCTTTACGCTCTCGCTCGAAAACTCCGATTCCGCCCATAGACGAAGGGCTTCTATATATGGAAGAAAATTATTGCTGTAAATATCTTTATTCTTCTTATCATTCATAAAGAATTTTTGAAAATCGCCCGCCACATACATTATATTGTCAAATAGTCCGTGAGGCTCGGGCTTGGCGGTTCTTGACGCAGATTTTTCAGTACATGGCGTATTCGTCTTAGAGTCTTCCTTTTCAACAAAATTCGCTCTTGCAAAGCTGCCGTCTATATTCAGCGTAACCTCAACCTGCGCATTTTGTACAATAACCGCGGGTGGAAGCAATCCCGTCACACTTCCCTTTATTCTCTCACTTTCTTGTTCTAAGTAATTATAAGAGTTATACAGTGTCTCTATCCATCCCATCTACTCAGATCCTCCTGACACCTCAAAATTTTTCCCTACAACAAATCGCTTCGGGTTCATCTTATATATTTCACGTCTGAATTCAAGTTCTTTTGCTTGCGGAAACCTTATCACACCATTCTCCATTACAGGATACCAAAAGGCTGCGCTCAGTTTTCCGTAACTGCTGCCGTCAAAGGCTTCGTCCGGATATATAAAGCTGTGAAACATAAAGCCGAAATTTGATCGGGAACCGCTTCCGTCAACATCATCGTAGGCGCCGGGAAATTCCCCGAAATTACACGGTTCCACGTATCCCTGACATTCTCTCGTTCCTAAAAATATATCACGTCTTCCGCCCTTAATCAGCGAACGGTTTGCTATTTCACTATGCTTATTGTAGTTCCTGTCACCCGCAAGGTCCTCACGATTCTCATTCCACACAAATTCCGCCACAACTTCATAGCAAACATCTTTAAGATATGTGTAATATGCCAACTCATTCGAACCTGCATCATTATATTTTATAGGTCTTATTCCTGATGTCTCAAGCCTTATAGGATTTACCACACGAATTTTTTCTATTTTCCATATAAACGTAGGCTTCCAATATATACTTTCCGCTATACCTTTAATGGCCTGATATGTCGGAATAAGATATGTGCTTTTTTCTCCCCCTATTCTCGTAACAGGATCGGAAAAAAGCGCTCTCTCACCGAAAACTCTAAAAGATATGCGCCGATTTGCCGTTTTCTCCATATTTATTACCTTTTTCCATCTCTTGATCAGTTAGCCCTTCCGTACCATAAAATCCGTCCCTTACGGCATATATGATTTCATCCTTATTTCCTAAATCAATTCCAAACACACCTCCGTTTTCTTTTATATCATCAAAAGTATTTCTGAATATATTGACGCTGAAATATCCCGCTTTATTCAAAAGATTACGACGCGCCTCAACCGACAGAAACCTGAATTTATCGGCATTCAGATAATTTATTATCTCGGAGCCTTCTTTATATGGTACCAATAGGCTTATCGAATCATCGTCTATCGGCTTATATTCCCTGCCTGCCGTGGAAAAACTTTGCTTTACTCTCGCTCTTATATCAAAGTCATTACCTGAACGGTCTTTCCTCCTGATGTTTTTCTCATATAACTTTACCGCAGTTCCGTTTTCCGCAAGAAGTTCATTTAAGTTTCTTCCGCCGCTGATAGGATAGCATGTCTGATCGCCTATAGCCTTATAATAATTAAAAAAGTATTTTTCCAGCATAAGCGTACTCATGATCGAACTCTCATATTTTTCAGGTTCATCATTAAAATGATCAAGTATAGGCCTAAGCGCCTGTTGCGCGATAACAAGACTTTTAAGTTTGCTGATGTTTTCCGCATCTTTAGAAACCTCGACAATCCAAACCTTGCCTACCGTCATTTCACCGTTACGGTTACAGCGTCCTGCGGCTTGAATAATTACATCGAGCCCTGCCAAAGATCTGATTACTCCGGCGAATGAGATATCCACTCCCGCTTCAATCAGCGCTGTACTCACAAGCAGAATTTTTATTCCCTTTTTCAATTCGGCTTTTATGTGATTCAGTATTTCGTTTCTGTGCGCCGGGCACATATTGTTGCTAAGCATATATATTGAAACATCACCGAAGCTTTTCTCAAGCAAATGCGAGTACAATTGTTTTACGGCTTTTCTCGTGTTCAAAACTACTAACAGAGATTGGATCGTCACCATCCTTTCCGAAACAAAATCCGTTAATTCCTCAATAGAATATGCGGATCCGCCCTTCCCCTTATTTTTCCTCGCATCTATAAGCTCAACCCGCTTAAAAGGAATTTCATATTCATAATTACCGACTAAATCAGGGCGGTCGCTGTAATTTATCTGCCCTATTTTGGTTCGCTCCGTATCACTTACAATCAAATTGCCAAGCGGCGGCTGAGTTGCCGTGCATATAATCACGGTAGCGCCGAAATATCTGCTCAAAGCGTTGATCGCTCTGTTAAACAAGCTGAGACTTTTTATAGGAAGCGCCTGATATTCATCTATGATCAAGACGCTGTCGGCAAGATTGTGCAACCGTCTTGTAGAGTGCTTGTTTGATGAAAACAAGGTGAGAAGAAGCTGTACCATAGTCGTAAAAATAACTGGAGATGACCAGTTGTCGATTCCCGCCTTGACTCTCATATAAGAACTATTCTCATAACCACGATTTTCATTTAAGGCACTTTCGAAGTTTGATGTTGCGACATCTGTATAGTGACTCGTAATATACTTGTTTTCTTCAGTATCCTTAGCTAATATACTCCTGTATTCCTCAGCATTTTGTTCTAATATGCTTATAAACGGTGCAACATAAATGATTCTTTTTTTACCGTGAAGTTTTGCATGATTCAAAGCGAACCTCATTGCAGATATCGTCTTCCCACCGCCTGTAGGTACATTCAGCTTATATATGCCGGGCTGTCTTTCCGCTGCGCTTTTGCATTCATCTGAAATTTTGCTTCTTAGACGGTCAAGCTCATTTTTTTGTGTAAATGTCTCGCTTTTATTCTCTATTCGCTTTAAGAACCCATCCCATGCAAAGTCTTTCAAGCTGTTCTCATATTCCGTACATCTGTCCGGGAAGGCCGCCGCGTCGCTCCAATCCGCATCAATTATCATTGACAGAAGCATGCGTGAAATAAATCCGATATCAAATTCCGTTTGTTTCCATAGAGGATTCATCAATCGTTTTATTTCCTGCACCGCATTTTTATATGAAATTAAAAAATCAAAATCAGGATATTCGCATTTTGTCTCAGCTTTGCACTCATTAAATACTTCTTCATTCTTATCATCATTCGGCTTCGCCCGATTCTCCAAGTAAAAGCGTCCGTCAGGCGACATAGCATCAAACATGCCGTGGTGGGCAAGAATCGCATATCTCAACAAATCTGCCGTCGTATTGTTAAAGGTCAGCTCAACTATACGAGGTTCTCCTGACAGCTTTGCAGAGATTTCTTTTGCATAGGTGCCGTGCAGCTCCGCAATAAACCTCGCGCCTTGTGTAGAATGAGGCACCATCTCAGGACATTGATATTCGCTGAAGGATTCGTTGAAGCCATAGACATCATCTTTGTTTATCGATGACAAAAAGTAGGCTTGCCAAAGTTCGGATCCCTTGCCGCAGTCGTGTAATATCCCTACTAATTTTGATATGTTATGCAGCCTGCCGCCGGCATATTCGTTCATTCTTACGGTAACTCCGTCAAGATGAGCTTTAAGTGTTTGCTTTGTCGAGCTTCCTCCATCAAATCTTGCATACTTGGTTGCTTTCACGGTTAAATCCTCATCAAAATATAAAAACATCTTTTTCCGGGTCGAAGCTCGTTTTCTTGCCGATGCTTTCAACATGTCCCTGCCAATTCGATCCCATATGATAATATCTTATGCTGTCACATTCTGCATCGATGATCTTTTCAAGCTTATACTTCAGCTCTACGAGCTGTGCCGGCGTAGCAATAATTTCAAATACTGAGCTCTGCACTCTCTGCCCGTAATCTTCACATGTCTTAGCCACCCTGCGTAAACGCCTTTGCCCTCCGGCGGTTATTGTTTCAACGTCATATGTAAGAACTATAAGCATATTCAGCCTCCACATGTATTATTTACGTTATAATATATCATATAAGATTTTTTCAGACAATATTTTTTTATAGTATGGTTATTTACTTTTTCTTGTTTACGTGATACAATTCAGTAAGCATCACAGCATTATTCATTTTTGATTCAAGATGAATGTTGCCTGTGCGGATTGAAATATAGTTTGGTTGTAAGGAAAAAGAGCGCTTTTATGCGCTCTTTCAAGCCAACACGAGTCGTTCAGCGCGTAACAGCGTGTAATAAAGAAATAATAATAAACGGAAGGACGTTCAAAATGAAAAATAATCAACAAAAGATAATATTAGCTATTTGTTATGACTTTGATAAAACCTTATCTCCAGATGATATGCAGGCTCAAGGCTTCATCCAATCATTGGGAAAAGAAGTCGGAAATTTTTGGAATGAATCCAATAAGTTAGCTAATGATAATCATATGGATCAAAATTTAGCCTGGATGTATAAAATGACCAAAGAATCCAGAGGAAAGCATATCATCAATAAAGAGATGTTAAAAAAGTATGGGTCCCAGGTGACCCTGTACCCCGGAGTTAACACATGGTTTCATAGAATAAATCAGTACGGAGAAGAAAAAGGGATAATAATCGAACATTATATCATCTCATCAGGATTAAAAGAAATGATTGAAGGAACTGAAGTCGCAAAATATTTCAAAAAAATTTACGCAAGCTCATTTTATTTTGATGAGGCCGGCGTAGCGGTATGGCCTGCACAATGTATTAATTATACGAATAAAACTCAGTTTTTATTTAGAATAAAAAAGGGAGCGCTCGAAATTAATGACACAAAAGTAAATGATTATTTGAGTGATGATCAATCCAGAGTTCCGTTCAGAAACATAGTATATATCGGAGATAGTGATACAGATATACCTTGTATGACGCTTGTGTCGATAAATGGCGGATATTCTATTGGTGTACACGGAAAAGAATCGAAAAACAAAGTATTTAAGATGATAGAAGAGAAAAGAATTAAATATTTTACAGAGGCTGATTACAGCAAAGGTTCCGACCTGGAAACATTACTTAAAAATATCATAGACAAAACAGCTGTGAATGAAATATTGGAAATGAAAAACTCGGAATGTGTGAATGAGATGATGATTGAAAGGCAGAGTAAGGATGAACAATTTATCAAAAAAGAAGATTTGATAGACAAATTAAGTGACAGCTCATCATTTTCTGAGACTCATGAAATAATAGGCGAAATGAATGATATAAAGAAATGGGAAAATAATCAAATAGAACGCATATTGCAAATCGGGACATCAAACAGCCAGGTGAAATATATTTTAAGAGATAAAGATGTGAAACGATTTTATAGTAAATTATGCAAAGGAAAAGATACCGAACATGCTAAAGAGATAATGAAAACTATAGAAGAAGGAATACACTTAAATATCTAAATCATGAACTATAGTCAAGTAAGAGGACACAAAGAAAGAGAAAATATCCGGGAAGCAGAGAGACTGTGAATAAAAGTCTGTAAATTCAAATTAGAGCAAATAGGCTTCTATGGTAGAATCAAATTACCATAGGAGGCTAATTTTATGTCAAATAAGAAAAAAGAAGTTTACAAGGTTAAACCTCTAACCGAGGGCAAGAAGAACATAA
>CALIXS010000008.1 GCA_938046095.1 uncultured Clostridia bacterium
TTTGCTTTCTTTCCTCCTCTAACGCTTGCCATTCTTCTTTACTCAGCAAGTTTTGAGCCTTTTTCTTTTTACGATCTACAGCTTCATCATAGCTTGGAAATTTTGGTGCTTTCACTATACTCTCCCTCCTTATCCAACTTATCCGCCATATCCAACTGTTTATTCGGGAACATATGGCTGTAATCCATCAACACCTTTATGCTTTCATGCCCTGTTCGTGCTGCAATATCAACAGGTGTAAACCCCATTTCTATAAGCAGCGATATATGGCTGTGCCTCAGTGCATGAAGCTTGATTTTCTTGACTTTCGACTTTTTAATTCCTCTCTCCATTTCCTTGTTGAAATATGTTTTGCATTTTGGAAAGATTTGTTCATCTTCCGAAAAATATTCAATCTTCAAGAAATAGTCTTTAAGTTCTCTGATTAAAAAATCCGGAAGCATAATTGTTCTTTTGCTTTTCGGTGTTTTCGGATCGGTAATAACTTCTTCTCCGTTAATTCTCTGTGCTGATTTACTTATCCTCATCGTCTTTTTATCAAAGTCAAAATCAGCTTTTGTTAATGCTCTAAGTTCACCTAATCGAATACCTGTCCAATATAGAATTTCAAAAGCATAAAATGAAATATCCTTGTCCTTAACAGCTTCTATAAACTGTAGGTATTCCTCTTTTGTCCAAAATTCCACTTCCTCATCGCTTCTTTGCTTTCCTATTCGCCCTGTTACTTTGCACGGATTTTGCCTTAATCCATAATACTTGACTGCATGATTGAACATACAACTAAGCTGGGCGTGAATGGATTTAAGATAGGTCGGCTTATAGGCTTCCCCTTCGGCATTTTCAATGTTTAAGAGTACGTTATGCCACTTTTTTACTACAACCGGCTTAATTTCACTCATTTTCATACCGCTGAAAAACGGTAAAATCTTTGTTCTTATCATATGTTCTTTTGTCATCCAAGTATTTAGCCTTATTGTGCCTATGACATCAGCCTTATAGAGTTCAAAATAATCTTCAAAGAGCATATTGAGTGAACCGGACACCTTTACCGTAAAATTTCTCTCGTAAGTAATTGCTTCTTTCTTGGTTTCGAACCCTCTTTTCAGCTTCTTTCTGCTCTGTCCGTCCCAATCCTTGTAATAGAATGAAGCGAACCACTTTCCACTTTTTTCGTCCTTATATGCAGGCATTAGTCTCCCTCCTTTGCTTTGTAGATTTGTTCCATAAAATATTTCTTATTGATTCTTCCCCTAAGGACAAGAAAGCCTTGTTCAGCAAGCTGCTTATTCATATCTCGTATAATTTTATAGGCTTGTTGCTGCGATACATTTAATAAATCGGCAACTTCATTTGAAGTAAGAAATAATTTCTCCATCGTACTTTCCCCCTTTCTTTTTAGAAACATATTTGTTTCTGTTTCTATTTTAGACTATAAGTAACTTTTTTGTTTCTGTCAATACTTTTTCTAAATTTTATTTTTCTATTGTTTTTTTGTCTATTTTCGATTATATTATTAAAAGAGAAACAAATTTGCTCCTAAGGAGGTGTTTGGATTGAGTTTGGGTAAATTGATAAAGAAATTCCGTGAACTAAGGAGAATTACTCAAAAAGCATTAGGAGACAGAACTCATTTAGATGATGTAAGAATAAGACAATACGAACTTGATATTCGTACTCCTAAAGACGATGTCTTGGAAAATATTTCCGCTGCACTGCATGTAAACAAAGAGTATTTGAAAGAACCTGATTATCCATATACGGAACATGATTTAATGCGATTTTTATTTAAGCTGGATGACAGTATTGAAGTAAATATACGACCTGTTATCCTAAATGATGAAGATCCTGAATACACTACCACAGGTATATATTTCGGCAGTGAAGCTATTCTTAAAATCCGTAATATGCTTGAACAATGGCAGGAAATGAAAGAGAAATATGAGAATAACGAAATTACTAAAGAAGCCTTACAAGATTGGAAGGCTAATTATCCTGACAGCCTGAAAAAAGATTATGTCCCCTTTGAGGAAAGCAATGTGAAATTTTATAGAAAAAGTATATCCGCTAAGATTCCACCGGATATAAAATAAGCACAGAAAAAGCACATAGCTGAAAGATTTTTATGTCTTAAAGTTATGTGCTTTGCTTTATAATATTCAATTATTTGTTAAAAACTCTATTCCCATTTGACATTTACAGTGATTTTTTTCTTGTAATAATAATTCCTGCAATCAATGCTATTAAAGCAAAAGGAAACACTCTAATGAAAATCCATTCAAAGCCATGAACCAATACACCCGCAACGGCTAACTCAGGATTATTATAATCCCAATTCAGATATGAACTATTTATCATCAAGAGAACAAGAAAAACAAGTATTACGCCAATGCATGATAATATCATGAGTCTATGTAACAATTTTCTACTTGAATCTTTCTTCTGTGCTAATTGAAGATTTATCACCTCTAATTTTTGCGAAATTATCTCTAAATCATTTGCCTTCGACTCTTCAATATTTTCTCCTAATAATGTGCTGACGGGAATCTCTAATATTTCTGATAAAGAAATCAGCATTTCTGAATCAGGAACTGATAATCCTCTCTCCCACTTTGATACAGTTTGTCTTACAACATTAAGTTTAATAGCAAGCTCATCCTGCGAAAGCCCTTTAGATTTTCTGCTTATTTTAATATTTTCATTTAACATATTGAAAACCTCCTTTCACAGTAAATATAATCTTAAATATCCTGTTGCCACAAGCAATGTATATTAACATACGTATGATTTCATATGATTTAACTTGTTTCTTCCACAAAAGCCTCCCACGAAAACGATGGAAGGCTTTTATAAACAATTTATCTAAATTCAACAACTCCCTTTTGAACCTACTATTTCAGCTTTTTAGTATCAAAGTAGTATCACCCAAGAGTTTTTTTGCACCGTTCAATCGCTAAATCCCACTGTTTTCAATGGGTTTGTGACAGTAACATATTTGCTTCTGTTATTCCCACTCTATCGTTCCGGTTGGCTTCGGTGTATAATCATAGAGTACTCTGTTTACGCCGCGGACTTCGGTGATGATGCGGTTCACAATGTGCTCCATGAGGTCAAACGGGATGTTCTCGACGGTCGCCGTCATGGCGTCTCTCGTATTCACGGCGCGTATAACTACCGCCCATTCGAATGTGCGTTTACCGTCTCGTATACCTGTGGATTTGAAATCGGGAACAACAGTAAAATACTGCCAGACCTTGTCCTGAAGTCCCGCCCTCTCAAATTCCTCGCGAAGTATGGCATCTGACTCTCTGACAGCCTCCAGACGACCGCGCGTTATCGTACCCGGACACCTGACGCCGAGTCCCGGTCCCGGGAACGGCTGGCGCTCTACCATATTTTCGGGCAGGCCGAGTGATTTTCCGACTACTCTCACCTCATCCTTGAACAGGAGCTTTAGCGGTTCGACAAGCTCAAAATCCATGTCCTCCGGGAGCCCTCCGACATTGTGGTGAGACTTTACCGGGCCGCTTTCCAGAATGTCGGGATATATCGTACCCTGAGCGAGGAATTCGATTCCCTCCAACCTGCGCGCCTCCTCCTCGAAGACTCTGATGAATTCGCCTCCTATGACCTTACGCTTCATTTCCGGATCCGCCACTCCTGCAAGCTTATCTAAAAACCTGTCAGTAGCATCGACATATATAAGATTTGCGGCCATCTCGTCACGGAAAACCTGTATTACCTGCTCAGGCTCACCCTTGCGAAGCAGGCCGTGATTGACGTGTACACAATAGAGCTGCTTGCCGACAGCCTTTATAAGAAGTGCGGCGACGACAGACGAATCGACGCCTCCTGATAAGGCCAAAAGTACCTTTCTGTCTCCTATCTGTTCCTTTAATGCCTTAACCTGCTCATCTATAAAAGCATTTGCAAGCTCCGGCGTAGTTATACGCTCCATTGTCTCAGGACGTTTGTTGTTTTCCATGTTTTGCCTCCGATCGGTTATCTTTATATATGTCTATATTATATATCATCCGGCAGTTATTTCACTACTTATTTACAGTATTCGCACGGTCAACATCACTTACATCATTTACAGGTCTGCAATACCGACAAAAAACCATCCCCGCGTCAACCCGGGGTTTTATTTATACAACAAAAATGTTCCCATAAAAAAGGCTCCCGTAACGGAGCCTTCAGGAAACGCTTCTGCGATACGCGCTGTCTTATACGCATTCGTCTTATTTTTGCTCATACCCAGAGCGGATCGTCCCA
The DNA here is from genome assembly GCA_938046095.1 of uncultured Clostridia bacterium. Classification (GTDB taxonomy): domain Bacteria; phylum Bacillota; class Clostridia; order Peptostreptococcales; family Anaerovoracaceae; genus Eubacterium_B. Next base: position 4,273 of record CALIXS010000008.1, read on the forward strand.
CAACGAAAGCTTTGTTCCGACACCGATCTCCTTCGCTTTGAGATAAAGTTTGTTTGCAATCGCAATATCGACGCATCCCATACCCATACTCGTGCAGAAGATGAACTGATCCTTGTTTGTTCTTCCCGGCGCAGCACCCGTACAGAGATCTTTGATCTCGATCACATCTGTCTCGTGCAGCTTGCCCGCTTCGGCATACTTCTTTACGGATTCGCGCATGTGTGATATCTGCTCCCAGCTGTCCATATAAAGCGCGTCGTTCTTCAACAGGAACTCTTCAGGGAAGGAATACGCCTCCATCTGGATGCATGTCGCGTTTTGCCTGATCCATGCGCCGTCGATAAACGGCTTTCTGGCCGTTGTCTCCGTCACAACGATGTCCGCACCCTCACATGCCTGCTTGAGGTCCGCCGCGGGCACTACATTGTACTGCCCTTTGAACTCCTCGGCAAGGCTTTCTGCTTTTGTCATATCGAGATCAAAGAGACGTATTTCTTTGATATTCTTCAGAACTGCTCCCATCGCCATGATCATTGTCCTGCCGATAACACCGGCACCCACAAGCGTAACGACCTCGGAATCCGGGTCGGCACAGTATTTCGTGAATACACCCGCGCAGGCCGAAGTTCTCATGGCTGTCGTTATGGTCCCGTCAAGCACCGCTTTAGGGAACATCGTCTTAGGCTCGCTTAGTATTACAATATCAATACCGTACGGTACGCCCGGCAAAGTCGTGTTGTATACGGATTCGGCCGCCCACTTGAACCCCATCACCTCTTCATCGCCGCCAATATACGCAGGCATTGACATACCGTAGCTCGTCCAGTTTTTTTTATCAGGTATCGGAAGCTGTATCTTTGCAGGCTGTATAACCTTACCCTCACCGAGCATCTTATACGTATGCTCCGCAGCCTCCAGAATCAAAGGCATATCGAGCAGGCCCGCTTTAATCAGATCTTCCTGTTTGAGAAACAGTATTTCAGGTTTCATTTTCATTTCCTCCTTTATATATGCATTTTTTTGCATTCATTATGTATATTTTTATATTCTTTATTATATTTATACATGAGTTTCCTGTCAACACCTGCTCTCATTTTTTTATAATTAAAAAAATCTATAAAAAAATATTCACTATAATTTATAAATAATACTTGACATGCTTTATTATACGATGTATTGTATGTTTATGCATAATATCAAATAAGTTTTCACCGCACACACCGCAAAAGAAAACAAAGAAACAAAACAGAAAATGAGGTAATAAAAATGAAAAAAGGAAGTATTCTTAAGAAGTTTATATCTCTCGGGCTCTGCGCTGCGACCGCGATCGTCTTTACCGCCTGCTCGGACGGATCGGGAGGATCGTCATCGTCCGATTCGACCGGCAAGGCGAAATATATTGTAGCCACCGAACCTACGTACGCTCCGTTTGAATACACCGACGAAAATAACAAAATCATAGGGCTTGATGTCGATATTATGGACGCGATCGCGGAAGATCAGGGCTTTGAGATAGAATGGTCGTCACTTGCGTTCGATTCTCTGTTCCCGGCGCTCAACTCCGGTAATGCCGATATTGTAGCTGCTGCAGTAAGCAGCAATCCGGATCGTGAAAAGCAGGCCGATTTCTCCGAAGGCTACTATGTGACGGGCGATTCTATGGCTGTAAAGTCGGACAGCAAAGTCAACACCATTGATGAACTTTCACCGGATTCCGTCGTTGCCGTCCAGATAGGAACAACGCTCGTCGACAAGGTTCAAAAGCTTATCGACGAGGGTAAAGTCGGCTCGATTGTCCAGCTTGATACTGTCAGCACATGCATGCTCCAGCTTCAGAACGGTGACGTCGACGCGGTCGCCGCCGACAGTCTGACCATTGACGATTATATCTCCTCTCAGGGCAAAGCGAAAAACATCGGCGAATTCTACTTTGACGAGGAGAATCCGATGAGAATTGCCGTAAAAAAAGGCAACGCAGAGCTTTTGGATAAAATCAATTCCGGTCTGAAGCACATCAAAGAGAACGGTAAATACGCTGAAATCTGCAAAAAATGGAATGTTGAACCTCTGAAATAGCCCTTGTCTCTTCTTATCTGAACAGTACAAAAGCCCTTCTTTACGAAAGGGCTTTTGTATTGTTATTGCTATAAGCAAATTGCTCAATTTTGTCCGCAGTCTTTGTATCAAAACACATATCACAGATATCTGACAGCGGCGCAATTTCTAAAATACGTCAGTTTTACACATTTCGCATCAGTTCGTGTAGTTGTCGAAGTATCCCTGCACGAGCACTATCGGCGTACCTTTGTCTCCCGAACCGCTCGTCAGATCACACAGCGAGCCTATGAGATCCGTAAGCCGGCGCGGTGTCGTACCCTGTGATGCCATGCTCCCGACAAGGCTTTCCGATTTATTCCTGATGCTGTCGGATATGGCTGCCTTAAGCTCTTCGCCCGACAGATCTCTGAAATCGTTATCGGCAAGATACTTGAGCTTAAGCTCGTTAGGTGTTCCGACAAGACCTGATGTAAACGCGGGTGAAACGACCGGATCTGCAAGCTCCCAGATTTTGCCCTGCGGATCCTTGAAAGCACCGTCGCCGTATACCATTACCTCTATATTCTTCCCCGTTCTCTCGCGCAGCCGTCTTTGTATATCCTCGACTAGAGGCTGAGGGTCCCGCGGAAAGAGTTTTACCGTTTCCTCTGTTGATTTGTTTGAACCGAGCAGGCCGTACTTTTCGTTATAGCCGCTTTTGCCGACCGGCGCGTTCATTATATCGTCAAGACCGAAAACCGCAGAAGCTCCGGCCTCCCTCAATATTCTTTTCGTCCTCTCACGCGCGTGTATATCACACGTCAACACCTTGTCGGTATATGAAAGTATTGTCTTTGCCTGATTTGCAAAGATTATCTCGACATCTGCGCCGCATTCTTTTATCAGCTCGCCGTAATATGCAACATAATCCACTCTCGTGAACCGGTGTACGCTCTCCCCGAAGAGCTCTCTGTATTTTTCCAGACTCAGCACGTCGGAATACGGATTTACACCGGCGGCATCTATCTTGTCCGGGCTGACGAGCTCGTTTCCGACCTCATCCGACGGATAACTTAACATGAGCACGATCTTACCCGCACCCTTCGCTATCCCCTTCAGGCATATTGCAAATCTGTTTCTCGACAGTATCGGAAATATAACACCGATCGTACCGGCGCCGAACTTCGCCCTGATATCTTCAGCTATATTATCAACAGACGCGTAATTTCCCTGAGCTCTCGCCACTACGGACTCTGTAACAGCCACAACATCTTTGTCGTGCAGACTGAAACCCTCTTCCCTTGCGGCATCCGTAACACTGTCAACCACTATCTGCGCCAGGTCATCGCCCTCTCTTATGATCGGACATCTGATACCTCTCGATACAGTACCGACTCTTCTTTCATATGCCATAACGTTCCTCCATTCAAGAAAACCCCGATTTCAAAAATATCACTTCTGAAATGACCAATAAAGTATATCAAAGATCGTCTCAGAGCTCAATTTGATTTTTGATGTCCATTGTGCCGCCGTTAACACCTACGAACGAGCCGTACTTACCTGTGAGATAATCGTCCTGCATGCCTTTTGCGAGCTTATAAAGGAAAAAACTCCTGTTGACCTGATCGAGCATCGTGTCGTCGCGTTTTTCGGATTTTTCGGTGTCCTTAAACGCTTCAAATCCCATCCTGTAATCCTTCTTCTCGAGGATATCGAGCTGTATAGGCATCTGAAGCCCCTGCTGATAAAGCTTTTCCAGCTCACCTGTAGTATCTATCGCCGCGCGCGTTCCCTTCAGCTTTCCGAGCTGCTTCATCATCTCATCCTTGTTTCCGTCATGGAAAGCGAGCATATTGGCAAGCAGACGGTATCTGAACAAAGCTTTGTTGTCCGTTATATTATGCGAAAACAAATCGAGTACTGCACGGGCATCGTCCCATCTTCCGGCATAGCAAAGCGCAGCTCCCACGTTATAAAAATGTGCGCCCCAGTCGCTTCTGCGCCCCGCATTCTCAAGCAGCGCGGCATAATACGACAAATACCCTACCGGGTCGCACTTGTCCTGCAATATTGCAGTCGCCTTTACGGAAATACCTTTAGCATAAAGGTACAGCGCCACCAGAAGAATCAGCGTCACAAAAATAAACGTATTCTTAAGCCTGAAATCTGTCAGGAAAAATACGCCCGTAAGCGCTGCCGACACAAGCGATATACCGATAAGCACCTTTTCCGTCATGCGTTTTCTCTTAATCAGCTCTTTGTCCTTCGGGTCAGGATCAAAAGCGATACTGTCTTTCAGTTCACGGTATTGTTCAGTCATAATGCCTCCAAATCAAGCCGGTCGCAATACCTGTGAGCTCTGCCGGCTTCACGTATTTATCCGAATTTCCTGTACCTGAGCCGGGATATACTGTGATGTTCATTTTCAAAATCCCCTCTTTTTCAGCGAGCTTACTATCCCTACGTACAGCTCTCTGACATCAAATCCCTTAATATTTTCGCGGTTCAGGTCTATCACGTCTCCGTGTGATATGCCGCGCCGCCCCTCTGGTTCAAGAAGCGTGAAGCTGCTTCCCCACTTTGCGGAATCAACAGCTACAAGACCGTCATTTCTGCCGTCGTAACGCTTGACGATGTGATACGACATGTTGAGCGGAAACCTGCCTCCCGACGCCTTTGCGCAATAACTCATAATGCTCTCGTAAAGGATTCCGGGCCTGTCGGGCGTATTTTGATTGAACGCGGCACATGCTGAATGCGTGAGGTCTGTAACTCCCGCGAGAAAGTCGGGTTCCTTGTCTCCGATCCTCGAAGCCGCCGCATTATACGCCGCACTCACTTTATTTACAACAGACTGCGGCATGTTGTTTATAAGCTCTTCTGCAAATATACAGCCTCTGTGCGGCGTATTTACCGTCGTTAGCGATGCCACATAACTGTCCATACCGTAATGAGTTATCGCCACCCTCGCATCGAGGCCTCCCTTGGAGTGTGCTATGATATTAACCTTTCCGCACCCCGTTTCCCGGACTATTTCGGTTATCCTCGCCGCGAGCTCCGCGCCGCAGTCCATTACCGATGCTGCAGACTGCTGTTCCCCGTAGTAGACGGTCGCGCCGTTTTTCATCAGCTCACGAGGTATCCTCGCCCAATAATTTAAGTGCTTAAAATCGCGGAAGAATATCCCGTGCACCATCAGGACAGGATACTTTGTCGAGCATATATTTGAAGTGGCTCTGAGCAAATTAAGCTCTGTCTTTTCCGTTTCAAACTCGGTTTCATCCTTTACCGTTCTTATGATGAGTGTGAGCATCATAAGATTCAGCGGGAATATCCATCCGAGCAGAACGCCGAGCACGCGGTATCTGATACCGAGCTGGGTGCTTACCGCATATACGCATATAATGCCTGTCCAGAATATGACGGCAAGAAGCAGTGCGGCCACAGCGCATCCTATACCGACCGTCGTTTTAGGCAGCTGCGTTCCGAACAGTGCGACGGCGTATATCGCTATTACGGCCGGCAGTGCCGCCATAAACGCCGCAAGCTGACGCCAGCCGATGTTCATAGCAAGCAGCCTTCCTGTCGACGCAGGCGTTCCGATAGGCCTTATACAGATCATTATAAACCCTGCGAGTCCCGCAGTCATTACCGCATATCTCGCAGGTCCGGGCACGAGCATCGAACACGACGCGGTTATTATTATTATCGTATTGCAAAGTGTCATCATGGTGTTTCCTCCGTCATGACGTGTGACACGAGATACGCAGGAACTTCCGGCACCATAATGCGCATTTCGTTTTTCTTTTTTCACGGCAAGTCATACGCTGATTATACCACATCTACATCTGCCATTTGAATCATAAACACGACTGTGATATCCTGTTCACATACATTTGCGCAAAAGCGGAGGAAATATGACACATATCACAGAAACGGCCGGCGTCGGGCCGAGGCGAGCAGTTCTTGCCGGCATACGGCTTGCAGCCGACAGCGGGTTCGATCGCAGCATGAAGGAGCTTAAAGGTCTCGCGGAAGCCTGCGGGGTGGAGGTCTGCGGCAGCGCCGAGCAGGCGCGTCTGAAGGAGGATCCTGCATATGCAATCGGCCGCGGTAAGGTCGACGAGATCAAAAAAGCCGCCGATACTCTTGAGGCGGATATAGTGATCTTCAACAACACGCTTTCCCCCTCTCAGCTTTCCAATCTTTCAAATGCTCTTGATCTCGAAGTTATCGACCGTACGATGCTAATACTCAACATCTTTGCCGAACGCGCAAAGAGCAGGGAGTCAATGATGCAGGTCGATTATGCGAAGCTTAAATACATGCTCCCGAGGCTCGTCGGCCTGCGAAGCAATCTCTCACGTCAGGGCGGCACGGGCGGCACAATGTCCAACAGGGGTTCCGGTGAAAAAAAGATCGAGCTTGACCGCCGCGTTATAGAAAAGCGCATGACTCTGCTGCGCCGTGAACTCGACAGCATCTCGAAAATACGGGATACGCAAACAAAAAAGAGGATCCGATCCGGACTTCCTCTCGTTTCTCTCGTCGGTTATACGAATGCCGGCAAATCAACACTTATGAATCTCATGTTGAGCACATTTTCGACAGATGACGAAAAAAGGGTCGAATCCGAGGATATGCTGTTCGCCACACTCGACACATCCGTACGCCGCATAGAAATCCCCGGAATGCGTCCGTTCCTTCTGTCTGATACCGTCGGCTTTATCTCCGATTTGCCGACAATGCTTATTGATGCTTTTCACTCCACGCTTAATGAAGCTCTTAACGCTGATCTCCTTCTCGAGGTAATCGACGCTTCGGACCCCGACCGCGAAAATCACATCAAAGTCACGGAAAGCACGCTCGCCGAACTCGGTGCCGGCAATATACCGATCATACAAATCATGAACAAAGCGGACATCGCACACGATACCGTTCCTGACAGCGACGGCACAATAGCCGTCTCAGCCGTGACGGGAAAAGGGCTTGACCGCCTGATCCGAAGGATTCGATCCGCACTCGACGACGGTCATGTTCGTGTGACGCTCCTTATCCCGTGGAAGGACAGCGGCGCGGAAAGCCGCCTGCGCGCCGCCGCCACTGTACTTTCCTCGGAATATACCGATAACGGAATTCTCATAACGGCCTTGCTTGACCGCTCACGCGTCGGAGAGTATCAGAGATTTATATTGCCTTAAACGCCGCTGAGTTTTTTGTTTCCCTTTGCTCATTCGTTATCCTCAATCAACTTCCGTACGTCGGCAAGAGAGAGATCATTTTCAATTGCAATCCGGGCAATATCGTCATACTCAGTTTTTCTTTTCTCGACTCCATATCCGGAGGAAGTTTTTACACGGACTTCGCCATAGGCTGTTTCAACAGCTTCGATTTTTCTGTCGAGAATAAATCGCTTTATCAAAGTTTCACGGACTCCGGTTGTTGAAGTATGTTTATACATGAGTTTAACCATATCATTGACATCCTGCGGCTTACATATCAACCGAAGCAGAGTACCGGGACGGCTCTTTTTCATTCCGATTGGAATGGTATATACTTCATTCGCCCCTCCCTCGAAAAGGCGATCCGTTGCAAAACCGATTTCTTCAGCGGTCATATCATCCACATTACAGGAGAGTTCAGCCATGGATTCTGTCAGACCGGAGGATTCTCCCAGCATAGCCCGTACGCAGTTCGCCGCCTGAAAATCCTTTTTCCCCATACCATAACCGATTGCCTGAATCGACATGGCGGGCATATCCCCGAAACGCGCAGCAAAATATTTCAGAAGTGACGCGCCGGTCGGAGTGCAAAGCTCACCTTCAATTCCTCCTCCATATATTGGAATGCCCTGTAAAATACATGCGGTGGCGGGGGCGGGAACGGGGAGAATGCCATGCGCGCATTTAACCCGACCACTTCCGACGTGAATAGGGGAAACCACAACTTCGTCGGGTGAGATTTCATTCATGAGCAGACAAACCGCAGCAATGTCAGCAATCGCATCCATCGTTCCAACCTCATGGAAATGTATATCGGTCACGGGAACACCGTGAACATGGCTTTCCGCATCAGCGATCAGTGAGTAAACATTTAGGATGTCCGCTCTGACCTTTGCGGGAATCGCCGCGTGTTCGGTAATAATGTGACGGATACCATCCATGCTGTTGTGATGATGGGAATGCTGCGGATCATGTGAATGTTCGCGGTTGTGATGATGGTCATGGCTCCGGTCGTGCAATACTGTATCTTCTTCTGTGCCATGCACCATAACTGAAATATGTGTACCAATGATCCCGCACTTTTCCGAGCGTTCTTTTACGTATTTCACACCCGGGATCCCAAGAGAATTCAGCTTATCTATATATCTGTCAGGTTCGGGCATGAGCTCAAGCAAAGCGGCCGTCAACATATCTCCTGCGGCGCCCATTCCACAATCCAAATATAGCGTTCTCATTTTTTGACCTCCATATGATTTATCATGTTTGCGAGATGACCTGCCCCGAAGCCGTTACCCGTGTTTACTGCAGAACCGCTATTATAAGGCGACATTATTTCTTTTTAAAAAGAGTACCCTTTATTACACCTTTCGGATCTTTGATCAGAAGAATTACCAGCCAGATAATCAAACCAAGTGCGACAACGGAAAAGCCGAGGAAAAGGTCGTTTAACATATCTGCCGGTTCAGGCGTAAAGTATTCGGCTTTCAGTTCTACATACTCAAATATAGCATCTACAAGCCACATAAGGGATGCGCCCCAATACATCCGGCAAAGAATGCCGATCTTCATTTCGTTTTTCGGGGCATTTTTGTACCAAATGATTGTACAAATAATGGCAGCGAAAACACTTGTCAATAGAGTCATAGTGGCACCCTCCGTTCATCCTTTTTTTGTATTGTATTTAAAGCTGTTTTCTGTGCTCTCTTTTCGATCAGAGCCGAAACCCCGAGCATTCCAAGCCATACTGCTGTTACAAGTACGGCCATTGTCACACCGACTGTTGCCATTTCGTGGAGCATCTCAGCAGCATCGGCCGGATCACCTGCCGCAGTCAAAAAGGGGAATCGGGGCACAATCTCCCCATGCCATACATGCTCAAATGCAAGAAGCGCGGCTCCTCCCCAAAGCATATTACGGAGCCATTTCATTTTCTTTGAAAATGGGATCCCGGTTGCAGTTTCTGTGATTCCGTCTTCAAACTGAATTTCTACTTCATCCGGAGCTTTCTCCTTCTTTTCGATTACCTTGACAGCAATTGTGACGACTGCAGCTTCTGCGGCTGAAACAAGAAAACACGCCATCTGTTTTAACCTTCCTTTCGGGTATTTCAAAATTCATGCGCAAAAAAACACACGTCCGCTCTCTGCTGAGAACCCGTGCGCTTTCATAGTACACAATTCTAATTTATAAATGGTGGCACTTCGGTGCTAATCCGGACTTCATGTCCGAAAAATATTTTCTATTATTGTATCAAAAAAAATTCCTTTGTCAATACATTTCACCGTCTTGCGTCTACGGTCATAGCATTTCCCGGCTGAATATGCAAAAACTTAAAAGCCGGCTCACGTCGTAAGCGCCGCCGGCGTTTTCTTTACCTTATGGCGTTCGGACTTGAATCCCTGAGGATAACGTCGTGCGCACCGCCCTCGACTATCGAAGTTGCGGACACGAGCGTAAGCTTCGCTTTTTTCTGGAGCTCCTGTATTGAAAGCGCACCGCAGTTGCACATAGTCGATCTGACCTTGTTAAGAGATAGAGTGACGTTATCGTGAAGAGGCCCTGCGTACGGAACGTACGAATCGACTCCCTCTTCAAATTTCATCCTTCCGCCGTCTCCGCCGAGATCATATCTCTGCCAGTTGCGCGCTCTGTTCGAACCCTCGCCCCAATACTCCTTGACGTAATTGCCGTTCACGTTGAGCCTTGCCGTAGGCGACTCGTCAAACCGTGCGAAATACCTGCCGAGCATTATGAAATCGGCACCCATAGCGAGAGCCAAAGTCATATGATAATCGTATACTATTCCGCCGTCGGAACAGATAGGCACATAAATACCCGTCTCGCTGGCATACTCGTCCCTCGCGTTCGCAACGTCTATAACGGCAGACGCCTGGCCACGGCCGATACCCTTTTGTTCGCGGGTGATGCAGATAGAACCTCCGCCGATGCCGATCTTGACGAAATCAGCTCCCGCCTCGGCGAGGAATCTGAAGCCCTCGGCGTCGACGATATTGCCCGCTCCAATTTTGACGGTATCGCCGTACTTTTTTCTGACCCATGCGATCGTCTGCCTCTGCCACTCGGAATAGCCCTCCGAAGAATCTATCGTGAGTATATCGGCTCCGGCGTCGACGAGAGCGGGGACTCTCTCCTTATAATCGCGGCTGTTTATACCGGCTCCTACGACATAGCGTTTATGCGTGTCAAGAAGTTCGTTCGGATTTGATTTGTGACTGTCGTAATCCTTTCTGAAAACGAAATACGAGAGTCTCTGATTATCATCTATGACCGGAAGTGCGTTCAGCTTGTTGTCCCAGAGTATGTCGTTCGCCTCGGAAAGAGTTACGCCGTCCTTGGCGTATATGAGCTTTTCAAACGGAGTCATGAATTCGATTATCTTAGTGTCGGTCGACATTCTGCTGACGCGGTAATCACGGCTCGTGACGAGTCCGAGTATCTTTCCCTCGGCTGTTCCGTCTTCGGTGATTGCGATCGTCGAGTGTCCCGATCTTTCCTTGAGTGCGAGCACATCGGCAAGCGTCTGATCCGGTCTGAGATTGCTGTCGCTCCTGACGAAGCCGGCTTTATAGGCTTTGACCTTCTTTATCATCTCGGCCTGATTCTCTATCGTCTGTGAACCGAAGATAAACGATATCCCGCCCTCCTTCGCGAGCGCTACGGCCATGGTATCATTTGATACCGCCTGCATTACGGCCGATACCAGGGGTATGTTTGCCGAAAGCTCCGGCTCCTCTCCTATCCTGTGTTTTACGATCGGTGTCCTGAGACTGACATTATCAGGCGTACACCCCACTCCCGTATATCCGGGAAGCAGCAGATATTCGTTGAACGTTCTTGACGGTTCATTGATGAACTGAGCCATTAAATTACTCCTTCCGAAACTTGCAAACAAAATGATTTGCAGTTTATTTTATACTATTTTGCGCGTATTTGCAAGGAATTCGGTCCGCGGCGGCAGCACCCTTCAAAGCATGTCCGAAGTATCATTCAAAACCGCCCGCCGTGCCATTAAGAGCATGTCCGAAGTATATCATTCAAAGCGCGGCGGCATTATCACGGGTCATAAGTGTCACAGCATTGCGAGAAACTCTTCAAAGGTCGTGTAACCGTATATAGTCTGCCTGTGAAGAGTCATCGGATCATCGCCCGGGAAGACATATCCCGGCTTTATTGTAAACGCACACTTTACGCCCTCATCGGTGAGCGCCTCGCACGCCGCATCCGTATATACGCCGTACGGATACGCAAAAGCATCATTATTCAATACTATTTCGCGGTTTTTCCTTATATCCTGAACGATCTGACTGTAATCCATGTCCTGTATCGCCCGGTGTCCTCCTTTTTCTATCTTTTCTGGCTTATGCATATCGTAGCTGTGCGATTCGAACAAAAGATATGGACTCGCATACTTTTTCATCCGCTCCTCGGCTCCGACCGTGCCTATCATGAACTGCATGGCGGGCACCTTGTACTTCTCGAGTATGGGAAGCCCGTTTTCGAACATGTTTATCCCGCCGTCGTCGAAAGTCACTATAACACTGCGTGCAGGAATCGAGATTTCTCCGTCTATATACGCGCGCAGTTCTGCGATGCTCGGGAAATAACAGCCGTTTTCGGAAAGGTATTTCATATGGGCATCAAGCGAGTCTGTCGATATACACCATTTGTTTTCAAGCGTTTCCGTTTCATAGCTCGGAGCCACATAATGGTACATCAAAACGCTGACGCCGTCCGTATCTGCGGCGAACTGATCCTCGGGCAAAACGATGACCCTGCGCGTTATCGTTTTCGATACTTTGTTTACGGAAAAGGTGTATGAAATGTGGTACTCACCCGGTGTTCCCGTATCTACATGACCGCGCTCCGCCGCAATGGAAAGCGGCCCGGTTCTGTCATCTATCGCAAACGCTCCCGGGTTGATGAACGGATCACCCTGTTTTACTATCATTTCCTCGCTGCCCTTAAGGCCAACGGTAATATGAGCTTCCTCGATCTGCCTTTCCTGTTCGGACAGCGGCACTTCGTCGGACGGGTTTTCTCCGGAGTCTGCGTCTTCAGCGGACTCATCAGAAGAAACGTCTGCCCGAGATGTCTCCGCGTTGTTGCTGCGATCATGTAAATACAGCTTTATTGCCGCCGCAAATAAAACCGAAACAAATATGAGTAATGCCCAAAAGGCGACACGCTTTCTTTTGCTCATCTGTTCTCCTTTTACCTGTATCGCGTCACAGTGTCGATATGTAGCTGTCCAGACTGCCCGAACCTATGACTCTGATCCTCGTAAGCTGCGCGGGATCGTCCCCTGCCTCGACATAGCCGTAAACGGTTGTAAACGAGCATTTAATCCCTGCAGCGGTTACCGCTGCAATCGCATCGTCCGTGACGTCGCCGAAGGGATACGCAAAGGCGTCGCTGCTGCCGACCTGCGCTATCTCCCTTTCGAGATCCGATATGATCTCTTCCTTTGACAGAGCGCTTATGATTCCGCCGTGCCCTATATTACCGCCAGGCTTATGCATGTCGTACGAGTGCGACTCGAATTCTATATACGGGCTCGCGTACTCCTTTATCTTAGCCTCTCCGTCCTTGATGCCTATAACAAATGATGTGGCGGGTATCTCATACTTTTCGAGCAGCGGTATCCCGTACGCCAGAAATCCTATCTGAGCGTCATCAAAGGTGAGCATCACGCTCTTTGACGGCAGCGAAATACGACCGTCGACGTACGCTCTTAGCTCCGAGTAGCTCGGGAAATAGTAATCGTTCTCCTTGAGCCACGCGAGTTGAGCCTCGAGATCGGTATTCAGGATATAATTTGAATTTAATGACTCGGGAGCGTCCGTTTCCGTATAGACGTAATGATACATCATAACGGGTATACCGTTCGTATCGGCATCAAAATCGGCCTGCGACACGACTCTTACCGTGCGCGTCAGCTCCTTGTGCGCATTTTGGGAATCGAATGTGTATACTACGCTGTAATCACCCGCCCTGGACGTATCCACATCTCCCTTAACCGAGGTTATCCGGACGGGGCCCGTCCTGTCGTCAACTCCGAAAGCACCCGACTCCGTATACGGGTCTCCCTGCCTGACGAGCTGTACGGCACTGCCCTTGAAGCCGACGGTAAGGTGGTCGTTATCCGTTGTAGTATACTCGGCGGCGGGCTCCACGTGTTCTTTCGTATCCGAGCTGTCGGTCTGCGATGTCTGAACGGAATCTTCCGTTCGATCCCCTCCATGCTTTGCCGCGCATGACTTTACGGCGACAACTGCGATCAGGACTATAAGCATCAGGATAAGAACAGACCTGACTAAAACTCTTTTGTTCTTCATTTAACAATCCTCCGTTTTTTATAATTATTTAAGGATTTCTATTCTCCTTTTTTTCGGGTCCCTCGCGCGCCTGTATAACACAAACCGCCTGCCTATCGCCTGTATGAACTCGGCGTGCAGCTCCTCCGCGAGTCTGTTTGCGGTATCCCCGGTGTCGAGTCCCGCGCCTTCCTGTATAGAAACTTTGATCAGCTCATTAGCTGCGAGATAACTGTCTATCCCTTTTATGACGCTTTCCGTGACTCCGGATTTCCCGATGTTCGCGGCGGGTGCAAGTCCGTTTGCCATCGCCCTGAGCGCACCTCTCTGTTTACCTGTCAGCATATATTCGGGCCTCCTTGCTCTTAGATGCCGTTTCCTTGATATTATACATTAAAAATGATATCATAACTACCATGAACAGAAGTAAAAAATGGCTGATCGCGGGCGCTTTCATCGCGTTCACCTCGGTTGCATTTACTGTGTCAAGATACAAAGGTTTTATGACGGCCGATTCGCACGGTCTCCTTTTGTTTATTATATCGCTTGCGGCAGGAATATCATCATGCCCGGCATTCGGATTTGTTCCCGATATGAAATCAAAGTATTACCGGCTGCTTGCTGCGGCCGTTTTTTTCGCGGCACCGCTCTTTTCCGTTGCCTGCGTCGAGATACTGAACGGAAATTTTTTGTTCGATCTCCAGGATCTCTTTTGGATGGATAATTATGTTTTCTGCCTTGCGTTTTATATATTGCTCTACGGCTTGACATCGAGCATACGCATTTCCGTATTCGTACTCCAGCCCTTGTTTCTCCTATTCGGCGCCGTCAATATGTACGTCAAAGCGTTCAAGGGCTCACCGTTCGTTCCGATGGATGTAGGCAGCTTCACGACGGCGGCATCCGTAGCGGGTGTCTATGAGTATGCGATCGGCATGGAATTCGCTTTTGCCGCATCTCTGACGGCACTGCTTTTCGGATTCACCGTTCATCTCGGGCTTCCTGAGCACGACAGGATCAGGCGCTTCACGAGACACCTTTTTCTTGCCGCCGGCATATCCGCCGCCGTTATGTTCTACGCGACTGATATCATAGTGGACATGGGATACAAACCGGATTTTTTCAACCAGCTGAGAGGTTACAGCAACAAAGGTGCGACTGTCGAATTCATGCTCAATACACGTTATATGTTCCTCTCAAAACCCGACGGCTACGAACCGCAAAAAGCCGCGGACGCCGTCGGCGAAACCGTTTCAGCCGGTACGGTACCTCAGATATTCGGCGGAGACGGGAGCACCGCCGAGGCTCCCGGGAAGCCTGATATTATCGTAATTATGGACGAAGCTTTTTCCGATCTGCGAACCGTCGGTCATTTCGAAACCGGCGATGAAATAATGCCTTTTATAGACAGTCTTACCGACAATACGATCAAGGGTAATGTATACGTTTCGGTATTCGGTACGGGCACGAGCAACACGGAATTCGAATTTCTGACCGGCAACAGCATGGCATTTCTGCCCGCCGGAAGCAACGCGTACCAGCTATACATCAAAGACCGCCAGCCCGGAACGGTATCGCTTCTGCAGCGTTCCGGCTATACCTCAAGGGCGTTTCATCCGTATTTCGGCGATAATTGGAACAGGACACAAGTGTACGACTTCATGGACTTCGACGATTACATATCATTCGAAGACATATTCGGCGAAGACCTCGCCGCCGAATATCTCGCTCGTTCCTATAATATGACATACATCAAAAGAAAGCTCGGCGAATTTTATCACGATACCGATATCATGCTCCGCAGCTACGTTTCCGATGAATTTGATTTCAGATATATCGAACAGGATTATGAAAAACGCGACAAATCGCGTCCATACTTTATGTTTAACGTCACAATGCAAAATCACTCTCCGTACACATTGTACAGCAGCGAACTCAAAGGCGTAATAAAGCTCCGGGGGCTTACAGGCAACTATCCTCTGACGGAACAGTATCTTGCGCTCATCCGCCGCTCGGATGATGCGTTCAGGCAGTTACTCAAATACTTCGGCGCGAAGAGCGAGCCCGTTATCATACTCTTTTTCGGTGATCACCAACCTAATATAGAGCCTGAATTTTACGATGAGATTATGGGCGGGGATATACGCAAAATAAACGATGAGACTTTGCTTAACAGATACAAGACGAAGTTCGTCCTCTGGGCAAATTACGATATACCCGAAGGAGAGACGGATTATATCAGCGCCAACTACCTCAGAACACTTCTGCTTCAAATAGCCGGTGCGGACCTTACGAAATACGACGGATATCTCGCGGAGCTGTATCGGGACATTCCCGTAATAACGGCTCAGGGGTGTCTCGACGTGCGCGGTGATTACTTTAAGGCTGACGACACCGAAAGTAAATGGTACGAAAGGCTGCAGCAGTACAGGTGTATTCAATACAACAATCTTATTGATACAGATAACAGAGATGATGAGCTGTTCGGCTGACTGTTTTAATTGCCCGCTCCCGAGCGCTTCACAGCAAAATACGGACGCGCACATTTAGGACCTGTAATACGGTATGTAGTATTAACACAAAAAACATCCCCGCGTCAGGCGCGCTGACATAAGAAAACATGAGAGAATGCAGTAAAATCAAGAGTTTTCTATGGCAGCGGGCAAACGGGGCAAAATCAAAAATCGAATAATCAAGCGATAAAGGGATGTTTCCACAAGAAGCATCCCTTTTCGCATTTGCCTGCGGCATAGATTTTCTATTAGAAGTCTATGCCGCTTTTTTCATGCCTACCGTTACGCATTGGGCGGCATTTCTGTCTTGCTGTAAGCAGTTTTCCGAGCGCGATTGCGACCGGCTAAGGGCTTTATACCTTTTCCCTCAAAATCGCCGTTCTATTGCGTAACAGAAAAATTATGAGGAGGTGACACTATGGCAGTATTCCGAGTAGAGCGAAACAAAGGCTATACCGTAATGAGCAACCATCATCTACGCAACAGGGAGCTTTCCCTGAAAGCAAAAGGCTTGCTTTCTCAAATGCTTTCGCTACCGGAGGATTGGGACTATACCCTTGCAGGACTTTCCCATATCAACCGGGAGAAAATCGATGCAATCCGCGAAGCAATCAAAGAACTTGAACAGGCCGGATACATCGTCCGTTCCCGTACAAGAGATGAAAAAGGACGATTGCGCGGCGCGGACTATGTGATCTATGAACAACCGCCAGCATCGGATTTACCTACATTGGAAAATCCAACGTTGGAAAAACCAACGCAGGAAAACCCTACGTTGGAAAATCCAATGCAATTAAATAAAGAAATACTAATTAAAGATCCAAAAAATAAAGATGGATCAATTATCGATTCCATTCCTATCCTTTCCCCTGACCCCTTCCCTTTGGAGACTGCTGTGCAGCCGGAAAGGAAAAGAACGGAAGGAAGCGACGCATATAAGGTGTATGAGGAAATAATCAAAGACAATATCGAGTATGAACATCTTATCAAGACAGAAAATCTTGACCGAGACAGGATCGATGAAATCCTTGACATCATTCTTGAAACGGTCTGTTCTTCAAGAAGAAAAATTCGCGTTGCAGGAGACGATTACCCGGCAGAGCTGGTAAAAAGCAAGTTTATGAAGCTTGACAGTGAACATATACGCTTCGTTCTTGACTGTATGCGTGAGAACACCACAGAGATACGTAACATCAAGCAGTATCTAAAAGCTGCGCTGTTCAATGCCCCATCCACCATTGGCAGCTATTACACAGCCCTTGTCAATTACGACATGTACGGAGGCGGCGCACTCTGTCGACCAAAACCTGATCTGAAGGAGGAAATCATATGAGACAGGGAACCCTTATTTTTGATGAGTATCGGGATCGCTATGACATTCGCTTTGATCTTGCCGAATATTACGGCGGGCTTCACTGCGGAGACTGCCTTGAGGTGTTTACCCGCGGCAAGTGGAAGCCTGCGCGGATGGAGTACGGCGATAACTGGTATCTTGTCGGAATCCGCACCGAGGATCTAAATGGCCTTAAAGTGCGGATTTAATCACTATTCTTGCAGGGCAGAGAGAAAGGAGGCCGGTAAATGCAGGATGAAATCAACGAAAAAACGATCATGCTTTCTATTCAGGCAACAAAGCTGACAGCAAGGCTCTTGCAGAAAGCAATCAAGCTGCTGCTTTTGCAAGCTAAAAAAGAAATGGCGAAACAGTCCATTCCCCACGGAAAACAGACACTTAAACAGCTCATGCGGCAAAATGCCGGTGCCTCCAACATTGAGATCACCGGGGATAATATCAAAGCTTTTGAGCATACCGCAAAGAAATACGGCATCGACTTTGCGCTGAAAAAGGACATAAGCTGTGTGCCGCCCCGCTACCTTGTATTCTTCAAGGGACGTGATGCAGATGCGCTTATGTCGGCATTTAAGGAATTTTCTGCAAAGAAGCTGACGCAGGAGAAAAAGCCGTCGCTTACAAAAACTCTGGCTGCATTTAAGGAAATCGCCAAACAAAAAAATGCGGAGCGCGGCCAAGTTAAGAAGAAAGACAGGAGGATTGAGCGATGAACACAGAAACTTTGAAAAAATGGATTTTGCCGAATCTTCCCTATCTGTTCTTTTTCTATCTCTTTGACAAGGCGGCGCAGGCATTTAGTCTTGCCCCCGGCGTTGACCTTTCCGGAAAGGTGCTTTTCCTTGGGAAAGGTTTTACCACTGCCTTTGCAAGTGCTGCGCCGAGCTTTGCACCTCTTGATCTTTTCATCGGGATTGCCGGTGCTGGATTGATTCGCCTTATCATCTACGTGAAAGGGAAAAACGCAAAGAAATATCGAAAAGGAATCGAATACGGTTCTGCTCGTTGGGTTGCATAATATTAACTGAACAGGAGTGATATATAGACACGAGAAAAGGAGGATAATGCCATGATAGAATACACAAACAAAATCACAGCACTATACTCCCGCCTTTCAGTTGGTGATGAAGATAGAGATGGTGGCGAGAGTAATAGTATTGTCAATCAAAAAGCATTTTTAGAAAGGTATGCAAGAGATAAAAAGCTGATAAACATTCGCCATTATATCGACGATGATGAAAGCGGTAGGTTCTTTGACCGTTCAGCTTATACACAGATGATAAGCGATGTAGAGCAAGGCAAAATCGGAATTGTCATCATGAAAGATATGACAAGATGGGGAAGAGATT
>CALIXS010000009.1 GCA_938046095.1 uncultured Clostridia bacterium
TTCTTACAGGCATTCTGAGGAGGAAGCGTGAGAGGTAGTATGAAGCACGGGAGAACGGCATACAACAGCGCACGACCGGTATCAGAAAACTTGACAGAATTTCACAAATCTGTTAACATGGTTTATAGGCTGGATGTCAAGAAACAGCATAAACGAAGTGATGTCAATTGCCGGATTTGCTGATGAAACGGCATATACAACATTGGGGAGCTTGACTCAGTACATGTTTTCAAAACAGGAGAATAGGAGAAAAGGTTATGAGAGCTAAAAAAATATTTTGTATGTTCATGGTGGTATTTATGTGTTTTTCAATTATAGCCTGTGGCGGTAAATCTGACGAAGCTAAAGAAAAATATAAATTGGACTATGAATCCACCGATGTGCAGCCTATGTCCGAAGAACGGGCAAGTGCGGATGTTTTGAAGGAGACGGAGTATGAGTGGCTTGAAGGTGCAACGATATTTCCGGATGGCAGCTCTTATTCGGATTATACCTATGAGGATTTTGTTAAACATATCGGTGTAGATGCTTCTCAATATCAGTATTCTTCCGATTTTGGCGGACGTATGTATACATGGATAGCCAAAGAAAGCGATTCTAAAATGTTTTCCATACTTCTTAAGGAATCCGGCGGCGTTTGGAATTTAGATTCCGCGGGCTGTGCCAATATATGATAAAACGATAAACATACACAAAAGCTCTGCGAAACAAACTTCGCGGAGCTTTTTTGCTGTAAAAACCTGACACTGTCGGTACCAAATTTCTCCTGACCGCCTTTCGTCATGAAGCAAAAAGCAGCATCGCCAAAATGGACTGCTGCTCATCAAAAACGGCCAATCCAATCGATTGCTCACGGAAATGGCAGCCCGGGGTACAAAGCCGTGAGCAGGCTGCCCGCAGAGACATGTTGCTCATCAAAAACGGCCAATCCGAGCTTATTGCTCACGGAAATGGCAGCCCGGGGCACAAAACCGTGAGCAGGCTGCCTGCAGAGACATGTTGCTCATCAAAAACGGCCATTCTGGTCTAATTGCTCACGGAAATGGCAACCCGGGGCACAAAACCGTGAGCAGGCAGTCCGCAGAGACATGCTGCTCATCAAAAACGGCCATTCCGAGCTTATTGCTCACGGAAACAGCATCCTGGAGCATAAAACCGCATTGCTGTAATCATTGAAACTCATGCTTCATGTTTGCACATCTCGTTTGTGTATTCGGGCATCTTATGATAAAATATATTGATATGTTTGTATACTTTTGTATTTTTTTACACTATAAACGATAAGGAAGTATAGCGGCATGTTTTCTGAATGTACCGGTCAAAAATGCAAAGCCGTTGCGGCGTCACTGATCATCTGCATGATTGCCGCTTCTTTTTCACTGTTCGCAGAAGGAACATTGTGCGCCTTTGCCGAGACATACGGGACTGTAATCGGAGGGGCGGATTTTCGTGAAGCTGCCGACGAGAGCACATCACGGAATATAATTTCGGAACTTGACGAGGGAACCCGGGTCATCGTATTAGGTACTGAAACCGGCACCGACGGTTCCGTATGGTACCACATATCTGATCCGGTAAGCGGTCTGGAGGGATACGTTCGCGGAGATTCTCTGAGTGTCGGCGGATCGTCGCAGGAGACGCTCTTCGGGCAGTCAGGCGGACACTCAAAGGAAGAACTTGATCAGCAGTCAGGTGGACTGTCAAATGAAGAACCTGATCAGCAGTCAGAGGGACAGCCGCAGGAGGAGACCGCCGACTTGCCGGAGGAGGCGGATGAACCTGCGCTGCGTGCCGTTGCAAAGACGCCTGCGCAAGCGTGTGCGCGATCCGACTGGGAGTTTGAAGCATACCTTACATCGCAGGGCTTCCCGGAATCCTACAAATCGGGTCTGCGTGCGCTTCACGCTCAGTATCCGCTGTGGAAGTTCAATGCGCTTCATACAGGCATTTATTGGAGCGACGCCGTCTATGCGCAGATGCATCCCGTGTGGACAAGTCTTGTCCTAAGCAACAAACCGGATTCGTGGAAATCAAAAGAGCCGGGGGCTTTCGATCCGCAGACGGGCGAATATACGGTGTTCGACAGCGGCGGATGGGTTGCCGCATCGGGAGCTATTGTCCGGCATTACATGGATCCGCGAAATTCTCTCGACGACGTGACCGTTTTCCAATTCCTGTCCAACAGGTACGACCCTTCGACACAGAATTCATCGACGCTTGCGTCGGTCATAAGAAATACGTTTCTGGCAGGCTACTTTCCCGAATCGACGTACAGCTCATATTCGGCGCTTCTTCTTGACGCAGGCTCGGGTTCAGGTACAAACCCTCTTACGCTTGCTTCCATGATAATAAACGAGCAGGGTGCAAACGGGGGCGGCGGCTGTATATCGGGAACGGTTCCGGGATACACGGGATATTACAATTTCTTCAACATAGGAGCGTATGCCTCCGGAGGCAACGACGCTGTTATAAACGGCCTCATCTACGCTAAAAACCAGGGATGGAATACACGTGCAAAATCGATTCTGGGCGGAGCCTATTGGTATGCCCGCAATTACGTGAACAGCAACAAGTATACGCTTTATCTACAGCGCTTTAATGTAATGAACGGATCGGAGAATCTGGGCACGGGGCAGTATATGACTGCAATATGGGGAGCCAACGAGGAAGGCATATCATTGTCAAAGGGCTACAAATCCATGATGTCATCAGCACTGACCTTTGATATACCCGTATACCTCAATATGCCCGATCAGCCTTGTCCGTGCCCGGGAAGCGAGTCGGCGGGCAGCTGGATAACCATCGGCGGAATGTACTATTATATCTTCAATGACGGCACATATGCCTCGGGCGAGTACATAGACGGATATTGGCTGGACAGTGACGGAAGATGGACGTATAAGCCGAAGGCGTCGTGGAAGCTCGACTCTGCCGGCTGGTGGTACGGGGATACGGCAGGCTGGTATCCGAAAAAAACGTGGGCAAAGATAGACACAGCTCTTTATTTCTTCAAAAATACGGGGTATATGGCGAAGGATGAATACATAAGCGGATACTGGCTGGGAAGCAAAGGAAGCTGGACGTACAGAGCAAAGTCATCGTGGAATAGTGATTTCAGAGGCTGGTGGTACGAGGATACGAACGGCTGGTATCCGAAGAGCAATTGGACAAGAATCGACGATGAATGGTATTATTTTGACTGTGACGGATATATGCTAACAGGTTGGTATCAGATCGGCGGCTCTTGGTACTATTTCGGCAAGGACGGAGACATGGCTCACGACGAGTGGATCGAAGGCTATTATGTAAACGGCTCCGGAGTGTGGATCCCGTCGGCATGAAGGGCGAACAGTACCGCACAGGCGAGTCGATGCGCAGCGCGTGCGGATTGTTGCATGCGCCCTGTAAGCTGTTTTGTCAGAGACACTGTTTCGGTACGGAAGGATTGCTTTGATGAAAAAAATATTGTCTGTTTTCGGAACCAGGCCGGAGGCCATAAAAATGGCGCCGCTCGTAAAAGCGATAGAGCATGATGGTGAGTTGGAGGGCGTCGTATGCGTAACCGCGCAGCACCGCGAGATGCTCGATCAGATTCTGAACTTTTTCGATATACAGCCTGACTATGATCTCAATATAATGACGCAGAGGCAGACGATAACGGACGTGACGGTAAAGGTGCTTACCGGGATAGAAAATATACTCAAGGAGGTCAGGCCCGATGTCGTACTTGTTCACGGCGATACGACGACCACCTTTTGCGCGGCGCTCGCGGCCTTTTATCAGCAGATACCTGTAGGGCACGTTGAAGCGGGACTTAGGACGTGGAATTTATACTCACCGTATCCGGAGGAGTTCAACCGCCAGGCTGTCGGCAGGATAGCGGAGTATCACTTTGCTCCGACGGAGGGCGCAAGGCAAAATCTCCTAAAAGAGGGTAAGACCCGGAACGTATTCGTGACGGGAAACACCGCGATAGATGCGCTGAAGTTTACCGTAAAAAGCGATTTCAGGCATCCGCTGACGGAGTGGGCAAAGGGAAAGCGGCTTATTCTCCTGACAGCGCACAGGCGCGAGAATTTGGGCGAACCGATGAGGCACATGTTCAGAGCGATAAGGCGGATCGCGGAGGAA
Source organism: uncultured Clostridia bacterium (assembly GCA_938046095.1). Taxonomy (GTDB): domain Bacteria; phylum Bacillota; class Clostridia; order Peptostreptococcales; family Anaerovoracaceae; genus Eubacterium_B. Next base: position 4,132 of record CALIXS010000009.1, read on the forward strand.
CATGACGATATCAGGGTGCTTTATCCGATACACAAAAATCCGGCGGTACGCGAAACGGCGCACGAAATATTCGGAAACGGTGATATTATAAGGCTCGTTGAGCCTATGGATGTATTCGAGTTTCAGAATATAATGGCGAAAAGCTATCTCGTCCTTACGGACAGCGGCGGAATACAGGAGGAGGCACCGAGTCTCGGAGTTCCGGTGCTCGTTATGCGCGACACCACGGAGCGTCCCGAGGGAATAGAGGCAGGTACTCTGAGGCTCGTCGGAACGGATGAGGAAAAGATATACACGGCGTTCAGAGAGCTTCTCGAGGATAGGGCATCATACGATAAAATGGCGCATGCGGCAAATCCGTACGGTGACGGCCGGGCGTCGGCAAGGATAGTAGCAGTGCTCAAGCACGGTAGTTTTGAAACAGTGAAACGGTGAAGCACCGGGATACTGAGATACTGAATTGCCGGGATACGGAGATACTTAGGTGCCGAAGAGCATCCGTGATAAAGTTCGGACTGAGGGAGAGGCGTAAGCGACGGTTTGATTTACATAATGCTTTTGATTAACATAATAATTATTCTGTACGAATGGTCTAAAGCGTCTCTTGCGACACTTTTCTGGGCCGTCGTTTTTCTGCTGTTTTCGGTACCACATATAATCCATGCATACGGCGATGATTACAGCGAAAGGACGATATTTCAAGTCACGCTGTTTGCGGTGATTTTTATGTGCTGTTATCTTGCTGTCCGTTTTCTTTACTTCTCATCGGGGCGAAGGGGTGAGGGTAGCATAGACAGCAATTTGCTCATTCACGAAGACAGACGGTTTGTCGATTTTATCTTTGCGGTGTATTTCGTCTGTTTTTTGATAATTGCATTTTGCTTTTACCGTGGCGGCGGGTCGATTATGACCGCGATGGCATACGTGAGCTACGGAACTGGTATGATCGAAAAGATCGCGTCGATAACGCTCGTCGCGCTTTCAGGCATCGGATGTATATCGTTTTTGAGAAAAGAGTACCTGAGATTTTTGATATGTGTGGCGATATACGGGTTTTATTTCCTCACAAACCAGATCAGGTACAATCTGATAGGCTTCTTTGCTCCGTTCATGATTTTCTTCCTGTTCAACACGAGCAGACGCAAGAGGACGGTCGGGATAACGCTCGGTGTGCTGTTCGTCGTATTCGTTTATTTCGCGCAGCAGCTCAGATGGGCGGGAGGAATGTCGAACGCATTGAATTCGGGTTTCGGCGTGCTCATGGAAAATACTATAAATTATATGAAATCCGGGAACGGTGAGTTCGGTCTGATAAAAGCGTTCTATTACTTTGTAGAGCACGATAATGCGTTTGACGGCTTCGGCAGAGGGCTCGGCTTTATACGGCTTGCGCTGATAATTCTGCCGGCATCGCTCGTGCCGTTCAAGCCGCGCGATTTTGCGATAGACATGTACAGGGAGTGGTTCAGGGTCGATAATCCCGCGGGGACTATGCATCCTACGATATTCGGCGACGCATATGCGAATTTCGGCTTCTGGGGTTGTCTCACGGGTGCGTTTTACGGCCTGATCATGATATTTGCGGACGAGCATATGAATTCGTGCAGCTGTGAATCGGTAAAGGTGTTGAAGATAAGCCTGATCAGTACGATGATGATAATTTTGGCGCGCGGAGCGGTGTACAACTCGATTTTCAACTGCATCTTAGGGCTTGCGCTTGTATTCGTTTTAGAAAGAGTATTTTTGTTGAGGAACCCATATGAAAATGATGCTTGTAAGCGGTGCGAAAACCGAGTTTGACGGCAGAACGAAGGCTTTGATACATATCTTTTCCGAGATCGCCGACCTGAGCGTTCTTTCTCCGTCAAAAGACGAGTCCGGAATATCCGACCCCGAGAACGGGTATTATCGCTTTCTTAAAGGTGTTCTGGCAGCGGCAAAAAAAGAAGCCGTACCGGACGTTCTGATTCTTGACAACAGAAAGGCGACCATTCCGGGGCTCATCCTCAGGAGAAGGTTCAGACCTAAGTGTACCGTATACGATGCGCGGGAGCTTTACTTTATGAGAGAGTCTGACAGCCTGAGCGGCAAAATCGGCTGTTTCTTCGAGAAACGTATGATTGAACGCGCAGACATCGTAATATGCGCGGGCCGTGAACGCAAAGAGATCATGGAGAAGGAATACCGCCTCAAATCGGATATAATGGTGTTTGAGAATTTCCGCTCCCTGAAGTACAGCTCCGAGGATGCCGGGCGATTGAGCGAGAGCAAATACCGCGACATGTTCAGCGGAGACGAGTTCAGAATAGTATCATCGGCGGGTTGCGAACTCGACAGGGGAACGATGGAGCTCGTAGCGGCGATGGAAAAGTTAACGTTCAGGGCCGAACTTTTGCTGGTGGGTTGCAGGCAGGACGATGAACAAAAAAAGATCGAAGAATATATAGCCGGGCACGGAATAAAAAATGTTACGCTGCTTCCGAGGGTAAATCAGGATGAACTGAAATATATTATTTCCAACTGCCATGTGGGGATATCCGTGTACCACAAGCGAAACCTGAACAATCTGTACTGCTCGTCCGGCAAGGTATACGAATACGTTTACGAGGGTATACCGGTAGCTGCGAGCGATAATCCGCCGCTGAAGCATCTGATAGACAGGTACCGCATCGGAGCCTGCGGTCAGGATATCGCGGAGGCAATAGAAGAGGTCAAAGCCCGTTACGGTGAATATAAAGATAATGTGGCAAAATTCGTGAAGTCCGAGGTCGTGGAGCGCGGACAGGCCGAATTCAGGAAGAATATCAAAGAAAAGATTGGAGAGTTTATATGAACGACAGCTTTGAAGTAAAGATGATCAGATGCATCAGGAAGAATATCATCGTCATTCTCGCAGTTTCGCTCGTATGCGGAGCCGCCCTGGCGGGGTTCGACGCTTTTCGCGCAAAGACGTCATTTGCGGCGACGACGTCTCTTATGATAGTCGACAGCGAGCCGGAGGAGGTTACGGCGCCGTACGTGAGCAAAGAACAGTCGCTCGTCCCGTTTTACGCGAAGCTTGTAACATCATCGCTCGTGACGGATAAGGTCAGCGAGGAGCTTAACGGCAAAATACCGGCGAAAAAGCTCAAGACAATGGTGACATGTGTGCCGGGTACGCAGTATATAGACGTTACCGTAAAAAGTGATGACGAAGAGACGACGCTTAAGTTGGTCAACGCGTTTGCATTGTCGATCAAGAGTGTAGGAGCGGAGCTCAGGAATGCCGATTATATCGATATAATCGATATGCCGACTGAGGCCGTCAAGGTTTCGTCGCGATCGACGGCGAAGTTTTTCGTTGTCGGATTTTTAGGCGCCTTCATACTCATATCTCTTATTTTCTACGCTTTTCGTGGAGGAGACAAATCCGCCGATACGAAACAAGACGAAAAATGAACAGGTACAGGGAGAGGCTGAGATGGCTGTACGAAAACGGTATGGCACACATATTCGGCTCGAGCTTTCTCAACAAGGTTTTTCACTTCGCAGGAAACGCATGCATAGCGAGGATACTGACAAAGACCGAGTACGGGACCTTCGGATTTGCCGACAGTATAATGGCTTTTGTCCTGACTGTAAGCGGACTCGGGATGACGAGCGGTCTTTTGCAGTTCTGCTCTGAACGCAGAGGCCGGGAGGAGAAAAAAGCTTATGCGAGGTTCGGGTTTATCGTCGGTGCGCTGTCCAACCTCGTACTGATTGCGGGATGTTTGCTTTATGCCGCATTCGGATATTTCAAAAACGACGCGGCACGGCCGATACTTGCGATTTATTCGCTGTATCCGATGACATATTTTTTCTTCGATTACTACACTGTTATGCTCAGAACGAAGAAAAAAAATAAGGATTTTGCTCTTGTAACGAATCTGAATGCCGGTTTGTACGCTTTGTCCGGAATAATCGCAAGCTTTCTGATAAAGGAGGCGGGTATCGTTGCGGGTCTTTACATAGCTACGGTCACGTCTGCGCTGGTGGGACGGCGTAAGTTCCGTAAGGATGATAAAACGGAGGGGATTTACCGGCTTTCGGTAGGGGAGAAAAAAGGGCTTATACGCTTTTCCGTATATTCCTCGACCGGAAGAGTAATGACAAACCTGCTTATCTTTGTCGATGTATTTCTTATAGGTATAATACTTCCGGATCCTGCCGACCTCGCATCGTACCGTATTGCGACGACGATACCGCTCGCGCTTATGTTCGTTCCGGACAGCATTATCATGTTCGTATATCCGTATATAGCCGAAAACCGTACGGATTACGGATGGCTTAAGGATAAGATGAAAACGCTTTTCGGAGCCTCGGCGGGAGTCAATGCATTTATTACCGCCGGACTCGTGATATTCGCTCCTTTGATAGTCCACACAATATGGGGGCAAAAATATGATTCCGCCGTGTATATATTCAGGATACTGTCGATAAATTATTTTGTTACGGCTACCATAAGGTATAATCTGATAAATGTCCTTACGGCGCTCGGGCGCGTCAAAACAATACTGATGGTAAACCTTATCGCGGGCAGCGTGAATATCGCTTTGGATATAATAATGATAAAATGGCTGGGAGCCGAGGGAGCCGCATGGGCTACGCTTGCAGTCGTCATATTCACGTCGGCGATACTCATACCCGTGTTTATAAGGGTGATGCTCCGGATACGTGCCGAATCAGCAAATACAGTCAAAGAGACGGTGTAACGGGCCGCCCGAAGGAAACAGCAAATGAACGAAGAAAAAAGACAGCCGCCCATACCGAAGGAAACGCTCGGCTTCGAATCATATCCCGAGCTGCTTCGAATACAGGAAACCGAGCTTGAGATACTGATAAAGTTCGACGAGGTATGCAGGGAAAGCGGTCTCGAATATTTTCTCGATGCGGGAACTCTGCTCGGTGCTGTAAGGCACGGCGGCTTTATACCGTGGGACGACGATATAGATGTCGGTATGCCGAGGCGCGACTACGACAAATTCCTCGAAATCGGGCAAAAGCGGCTCGGAGACTCGTTTTTCTTACAGAGCAGGGAAACTGACGGGAACTGCCCTTTTTCCTTTGCGAAAATCAGGAAAAGAGGGACGACCTTCCTCGAGTGGAACAAGCGCAGCATACGCATGAACCACGGTATATGGATAGACATATTTCCGTACGACTGCCTCCCCGAGGAGGGGAAGGCTGAGTACACGAATGAGTGCCTGAAATTAGACAATATATTGGTGACGAAAATGATACCTGATCGTGCCGCACAGCCGACAAGGTCTTTAAAATGGCTTGCGGGCATGATCGCAAGAAGGCTCAAGCATTATGCTTATACAGGCGTATCGTCCGATAAGTTGGACAGGCGAATAAGCGAGGCGTACAGAAGGTATCTGTACCTCGAGGATGAGGGCGGATGCAAAAGCTTTACGTGTCACGCCTACTGCGCGCCATATGATTTTCCCAGAGATGTCATGCTGCCTGCCGGGAGGGTCTTGTTCGAGGGGCACGAATTTTATGCGCCGCACGATGCGGATAAGTTTCTGCGGATACTTTACGGCGATTATTGGAAAATACCGCCGGAAAGCGAGAGAGTAGGGCACAGGCCGTTCATGGTGTCGTTCGATGAAGAGTATAGAGTATGAGGTGCCGGCAAATTGATATATCTGATGCTTTTGATCAACTTAATAATAATTTTTTACGAATGGTCAAAGACATCGCTTGCGACCCTGTTTTGGGCCGTCGTTTTTTTGATATTTTCAATACCGCACGTACTCCACTCGCATGGAGGTGAATACAGCGCTCAGACGATAAATCAGGTTACCGAGTTCGCTGTCGTGTTCATGTGCGTTTATTTTGCGGTTCGTTTTATATATTTTTCTTCGGCGAAAAAATGTGCGTGTACGATAGATGTCGATGCCCTCTTAAAGGAGGATGGGCGCTTTATAAACTATATATTTTTAATCTATGTCATCTGCTTTCTGATAGTTGTGCATAATTTCTACCGTACGGGCGGAACCCTGATGACGGCAAAGGCGTACGTGAATTACGATTCGACCGCGATAGAACGGCTTGCTATGATACTGATGGTATCGCTGTCGGGCATCGGAAGCGTTTTGTTAATGAGAAAAGAATATATCAGATTTTCAGTCTGCATAGGCATATACATCTTCTATTTTCTCATAACGCAGATAAGATACAATCTGATAGGGCTGTTTATGCCGTTCATGATATATTTTCTGTTCAATGACAGCAGGCGGAGGCGTACGCTGGGGATTACGCTCGGCATTTTCTTCGTTCTTTTTGCGTATTTTACGCAGCAGATAAGAGGCATGAGAGGCGTTTCGAACGTTATCGCTGCGGGATTTGGCGTGATCATGGAAAGAACGGTGGATTATCTCAAGGCGGGAGACGGCGAATTCGGCCTTATAAAGGCGTTCTACTATTTTGTCGAAAACGACAATAATTTTCCCGGCTTCGGAGAGGGGCTCGGCTTCATAAGGCTTGCGATGATAGCACTGCCCGCTTCTCTGTTTCAGATCAAGCCGCGCGATTTCGCGATAGATATGTACAGAGAGTGGTTTCACGATGATAATCCCGCCGGGACGATGCATCCGACGGTCTACGGCGACGCATATGCTAATTTCGGTTTCTGGGGCTGCCTGACGGGTACATTTTACGGGCTGCTTATGGTATTCGCGGACGAGCATATCAATTCGTGCGGCAGTGAATCGATAAAGGTGCTCAAGATCAGCCTTATAAGTACGATGATGATAATGCTGGCGCGGGGAGCGGTCTATAATTCCATATTCAACTGTGTTTTAGGGCTGATGCTTTTGTTCATCCTCGAAAGGGTTTTTCTGTGGAAAATTATGATATCCGGGTCTACAATCAGGATATCGCGCCGTTCGCAAACCGACAGAAGCCGCGGATGACAAAAATGCCGATACGAACAGCTGTCGTGTATTGACTTTGAGCGGCAATGCTTTTATAATGTGAACAGATTGACAAATACGGGAACCTTGTACGGGTTCCTATTCTTTAGAAGCCGGGTTCACAATAATAAAAATGGAGAAGTTCATGAACAGACAAGAAGCGGATATTCTGAAAAAAATCATAGAGGACAACTTCATAAATCAGAGAATCCTTGCGGAAACGACAGGTCATTCACTCGGAGTAGTAAACCGTTCCCTGCGGGCCTTGATCGACGAGGGATATCTGACGGCAGACTGTATGCCTACTGCCGATGCCAAAGCGGCATACGATGCGGCGTGTCCGCGCAATGCCATTATACTTGCCGCGGGATTCGGTATGCGTATGGTGCCGATAAACCTTCTGTCACCCAAGGCGCTGATCGAGGTCAACGGAGAGCCTTTGATAGAACGCATCATAAGGCAGCTTAACGATGCGGGCGTTACGGACATAACTATTGTCGTCGGCTTCATGAAGGAGAAGTTCGATTACCTGATAGACAGATACGATGTCGAACTTGTCGTAAGCCTGGACTATGCGTCGAAAAATAATCTTTCATCGCTTGCGCTCGTAAAAGACCGCATTTCCGATACGTATATAGTTCCGTCAAACATCTGGTGTGCGCAGAGCCCGTTTGCCGGGCGCGAGATGTATTCGTGGTATATGGTGGGTGAGCGGACGGATCGTGACTCGTCTGTCAGAGTAAACAGGAAAAACGAGCTCGTTATTGCGGTGAACGGAGAGCCCGGAAATAAAATGACGGGAGTTTCATATATAAGCAGAAAGGATGCGCCGCTTCTGACGGCCGGCCTGAAACGGCTGAATGAGGACGGGAGGCACGACGACGACCTTTGGGAAACGGCACTTTACAGCGGCGGAAAGATGACGGTCACAGCGCGCTTTGCGGAGCCCGAGAGCATTGTGGAGATAAATACGTATGAACAGCTCAGGGAGCTTGACAGCAACTCAAACCATCTGAAGTCGGAAGCCATAGACCTGCTCGCGAGAATATTCGATGCGACACCCGGAGATATCACGGACATCGAAGTGCTGAAAAAAGGCATGACGAACAGATCATTTCTTTTTGCCGTGAATAACGAGAAATACATAATGAGGATACCGGGCGAGGGGACGGATGAGTTGATAGACCGCAACGAAGAGGCTGAAGTATTCAGGGCGATTTCCGGACTCGGGATATGCGATGATCCCGTTTACATCGATCCGAAGAGCGGCTATAAAGTGACAAAGTTTCTCGAGGGTGTAAGGACATGCGATCCGAGAAGACCTGAGGATCTGAAGGCGTGCATGAAAAAGCTCAAGGATTTTCACGATATGAAGCTTTCCGTTGATCATTCGTTTGACGTTTTCGGACAGATAGACTTTTACGAGAGTCTCTGGAAAGGGCAGCCCAGCATATACATAGATTACGAGAAGACGAAAGAGCAGGTATTTTCGCTCAGGCCGTATGTGGAAAGTCATGTGGAAGATATTGTTCTTACGCATATAGATGCGGTACCCGACAATTTTCTCTTTTACAAATCGGAGGACGGAAACGAGAAGCTTCAGTTGACCGATTGGGAGTATTCGGGTATGCAGGATCCCCATCTCGATATAGCGATGTTCGCCGTTTACAGCCATTACGACAAAGCCGAGATTGACCGCCTGATAGATATATACTTTGACGGAAGATGCTCCAATCCGACGAGGATAAAGATATATTGCTACATTTCGGTGTGCGGGCTGTTGTGGTCGAATTGGTGCGAATATAAGCGCTCTTTAGGCATCGAGTTCGGAGAGTATTCGCTGAGGCAGTACAGGTACGCGAAGGACTACCGCAAAATCGCCCAAAGAGCTATTGAGGAAGAGGAGCACAGCAATGGCTGAAGAGAGGCATAAGGCAGAAAGAGCCATCATAATGGCGGCAGGAAAGGGTAAGCGTATGCAGCCCCTGACCTTAGAAACCCCCAAGCCGCTTATAAAGGTAAACGGTGTCAGGATGATCGATACTATAATAAGAGGGCTGCATGCGAACGGAATAACGGAGATATACGTCGTCGTAGGATATCTTAAAGAAAAATTTTCTGAGCTGCCTTCCGAATATCCGGGGCTGACGCTGATAGAAAACCCGTATTGGGATACCTGCAACAATATAAGCTCGCTTTACTGCGCGCGTGAACATCTGGATGACTGTATCATCCTTGACGGAGACCAGATGATATACAATGCGGACATACTGAGTCGTGAATTCGGGCTGTCGGGCTACAATGCCGTATGGTGCGGCGAAGGGACGGATGAGTGGCTGCTCGAGGTGAGGAACGGCGTCATAAGATCGTGCTCGAGGACGGGCGGCTCGCATGGGTGGCAGCTGTATTCGATAAGCCGCTGGACGCGGGAAGACGGGAAAAAACTCAAACTCCACGTTGAGCGCGAATTTGAAAGCGGAAACAGGCAGATATACTGGGACGACATAGCCATGTTTTGCCATTTTGATGAGTACAGGCTCGGTATACGTGAAATGAAGAGACGGGATATTGCGGAAATAGACGGAATAGAGGAGCTGGCAGCTATCGACCCGTCGTATCGCGATCGTATCGACACAAAAGATGAAGGCTGAAACGCCGGGAGAAACATGAAATGCTGAAAAACAAAACGGAAAAAAACAACATCGACTGGATGGTAACGCTTGTGCCATTTATAATCATAATCTCCCTTGCCGCGTATCTGTTCGCGTTTCCTGAACAGGCAAACGGTGCAATATCCCGAGTGCGCTTCTTTTTCGGGGATACGGTGGGGGTCTATTACCTGATAATCGGAGCGGGTGTGCTTCTCGTATCTGCATTTCTCGCGTTCTCAAAATACGGCAATATCGTGCTCGGCGAGCCGGACGAGAAGCCGAAGTACTCCTTTTTCACGTGGGGAAGCATGATGTTTACTTGCGGACTTGCCGCCGACATACTTTTTTACTCGTTCGCGGAATGGGTCATGTATGCGTCCAACCCGCACATTTCGGATATGGGTGACATATACGAATGGGCCGGTGTGTTCCCGCTTTTCCACTGGAGCTTTATACCATGGTCGTTTTATCTCGTACTTGCCGTAGCTTTCGGCTTTATGGTACACGTCAGAAAACGCAGCCGTCAGAGGTACAGCGAGGCGTGCAGACCCGTCATAGGAAAACGCGCTGACGGAATACCGGGGAGGATTATCGACCTGTTCGCTTTGTTCGCGCTGCTTGCGGGAACCGCGACGACGTTTTCCGTAGCTACCCCTTTGATGGCGAGCATAATAGTTAAGCTGTTCGGTATAAGCGTAAGCCGGACGGCTGTAACGATAATAATACTTATCGTGACGTGTGCCGTATACACGTATGCCGTGCTTCACGGCTTCAGGGGCATCAGCTTTCTCGCAAAGCTGTGCATATATCTGTTCTTCGGGCTTTTAGCCATTGTTCTTGTAACGGGAGGGCAGGGACGTTTTATAGTCGAAAACGGACTTCAAAGCCTCGGCAGGATGTTTCAGCATTTTATCGACCTTTCGACATATACCGATCCGGGCAGGAAGAATAATTTTCCTCAGGACTGGACGATATACTATTGGGCGTATTGGATGGTATGGTGCATAGCCGCCCCGTTCTTTATAGGCAATATATCGCGCGGCAGAACGATAAGGCAGACGGTACTGGGCGGCTACGTTTTCGGAGTGGGAAGCACGATCGTAAGCTTTATAGTTCTCGGAAACTACAGCCTCGGTCTGCAGACAGGCGGAGCTGCCGATTTCCTCAAAGAATATGAGTCTTCCGGCGATCTGTATCAGCTGATACTCGACATAATAGATACGATGCCGGCTGCGCCGGTCGTCATGATACTCACATTGATATGCATGGTGGCGTTCTACGCGACGTCGTTCGATTCGATCGCCTACACTGCAGCGTGCTACAGCTATAAGCACCTTAAACCCGATGAAAAGCCTAACAGGATGATAACACTTCTGTGGTGCTTACTGCTTATAGTTCTGCCGACGGCGCTCGTATTTTCGGAGAGCAGCATGAACAACATACAGAGCGTGAGCATAATCTCCGCGTTCCCTATCGGGATAATCATGATACTGATGATATGGGGATTTGTCAGGGACAGCAGAGCGTATATGAACGAAATAGAGGCCGAGGAGATAAGGCGCAGGAAATCGCGGGAATAAACGAAAGGCGCAGGAGCACGGTATCAAATATTCACGGGAGGAGTTCCGTCGGGGGAGTTCCGTACGCGGTAAGAGGTTCTGCGCTTCCCGAAACGGTTTACGCTCTTCGGATGCGTGTCAGAAAAATTGAAATGCGGCTTAATACGGCGGATATTCCGAAAGAAACGGCAAAAACTGTTACAGTAATGAAAAATACGGCAAGAACCGGGTTGAAGGACAGTGTATTCAATCCCAGTTGTTTATCTAACTGCTCAATTATAAGAGCATGGACCAGATACGCGCCGAAGCTGTATTTTGACATTTTCTTCATAAAAAAGTTCAGCTTTTCGTTATCGAATTTTCTGTACTTAAACCATGTAAACACGGCGGCCGCTTCGAACAATACGTTTACCGTAAAGTATTCGTAATAGTGACTGCAATATTCCTGCGTTTTCAACGCAACTGATGAATTTAACACTACAGTTGCCGTAAAGCCGAACAAACCCATTGCGTATATAATTATCCTCTGCTTCCTGTTGAACGTTATTTTATTGAGGTAATATCCCAATATAAAATAGCTTGCATACCCTATAACAATATGGATATCCATGTTGTTTATGCCGTTGCTGATTGCGTCTGCTCCTTTGATTATCAATCTGCTGCCGAAATCATCGGCGAGGGTTAGCGCTTCGGGAATAATAAATGCAAAAATAAATGCCAGAACGAGGTAATATTTTCCGTTGAAATCATTATGAATGACAGCCTTTATAAATGGTATGCACATATATATGCCGGTAATCATAAGTATAAACCACATATGATAATGGCCCTCTATTGCGGACGATATCCTCTGCATCGCGGTTCCGCTTTCGAACAAAGAATATATGACAGACCAGACAACGAAGGAAATAACCATCCGTGAAATATATTTTGAATATATCTTTTTTAACGGAAGATCTCTGTTCAGAAATAAGGCTCCGCTTATCATAACAAAAACCGGCACGCTCCATCTTACAATGCCGTCAAAGAAATTGAATGTCTGCCATTCAAATCCGTTTACATCCGCGATGTACCAGTTTTGGGCGGAGATGTGTAAAATGATTACGGCAAAGGTGGCAAAAACCCTCAGGTAATCGAAGTATACAGTTCTGTCCGTCTGTCTGTCCAATTCTGCTGATTCCATTTGATTCCGTAAATCCGTTTTTAATAATTTTGCAAAGACGCCGTCATTTATTTTCCGGCGGATCGCTTAATATTTCTACAATATCATCAAACCCGCAATCAAGGGCAGTCGCGATTTTTGCTAACGCGTCCATTGAAACGGGTTCGTCTTTTCCCATTTTGGCAAGTGTGTTCGTGCTGATACCTGCCGCCTTACGCATTTGTGTTTTTGTGATGCGCTTGTCGATCAAAAGCTTCCATAATCGGTTATAGCTGTATATCATGCGCCGCACCTCCGCACCGAAACCCCTCTAAGCATAATAATATATAATATAGTACACTCAGGGATAAAAATCAACCTTTTATCTTCTTTTCGTGATATTTTATTGAGCCGTTTCCTTGACAATATCATCCGGAAAATATAAAATAAATAATAATGTTATTACAACCGAATACCGTCACATGTTCCCTGAATATACGCTTTGAATCATTCAGGGCTAAGATGGAAACGGGTTTCAATCCCGTGCGGTCCCGCCACTGTAATGGGGGAGTGTACATGGACGAATACGTCATTGAGATTTCTCGAGAAGGCGGTTCTGTACGTTTTGATCCCTGAGCCAGGAAACATGCATGTGATACAGTCCCCGCAGGTCGAAGGAACCCGTCGCGGAAAGAATATGCAGAAAAAACGGTCTGTGCTTTAAGCACAGACTTTTTTATTCCCGGCCGTTTTTGATTTCCTTTGAGTTTCGGAGCGGTTGTATATGCTTACAACGTGATTTGTTATTTGGAAGGAGAAGATAATGACACGCATCAATGCGAGGAACCGCGTATTGGTCATCATACTGATGTTTGTGATGATTTTTACGGCGGTTGCCGTACCGGTCGCATCATACGCCGAACAGACTCAGGGAGCGGAGCAGGCCGCGACATCATACAATACGACCTTCGATGTGAGAGATGCAGAGGGAAAGACCGATGCCGATGAGTCGGCGGATTCGGAGAACGCCGACGGCTCTGCGGTCCCCTATGTAAAGCGGGAAGCGAACGATAAGAAAGTCATAAACGGGTTTTCCGTAGGCGACAGGTATACGTATACCGCGGATTACGACAAAAAAATACTCGAGCTTTATATACCTGAATCGACGAACCGATTTTCATTTACTCCCCTGTATGACAGCGATGATCTGTTCATATCGGGAGAGATAACGTATAAATCCGCGTACAAACATAATTTCGGCGATACGATTACGCGCAGTATCAAAGGGAAAAAAGAGATAAACTTCAACTCGTCGGGCGAGACACCTACGTGCATCGAATCGGGAACGTACGAGGGCGCGTCTGCAGATATGGTTTTCACCACAACGGCGGGAACGGAGAACTGGACTGTCAATGTGGTGCGCGTAAGCGACCTTTCGTCGATGACGGCGTCTGCGGCGCCGGGAGGGACGGCGAAGCTGTCCGGCTTTACCATGTTCGCAACCAAGGACATCTCTCTCGTTGCAACAGGTGATTCCGTAAAGCTTACGATGAAGCCGTATCTTCAGAATATCGAAAAGGCTTACGTTACTGTAGATGGTGAGAGGGCCGAGCAGGTCGTGACTCAGAACCCGGGGGGCGAAAAGTTATATTCTTACACATACGATCTGCCTCTGACCGACGAATACAAAAAGACTGTTTGCGTCAGGATGTGCTGCGATGAACCTCGGACAATGCCGAGAGAATATATCATAGAGGTGACGCATAACAAGACACAGGGAGTGACGGACATTGCACTTAATCCGAAGGAACTCGTTCTGACGGCGGCGTCGCCGTCCGCAGAGGTTACTGCGACAGTGACAAATACTGATTCCTCGGACTATACTCTTAATTGGAGCGTCGAAAATCAGTATGTAGCTCAGGTCGCGGTTGACGGGCCGGATCAGACAAAGGCTGTTGTCTCTGGCATTGCCGACGGCATGACGACGCTGACCGTGACAGACGGATACATTGTAACGAGTATACCTGTAAGTGTTGAAACTCAGCAGCAGACGACAATGCTCAAGACTGTACAGGCGGCAAGCTCGGCATGGGGATCCGGCGTGCCGTACGAAACGATCGTAGACAAAGACGCAAAGACAATAACCACGGCGGTGTGCGATGCGAGCGGAACCTTTGCCGTTCGCCCGGTACTGAATACCGGAGTAAATGTCAAAAAGATACTTCTTAGAATTAAAACCAAAAACGGCGACGACAGGGATATCGATTTTACGGAAAATGCTCTCGCCGGCAAGTTTACATTTTGCGGCGGGGTGAATTCGCCGCTCGAGGAAGCTTCTCTCGATGGTGCTGAAGCAAAGCTCATAATAAGCAGTGAGACGGAGACTGAGGAGTGGAGCTACATCTTTACGAGATTTCCGCAAATCAAGGCTCTTTCGCTTTCATATAACGACGGACGTTTGATTCCTTTGACCCCGAAGTTTGCAAGGACAAATACTTCGTACACAATCTGGGTCGGGGCGAGCACGGAAACGGTAATCCTGAATGCGGAGCCTTACACACGGAAAACACCCGTTTATGTCGGCGATATGCAGGCAGACGAAAACGGCTCATACGAGCTCGCGCTTACGGGCGAACGGACGGAAGCGACAGTGAGAGCCGGAGATGCCGGTCTCGGCGGGACGGAGTATACCGTTACTGCCATAAAAGTGCCTGAAGCGAAGATAAAGTTCAAAGTTAATGTCGATAATGCGGTCATAAGTATCGTAGATTCAAACCACGACGGCATATATCCGGAAAACGGTGAAGCAGCGCTTCCTTTGGGACTCTACACATATTCCGTGACGGCACGCGGGTACGTGTCGAAGTTCGGGCAGATTTCCGTACTTAACAGTGATCCGCAGACGATAACGGTGCAGCTGCAAAGGGTGGCCGAAAGTACGCTCAAGGATTTACCTGCGCAATGGCCTTCGTTCAGAGGAAACAACGACAATACGGGCGTGACCTCATATAGAACGCCGACTAACAGGGACGCTCTGAAAAATAAGTGGAAACAGCAGATAGGTGCAGCCTTAACGGCATCGTCCATCTCGCCTTGCATAATTGTCGACAATACGATAGTGGGATATACAGCCAATACCCTTGTAAAGCTCGACAGAGAGACGGGTACGATTCTGCAAAGTGCGGCTATGGGTATGAATACCGGTTTTGCTCTCATGCCTCCGGTATACGGAGGCGGCATGATATTTGTGCCGGGCTCAGGTATGATCAAGGCATACAATGCCGAAACGTTTGAGCTTCTCTGGACGTATACGGACGCAATGGGCGGGACCGTAGACATGGGTATGCGTTACGAGGACGGATATCTTTATGCAGGTTTCTTCAGGGGTGCCGACAGCGCCAATATGGTTTGCATCGACACTGCCGATGAAGATCCTGCGACGGGTGAAGAGATCAAGAGAGCCGTCTGGACGACAAAGTCGATCGAGGGCGGCTTCAAGTGGTCAGGTTTTTATACGACGGATAAGACGGTTATCATTGACAGCTCCGGTCTGACAGACGAAACACATTCTTATTTGTACTGTCTTGATAAAAGGACGGGCAAAATGCTTCAGAAGCTCGACTGTATAGGTTCGGGAAGAGCTTCGGTGGCATATTATGACGGACGCATATACTTCCCGACGACAACGGGCTATCTGTATTCATATAATCTGACTCCTGAAGGGCTTTTGGATACCGAAAATGTGATAGAACCTCTGTATACCGGATCGAGATCCACCTCGACGCCGGCGATCTATAACGGGCGTTTGTACATAGGCATGGCGGGAGGCTCGGTCGGACAATTCCCCGATGCGGGCATACTCGTAGTGAATATCGAGCCGGCAACGGGAACCATGACGCCGGCATATATAGTTCCGACAGACGGCAATCCGCAGAGCTCGGGCTGCCTTTCGACGGCATATACGGAATCCGCCGGATATAATTATGTGTATTTCACTACCAATACCGGACAGGGTCCGATATATATGGTAAAGGATAAGCCGGGAATGACGGAACCGGATCCGGAAAGCGGACTTTTCTGGAAGCCGGATACTCCTCAGTTCTGCATCGCCAGCATCATAGCCGACTCCGAAGGTACACTTTATTACAAAAACGATTCGGCAACGATGTGGGCGATAGAAGAAATACCGCTTTCAATCGACAATCTGACTGCAGAGGGCGGCAATGCCGTACTCGACGAAGGACAGGGATGGAACGGCGAAGAAACCGAACATACGATAATCGTCGATAGCGGTACGGCAAGCGTAACTTTGAACTTTGAAGCATCTCAGGGCACGTCCGTGTGGATAGGTGATGTGAGCGGGCTTACGCATACGGTTGAGCTTGTCGGCGGAAAGGCGGATGTGGAGGTCAGAGCTGTCAGCGGAGCAAATTCAAAGACGTACACGATCCACATAGCTTCCGTTGCCGAGGCGGCTCAGACACCGGCGGAAATTACAGCCTCCAGGGGAGATGAAATATCTGTAACCATGACGTATACGGTTTGCAGAGGAGATATTACCGAGGTCGATTTTACAGATACGTTTGACACATCAAAGCTGAACAGGATATCTGAAGTCGTGTCCGACAATATAAGTGCATCGTATCAGGGTATAGACGGTAACGGGAACGCCGTTGTCAAATCATTAGCGGGAAATTTGCCTGAAACCGGAAGCATAACTTATACGTACAAGGTGATTGCGGAATGTGCGGTCGAGCCTTCCGATATAAACGGGAAAGTCATATTAAAGTCAGGAAACGAGGTGAAATTCACGTTCGATTCGCTTAAGACGACGGTGACATTCTCTCACAGGCTGACAAAGGTCGAGGCTGAAGAAGCTTTATGTGAACGTGACGGCAACACGGAGTACTGGATTTGCGATGCTTGCGGCAGGGTATTTGACGACGAGGCAGGCGAGCGGGAATCGACGGTCGAGGCGCATGTAATAAAAGCGCTCGGGCACGATTGGGATAAGGGAGTCGTAACCGTAAAGCCTACCGTCCATTCCGAGGGCGTAATGACGTATACGTGCAGGCGCGATCCGTCCCATACGAAGACAGAGGTCATACCGAAACTGAATGTCGGCTATCAGCGCATATTCGGCAGTACACGGTTTGATACCGCAATAGAGGTGGCGGAGCAGCTCAAAAAGGATCTCGGAAAGGAGAAATTTGACTGCATCGTCGTCGCGAGCGGTGCGGATTATCCCGATGCCTTAAGCGGTGCGTACCTCTCCAAGGTAAACGGTGCTCCGCTTCTGCTCGTAAATATATACACGGTAGATAAGGTGGGAGCGTATATTGAAGCCAATCTGAACGAGGGAGGCAGGGTATATCTGCTCGGAGGGCCTGCGATATTGCCCGAGAGCCTTGATACAAGGCTTCAGAACGCCGGAGCAACAGTAAAACGACTTTACGGCGCAGACAGGTACGCCACAAACATAGAGATACTTAAGGAAGCGGGAGCGGGAGTAAAGGATGAGGATATCCTGATCTGCTCGGGCAATATGTATGCGGATGCACTGTCCGCTTCTGCGGCCGGAAAACCGATACTTCTCGTAAACACGGAGCTCGCGCCGGTACAGAAGGCATACCTTTCGACCCTGAACACCGAAAATCTGTTCGTGATAGGCGGTGCAGGTGTCGTTCCCGAACAGGTTCGAGCAGATGCCGAAAAGTACGGCAAGGTCAAGAGGATATTCGGAAGCACGCGTTACGAAACATCTGTCGCCGTCGCGAAGGAGTTCTTCGGCGATGCGTTCGATTCGGTTACGTTGGCTTATGCGCTCGATTACCCCGACGGACTCGCAGGAGGGCCTCTCGCTCTTGTAAACAGGGGGCCGCTCCTGCTTGTGTCGGCGGACGAGGCGAACAACAGGGCTGCTGCCGAATATATCGGCGGTGCCGTGGCCGGGGGATTTGTTCTCGGAGGCCCGACATTCGTGCCTGATGATGCCGTAAAGTATATACTCGGAATAAGCTGAAACTCTTAAATAAAATGATAACGCCGGGAAACCGTTGTGTTTCCCGGCGCACCTAAAAAAGTGTGAGGTATCCCATATGGCGAAACGAACCGTTTCCGGAAAAATCATATCTGTTCTTCTTATAGCGCATGTAATAGTCATGGGCTTTTCGGGTTTTTTGAACGCCTATGCCGAAGACAGCGGCGCTGAGCAGGAAGTCGCGGGAATATCTCTCAGTATGGACAGTTGCAGACTTTACAACGGAGAGTCGGTCACGCTTGAGGTGAATGCCGACCCTGCCGGGGCGCAGCTTGAAGACGTAAAATGGGAAACGGACGACGAAGAGGTGGCGACGGTTTCGGCGGACGGGACAAGGGCCGTAGTGACAGCTGCAGGAGACAACGAGGGTACAGCCGTGATAACCGTCTCGGCATCGGGGTATACCGCAAGGTGCAGCGTAATAGTGTCCTCGGAGCCGCTGATGCTCTCCGCCCTCAAATTCACCGAGTCGAGCAGCGATACGTCCGGTCTGTACGACCTCAGCGCTCTCGACAAGGTTGGCATGTCGTACGACCTTATGATACCGGTGGAGCAGAAGTACGTTTTTGTGTGGCCAAGGCTGCGCAGCTCGCTTTCGTCTCCGTCAATATACGCGGATTACACGGATACCGACGGCAATGCGGTACATCAGCCTCTCAGCACGGAAGGGAAATACGCTTTGCTCAAAGGCCTTGTAGCCGGCGGCGGCAGAACGAAAAATACGCTTACAATAACAGTGGAGAACGGAACGGAAAAACAGATTTACACCGTCAACGTTTACCGCTCCATGGCACTGTCGGAGGTGAGTTTTACAAGCGACAGCGGGACGGAGCTTGAGTTTGAGCCTGTATTCAGCGAGAAAACGCGCATGTACACACTGACAGTGCCGGCCGATGCGGAATCTATAACGGCTGATATGGCATCAGGATACGCTGACGGCAACACCTTTTACGTGAACGGGGAGGTTACGGACTCGCCGGCAAAGATAACAGGTGCTGACAAGCTCAGAAAAATAACGCTCGGGGTATGCGACGGGAAGGAAACGAGGCCTGTCGAATACACCTTCAAAATATCCAAAGTACCGGCTTTTAATTGCGTTTTCAACGTTTCGCCCTCAACGGCCACGATTGTTGTGATAGGCAAAAACGGTCAGAGGATAACGCCTGAATACGGAAACACATTTCTGCTCCTTTCGGGGCAGGATTACACATACACAGTCTGTGCCGATGACTTTGTTACAAAAAGCGCTACGATAAACATAACAAACGATACGAAAATATCCGTAACGCTCCCGAGGATCGCCGGCAAAGCTCCCGAAACGTCGATAGACGCGTACTGGGGGACATACTTCAGGACGGACGACAATCTGAACATATTCGGCGGGCGGTCCGTGCGCACGCCGGCGGAGTCCCTGCTGCGCTGGCGCAGTGACAGCGCCCCTCTGAGCGAGCTCGGGATCGTCGACGGCATGATAATGGCTTGTGATGAGGAAAAGCTTTTACTCATGGACGAAAAGACGGGAAAAGTAATACACAGCGCGAAGCTGACGGACAAGGCTCAGATAACGATGAACAACAAACCCGTCTATGGAGGCGGGATGATATTCGTCCCTCTGATAAAGGGCAGGATACAGGCTTTTAATGCCTTTACGCTGGAATCTCTGTGGGTATATACGGACACCTCGGGAAGTATCGTATCCGGAGGAATGAAATACGATGACGGCTGTCTTTACGCCTGTTGGTACGGTGACAGCTCAGTCAGAGGCGCGCTCGCGTGCATACCGGTTCAGGATGAGAATACATCGAAACAGTACGAGAACAAAGCGGCGCTTTGGAGAATAAACGATACTCTCGGCTTTTACAGGACGTGTCCCGTAACGACGGACAGATATGTCATTGCCGTTTCGTACAGCGGCAGGATAATATGTGCCGACAAAAGAACCGGAGTTGCAGTTCAGAGCATAAACGCATCGGAATACGGAGGTGCGGCTTCCGGTCTCGTGATGAGCGGCGGCAGGATATATTATTCCACGGCATCGGGTTATGTCTGCTCCGTGCCTGTCGGAGACGGAGGTCTCGACATTTCGGGATTCTATTCCGAAAAGGTCGGCGGATACTGCGGCGCGGCGCCTTTGATCCACAACGGGAGACTGTACCAGGCCGAGAGCGACACGCCGGCTGAAGCGGGATACCCGAACGGTCGCGGCCCGTTCGGCATCAGGGTTTACGACATAAAAGAAAACTCACTCTCATACGTGTACAGAGCGGCAACGGAGGGACAAATAAATACGGCGCTTTCGATGACTGACGCATACGGCGACGCTCACATATATTATACCGTGGTAAAGACCGCAGGCACCAGAATAATGATGATGACGGACAGGCCGGGCATTACGTCGGAGTCGCCGGAAAACGGATGTATATACAGCGAAACCGCCGCAGTCGGAGACGGTGCCGCCGGAGCGGTCGTATCCGACGAAACCGGCAACCTTTACGTTAAACTGCTCGGCGGCGGTATAGTGAGTATAGGCCGGTGCGGAGCCTATGCATCGGATATTTCCGTATCCGATGCCGATGCGAAGATCGACGGCGGAAATTATAATATGTTCACCTCGGACCACGAGATAGTACTCGGCGGCTCCGCAGCAGCTACAAGGCTTACAGTTACCGTTCCGAACGGTCAGGTAGTCTATATAGACGGCGAAAGGACGCCCGAAAAGGACATCGACATATCCGGCGGTGCCGTAACATGCGCTGTAAGGATAGTGAACGGTGACGAGGCGAGAGACTGTACCGTAAGGGTAAGGCGTGCGTCGTCGGAAACGAGGCTCGGAGTCGTCAATGTGAGTACCGGCGCAAACTATATGCAACAGAACATCTACACGTTCTTCCCCGTGGAGGAGTTGAACAACGCCGACGGCAGATACACTGTGCACGTCGATAGGATGACGTATCAGATGCCGTGGTTTTTGTGGGTGAGCACACCTGTCGGAGATAATTCGACTTTGAGCATACAGACCGTCAGCGGCAGCGATAATGACGGAGCGGTGCTTAAAAAGGTAGTCTACACCGCCGGTATGTCGTATTATAAGGTCACGGCCAGGAATATCAAGAACATGCCGGTCAGACTTAAGATAACCGTTACGGCGGAGGACGGTGATACGCGGCGCGAATACGATATGACCATAATGTATGATATAACGCAGCCTGTCGTTGATACGGCGCAGGTGTCGCTTCAGGACAGAACGTCGTCAACGGCGACGGTATCGTTTACAAGCGACGAGGCGGGCACACTTTGTTATCTCCTGTACGACAGCGAAAAGCCGACAGTTCCGACACCTGCCGATTACCGCAGTAACGGGACAACAGCATCACAAAAGGTTATTGCAGGCCGGAATACGATAAAGGTGACGGGGCTGAGCAAAACGGATCAGGTTCTTTATGCTCTCGTAAAGGACGGCGCCGGGAATTACAGCGACTATTCGAAACCGATCAGACTGCACACGGGCGTCGCACCGACGATAGATATGACAGGTATTGAAGCGAGCGAAGATAATATATCAATGTCCGTCGGCGACGAGGTCACCGTCACGGCGACACTCCTGCCGGAGGGTACGAGCAGCGCACCGAAGTACGTGTGGACGAGCAGCGCCGGTACAGTGGCGAGTGTCAACGGAACCGGCGCGCAGTGTACGATCAGGGGCATGGGTGGAGGAACGGCACTCGTAAGCGTCAGGGCGGTATCGGGCAAACTGAGCTTTACGGACACGATAAACGTAAACGTAGAGCAGGGAGTAAACGGCATATCGCTGAGTCGGCAGGAGATAAGCCTCAAAGCGGGTGAATCCGTAACACTTTCCGCGCGGCTTCTTCCGGAGGGTATCGGTTCGCAGAGCGATATAAAGTGGCGCGTAAGTAACAGCAAGGCGCTGAAACTCGACGCAGACGGCGCGTCAGCTTCAATAACTGCGCTGACATCCGGAACGGTAACGGTCAAGGCCATATACGGGGAGTATGAGTCGAGCTGTCTGATAAAAGCTGAACGCGCGAGCGTCGACGTAAACGGGGACGGTACAGAGGACATATTCGACTATGCCCTTATAATCGACATAATAGAGGGCAAAGTCAGCGGTGGATATAACGCCGACATCAACGGAGACGGTACGACGGACATGGCGGACGCTCAGGCTGTCCTCGATGTACTGAACAAATAGCGGGCGGAGCATGAAAAGAAAACTGATATTCCAATTTAATAAAAAAAAGCTTTCGGGTTTTGCAGCGGCGCTGCTTGCCGCGGTTTTGGTATTTGTCGCTCTCGGTGCCGACAGAACGCCTCCGGAAGAAAAAACGGATACATCAGGCGCTTCAGAAATGTACGTCACGACGAAAAATCTCGCATACGACGAATCTCTTCTTCAGGATGTCCGCAATGCGAATATAAATTCGTCACAGAGCGGTGCACAGCAGCAGGAGGAAGAACAGGAGTCGGAAGAATCTCAGGAACAGCAGGCCGAGGAGAGGCAGGAGCAAGAGGAGAGCAGACAGGGCGAGCAGCAGACCCGGACGCAGGAGTCGCAGGGCGAACAGGCTCAGGAACTGTCGGTGACAGACAGTTTCAGATCTTTGATAAAGAGAAGTTCACTCTCAGGTGTTGATCCGGATAATATCAGCAGCCCGGGCGGTGGAAGTGATCCCGGCGAAAACGGCGGAGGAGGAGAAGGCGGCGGTTCGCTGACGCTCGACGAGGGACAGGCTTCGGATTTGTTCTACACGACTATCACGAACGGTGAGATAGTTGATTCAAGCGATTACTCGTTCAGGGTGTTTCTCACAGCCAAAGGGAAAAAACTCAGTCTTATAGCTCAGACGGTAAGCGTAAACGGAAAGCAGAAGGATTTCAGGAACGGTGACTCGATAAAACTGAAGGAGGGCGCCAACAAAGTCCGTGTGGCTCTTCGGTTCAGAGACGCCGGAAGAAATCAGATAGACGCCGCAAAAAATTACACCGTATATTTCTATAAGAGCGACCATTATTATTTAATAGTCGAGAACGCGGATACCGGGGCATCTCTGGGTGACGGCAGTACGGTTACGAGCTATCAGCCCTCAATGCGCATCAAGGTGTACGCAATGCACGCAGGCAAGGCTATAAGGGCGAGAGTCAGACTGAACGGCAGCACTGTGAGCGAAGCCTCGAACGATATATATGCGCTTACGCTGAAGCTCGGCGGCAACACTCTTTCGATAACGGCGGGGAGCGGCGTCAATCAGATAAATTTTTCATGTACGATAAATTATCGTACCGAGGTATTCTCGATAGAGCTGGAGAGTGACGGCTCCGACGACACCGGACGGGCGATAGACGATATAATAACGCCCGATATTTTCGGAAGGCAGAAAGCACATACATGGACATCCGACAACCAGACCTTCAGGTTTCGCATAAGCTTCACGCAGGTGACGGGAAAGGAACAGCTCACCTACGTCGGCATAACCAAAAACGGATATACGACGGATGTCACGGCGAGAGCCGACGCAAGGGGCTACATAGCGACGGAGCTTGAAGCCTTCGGACAGGATCAGCAGCTTTATAAGGGAAATATCGTCTACGCGGAGTTCACCGATTCAGACGGCATAAAGCAGAGCTTTACATGGGTCATAACGTATCAGCGGGTATCGACGCCGGCCTACAGAGAGCCGTCGGTATTCGTGGGACTTGCGAACGGTCAGAAGGTCAATGAGCTGCCGTTTTCCGTACCGGTAAAGGCGTTCGACTGGAGAGGCAATGAGCTCATGCCGGATAATTTTACGGTATCGCTGAACGGACAGGTGTTGTCTTTTTCGTCGATAACGCCTCAGGGATACGAATACGCTCTTTATTCGGATGAGGGACCCAATACGCTCGTTGTGACCGTGACGGACAACGAGCAGTATACAGTAACAAGGACGATAAACTATACTTTCAGTCACAACGCGGAGACAGTATATGTTAACCTGTCCGTGTCTGCCGATGTATTGGGCCTCGGAAGTCTTATTTCGGAGACATCATCGGCGACGAGCGGCATGACCGTAGCGGAACTGGTCGAGGAACGGCTTGCCGCTTACGGATATTCGGCGGGCTCTACGGGTAGCGGAAGCGACTACTTCCTGAACAGGATATATCGCGAGGGGATCCTTAAAGGATGGAACCTGACAGACGAGCAGAAGGCCCGATACAGCGACGAGGGCTATGATATATATCCCCCGGCTGATGTGAACAGCCTCGGAAGTAAGGATATCACGGCGGGTTCGGGGTGGATGGTCACCGTCAACGGTATATTTATCGGAAACAGTATGGGCTCGACATATATACGCGACGGTGACGATATCAGACTGATGTTCACATTAGATCTGGGCAAGGATATAGGCGTAGACACATATTGATATTTGCAGGAGAACCAAGATGAACAAAAAAACCGAAGGCATCATCAATGAAGCAAAGAAGGTAATCATAGGTAAGGACGACGTGATAAAAAAGGTCATGATGGCTATACTGTCCGGAGGGCACGTCCTGCTTGACGACGTACCGGGCACGGGAAAGACGACGCTCGCGCTCGCATTCGCAAGGGCGATGGATATGCGGTTCAGGCGTATACAGTTTACGCCTGATGTAGTGCCTTCTGATATCGTCGGTTTTTCGATATACAACAAAGAAAAGAGAGAATTCGAGTACAAGGCGGGCGCGGTCATGACAAATATTCTGCTTGCCGATGAGATAAACAGAACATCAAGCAAAACGCAGGCGGCTCTGCTCGAGGTAATGGAGGAGGGGCAGGCGACCGTCGACGGTGAAAAACACGTGCTTCCGGAGCCATTTGTCGTAATTGCAACGCAAAATCCCGTCGGCTCAGCCGGGACGCAGCTTCTGCCGCAGGCGCAGCTCGACAGATTTATCGTGAGACTCAGGATGGGCTATCCGGGCATGGACGAGCAGGTAGAGATACTCAAAGACAGGCAGAGGGAAAACCCGCTCGACAGGATAGCTCCGGCTGCCGGTGCGGCCGATGTCATTGCGATGAGAGAAGAGGTCAGGGATATACACGTAGAGGATAGTATATTCATATACATATCAGCGCTCGCCGAGGCGACGAGGTCACATGATATGGTAAGACTCGGCGTAAGCCCGAGAGGCTCGCTTGCCGTGGCAAAAATGGCGAAGGCCAACGCTTTTATTGAAGGCAGGGACTTCGTTATGCCCGAGGATATCAGGGGGGTGTTCGAAGATGTATGCGCGCACAGGATAATCCCGAGTCCGAAGGCGAAGATGGCGGATATGACGGCAGAGGGGATACTTTCCGACGTGATAAAAGAAACAAAGTCGCCTGACAGCGGAAGATAGGAGTCGCGGTATGGCAAAGGCCAGAATATTATATATAATATGGCTCATGTTCATCGTGATATTTTTTATCGTTTCGGAAAGTCCCGCAGGACTTACAGCACTCATCATTTCCGTCGCGACTGCGGTTGTCGCCGTAATATCGTCGCGGATCGGTTCGCGAGGTGTCACAGTCGCTGCTGAAGCGCTGCTGCCGGACGGGATCGCAATTACCGCAAGTAACGCCTCGGCAGTACCGTCAGACAACGTCACGTGCAGAGTAAAGGCGGAGAACCTCCTGACGGGCGAAATTATTGAGCGGAGGATAGGTGCGTCTCTTCCCGCAAAGGGCGAGTGCCGAAGGCTTCTCAGCGTCGCTTCAGGCCGCTGCGGAAGAGTCGAGGTCACCGTGAATACTGTAACGGTCGGAGATATATTCGGGCTTACCGGCAGAGAATTGCCTCAGACGGGAGTATCGTGCAGGACATTTTTCAAGCCGTCGGTATTCCCGATAGACTTCGAGATTTTGTACGGCGAAAGTCTTTCGCTCGACAGCGATGTGTATTCGATGCGAAAGCCGGGTTCCGATCCGAGCGAAACGTTTGCCATAAGGGAATACAGAGCAGGAGACAGAGTAAAGCAGATACATTGGAAGCTCACCGAAAAGCTCGACGATCTCGTCGTCAGGGAATACGGGCTTCCGATACAAAATACCGTACTCATAGCTCTGGAAACGGGGCTTGGGGATGGAGAAGAGGCGGATCCCGAGTGTATGAACGCGCTCGCCTCGGCCGCCGCATCGCTTTCTCAGGCTCTTGCCGAAAACGGGGTAACACATAGCTTTGCGGGTTACGATCACCGCGGCGCGGTGCTCACCTGTTCGGAGATAACAAACGAGGACGACTTGCAGGAAAGCCTGCCCGATATATTTTCATCCGTGCCGGGCAGAGATGAGCTTACGGTACCGGATCACTATCTCGAGGAACACGAGAGGTTTGAGTTCGCACATATAGTCGTATTTACACCGTCCCACAGACCGGCACTCGAGTCGTATGCCGAAACGGGTATCGTCACGGAGGTCATAGTCAGCCGAGGGGGCGGATATGATGCGGGAGTCAGCGGAATAAACGTCATAGCGGTCAGCCCCGGGGAAATCGAGACGGCCCTCGCGTATATGGAGATATAGAAGAATTGGCATCAGCAGCAACACAAAAACTTACACTTGAGCCGGCGCCGGAGAAAACCGGAACAGGAGCCGTGCGGCAAGCCGGAGCGGGAGCCCGGACGGGAGTAAAGGACACGGCGGGCGCCGCGGCGGCCGATGCGTTCGTGCTCTTCGCGTTTACCGCAGGCTTTGCATCATGGCTGTCAGACCTTTTTTCTCTTACTGCCGATGCGGCGGCGACGTTTGCGTCGCTTGCCGCTATCAGTACGGTGACGGCGGTGATACTTGCTCTCGACTCGAAAAAACGCATGATCGGTCTTGCATCATCTGTTGCCGCGATAGCGGCGCTGATGGCGGGAAATTATAATTATTTTTCCGACGGGCGCAATATTCTTCTGAACAATATTATAGACGCCGTAGGGAAAAAATTCCCGTATATGATGCTCAGCGCTTCCGTTTCCGCGGAGCAGGGCGCTATGGCCGCATGCGGCACGTATGCTTTTGTTCTGATAATGGCTGCGGTCGTTATCATATCGGCAATACTTATGGCAGGCGAATCGAAACTGCTGCCGTTAGTGCTCCTCGCGGCAATACCCGTTTTTCAGTTTTCTACCGGTATTTATACGGGAACTGTACAGAACGTCATGTGTGCGGCAGGGGCGTGCCTGCTTTACATCAGATGCCTTGAGAGAGGCAAAAACGGCCGTGCGAGGAGTGCACTCGGCGAGTCGGCGGTGCCGTTCGCCATACTGTGTGCAGTGACAGCGCTCGCTTTGGGTCCTGTTCTTGCCTCATTCGCGATGCCGAAAGCCGTTTTGGCGATCAAGTCCGACATAAAGGCCGGAGCATATGAGGCGAGGTATGGCAAATCCGCTCCGCTGACGGGAGGAATGTTCACCGACCTCGGATCGTTCCTGCCCGCCGGAAGCGAAGCGCTGACCGTTACCATGAGCATGCCGGGATCGTATTATCTGAGGGGATTTATCGGTGGAAGGTATACGGGCAGGGGGTGGATCGACGTGAAATCGGAAGACCTTTGGTCGGCGCGCGACGTGTTTTATACCTTGCACCAAAAGGGCTTCTACGGTCAGGAAATGCTTGCGTCCGCGGCAGCCGCGCTCGATCCGGAAGGTATCCCGTCGAACCGGGGAGCATCGGAAGCGAACGGAAGTATATACGGACAGACGACCGTGACGGTAAAAAATACCGGAGCGGACAGCCGGTATATGTATGTACCGTACGAGCTTTACGACGACGGCGCAGCCATGACGGAATCGCTCGACGCACAGAGGATTGGGGACAGCGGGATTGTCACGTCCGGGCTTCGGGGGCAGAGAGAATACTCATATAACATTGCGGGCGAGCTGGTGACGAAATACCCGTCATTTACGGCAAAGCTTGCAGACGAGGAAAACCTTGATGAGCGAGGCAAAGAATACAAAAAACTTGAGGCGCTGTACAATAAATTTGCATATGAGGAGTACCTCGAGGTGCCCGCGGGTCTTGAGGAACCCCTGACGGAAATACTCGGAGCACGTCAAAACGAGGACGGCAAGGTGCATGTCGACTATGTCGAGGCGAAGCAGAACATACTTTACGCTCTGATGAGCGGATGCAAATATACTGAACGCCTGGATGCGAGATGGAACGGAACGGATTTCGTATACGATTTTCTTGAGATAGGCAAAGCGGGCTATTCCGTTCATTACGCGAGCGCCGCGTGTATGATGTTCAGATATTACGGCATTCCGGCGAGATACGTCGAGGGATACCTCATAACGCCGGACGATGCGGCGTCGATGAAGCCGGGCGAGGAGTACGCGCTCGACGATACTCACGCGCATGCGTGGGTGGAATATTATCAGGACGGGGTCGGCTGGCTCCCGTTCGAGGTAACGCCGTCATATATAGGCATCATGCATACCGCGGAAGATTATCAGGACATAACGGGGATCGCCGGAAGCGACAGCGATGAAAATGACGATATAGTGAGCACGGAGGATGATGACGAGGACCAGAAGCCTATGGCGGATATGAACATCGACTGGTTCCTTATCGCGAAGATTGCCCTTATGATCGTTATATTCATTCTGATACTGACGATTACGGTCTTTGTCGTATGGATAGCGAAAAAGCGCGCAGAGAGCAGGCGCGAAAAAGAAAAGTTCACCTCGCCCGATGTAAATGAGGCAGTGAGAAGTCTCTTTAATTACAGCATGAACATATTGGCTGTAAGCGGACTGAAGATAAGAAACATTTCGCTTTATAAATATGCGCGCCAGATAGAGAAGATGCTGGACGCCGAAACGGCGGAGGAATACATGCATATCACAGACCTGCGGCAGGAGGCGGTGTACAGCGCCCACACGCTCTCCGAAGCCGACAGAGAGGCTTTGATAAAATTCAAGAACAAAATATGGAAGCATGCGTATGAGAACGGATCGCGTTCAGGCAGATTCCGGCTCAAATATATATACTTCTTATAAGCAAATTTTACGGGGGATCGGCAGATGACGAACACGAGAAAAAAAATAAGGAAAAAGATGCGGCTGATATCGGCGCTTGGGGTATTGCTGATGACCTTCGGCATTTTTCAGCCGGCTGCCGCAGTGTTTGCAGCGACGCCGAAAAACGCGTGGGACGGCAGAAAACTTACGATGCCGCAGACCGACGAAAACGGTGTATTCCTGATATCTGCGGGTGATGAGCTCGCGTGGTTCGCCGATTACGTGAACAGCGGTCATACAGATGCCGACGCAAGGCTTATAAAATCGGTATACCTCAACACTTCGGTGACGACGCACAGATGGCTTGTAATAGGGGACAGCGAGGAGCACGCGTACAAGGGGACGTTTGACGGAAACGGCAAGCAGGTGATCAACATGACCGTGGAGCTGAACGCATATGACAAAAGCATGCGATACGGCGGGCTTTTCGGCGTTATAGACGGAGGTACGGTTGAGGATCTCACCGTTACGGGCAGCATTATAAGCGGATATGAGGATACGACCTCCGGCCCGGAGCACGAATATTATTCGGCGACGGGCGGCATTGCGGGTTATCTCAAGAGCGGCGTGATATCGGGCTGTACGAACTATACCGAGACGACAACGGAGCATTTCTGCTTTTGGAGAAACGCAGGCGGCATCGTGGGTATCGGCAAGGGACTGATATTAAGATGCTCCAACAGGGGCTCCGTAAAGTGTACGGTAAAGGGCGCCCAGTATAACGTAGGCGGCATCGCGGGGGCGCTCGACGGTGTAAAAGCATGTGCGATATACTGTGATAACCGCGCAGACATCGACGGCTATTATGCCGTGGGCGGTATCGCGGGCAGTGTCCGCAGGGGGGCGGAGATCGCGGAATCGTGCGATTACGGCGATATGTCCGGCGAGTGGTATATAGGCGGCATCGCAGGCAGAGTTACGGGAACGGGCGCATACAGCGACAGCACAATAAAGGAATGTGTCATCAGGAACGTTTACAGTCTCGGCGAAATAAAAAGCGCTATATCGTATGCCGCGGGCATCGTAGGCGAAATGGGGTACGCAGACGGTGAGGGCGAGGACAATCCGGCAATGCCCGTTATTGAAAACGCGTATTCAATATGCCGTATGGACGGTGTCACGGCGAACTGGAAGGCGGCGATCATAAGCCACTTCAAAAGCGGTACGATAGGAAACGTATACGGACAGTCGGGCAGTCAGATAGATACCGTAGGCATGAAGAGAAACAAAGCAACACATATTAACGGCGCAGCGGCAATGCTTACGGAAGGCGAGCTAAAGGAAGATTATATGGTGACAAGATTAGGAGACAGCTTTGTGCCATGTACGTCTTTCTATGCCGGGCGTAATAAGGGTTATCCCCTGCTGGTATGGCAGACGCAGTCCTCGACACTTTCAGACGGCGTGAACGACGCTATAAAGGAGCTGCTCGGGTGGCTTACGCCTGAAAACAGAACAAAGTACGGAGAAAACTATACTCTGATAGAGCAGGTTACGGACGAGTATATCAGGCTGATCGGGAAATCAAAAACAAAGAGCCGCTTGGAAGGGTTTTTATCCGAGGCGAGGACGAAGCTTAAGGCGATAAAGCCGGGAACGGACGTCGAAAACGAGCTTGCGAAGGCGATAGACGATGCCATGACGGCGCTCGAGGCGTACGAGGATGAGCTCATACGGGCAAACGAACTGACAGATGATCAGAAGCTTGAACTGAGGGGGATAACGGATGAATACAAAGCCGCGATAGACAGGGCGGTATCCCTGAACGAGGTATCGTCGCTTCTTGACACCGGAAAGAAGGCGCTCGATACGAGGATAAGCGATTTTAAGTCGGCGGGCGATATAGAGAATATACGCGCCGCCGCTCTGGAGGAGCTCACGGGGTACGAGTCCGGCGTAGAATACGGTGAGCCGTACGCCTCGCAGATATCAGCCGCAAGGAACAGGGGGCTCAGGCTTATAAAAGAGGCGTCCGCGGTGAGCGCGATACGAACGGCTCTGTCTGAGGCGAAGGACGCGATAGATGCGATAATCGAAGAGATTCCGGGCACAAATGCATGGAACGGAACCGAAATGACATCTCCGGAGCAGGAGCAGGACGGCTTTTACAAGATATCCACAGGTGCAGAGCTCGCGTGGTTTGCCGACCGTGTGAACTCGGGAAGCACCGCTATAAAAGGCAGACTTGCGGGTGACGTGGATTTGGGAAAGCACGCGTGGACACCTATCGGAAACGGGGCTCCGTTCAAGGGTGTCTTCGACGGAGGAGGACACACCGTAAAAGGTCTTTATGTCTGCGGACAGACACAGTACGCAGGACTTTTCGGCATTGTCGGCGGGGATAAGGATACTTCTGTAAGCGGGCTTACAGTAAAAGGGAAGATAAAAAATGACAACGTGAGATATGCTGCAGGCATTGCCGCCGTCATCGAGGGGGGCAAATACAGGGCAACCGTTCGCGACTGCCACAGCGAGGTCGACATTACGACGACAAAGGTGAGCAAGGCGGGCTCCGCCATCGGAGGCATCGCGGGGTATGCTTCCAATGCCGATATAGACGGCTGCTCCAACGAGGGGACTTTGACCGAATCGACGGAGATAATAGCCGGGCTTCCGCATTTTGTCGGAGGACTTGCTGCGGTTATGGATAAGGACGTAAACGTATCGCGCTCATGCAATACGGGTGCGGTAAACGGTCTTTCCACCTCCGGCGGTATCACGGCCTATATACAGGGGAAGAACTGTTCTATAACTGCATGTTACAATACGGGCAGCGTTACGGGGACAAACATGATAGGCGGTCTCGCAGGCGGAATGGTGTACGGCCCTCGGATGACGGGATGCTATACGACGGGAAAAGTAGGAAACAAGGGGTTGTATCTGGGAGTTCTGTTCGGCTACGGAGCGAGAAGCGATATGAAAAATATTTTCGCGCTCAAACGTCCGGATCTTACAGGCATAGGGCTCGTAGCGTTTGCCGAGGGAATGAGTGTCAATGCGTCGTTTGTAAGCGCGGAAGAACTCAGATCGGACGAACTGATAAACAGGCTTAATATGTCGGGCAACTGCTTTGTCAAAGATTATCTTCAAAAGCAGAACGGTTATCCGCTGCTCGCGTGGCAGCTCACGGTCGAGCAGTTCAGAAACGGCGCGATATCGGAGCTTCAGGCGATAGCCGACGCCGGAGAATACAGCGACGAAAACAAAGCGGTCGTCAATTCTTTGTTAGAACAGGCAAAGGCGGAGATAGGCTCCGCCGCGGATAACGACGGTATAAATGCCGCATACAGCTCATATAAGGAAAAGCTGCTCGCGGTGGAAACCGTAAAGGATACGGAGGCGAGAGAGCTCGCCGAGGCAAAGGACGCCGCGATCGGGACGCTTCGCGACTGCGTCGACAAGAACAATTACAGGGAAGAGGAACAGATACTGATAGACAGGTATATAGCCGACGGTATCAAGTGTATCGCCGCAGCAGAGACGAAGGAAGAGGTGGCAGGGCATCTCGCAGATGCCCTCGCCAACATAAAAGATCTTCCGACAGCGTCCGAATATCAGGCGGAGGAGGACAAAGCCGCAGCGGACAACGTAAAAAGCCTTATAAATCAGATCGGCGAAGTCGTATTGACGGCGTACTGCAAGATGTCGATAGATACGGCGCGCGCTGCATACGACGCCCTGACTGACGCGCAAAAAACGCTCGTCGATAATTACGACGTTCTGGTAAAGGCGGAAAAGGATTTTGCCGAGCTTGCGGGCGGTACGCCTGATATTCATGATGCGGCTCTGGCGGCGATCGTCGACAGGCTTATCGGCGATATAGGAGAGGTATCGGCAGACCGCGGCGCAGCGATAGAAACGGCCAGAGCGGCGTACAATTCTCTTACCGCCGTACAGAAAATACTTGTCACGAAATACAGAGAGCTTACCGATGCTGAAGAGGCGTACGACAGACTCAAAGCTAACGAGGTATCGGCAGCGATAGCAGACATAGGAGGGGTCACGCTCGATTCGAGGGAAAGGATACTGCGTGCGCAGACCATGTTCAACAGGCTAAGCATGCGACAGAGGGCGCTCGTGACCGACTACAGGCTTCTTACGGCAGCTAAGATAAAGTACAGGGATCTGTATGCGGCGAGGATGGCTGAGGAGCTCATAAGTAACATCGGAGAAGTTACGCTTGACAGCGGGCCTAAGATATCGGCGGCGGTCAGAGTGTACAACGAACTCATGACGCAGCAGCAGGATATGGTGACGAACTACGACGTGCTCGTTCAGGCGTCGGAAAGATACGATCAGCTCAAGGCTGTCGATGCGACGGAAACCGCTATAAGAAATATAGGTGTGGTGTCGAGGGCGAGCGGCGGATTTATACATCGGGCGAGGATGAGCTATGATGCTTTAGGTCCGGCACTTCAAAACAGCGTATCGAACAGGCAGGTGCTTTTTGATGCAGAGGTTGCATATGCCGCGCTGACCGGTGGGGCGGTCATGCCGTACGTCAGGAGCGACGGTATGACCGATCCTCAGGCATCAGATCCGGCGGGTGCATCTTCAGCGGCAGCTTCGGAAGGGGGGGCCATTAATCCGCATGTCGCTTCGGATGAGCCTCAGGCTCCCGAAACATCTCAGCCCGTGCCGTATGATGAAGACATCATAACCGACGATTACAGCTATGCTCCGACTGCGGATCTGCGCGAAAAAGGCGCGCTGACGGCGAAGCAGACGACACTTGTCATGCTGATACTTGTCGCCGCCGTGCTCGCGACGGCAGTTACCGTATTTGCGGCCGGGCTGAAGAAAGGTTCGGACAGAAGAAAAGACAAGATGGTGCACTACTGATGAAAAGAATTTTTAAGAGGACAGGTTTGTTCCTCATAACGGTCGCAGTGCTGCTCTCCCCGCGGTTTACGGATATATCCCGTGCAGGGACGGATGAGGGAGCCGTGCTTTCAGAGATATCCGCTATTCAGGACGGTATAACCGGTTGGAAGCAGGGCAAAGCCGATACACTGCTTGACGCCGTCGCGGATGCGGCAGGGGATGCTTCCTCTGATTGGTATGCATTTACCGCCGGAAGGACGGGAACTGACGGAGATCGGGCGGCATATGTGAGAGCGTTGTATCGGCGCGTGATCGATTATTACGCTTCGGGCGACGTGAACGGAATATACCCGTCCGAGCTTTACCGCACCGCACTTACGGTATCGGCGCTCGGCGGCGACCCTGAGAAGATAACGCTCGAAGAGAACGGCGCGTACAGCGCACCTATAGATCTGATAGACAGGAGCATATGGCATTCGTCGTTCGGCGATCCCGGGATGCAGGGCGTAAATGGCTATATATGGGCGCTTCTCACCGTTGACTCGCAGGGCTTCGCGGAGCCGGCCGATGCGGAATGGACCCGTGAGGACCTGATAAAGGGCATCCTGGCCCGGCAAAAGGATGACGGAGGTTTCGCGCTCGATAAGACACTGCAGTCGGACCCGGATCTTACATCGATGGCACTTACGGCTCTTGCGCCTTACGGTTCAGTCCGCACGTCATACCGTATAGACAACGTATTCACGGATACGTCCTACGACATAACGATAAAGGATGCGGCGGACAAGGCTTTTCCGGTTATAGCCGCAATGCAGGCGGACGACGGCGCGATGCTGACGTACGGATCGGAAACATCCGAGAGCACGTCGTGGGCGATGATCTCGCTCGCGTCGTGGGGCAGGGACGTGTTTACGGACACGGAATTCACAAAAAACGGCAGGACGCTCTTTGACGGGCTGAAAACGTTTGTGCTGGACGACGGCGGGATAATACACAGTCCGGACAGTACGCCCGTCGAGACCGAGGGAAACAATATGGCGGGATATCAGGCGTTTTATGCGCTCGAGGCCGTCAGAAGATATTACAGCGGAGAGAACCGGCTCTTTGACCTTACGGATGCGAAGAGCCTGACACAGGAGGATATACTGTCGGCCGAGCCGCTCCGGACAGACGGGGACGATGCGCGGGACGCGGAATATCCCGTGTATAAGATAGCGATAGTAGCGGCCGCGGCAGTCATAGTCATCGTTATACTGCTTGCAGTCGTGCTACTTCATGAAAATAAAAACAGATCCGATGAAGCCGGCGAAGCGGGCAACGATGCGGATGACGATTGGCAGTGATTGAATTTTGAGAGCGATCAAGAGAAACCTTATACTGCTCGGCACGGTGGCGGTGCTCGTTTTGTGCCTCGTGTGCTTTGCCGATATAGAGTCTGTCGACGAATACTACATGTCGCATATGGAAGACATAACGGAAAATTCCGAGACTGTCACCATAACGATACGGTGCGATACGATACTCGACAATTACGACAAGCTCGCAAAGCCGCTGCGCAGTGAGCAATACGTTCCGTCGGACGGCGTCATACTCGCGGAAACCGAGTATGTGCTCAGACAAGGCGATACGGTGTTTGATATTTTGGACAGAGCATGCAGGTACAACAAAATACAGATGGAGTATCAGGGCGCCGATGCGAACAGGTACAATACCGTTTATGTGCAGGGGATAAACCACCTTTACGAATTCAGCTGCGGCAGACTGTCGGGCTGGATATACAAGGTAAACGATGAGCCGGCGGATCGCGGTGCGAGCGCGTATAAGCTGAAGAACGGCGACAGTATAGCGTGGCTTTATACGTGCGATCTGGGCAGAGATGTCGGAGCGGGGGTAGAAGGATGAAGGGTTTCGGAAGCTTTCACCCGGCGGTGCTGTTCACATACTATATAACAGTCATAGCGTTCAGCATGGTGACGATGAACCCGGTGCTCATATCATCCTCGCTCATAGGAGCATTCGTACTTTACGGAGTGGAGTTCGGCGCCGTTACGCTGCTGAGCGACCTCGTTTCGTACGCGTGTATATTTGCGATAATGACGACGGTAAATCCTTTGTTCGTGCATGATGGAGAAACCCCGCTTTTTTTCATGAACGGCAATGCCGTAACGCTCGAGGCGATAATGTACGGTGCGGCATCATCGATGATAATTGTAAGCATACTCGTATGGTGCAGATGTTACTCGAAATATATGACGACCGATAAGTTCCTGTACCTGTTCGGAAAAGTGACGCCGAAGCTCGCGCTTATCCTGTCGATGACGTTCAGATTCATACCGCTGTTCAGAAAACAGGCGGTCTCGATAGGCGATACGCAAAGGACCATGGGTCTGTATTCCCGGGGAAGTATAAAGGACAGAGGGCTCGGTGCGTTCAGGACGTTCGACAGCCTCGTGGGGTGGTCGATAGAAAAGTCGATCGATACTGCCGATTCTATGAAGGCAAGGGGATACGGGCTGCATGGCAGGACGGATTATTCTATCTTTATGTTCCGGCGGCGCGACGGTAAGATGCTCGCGTTCATACTGTGCGTAAGCGCTTTGCTCGCAGCAATATATATGAGCGGAAGTATCGACTTCGCATTTTATCCGAAGCTGGGGAACTTGGAAACTGATGCGGCGGCGATCGCCGCATATGCCGCCGCCGCGGCACTTATGCTCGTGCCGGCGCTTACTGAAATAAAGGAACAGATAATATGGTATTACTTGAAGTCGAAGGCTTGAGCTTTTCTTATCCCGCGCAGCTTAACGGCGGAAAAGAGGAAGCGGCGCTTTCAGACGTTTCGTTAACCGTTAACGAGGGAGAGTTCGTCGTGATATGCGGGCGCTCCGGCTGCGGCAAAACGACGCTGCTGAGGCTGCTGAAAAGGGAGCTTGCGCCTCTAGGGAAAAAAGAGGGAATTATAAAATTCAGAGGCGTGCTTCAGGAGATGATGAGCGACCGGGACTCCGCGGCCGGGATAGGTTTTGTTATGCAGGACCCCGAAAGCCAGATAGTGACTGATAAGGTCTGGCATGAGCTTGCCTTCGGCATGGAAAACCTCGGTTTCCCGACAGCCGACATAAGGAGGAAGACCGCCGAGATAGCCTGCTATTTCGGTATAGACGATTGGTTCCGCATGGATACGGGAGAGCTGTCCGGCGGACAGAAGCAGATACTTAACCTTGCTTCGTCGCTTGCTCCGGAGCCGGAGCTTATCATACTGGACGAGCCGACGAGTCAGCTCGATCCTATAGCGGCCTCTGATTTTCTGAATACTCTCGTCAGGATAAACCGGGAGCTCGGTCTTACCGTAATCATGACCGAGCACAACCTTGAGGAGGTGTTTCCCGAGGCGGACAGAGCAGTTGTAATGAACGGGGGCAGCATAGTGGCTGAGGGTACGCCGCGACATGTAAGCGAGCTGCTTCATCGCTTGCCGCAGGCGGCAGAGATGTCCAGAGCTTTGCCGAGCGCCGTCAGAATATATCAGTCGCTCGACGCTGACGATATGAAATGTCCTATGACGGTGCGCGAGGGAAGAGAATTCCTCGAGCGAGCGTACGCAAATGCGGCGAGAGAGCTTCCCCGAGAAGAAAAACTTTTGGAAAAGCCGTTTTGCGGAAAGTCGGCTTTGGGAAAACGTGAAGAACATATCGATATACGTGATTCGTATGTCGACGGCAGTGAAAGCACGAAGGAAGGCGTTGATACGGGCAGCGGCGAAAACGTGAGCGCCGTTTCGATGCGGGGGATATGCTTCAGTTACGGAAAGAACAGTCCCGACATTTTAGATGCCGCGGATCTCGAGGTGAGAAGGGGCGAAACACTATGCATACTCGGTGGCAACGGCGCAGGAAAGACGACGTTGCTTTCCGTGATAGCCGGTGCGCGAAAGCCATATAGGGGCAAATTGGAGATTTTCGGCAAAAAAATACAGAAATATACAGGCAATGAGCTTTATCTGAGAAATCTCGCTCTTCTTCCGCAAAACCCGGAAACGATGTTCATAAGGATGAGCCTTAAGGAGGACTATTTTGAGATAAGAAAGGTATTGGGGTGTACGACCGAGGAAATGGAACAGCGGATTGAAGAGATGTCGCACAGGCTCGGTATCGAGCACCTGCTCGGCAGGCACCCGTACGATCTGTCGGGCGGCGAAAAGGAAAAGGCCGCAATAGGGAAGGCTCTCCTGTCGGAGCCTAAGCTGCTGCTCATGGATGAGCCGACGAAGGGCATAGATGCATGGGCGAAGAGCATGCTCACGGAGCTCACGGCTGAGCTTAAGGCTGACGGTCTTACGGCGGTCATAGTAACGCATGACGTGGAGTTTGCAGCACATGCGGCAGACAGATGCGCATTGTTCTTCGATCACAGGATAAGCGTCCCGGAAGAGCCCGAGGTCTTTTTCAGCGGCAACAGATATTATACGACGCCCGCGAGCAGGATATCGAGGTCGATGTACGACAGGACAGTGACGTGTGAACAGGTCGTGAGGCTCGCACGGATGAACGGGAGGAAGTGATACTCCGGCTATGGATATGATTACGACGGTAAGAAACAAAAAAAGAATATCGGCATGGATCGCCGCAATAGCCGGGGCAGTCCTGCTCATAGTGCTCATGGAGCGCCTGTTTGACGACAGGCGGTACAGGCTTATATCCACAGTATTTGCGTTTCTGGCGTGTGTACCGTTTTACGTAACGTACGAGAAACGCGAGGGCAGCATAAGGAGAATGGTGCTCATCGCGGTGATGACGGCCATTGCAGTAGCCGGGCGGCTCGTCTTTGCCGCACTGCCTGCGTTTAAGCCGCTCGCCGCGGTAGCGGTTTTGTCGGCCATATATATGGGACCCGAATTCGGGTTTCTCGTCGGCTCCCTTTCGGCCGTCGTATCGAACATTTTCTTCGGGCAGGGGCCGTGGACGCCGTTTCAGATGATGGCGCTCGGACTCATCGGACTCGTCGCCGGACTGCCTGCATTCAGGAGTCTGCTGAGGAGGCGCGTGCCTCTTGCCGTATACGGCGTGCTCGCCGGGATATCGTATTCTCTTATAATGGATATATGGACGGTGCTCAGCCTTGCAGGAGGCTGGCGGTGGGATATCTACATCGCGAAGCTCGTGACGGCGGTTCCGTACACGGCAACGTATGCCGTATCGAACGTTTTTTTTCTTGAGCTTATGCTTAAGCCCGTCGGGGAGAAGCTGAACAGGATACAGACGAAGCACGGGATATTTTGAGGGATTGGACAAGGAGCAGACGATGAAAAAAAATCAGAGCGTAAATAAGAAACACTTGATCGCCGCGCTGTTTTGCATTTCGGCGGCAGTATGTTTTTTCGGAATGAGCGTATACGCCGACCGTTCGGAAAGCATCGTGAACGGAAACGTCACGGGAAGCGTTTCACCGTCGGAGCTTTCGGTGAAATCGGGAGACGAATTTACTCTGACATTTACGTATTCCTCGGGACTTTCGGATGTCAGGGCGGTAAAGGCGGTCAACATTTGGGACGAAACGAAATTCAGGAGAATAAAGGTAGAGGCTTCGGAGGAGCTTAAGGCTTATTACTTTGATATCGACAGGATAGGCTATGATGATCATACGGCGGGCTTCGCATCACCGGACGGCTCACCTATGCCGTCCTCGGGAAGTATAATGTACACCTATGAGGCTCTCGGCGATTGCACCATGGAGCCTTCGGATATATCCGCATCTGTTACGGTGGCAGCGGTAACCTCGGAGAACAGGGCTGAGGTCACGCCCGTTTCCTCGGTTTCATTCGCTCATGCGGCCGTCCTCGTACCCGAGGCTGCACCGACATGCACGGAAAACGGGCATACCCGGTACTGGCAGTGCGGCGTATGCGGAAAATATTTCTCGGATGCCGGGGGTGTAAATGAGATATCCGTGGAAGATACCGTCCTGCCGGCATTGGGGCACGATTGGGATGATGGTACAGTTACAAAAGAACCGACCGTTTTTTCGGACGGCATAAGGACTTACACGTGCAGGCGCGATTCGAGCCATACGAAAACCGAGATAATACCGAAGCTAGATGACGATCCGGAGGGGAAATATATACGGCTTTACGGAAGCACGCGCTACGATACGTGCATGGCGATCGCCGACAGGCTCAAAAAGGATATGGGTGTCGACACATTCTCCGCCGCCGTAGTCGCAAGCGGTGAAGACTATCCCGACGCGCTTGCGGGAGCATACCTCGCAAAGATGAAAAAAGCGCCTATACTGCTCGTCAACGATGCCAAGGTTGATGCGGCAGCTGAATATATACGCAGCAATGTGGCGCCTGGAGGGCAGATATATCTGCTCGGCGGAGAATCCGTCGTTCCCGATTCGCTGCGCGGCGGTCTGGCGGGATATGACGTAAGACGACTCGGAGGTTGCGACAGGTACGAAACAAATCTGCTCATACTTCGGGAGGCGGGCGTCGCCGACGAGGATATACTCGTGTGCTCGGGGATGGCGTATGCCGACGGTCTTTCGGCCTCCGCATCGGGACTTCCCGTAGTGCTCGTGTCGGATAATCTCAGAGATGAGCAAAGGCAGTTCCTTGCGGGTACCGGCAGCTGGCAGTATTTCATAATCGGCGGTACGGGTGTCGTAAACGAAAGCA
Organism: uncultured Clostridia bacterium; assembly: GCA_938046095.1. GTDB lineage: Bacteria > Bacillota > Clostridia > Peptostreptococcales > Anaerovoracaceae > Eubacterium_B. The sequence continues at coordinate 44,986 of CALIXS010000009.1, forward strand.
TTGAGCAGAGCCTTAAAGTGTTCGGAGAGGTCACGAGGCTCGGCGGAGCTACGAGGTATCAGACGAGCGTGATGACGGCCGAGCGGTTATACGGCAGAGACGCAAAAAGCGTTACGTTTGCGTACGGTCTGTCGTTTCCCGACGGGCTTTGCGGCGGGCCGCTGGCGCTGAACGGCAGAGGGCCTCTGATACTCGCATCCGCAAATCCGTCCGATAACGCGGCAGCAGCGGCGTACGTCCGGGGCTTTAAGCCGGGTCGGGTCTATGTGCTCGGAGGAGCCTCTCTCATAGACGATAATGCCGTTTTATCGATGCTTGGTGATTGACGCACGTCAAGGCCTCTGATATCATATATACGTACGATAAATATATAGCTATATAGTCAGAGTTCCGCGCGGCGCGGGTGATTTCCCCGCCGCGCGGCCAAGAGGGAACCCGGTGAAATGCCGGGACGGATTCCGCCACTGTAAATGCGGAGTCGTATCAGTACAGCTTTTTGCGGCCATTGGACGGTATTTACAAAGAATGGCGTCCGAGAAGGCACGGATACGGCGGTGACGCATGAGTCAGGAGACCTGCTCCGACTTACGCTTTTTCGACGTAGGAAGACGTCGAAAAAGCTGCTTTTCTGTCGCGGAAAAAACGGTCTGCAGCATGTGATGTTTGCTGCTTTTTTATTTGCAGCGGAAAGGAAGAAAAATGTCAAAAAGCAACGGAACGCTCCGCAGGCTGACGGCAGTCATCATCACTTTGATGATGCTGTTTTCTCTCATACCTGCTACAGTGTTCGCAGACGACAAGACGTATGATGACATCAGCGTCAGTTTCACCATGACACACGGCGACGGTTTCTACAAAGCGGAGAAGACCGAAACCTCGATGGTCAGGGAGGAAGTAAAGGTACATTACTTTGATATCGCAAAGTACGGATTGCAGTCTATGTACTACAACCCGGACTGCTACTCGGGAGGATCGCAGGAACCGGGAACGCCTGCGACGGCGGACGGTGTGGTTACGGCTCTGCACGTGTTCATATACCTTACAGAGGTATATATGTGCGGGGTCAAGCCTGAGGATGCCGGAAAGGGATATTTATATGAGAATAATCTCATGGATAGATATCTCGGAATAACCGGAGGCTCAGGGTCGACATTCATCAGTAATTTCTGGGGTCTCGGCTATAATCTGAACTACTATGTCAACCATATATACCCGCTCGGAAAGGCGGGCTGGGGAGCCACGTCCGATCAGATTAAAATGAATGACGGCGACGAAATCGAGCTGCATTATATCGCACTCGGCACGGCGATGGGAGCTTCTTTCAGCTATTTTGCCAAAAACGACAGTTATGCGTATCGGGACGAGGTGACAAAGGGTGATAAGCTTACGCTTACCCTCAAGCATTCCAGACCGGATTACAGCAGCTATACGACAAATTATGTCAATGCGGGCGTCGAGAACGTATTTATGACGGCGGGCGATGTTCCGGGCAAGCTCGATCCCGACGTCAAATCGTGGGATAATTATGGTGCGACCGACGAGAACGGCAATATTACGATAGACACATCCGGGCTTGAGCCGGGAACGTATTATTTCGGCACCAAGGGCTGGGATGATGCTCAAAACGGCGTAGAGGTTGAAGCTGCGGCGTTCAGGCTGACGGTAAAGGCCGGTTCAGGTTCGGAGGCCGAAAACCTTGCACGCATAACGGCGCTCAAAGAAAAATTTGACAAATCGCTCAGCGCGCTCATGACATCGTTTGCAACCGACAGAAGCATCACGGATGTCGCGACGGCAAGACTGAACACCTTCGGCCTCAACATGACCGGAGTGACGGTAAGCCTTAAGTCATCCGACGACACAGATGTGATAGCCTCCAACGGCACGATAAAGTATATAAGCAGCGATACTCCGTCTCAATGGGGCAACAACTCAAAGAATATAGGCTGTGTATTCACACTGACCTGCGGAACCTCTGCAGTCGATACGGCGCAGAAAAACGCTGTCGTAGGCTGGGATGTAAATCACTACAACGCCAAGCTGACGGCGGAGTCGGAGGGCATCACATGGGATCTGATAAAGGGCGCCAACACATCGCCGGACGAGGTTACAAACAAGCTGACTCTGCCTCAGATCCTTACTAATTCGGCGCGTACGGCATGGGGCAAAATAACGTGGGAATCCTCAGACCCTAATGTCATATCCGTCGATCCTACGGGGTATGATACCATCCTCGACCCTAAGTCGGGCACGGTCAAACAACCTGCAAACGATACAAAGGTCACTTTGACGGCGACCGTCAGGGCGAACGACAGCCTGCTGAACGGAAATATCGAGGCCGTATCGGATTTTACTACGATAACAAAGACGTTCGAGGTAACCGTCAAGGGCTCGGGACAGACGGGGCCTACAGAAGAAGAGCTTCTGAACATACTTAAGAAGTATTACACAATTGATTTACTTAAAGACTTTGTTACGAAAGAGGATATAGACCCGCTTCACGTTACGGCCGATATCCAGCTTCCGAGATATACGAGAATAAAGAACGAGAACGGCAAGCTCGTGTTCGCCAACAGGGAAATCGCGGTCACGTCGGACAACGATGCGATAAAGGTCAACGGATACAGGGGAGCTGTCGACAGATTTAAGGACGACGGCGACGTCAAGCTTAAGGTATCGTTTACGAGAAGCGGAATTACCGTATCGCAGGTGTTCGAGCTTCATGTAGATGTTATCACGAACGATGAGCTTGATGCCGAGCTTGCGATGATGGAGAAGGCAAAGGCTCACTATTGGGACGGTATCAACGACGGCAAATTTGCCGACGAAAATTCCGTAACAGACAATCTGCACGCATTCAGGGAAATGACGCTCGACGGGAGCGGCAATCCGGTATTCGCGTACAGCGTCGACGACGAAAAGGGCAACGGAATAGTGCCTGACAGCTACTTTACGGATCCGGCAGAGATGGAGGCGGCAGGCTACAACCACTTCAAATCGTCGAACAAGGCGGTGATCGCTCATGAGAGCCTTCTCGTAACACGACAGGATGCGGATACGCAGGTAACTGTATCTTCTTTGCTCAGCAGTGCCAAATACGGCGATCTCGCCGCAAAATATCCTGACAACGCAAAGCTTCAAAAACTCAGCAAGCAGGAGGTTTCGGTAACCGTCACGGTCAAGGGAAAGAGCAACTCTAAGACTGCTCTCAAGGCCGGGATCGACGCGGCGACGGCTTTTGCGGCAACTGTAAAAGAGGGCTCTGAACCGGGACAGTATGCCGTAGGCACTCTTGCGGCGCTGAACGAGGCCATAGCATCGGCGCAGGGCGTATACGACAACGCCTCCGCCTCCGACGAGGAGGTAAACGGCGCAGCGGCGGCCCTGGCGGCCGCAGTCAGAGCGGCAAAGGCAAAGATGAATCCTGAAGAGGCCGAGGTGACCGTAATAGCTCAGGATAAGCGCAACGAGTATACAAAAGCCTATAAGACCGTTAAGGTAAGCGCAAAGGCTTCGACAAATGCCGGCTTCTATAAACCTGAGGATTACATCAACAAAGTAACAGTGATAGACGTTCTCTGTACGATCCATGCCGATATGTATGAGAACTTCGTAAATGCGCCTGAGGAATACCTCGTAATGTCGCAGAACGGCACGATCTCGAAAATATTCGGCGTCAAGACCACGTCTCTCGGATACATGGTAAACGACAAATATCCTACGTACGAGAATAAGCCCGATATGGGCAGCGTTGCCAACGACACGCCTCTGAAAACGGGTGATAAGCTTACGGTATTCCGTTATTTCAACGAGTATTACGCCGACAGATATCTCTACTTCGGGCAGAACGAATACGAAACGGATCAGGACGGAAACGTAACATTGAACCTGATAAGCTTCTATCCTATGGCCGACAAAACACCTGTCGCCCTCAAGGATGCGACGGTAGTGCTCCGCAGAGGTGCGGAAACTTTAGCCGAGGGCAGGACGGATGAGAGCGGTAATGTCACGCTCAAGGCTCCGGCGGCAGGCGAATACGAAGCGACCGTAACAAAAATACCAAAGAATGAAATCTTTGACGATGATACATTTGTTGCGCCGTATGCTTCCGTAAGCTATAAGAGTTCCAAAATCGATATACAGATCAAAGGGCTTCACAGCGCTCAGATAAACAGTGGAAAGCTGTACACCTACGAAAACGGAGTAAAGGGAACGGAGGATCTCCTCAAGAACATACAGCCGGAGGCAGACGGGTACTCTCTGATGTACAAAGCTTCCGTACCTGCCGGCGATTATTGGTACGAGGGCTATGGCAAAAACGGTGACTGCAACGGCGGAATCAGGCTCGTAGTAAGTGCCGACAGCACCGTATTTACGATTTACCGCGCATACGAGATATACGCCCAAAACAGTAATTGGGAGCGCGATAAGGACTACACGATCGGCATTACGGTAACGGGTAAGGACGGTACGGTACGCGAGACGGCTCCGGGCGTAAACGAAGACAGGCAATCGTGTCTGTTCTTCAGCGGCGATACGGTAAGCGCCGTGTTCACGCCGATAGGCGACAAGGCCGCAGGCTATGTGGCGACGACCGTAACGAAGAGCGGCAAGCAGACGGAGATCAATACAGACATCAGGACTTATATACCTGAGGTCATGGAAATCACGGTCAAGGCTCCTGCCGGATCGAAGATAAACGTCGGCAAGTTCAGCTCATATTGGGTATACGATTTTATGAAGCCCGTCTCGACTGACGAAACGGACGGAATAACGTCGGTATTCAGGGTTCCTAAAGTCGAAAGCGGATGGGGCGCACCGTCGCTGTTCCTGCGCGTGCAGAATCCGAACGGCGTCACGTATTGGGATTTCCCGGAATGGAACGAATCGACGACAGTGGAGGTTACGGCAGCGGATCTTTGCATCGGAAGCAGTGACTTCAAAAAGGATACGGTTTACCGTTATGAGAAGAATGTATACGACCGCGCGGACATATACATGAACATCAACGGCAAGGGCTTCTTAGGCATGGGAGTCGGCGATACGTATGAGCTCAATATGTTCCGCAACTGGACGGTCATCGAGAGCTTTATGAACTCGAAGATTGCATTGCCGGATATGCACTATACGGTAACGGATGTAAACGGGAATCCGTCGGACATTCTGACGGTAACACCTGACGCCGACAACAGTTGTGTCGCAAAGCTGAAGGCTAACGGTGAGGGAACGGCTATCGTGCACGTGACCTACGACGCGATGACGGACAAAGTCGGACAGGGCGGCACTCAGTATTCGGCGATATGGCCTGAATGCACGGGTGTATTTGTAGTACACGTCGGCAGCATCGACTCGGATATAAAGACAAACATGATGATAGATCGCGTCGATGCCGATACGACCGCAATAGATGCGGAGCATGATATTTTGTTCTACACCGGAGACGAGGGAGCATCATACACGTTCACGCCTGAGGCGGGCTGTACCGTCACGGTCAACCGGAGCACGGTGACGGACAAAATGACGTTCGGCGGCTTTACGGCGGACGGCATAAGTACAGACTCCGAGACGGGCGCCGTAACCGTATCGGGGCTCAAGAGCGGCAGGCATATAATAAAGGTAACAAAGGGCGACAAGACGACATATCAGGTAGTCACGGCGCGCGGTGTGAGTTATGTAATTCTGGATTCGGAAGGCAAGGTTCTGGGCGAGGATGCGAAGCTCAGACTCGGCGACAAGGTCACACTTCAGTTTACGAATCTCGTGAACCCTGCCGAAAAGCTTCAGGGGTTGTATAACTTTAACGCATCTATCTACTACAAGGGCGAAAACGGTACGATGTTCCGCTCCGATCCGGGAAGCAATTACGGAGTATACGACTTCAGCGGAAATCCTGTCCGTCAGAGGATAGAGATAACAATACCTGATGATTGGACGGCTGCAACGTATTCGCTTACCGGAGCTGTCAAGATGGGCGGCTTCGGAAATACGAGTGTGGGCGGACACAGAGGTGCCAGATACGGAACCGGCGCCGACCCTAATTTCAATGCACCGACGGTAGGGATGGTTCTTTCGAGAATGCCTGAGATAACGTTCAATATAGAGCAATGCAAATGGGTCAGTTTCATCGGAAGCGGTCAGGATGACGTATCGTGCGGAACAAAGGCTCCCGTATATCCGGGCGAAGAACTCAAATTTACGATAAAAAAGGCTCAATACTGTAAATACAGCGTCGAGGCGGGAGGAAATGTGCTCGAGCCGGACGAGAACGGTATGTACAGTATTTCCGATGCCGACGTTCCTGCTGAGGGACTCAATGTAAAGGTCACCAAAACGGTTGATATCGATGAAATAAACGCGATGATCGAAGCAGCGAAGAAGGCACAGGAAGCGGCTGAGGCGGCGTTAAAGGAAGCCCTGAGGAACGCGAAAAAGCTCGACAGAATATACGGAAACACGAGATATGAAACATCTCTCAAGGTGGCGGACGCTCTCAGGAAAGAGCTCGGCGTCGAGAAATTCGATGCGGTCGTATTAGTCAGCGGAAACGGATATGCCGACGCTCTCAGTGCATCATATCTCGCAAATGTAAAGAACGCGCCTATAATCATGGCACCTGAGACAGGTATCGACGCGACGGTAAACTACATCAAGGCGAATCTTAGAGAAAACGGCAAAGTATATATCGCAGGAGGCACTGCCGTCGTACCGGAAACATACGACGAAGCGCTCAAGGCGTTTGATGTCAGTAGGCTTTTCGGTAATAACAGGTACGAAACAAACATAGCGCTGCTCAGGGCAGCGGGAGTAACGAACGAGGATATTCTCGTATGTTCGGGCAGTTCGTTTGCGGACGCTCTTTCGGCGTCAGCAGCCGGAAAGCCTGTCCTGCTTGTGGGAAGCTCACTCACGGATGAGCAGAAGGAGTATCTGGGAACGCTCGAATCCGGTAACTACATCTTGATCGGCGGCTCGGCGGTAGTCGGCGACGGTGTGAAGCAGGAGTGCGCGGTGTTCGGAAATACGGAGCGCATAGGCGGAAGCACGAGGTACGAAACATCAAAGTTGGTAGCCGACAGATTCTTCTCAGGCGACTGTGAGAAGGTCGTGCTCGCTTACTCTATGGATTATCCCGACGGTCTATGCGCCGGAGTGCTCGCATCAAAGAGGAAGGCACCGCTGCTTCTCGTGAACAACGAAAATATAGTTCAGGCAAAGGCATGGGCATCACCGGCCAATGCCCCAAAGTGCACGGTTATAGGCGGACCGACCTTCATATCCGATGATGCGGCATGGGGTGTAATAGGCAGATAGCCTGTAAGAGCCTGAAAACAGAAGCCGCGATGCATTGTTTAAGCTAAATGTATATATGTGCTCCCGCCTTTAACGCGGATTCAACACGGTCGGAGCACAAACCGAAGGCCTGTCCGGTTTATCCGGGCAGGCCTTTTATTGTATTGCTTTAGCAGCGGTTTATCGAACGAATGTGAGATGACTAATAAACCACCGGCTATGCCGGCTTTTGGCAATGTGCAGCGAGCCAATCGGATCATTTCTTGATGCTCAGTGACGATTCGGCCAGTAGTACACAGGATGATTATGGAGCCATTTTCTCGTTGATAAGTTGTTTATTTTTATGCTCTACTTCTCAACGGACGAGCCGTTTCCCGACCCGCTTTTGCAGTTGACTATATAATCGCAGTGTTGTCCTTCGTTCAAAGCGCGGTTAAGATAGAAACGATCAAATAACACTTGGAGGCAGACAATGATTTTCTTTACAGCAGATACACATTTCGGCCATGCCAACATCATCCGTATGTGTGAGCGGCCATATTTCGATATTGAGGAAATGAACGAGGCGTTTATTGACGCATGGAATGACCGCGTAAGCGGCGGCGATACCGTGTATATTATCGGAGATATGTTTTTCCGATGTGCTGACCCTGAGCCGATTTTGCAACGGCTCAAGGGGAAGAAACGCCTGGTACTCGGCAATCACGACGGCTCGTGGATGGGAAAGGTGGACCTTCCCCGCTATTTTTCCAGCGTGGATACCATGCTGGAAATCTCTGATGGAAAACATGGCCTGACCTTGTGCCATTATCCGCTTCTCACGTGGAAGCATGCAAAACGGTCCTATATGATCCACGGACACATCAACAACGATACCAGCGCGGATTACTGGCCGTTGCTTTGCAGGCGTGAAAGAGTGCTGAACGCCGGAGTAGACATCAACGAGTATCAGCCGGTTCCATTCGATGAACTGCTCGAGAATAACCGGCGATGGAAAGCAGAGAACGGGGTGATTGGGAATGACATGTTTCGCAAGATTTTACAAAAATTGAAATTCTAAAAGTTTGTGGAATTGAGTTAACAAAATTTTTGCTGCTTCTAAAGCGATACCCTAAAATCGTGAGGTTTATCTTCATTGATAAGTTCATCATATTATTATTGTACTTCTCAATGGGGGCATTGATTTTATATTTGTCATCAGGTATAATGTGATTGCGAACTTGCATAATAATATTGACAAGTTATCAATGGAGAACGCTATGGAGATTAAAAGAGATTCCTACCTGAAGCAGTTGATCGGCTATGCATGGGACGGACAGGTGAAGGTCATTACCGGTGTGCGCCGGTGCGGGAAGTCTTATCTGCTGCGGACCCTGTATAAGAATTATCTGTTGGGAAACGGAATAAGCGAGGATCATATTATCGTCATTGAACTTGACCTTGCAAGGGATATTCGCTATCGCAACCCATTGGAGCTGACAGCGTATGTGAAGGAACGCATTGGCAATCAGAAAGAACAGTTTTATCTATTCTTGGATGAGATACAGATGTCAGACGAGGTTCCGAACCCCTATAACCCGAATGGAAAGCCTATCACTTTCTATGATGCGCTCAATGATCTGAAAACCCTTTCCAATCTTGACGTCTATGTGACCGGAAGCAATTCACGGATGTTGTCCAGTGATATTCTGACTGAATTTCGTGGCCGCAGCGACGAGGTGCGCATACATCCGCTTTCCTTCGCGGAGTATTATGCTGCAGCCGGAGGCGACAAGGCGGATGCCTTTGACAATTATGCCTTTTACGGCGGGATGCCGCTCATTTTCTCAAGGCCGGATGATGAGGCTCGCATGGCTTATCTGAAAGCATTGTTTACTGAAGTATATATCAAAGACATCGTAGAGCGGAAAAAAATCACCCGTATAGACGTTCTGTCTGACATTTTGGATCTGCTCTGTTCTTCGGTAGGTTCGCTTACAAATCCGAATAATGTGGCAAACGCGATCAACTCCATGCAAAAGCTGAAGAGCAAAGACCAAATCGCTCCCAATACCGTGAAATCCTATATGGCTCATCTGGAAGATGCCTTTCTTTTCAGTGAATGCAAACGCTATGATGTGAAGGGTAAGAGCTATTTCGAGTATCCGAACAAATACTATTGTGAAGATATCGGCCTTCGCAACGCAAGGATCGGCTTTCGCCAGCAGGAAATGACGCATATCATGGAGAACATTATCTATAACGAGTTGGCAATCCGCCGTGCCAGCGTGGATATTGGAATCGTATATTCCAATGAAAAAGATGAAAGAGGGAAGCAAAAAAGAACCGCAAGGGAGATTGACTTTGTTGTATCCAAAGGTGGCAAAAAGATGTATATCCAATCTGCCTATGCCATGGAAAATCCGGAAAAAATCAATACCGAGATGAGACCGTTTTCTCTGACTGGCGATTCCTTTCCGAAAATTGTAGTACGCCACGATGTAAGAAAGCGATGGTATGACGAAAATGGCGTGTTAAACATCGGGGTCATAGACTTTCTTCTGGATGACAGTCTTATTTGAATAATCACATATTTGGACTTCAGACCGATTGATTTCAGCAGAAATCATCCGGTTTTTAGTTTGCGCGCCATGGGCGCGCTCTAACGGGTGAAAGTCCCGAGTACGGATAACGTAAAATAAGTTTCGCAAATTCAATTAAATAGACATAGCTTCTTGCCATCGGTATGATTAAGTCACCACAACTCTAATCGCCGAAAGGAGGCAATAACTATGTCTGGCAACATTATACAATTGAACGAGGATCTCATAAAGAACAATCTTAAAGATCTTGTCCGCAACAGTGTCGAGGCGACCCTCAATGCCCTGCTCGATCACGAGGCCGATGAACTCGTGAATGCCGAGAAATACGAACGTAGCGGCGATCGTAAGGGCTATCGCTCCGGTCACTATGATCGCAACTTTACCACAACATCGGGGGACGTCACGCTCCATGTCCCGAAGTTGAAAGGAATCTCATTCGAAACCGCTATCATCGAGCGATATCGACGCCATGAGTGCTCCGTAGAAGAAGCACTGATCGAGATGTACCTGGCTGGTGTATCGGTCCGCCGAGTCGAGGACATCACCGAAGCTCTGTGGGGAACCAAGGTCTCTCCCGGAACGATCAGCAACCTCAATAAGAAAGCTTACGAACACATCGAAGAATGGCGAACCCGTCCGCTTAGCGGCGATTATCCGTATGTTTACGTGGATGGTGTGTTCCTGAAACGCAGCTGGGGAGGCGAGATTCAGAACGTTTCCATCCTTGTTGCCATCGGGGTTGATAAGGATGGCTACCGCGAAATCATTGGTGCAGCTGAGGGCATGAAGGAAGACAAAGAAAGTTGGAAGAACTTCTTTATCGACCTAAAGAAGCGCGGCCTCACCGGTGTTCGTCTTGTCATCGGCGACAAATGTCTCGGCATGCTGGAGTCGCTAAGCGAAGTCTATCCGGACGCGAAGTCCCAGCGGTGCACGGTTCATTTCTACCGCAACGTTTTCTCTGCTACGCCGAGAAAACTAATGCGTGAAGTCTCCATGATGCTGAAGGCCATTCATGCGCAGGAGAGCCGTGAAGCAGCCATTCAAAAAGCAAAAGCAGTTGCGCAGCGATTGAAGGAGCTAAAACTATCCGGAGCCTCGAAAATCGTCGAAGACGGCGTTGAAGAGACCTTAGCCTATATGTACTTCCCAAGCCAACACTGGCTTCGAATCCGGACGAACAACACGATCGAACGGGTTAATCGTGAGATTAAACGAAGAACCAAAGCGATCGGCGCTTTCCCGGACGGTCAGAGCGCATTAATGCTCGTCTGCGCCAGACTGCGTCACGTTGCCGGAACCACCTGGGGAACAAAACGATATCTGAACATGCATCACTTATTTGATCAGGAGCTCCAGTCAGAAACTGATCGTGAGGCTGCCGGTTAACCGGCCGCACAACCGATGGCAAATGAATTTGCGAAAGATTATTGACACAACCTCAAGTTCAAGGTCTTTCTTAATATGCATTGTTTCTAATAAGTTTCGAATATAAT
>CALIXS010000010.1 GCA_938046095.1 uncultured Clostridia bacterium
CAGCACCTCAAACGGGAAGCTTCCCGTTCCGGGCCCGATAACCGTTTTGCTGATCTTAAGGGCTGCTTTTTGCTGCACCACCTTCGCATAGACAGGCGCCGCATATACAGGGGCAGGGATCGTTTGTGTATTGTATCCCGCATCGTTATGATACGTGTCACCGTCCTTGTTTCCCGTAGGATGCAAGGTCACGGTGATACGAACTTTTGCATAGGCTCCGACGTTTGTGCCCTTGATATTCAATAGAGTAGGGCTCGTATTTGCAGGAAGCTTCAGTGTTGTGATCCTTCCCGCGACGCTTGCAGTCGCCGTCGTATAGGCCGGTGTGATACCGAACAGGTCGTTCTCGTGACCTTGAACCGATGTATCCGTTGTATAGTCCAAAGCATAGCTGCCCGCTACGTCGTTCAGCCGCTCTACTGTCACCGTATCAACCGTATAGCTGCCGTGGAAGGTGCTGCCTCTCAGGTCACCGTTGTACGGCAGCATATCCAGGATGTTCATGTCTGTGAGCGCCTGAGCCGTATCGTTCACGTAGTCGATGGTGTAGGTGATATCCTCATTCACGTCAACCTCAGGGGTGCTGACGCGCTTAATCAGCGTGGATCTGCCGAATTTCTGAACCGTAACTGTAGCGGTCGACACGTTGCCGTTTGCGGGCGAAATCTCGCGCACGTCATTGGTAGATGTTATCTGTGCCGAGTTTACCAGCTGGTCACCATCAGCCACGTCCTGCGTCGGATCGGATTCGTCACCGATCGTCGCCCTGTAACGGATCTTAGGCATCTCTTGCCCAGCCTGCACGTTGGTGATGACCCACTTGAGCTCTGTCGTACCGTCCGCCTTTGGAGTGACGGTGAATGTGACATCCCCCGTCGTGGTGGCCGAGGTTGAAACGCCGGACGCCGTGCCGCCATCCACGAGGGCCGCACCGCCGATCACCGTACCGTGGCTCACCCTGTCGGGTGGCTGCACGTACGTTCCGCCCAGCGTTGAGCTTCCCGCCACGTAGCTCAACCCTTTGGGCAGAGTGTCGGTGACGGTGACCGTCGAGTACTGCGGAGCCGTGCTCAATCCCGCCAAGGAGAGGCGGGGCGACATCGCGAAATCGACGGCGCGCTCCCCGCCGTCCACAAAGAAGACCTTACGGGTGTTGCCCGAGGCGTCGGCCTGGGCGACCTCCTTGCCCAGCGTGGCCCTCTCGGAGACCACTATGAAGGTTACACCGCTGTAAACGGGAAGGTCCCATCCGAAGATGGTCCGGGTCGCTCCACTGCCCGTAAAATTGCCGGCATTATCGCGGCCAGGGGAATAGTAAACATGGGGAGAGACAGGGCCGCGGGCGACACTTGCAGAGTCATTCGCTCTTTGGAATACCACGTACGCCATCGGGACATCCGTCCTCGACGCGTATCCCGCGAGCGTCTTTCCCCTCACGTCCGTGGTGTAGAGACGCGCCTCGATCTGCACGTAGTTCCAATAGGTGGTGTAATCGGCAATAGGCGTGAACGGCGTTTGAGGAGCATCCGATCGCACCCGGAAAGGGACGATGGCGAATGGATTCGTGTAGTTATATGTGGCCACGTTGTCGATGCTGCGCACCTCGACGTAGAGCGCGTTGGGCTCCACCCCCGCGGCCCGCGCCGCGGCAAGCGAATCGAACCTCTGCTTCGCGTACATATCGGCCCCATTGTCGTTTATGCCCACATCCGCAAGGTAGTAGGCTTTTACTGTATAACCGGTCACGTTGCTCACGCCGTTCCGGATGACATCCTGGTAACTCGAAATACCATTAAGATTGAGACCGGGCAGGATATCCTTCACGTCCGTCGCCGGCTCCAATATGGAATTGTCGTATTTCAGCAGGAAGTCCTGATGGCGGGTAGCCACGCCGTTCGTGGACGATCCGGCGAAGCATCCAAAGTGAAAGAGATCGCCGCGCCCCGCCTTCTCGGCGTTTGAAACCTTCTGCCCCCCTGCATCGAATATATCGAAGCGCGGAGCCGAGCCTCCGTTCGTATAAATGGCATTCCAGTCCTGCGTCCATGCATTGTTGCTCGGGTTCCCGTCGTCCACAGACGCGCCGTTCACACGAATCTGACCATGGACACCGGCGCTCCACTTCCTCGAAACCTGTGCGAACAGAGCCGGGTCGCTCTCCTTAGGATAGTAAAGCTGGACGACGCCCGTGGCCAAAACGCCGCTGTCCGTGTCCATGTTGAGCACGGTCCCCGCGGCATTCGCGCATGCCGCCCTCGTAGGCCAGACGTTATCATTGCGGATGCCGGAGAAGGTGACGACAAGGTCTTGGGTGCCCGCAGCGGTAACCACGCTCATGGCGCCTGAATCCAAGGCGGAATTCTCGCGATTCCCCCAGGAGGCGGCGGAATAGGGCAGCACTTCCCGACCCATGTCGAGATCGGCGTCGCCCGTGATGGCGTCCATGGAATTGCCAAGCGCGCCAGCGGTCGCTCCGTCACTCTTGATGAGCGAATAGTCGATGATGCGTGGGGTGTAGGTCGTTGCAGCAGGAGATGCTGTAGTGCCCGATACGCCCACGCCCCGGTAGGCGGCGCGCAGTGTGAAGGACACCTCGTCAGCATCCACGTAGAGCCCCCGCACACCCTTATCAGAAGCGTTGCTACGCACGCGCACGCTCACAGCCAGACTTACCAGGCCCGCACGTTGGGCTCCGTAACTTCCGTTGAGGAGAGAAGAGGCCTCTTTGATCTCCACGTCGTAAGCGGCCTTTGCACTTACGGTGGTGACGCTCGGTGTTACCACCTCTGCAGGAGCGGATGCGTGGTTCGTATTGTTGCCGTCGTCCAACCACAGTTCAAAAGCAGGTTGTACCGCCGCTCCGTTCGCCATCGCTTTAACGGAGACGGCAAATTTTACCGTACCCGTTGATGGCACGACATAATCGAAGTTTGCCGCTGCCATACTGTAATGGCCGGTCAAAGTCTGACTTGCTCCGTTATCTGTAATCTGTGCATCCGTGAGCCATGGCATAGAATCAAGGTCAAAGGTCGCCTGCTCCTTTGTCAGCGGCAAAGTAGCCCTGACATAAAGGTTAGCCTTCTTGTACCCGCTGAACAACCCCTGATACCTGTCGATCAGGTTCAGGGTATATCCCACGTTGTAGAAAATGTTATCAAAGGAGCGCACCACATCATTGGACGCATCCTTGTCGTTTCCGGGATCGTTATTCGCGTCCCACGGAGCTGTACCGGTGACCTTGCTGATGTTCAATGCCGTAACCTTTGCCGTATTCGGTACATAGTTTTCGGCGATCCCGCCCGCAGGTGCATCAGTTACCTCTATGACGAGCTCATCTCCGTTTGAAAAAGTAACAGTGAGAGTTTCTTTCGTTTTGAACGCCTTTAAGGAGGTCAGCTTCCAGTCATCTGCCGTTTTCTCAACGGAAATAAGCTTCGGATTACTGAACACCGCCTGCGTCACATCCGAAACGCTGCGCCCTATCTTCAGATTCGCAAACAACTCCGAAAGCAGGATTTCGCTCTTTCCGAGAATGCTGTAGGTATAGTCGCCGAAGTGGAAGTCCACCGTAAACGTTACACCGTATACGGAGAAGTGATCCGTCTCGGCTGTAATGGTACCGTCCCGCTTCTCCGACGCGGTTACTTCTTCCGCTTTCCTCGCCTGCCCGTCCACATGGAATACCTGCGCGTCATCCTTAGGCGTATCAATACCCGTAAAGGATATGCCCACCGGTCCGGCAGGCTGAGCCTCCTCACCGTTATGCATAAGCTTTATATCGAAAAGCATGCTCTTTCTGCGTACATCCGCACCGTCGTTTTCGGAGACCTCTTTTTCGATCAGCTCCTTCGCATCCTTATCCTCTACAACGGTGGCCCTCAAGCTAAGCTCCTCAGCGGATGCCGGCAGAGACTCCTTCGGTGCGGTCATCGTTACCGTTACACCGTTTTCCGCCGTTGCGGTCAAAACTGCAGGAGCTTCCTCATTTTCCACTTTATCTTCGTCAGAATCCGTATTGTCGGTGTTTTCCTTTTCCTCTGTTACGGTCTCTTCTTCTTTGCTTTCTTTTGTCGATTCGCTTCTTTCAGGATTTTTCGGCAGCTTCCCGTACCCGGCAATGTCTGTATCCGTCAGCGCGTACTGTACATATTGCACGCTCTCTGAAGCGTTACCCTCGATCGTTATGATCTGTACAGGGTTTCCGTCTGCATCCTTTATGATTTCATAGACAAGTCCTGCGTGATCGCTTCTGCCGTCCTTTTCCCCCTCAAAGAAAACGACGTCTCCCGGCTCAGGTACGTAATCACGATCCCGGTAGTTCTGCATCGCGCCGAGCTTATCTGTCCACCTGCGGCAGTCAGCCTCAACCGGCATAAGATCGGTATCTACACCCGCATAGTGAAGGCAAAACGATACGAACATGGCGCCCCAGTCGCCGTATGAGTCCCCGTACCATGCGCCGTAACGGGTATATCCCTTCCTT
>CALIXS010000011.1 GCA_938046095.1 uncultured Clostridia bacterium
TTTCATAAAGGCTCTGTGCAAGGTCAAGGGTCTGCTTTGCGGTGTAACCGAAAATACGGTTTGCTTCTTTTTGAAGTGCGGTAAGGTAAAAGAGCTTCGGCGGCAGCGCTTCCTTTTTTTCAGAGGTAACAGAAGTGCAGACTGCCGTTTTTCCTTTGCAGGATGTTGCTATTTTTTCTGCCGCTTCCTTACTTGAAAATCTATCGCTTACAGCTTCCGTACCGTCTAAAACAAGGTGCACATGGTAATACTTTTCTTTCTTGAAACTCATAATCGCCTCGCTTCGATCAGCAAGCATTTTTAAGGTAGGGCTCTGCACCCGTCCTACATTCAAAGTATGGTTTAATATTGATGATGGTGAAAAGGGTCTTGTTCCAGATAGGCAAAATACAGAATGGCAGGCAGTTCGTAAAGGCTCATTACAACATGAGATTTTTATTGGAGAAAACCCAATCGTCTGGAATGATGATCTTATTATAAAAGTAAATTGTAGAGAGGAAGCAATTAAACTTAAGAAAGATGCAATACCATATTGTATATTTGCAAGTTTTGAAGTAGCAGAGGGGTTTGGTGTGGATTTATATGCTGATGTTTCAACAAGAATCCGCCATCATGTTCATATTTCAAATACTTAAATAAAGAAAAACTTGTTTTATAACTCTGACAACTGCCATGATTTCTGCTCCTTTCGTTTTTATTTGTTACGCAACAAAAGTGCGATTTTGAAAGAAAAGGTATATTCCCCTTACTTTGTCAAAAACGCCCTCAAAAATCCTTATATTTCAAGCCTGTATATGCCTCTACTTCGTAACATGGGCATAAAAAAAGAGGTGTCCTTATGCTTCCTTTACAGAAGCGAAAGATCACCGCTTTTACGATTTCCTATTTAATTTTGATCCCTGCAATATACCTTTCGTATCTGTGGTAAAATACTTTTATCTGCAAGAGTTTTTACAGCACATCAAGACTTTTTCCTCAAAAGTAGTAAATTGGTAGTAAATTCAATCCGCTCTCTTGCAAATATCCTTGTATTTCAAGGGGTTTGAGGGTTAATTATTAAAGTTTCTATAGGAAAATTGAAGATGACAAAATTAAAGTAGATGTTCGCTTTGATACTCAATAAAATACTGTTTTGGTAAAAATTATGCGAGGGGAAAAATGATACGAAGATGTATTTTATCGGACAAAGAAAAATGGTGTGAATTAAATTTAGAATTCATGGCTTACGAATATGAGGAGGAAAACGTTTGGGAAAATCCTCTAAAGAAAGGAGACCCGGGAGATATTTTCGAGGAAATTATTCGAGATGATAAATCGCCGAATATTTTATTTTTTATTGAAGAGGGAGGAGATATTGTCGGTTTTATTAATACAGCATATTTTACAAGTGTCTGGGCACACGGTAAGGTATTGTTTATAGACGATTTTTTCATTCTTGAAAAATTCAGGAAAAAAGGTTACGGAAAGAAGGCACTCCGGGAGTTGGAAGGCAAAATGAAAATGAAAGGATATAAAAGATTTCAGCTGTTGGCAGAGGACACTAATCCGGGAGCGGTTAATTTTTATGAGAGAGAAAATTACTCAAAACAAAAAATAAATTTCTTTTGTAAATATTTATAAAAGCTGTATAAAGGTTCTGGTTTTGTATGAAAATCACAACGGTAATCCTATCTGGAATTGTGATTGTGAGATCAGGGAAAAGCTGCAAGTCTTCCACGCAAGATCCTCCTCAAAGAAAAAAACGATAATAAGTAATAAATCTGGAACGCTTTTTTGCCGGTCGATATATTTCTCTTGACAGCTCATTCATCCACCGTGGTGCATTTTTTGTAGAACAAACAGTATGCGTTGTAATAACAACATACATTGTGCCTTGCCAAGATGTATTATACGATTACAGAAAAACAGGGAGGATATTACAATGAGCAAGACTATAGATTTAACACGTTCGGTTTTCGATCTTGTAACGGAATACCCTGAACTCGCCGACATTATGGCGGAGCTCGGGTTCACGGAAATTAAAAAGCCTGCCATGCTGCACTCGGTTGGAAGACTTACAACCATACCGAAGGGTGCGAAGATGAAAAACATACATATGGCAAAGGTTATAACGGCTTTGATTGACAACGGCTTTACTATTTCGGGCAGCATGCCTGCAGCCTCGATGGCGGATGAGCAACCGGATGCGGATGAAGTTTCGGCGAGCGCCTCTGCCGGAATGAATGACGGCAAACCGGAAACGCGGACGGAACAGCTGAAGGCGTATCTGCGCAGGCTCGGTGAGGGGGAGTCTCTGGAGAGTGTGCGTGCGGATTTTGCGGAGAAATTCCGCGACGTCGAGGCATCCGAGATCATGCAGGCAGAACAGGAACTTATGAGGGAGGGTACACCGCTCGAAGAGGTCCAAAAGTTGTGCGACGTCCACTCGGCGTTATTCCACGGAGCTACACGTGAGGAGAAGATCGCCAACGCGGAGAAGGAGGTCATGGCTTCCGTAAAGCGTGCGCGCGAGCTCGGCTCACAGCACGATTACAACAGGAAGAACGATATGGCGGAGGAGCTTACGGGGATCAGCGGGCATCCGCTCAACACTTTGAAACGGGAAAACGAGGCACTTGCAGGCCGTATAGAAGCCGCTCAGGCAAAGTTGGATGCCGGAGAGGAGCTCGGGAGTCTTCTTGACGGGATAAGAGAGCTTTCGATACATTACGCGAAAAAGGGTGATCTTTTATATCCGCTTCTTAAGGTTAAATACGAAATATCGGGCCCGTCGGATGTCATGTGGACTGTGGACGATGAAATACGCGATGAGCTTTCGGAGCTTGCTAATGACATGATTCCGGGCGACGAGATGAAAAGGCGTATGGAGGCAGTGCTCGAAAGAGCGAAGGAGATGATATATAAAGAAAATAATATACTGTTTCCGATATGCGCTGTAAACTTTTCCGAGGATGAGTGGCACGGTATATATCACGATGCAAAGGATTACAACGACTGCGTCGGTGTTACGCCGTATACATGGGAGGAGGCGGAGTGCTCCGGAATCCCTTCGGCGCGGGCGGCGGGAAACGCTTCGGTAAACTCTGCGGAGCCAAACGGCGAGATCGTGATGCCCGGCGGGCATCTCAGGCTTGATCAGCTGACTGCGCTTCTCAATACTATTCCGGTGGAGATAACCTTTGTTGACGCCGACAATATAAATCGCTTCTTTAATGAAGGACCTAAGGTGTTCAAACGTCCGGGCATGGCGATAGACAGAGAGGTGTTTTCGTGTCACCCTCCGAAGATTGAGCCGTTGGTACGCAGCATAATAGACGATTTTCGCGCCGGACGCCGCGATGTTGTCCGGATATGGATGGAAAAGGGCGGCAGGACCATGCTCGTACAGTACATGGCGGTGCGCAGCAAAGCGGGCGAATATCTCGGTACAGTCGAAGTCGTTCAGGATATGGAATTTGCTAAAGAGCATTTTGCACAGTGAGCAACAAAGTATTTCCGCGAGGTCACGAAATCACCTAATGAAAACATCATAACGTGAAATAAACAAAAATATGCTTAGAGGCTTATAGGACAAAAAAACAGAGTCGAAAATAAAGGAGTGTCGCAGAGAAATTCCCGCCGCGGCCCAACTCACCGCGACACTTTTTATCAACGTCTTTTGTTTTTAAGGTGAGGGAGCTCTTTCGTTTCCATTACGAGAATGCAAGGCTGCGCACATCTACCCTCAGTCAAGACTACGTACGGATATCCCCGAGCCGGGATATCCGTGATTGTTCTCAGGTGGGAGTAGCCGCGGTTGTTCCCGGGCAGGGCGTAGCAAGGGATTGATTTTTGTTCTTTGGAGCTTGAGGCACTAAAGCTCTATAGGCTCGTATCTGAAATTTTCGTCGAGCCTTACGAGAAATTCCGCTATGAGGTCGATACACCATTCGATATCGTTGTAATTGCACACCTCGACCGAGCTGTGCATGTAGCGCAGCGGTATAGAAACAAGCGCTGTCGGAACACCTCTGCCCGATTTGTTGACGGTATCGCCGTCGGTGTATGAGCGTCCGCCGTAGTATTCGTATTGAAGAGGAATATTTTTTTCGACGGCGATAGCCTCAAGAGCCCGGTTTATTTTTTTGTTCGCGATAGAGCTTGCACAGAGTGCGGGGCCGCCGCCGAGTCTGCAGTCCATAGTCGCATCCGGATCCTGAGCCTTACGGTCTGAGGCCCATGTCACGTCAACAATTATTGAGCATGTGGGGGAGACGTTGGCCGATGTATAGAATGAGCCCGTATCTATCGTCTCCTCACGCGTTGTTGTCGCTGCAAAAATGCCGCAACGGGCGCCATACTCCTTTGCACGCTTCGCAGCCTCGAGAATTACATAGACTCCTGTCTTGTCATCGAGCGCTCTGAACGAAAAATTACCGTTCGCAAGCTCGCGCACATTGCCCGGATCGGCAACGACGACATCGCCGGGTGCGACGTATTCGAGCGCGTCCTTTTTAGAGTCGCAGCCTATATCGAGAACAAGCTTGGTATCGTCTGTTATCTTGTAATTCTTCGGCGGGGCACCAACCGCAGGAACTGCCTGGCCATCGTGATATATGAGCATCGGCGAGCCTATGTATAGGATCGGATGTACACCGCCGACTTCTGTAAGGGCAACCGTGCCGTCATCGTTTATATGCGATACGAGAAAACCGATTTCGTCCATGTGTCCGCAGAGAAGAACCTTTACCGGCGAATCGGGATTGACTATACTTATGATGTCGCCGGCCGCGTCAGTCCTGATCTCGTCGGCAAAGCCGTTGGCGTACTCGATTACATTCATCTGATTAGGTTCTTCAAAGCCGCTTACCGACGGTGTCGTGAGCAGCCTGTTCAAAAATTCCTTGTTCATGTCTGTCCTCCTTGATATACTTAATATACCATAAAAGAGAGCACAAAATGAAGCTTAAGCTTACAAACGAAAATTATAATGTTGCAGATCTTAACGGATGGATCTATCTAAACGAATCTATCTCAACGGATCTTTGGAATTTTATGCGGGATTTTATGCGGAGACCCTCGGGTTGATCGAGTAAAGGTGCATAGAAGCGTCTGACTACTCATACATAATCGTATTCCCCGGTAACAGCGAATTCGATGCCCCGCCGAAGATGATGCGGCTCAAAGACTATCCGCAGAAATACAATTAAGGAGAAGAGGAGTTTTACCCGGGGTTTCGGGACCGATGACATCAAAGCGGTACACGGGCTCCACACAGAGAAGGATTGTATATGTTTTGAGAATCACGATTCGAGGGTATATTTTATTTGGGGCCGCTGACGGATATCGGGGCGAAACAGTGTCGACGAGGAGGTAGTGCAGTTATGAAAAGTGTAAAATTGTTTTATATGCAGGGCTGCCCGTATTGCCAAAGTGCCGAAAGGGCAATAGCCGAGCTCACGGCGGTCGATAAAAGATATGCATCGGTGGAGATCGAAAGAATCGATGAGAATGCGCAGCCCCAAAAGACAGAGGGCTACGATTATTGGTATGTTCCGTCTATGTTCATAGATGGAACCAAGGTCTATGAGGCAGATCCGTCACAGGATTACGCGTCGATATATGTCTCGGTAAAGGGTGCGCTCGACGCGGCGTTGAAGTAGTGTGGTTTATTTGGAGGCAGGAATATTATGATAAAGATAAAACAGCTTGATATTTGCGGAACGGCGGCACAGGGAGTGCTTGTCGAGGCCCCGGGCGGAGAGGGTCACCCGAACATGATTATTATCCGGTGCAGTAAGGGATATCTTATGTGCGGTTATCTCAACATCGACGCGGCTGAAAATTTCGGCGACGCGGCGGTGCTCGTCGGAGGGGCCGATTTTGACGCTGTGCTTGCAAACCCGATCAAAGGCATGACAACGGCAGCGTGCGACGCGGGTGTCAGGGAAGGGATGACCGGAGCGGAAGCGGCGGCAGTATTAAACGCGTAGGCACTTTACAGTAAAGGTCAGAACCGATCAGCATAGGTCAATATAGATCAGAGCCGATCAGTACAAATCGCCATAGTCACTATAGATCGCTATAGGTCGGGCTTGATCGCTAAAGCTCAGAGCCGATAGATCAGACCGGAGAAAGAATTAGGAGAAAGTAAAGGATAAGTCGGGTGATTAGAAGCTTTTTATGTGATGCTTTGACGCATTGAAGAGTCAGGTGATTCTGCCGGGTTCTTTTTTGTTTGCAGTGTATCGGTGACATTCCGCGCGGAGGGGTTCACGGCTGCTTTATCTTTGTGTAAACGGTCGAAGCGGCGGTCTCATTCGAGGTGGGCAAGCTGCGTTCCTTACGGCTTTATCTTTGTGTAAACGGACGCGGAAAAGGAGAAGAGGGCAATCTGAATTTCAGAAGAAAGGGAAATGAGAATTTAGTCAAAATTGTGTTGAATACATGACGTTTTTGTGGTATTCTGACTACAATAAACACTCGAAATTGCACTATTAACCGCCGAATGCAATTTTAGTGAGCGCATGTGAAAGCTGCAAAAGCTGGACAACAGAACATTTAAGGAGGAGACACTCATGAAGAAAGCCCTTGTAATTTTGCTCAGTCTGCTGATGGCAATCTGTATGTTGTCGGGTTGCGGAGGTGACGGCGGCAAAAACGACAGCAAGTCGGATGCAACTCTTAAAGTAATTAACTATGCAAACGGGGCGCAGCCGGAGGCGATGGAGCCGATAGCGTCCAACTACATGAAGTATTCAACTATAAAGTTTAATATCTTCAGCGGGATTACGCGGTTCAATGAAAAAGGCATTGCAGAGCTTGCCTATGCGGAATCCGTAGAAACCAGCAAGGACGGATTAACGTGGACATTCCACATTTTAGATGATGCCAAGTGGTCCGACGGGGAAAAACTCGATGCGAAGCAATGGGAAGAATCGATACAATACCATCTCGCTCCCGAGCAGAATGCGAGGAGCACGAGTCTTTACTTTTATATAAAGAACGCGCAGGCGTTCAACAGCGGCGAATGCGAATGGTCAGAGGTCGGGTGCAAGGCCGACGACAAGAACAATCTCGTATTCACACTCGAGAATCCGTGCACATATTTCCTCGACCTTTGCACGGTATTCGTTCCATACAGGCTCGATATCATGAAGGCAAATCCGGACTGGTCTAAAAAGGCGGAGACATACATAACGAACGGTGCCTTCAGAGTAAGGGACATACAGGATCAGACGGGATTTTACTGCGAGAAGAACCCTTATTATTTTGACGCCGACAACGTCAAAATCGATCAGTTGAATTTCCTGTGGATAGATGATGAGGCGGTGGAGTTCTCCTCATATAAGAACGGATCCATAAACGTTTCCGACTCTCTTAACAAAGAAGCCGAGGCCGAATTCCTTAACTCCGACGAATACAAGATTTCTCCGCGTATCGGGGTAAAATACCTTACCATACATAACGAGCATATTCCGGATGTCAGTATCCGTCAGGCTCTTTCATATGCGGTTGACCGCGAGACACTGAAAAAAATTCTGAGCAGCAATTCCGTGCCGGCCAACGGCTTTGTCCCGTACGGCATCCATTGGGGTACGGAGCAGTGGCGCGATGTGGCGGACAAAAAGAATGCAAAGGATGGCGTCAAGCTCGCGGAATATGATCCCGAAAAGGCGAAGCAGCTTCTGGCTGATGCGGGTTATCCGAACGGAGAAGGTCTGCCTGCATATCGGTATATATGTTACAATACCGATCAGGAGCGTGCTCAGGCGTTGCAGCAGATGTGGAAGCAGGTTGGCATAAATGTTGAAATTGTACCGTATGAAGCGTCAGCCTACTGGGATGTGCTAGACACGGACGACTGGGATATAGCTGACGACGGCTGGACAGGAGACTTTGACGATCCGAATACCAACCTCTTCCTTTGGGAACATTACCGTGAGGTTAAGGATGACGGAACGCTGAAGGATGCACGATGGGTCGACGAAAAAGCAATGGAGTACGACGCACTGATGAAATCAACGTATTCGGAAACGGACTACGAGACGCGTATGGAAACTTTCCGGAAGGCGGAGCAAATCCTGTGTGAGCAGATCCCGACAATCCCGGTTTTCTACTATAATGATTCGATGCTGGTCAAGCCGGAAGTGAAAAATGTTGTCAAGAGCTACCTCGGCCACTCGATCTTTATTTATGCGGACATGGATACAAGCAAATAAATAAGCATGTGAGCATACTCGATATGTAAAGCTTGAAATGTGAACGGCTCCGGACTGCGGCATGTCCGCACTCCGGAGTCGTATTTTTTAGGAACAGGAGTTGCTATGAGCAGATATATAATCAAAAGACTGATAGCTGCCGTTGTCTCAATGCTGGTGCTTATAACGGTGACATTTTTCCTGATGCATTCGATTCCCGGAGGGCCTTTCAGTGCCGGTGAACAAAAGGATCTTAATCCCGAAATACTTAGTGCTATCCGCGACAAATACGGATTGAACGATCCTGTGGGCGTGCAGTTTCTGAACTACATGAAAAACCTTCTTCGCGGTGATCTGGGAGTTTCATATAAAAAAGTGAATTACACGGTAAACGAACTGATAGCAAGCGGGTTCCCCGTTTCTGCTCAGGTAGGCGTTCTTGCCATAATAGTCGCTCTGCTTATAGGTATACCTTTAGGCGTTACGTCAGCGCTTAAGCGCGGTTCGTGGGCGGATATGGCGTCCATGATCATTGCAACCATAGGAATTTCGATCCCGACCTTCGTTATAGCAATGCTCCTGATGTATTTGCTGTGTATGAAATGGGCAATCCTGCCGAACTTCGGCTGGGGGTCGGCGATTTACTTTGTACTTCCCGTGTTTTGCATGTGCCTGTCGCCGGTGGCGCATATAACAAGACTTATGCGCTCGTCGATGCTTGAGGTTCAGCGGCAGGATTATATAAGGACAGCGCGTGCCAAGGGGGTACCCGAGATAAAGGTTATCTGTAAGCATATGCTGAGAAACGCAATCCTGCCGGTTGTCACATATCTTGGGCCTCTGGTGGCGGCATTGCTTACGGGAAGCTTTGCGATAGAAAGGCTTTTCATGATACCCGGTATGGGGCGATATTTTGTAGACGCAGTATCGGCTCGTGATTATACGGTTATAATGGGAATGACTATATTCCTCGGCGCATTTATCATGCTTTGCACGCTGCTGGTCGATATAGCCTACGCCCTGATCGACCCGCGCGTAAAACTTGATTAGGGAGGGACGTACTATGTCAAAGAAAATCGATATGTTTCCGGAGATCCCGAAGGCAAAATATACTATGTCGGATACGGACATCCCCGCGGAAATGTTTGAACCGCTGCCGGAAGAAGAAAAGTTAAGCGAGCAGATAAACAGGCCGAGCCTTTCATATTGGCAAAACGCCCGCATGAAAATGAAAAAAGACAGGCTCGCTATGATCGGTATCGTTTTTATGATAATTCTTATGATGATTGCTGTATTTGTACCTGTCGTGAGCCCGTATACATATGACGGCGAGGATTATGACGCAATATACGAAAGTCCGAGCTCGGAGCACCTGATGGGTACGGATCAGTTCGGAAGAGATCAGTTTACGCGTATAGCCTACGGCGCCCGAATAAGCCTTACAATAGGAATTGTCGCAGCAGCCGTGTGTATGGTAATAGGCTCCCTGTTCGGAGGGATATCGGGATTCTTCGGTGGAAAAGCCGATATGCTTATGATGAGATTCGTGGATGTGTTCGCCTCGGTGCCGTCGCTGCTCTACATTATTCTGCTTATGATGTTTCTGGGACATAACCTGAAGAGCATACTGATAGCGCTGTGTGCAACATACTGGTTCAGCACGGCAAGGCAGACGAGGGGGCAGATCTTGTCCCTGAAAAACCAGGACTTTGCACTTGCGGCGAAGGTCACGGGCGAAACGGATCTTCAGGTTCTTATCAGGCATCTGATTCCCAATGCGATAGGCCCGATCATCGTGACTGTCACATTCCTTGTACCTTCGGCAATTTTTGAAGAGGCTTTTCTGTCATTCATAGGTATAGGCATTACCGTACCCATAGCGAGCTGGGGAACACTGGCTAATGACGGAATGAAAGAAATGGGTATGCATCCGTACCTGATGCTTTACCCGGCGCTCGCAATAAGCCTTACGATGTTCGCCCTGAACTTTATAGGTGACGGTCTGAGGGACGCTCTGGACTCGCGTCTGAGAAAATAAAGGAGGCAAGCGATGAGTGAAAGACTGTTGGATGTTCGGAACCTCAGAGCCAATTTCCGCACGACAGGCGGCATAGTGCAGGCCGTACGCGGAGTCGACCTGCATCTTGAGGAAGGCGAGTTCGTCGGAATAATAGGAGAATCGGGCTGCGGCAAGAGCGTGACTATGATGTCGATACTTAAGCTGTTGGATGATAATTCGGCAGTACGCGCAGACAAAATCGAGTTTGACGGAAGAGATCTTCAAAAGGTCAGCAAAAAAAATATGCGCAAGATACTCGGCAAGGATATCGGTATGATATTTCAGGATCCGATGACGTCTCTTAACCCGTTATATACAGTAGGCAGACAACTTACGGAACCGCTTAAACAGCACATGAAGATGGACAAAGCTGCTGCTGAGGCGCGCGCTTTAGAGATGCTGGAGCTTGTAGGAATAAGTGAACCCGAGAAGAGGTTGAAACAGTATCCCCACGAGCTTTCGGGCGGGATGCGGCAGCGCGTGATGATAGCGATAGCCATGTGCTGCAATCCTAAGCTTCTGATTGCCGATGAGCCTACAACGGCTCTCGATGTTACAATACAGGCACAGATTATGGAGCTGATGAATGAGCTCAAAAGCAAGTTCAGTACCTCGGTTATTCTGATTACTCATGATTTGGGAGTAATAGCGATGACTTGTACCCGCGTCATGGTAATGTATGGCGGAGAAATAATGGAAGAAGGCTCGGTCAGAGATATTTTTTATCGTCCGTCTCATCCTTATACTAAGGGGTTGCTGCTTTCGGTACCTAACGACGCATCAGGTATCAAAGAAAGGCTCATCCCCATACCGGGGAGCCCTCCGGATCTGATGAATCCGCCTGTGGGCTGCCCTTTTGCGGCGCGCTGCCCCGATGCGATGAAAATATGCAACGTGGCCCCGCCGGAGTCTGTAAGTGTGGGAAAGGATCATAGTTCCTCATGCTGGCTTTTGCATAGTCAGGTAAAAGGTGCGAATATAAGCGTTTCAGGCGCGGGCGAAACCGACGTGCACGATGAGCTAATCCGAAATAGAGGTGTCTGTGATGGCGGAAGATAAGAAATCGAATTTGCAGAATAATACACTGTTAAGTGTCGAAAATCTGAAAATGTATTTCCCGGTCAGAGGGAAGGGATTCAGAGGCAAGATACAGGACCTGAAAGCAGTCGATGATGTTTCCTTTTCAATAGACAAAGGACGCACCTTCGGTTTGGTGGGAGAATCGGGCTGCGGCAAGACAACTGTAGGCCGTACCATACTGAAGCTGTACAGGCCTACGGGAGGAAATATCATATATGGCGGCAGGGACATCACGGGAATGTCCGAAGATGATTTTTTCCCGCTCCGCAGGCAAATGCAAATGATATTTCAGGATCCGATGACATCACTCAACCCTCGCAAGACGGTTAATGAAATCATAGGAGGCCCCCTGATGGTCCAAAAGCTGGTATCCGGCAAAAAAGAGCGTGACGAACGCGTACAGGAGCTTTTGGAAATGGTCGGGTTGAAGAAGAATCATGCGAACCGGTATCCGCATGAGTTTTCCGGAGGACAGCGTCAGAGGATCGGAATAGCCCGGGCACTCGGGCTGCAGCCCGAATTCATAGTCTGTGATGAACCTATATCGGCTTTGGACGTATCAATACAGGCGCAGGTGATAAATATTCTGCAGGATTTTCAGGAGCAAATGGGTCTTACATATTTGTTTATATCGCATGACCTGTCGATGATACGCCACATATCCCATCGCGTGGGAGTAATGTATCTCGGACATCTGGTGGAGGTGGCCGATTCGGAGGAATTGTACACCGATATGAGGCATCCGTATACTCAATCGCTGTTGTCGGCCGCACCGATTGCAGATCCGGACGCTGCGCAGAAAAACAAACGAATAGTATTGGAAGGTGACGTGCCGTCTCCTCTGAATCCTCCGAGCGGCTGTCCGTTCAGAACGCGCTGCCGCTTTGCAACAGAGCAGTGTGCGGCGACAAGACCTGTACTCGAGGATCTCGGCGGGGGGCATTTTGTAGCATGTCATAACAGGCTTAACGGCTGAAGCAGATATAAAAATCCGCCGGTATTTGCGTATAAATCACCAATGGGGCTGTCGCATTAACAAATTAAAAAAAGTTAGTGCGCAGTCCCTTTTTTATGAGTTTTCAAGTATATAAATTGATATTTATTACCAGGTGAACTAAAAAAGTGCATACTAAAAAACCTTGGATGACTTATGCGAGACAATATTGATTTTTCTAAATTTATGCACTTTTTAGCTTAAATAAATGTGTGCCTGTTTTACCTTTTTGAATCTTATTATGCAGTTTATTAATATTCCTGACTATGGCCAATAGAATGCTTTCTGCCAAAACATTTGATGTCCCCTTACTTAGATATCTCCTAAAATGCATGTCTTGTTTCAAATCTCCAAATGAACCCTCAGCCTGAATGCTTCTGTTCATTCTTAAATGTGTACCCTCATCTGATATGATCCGTTCTAAATCTGCTTTTCGCTGTTTTATAAATGTTTTTGCGACTTGTAACACCTTTGTTCTGTCTTCGATAGGAGTCTTGCAGTTATTACCTTTTATACATTCACTTTTATAAGGGCATCCTTTACAGCATTCACATTTATAGATTGTTTTCTCGGTTACGTATCCTGTTTTTGACTTACTGTGTATTATATGATCTGCTCTCAATTTTTTGTTGTTTTTACAAATATATAAATCTGATACCTCATCATACTCCATATTTTCTATCTTTCCTACGTCATTCCTGTATTTTCTGGTTTTTGAAACCTCATAATTGGCAGGCTTTATAAAGGCAATCTGGCTGTTGTTTTCTATATACAGATAGTTCTCCTCGCTTTCATATCCGGCATCAGCAGATATGTTTTTATACTTAAACTTAAGGTGCCCTTCAGCATCTTTTAGAAATGGAATCAGTGTTGTTGTATCAGTTGGCTGCGGACCTATGGTAAGCCAGGTAATATATTCGGAATCAACACCATGCTGCAGGTTAAATGCAGGCTTAAGCTGACCGTTTCCCATTGCATCTTCTTTTAGGCGCATAAAGGTTGCATCGTTATCTGTCTTTGAATAGCTGTTTCTTTTTCCGCATAAATGCAGCTTATGACTATACTCTTTAAGTTTAGACAGATACCCGTCCAGTGTTTCTATGCTTTTTTGTAAAAGAGATTTTCTTCTGCCAATGCCATGCACAAATCTGATACCTGATTTTTCCTTAAGGGCATACAGTTTTTTGCGTAATTTTTTTATGTGTTTTATTTTAACTGTATCACCCTGCACTATTTTGATACTATAAAGCTTTTCGCTCTCAGCAACAAAAATGGCAAGTTTAATAAGCAGTTTTGCCTGATTTTTTGTTACTGACTTTTTCCATACGAATGTATATTTATTAGCATTAGCCTCAATTTTAGTACCATCAATAAATATGGTTTCTCTTGATATTTCTCCCAAACATGGACTTTAATATCTTATTTGTAAATTTTTAAATACCCCTTTACAAATACAAATCAAATAACTATTATGAAAGAGGGAGCTTCATTTTTAGTTTACAGTCTTATTATGTTCTTTTCTAGGCAGTTTATGAATAAACAAGAATCACAATTTTTGAAAGGAGGAGAGATAGGAGGATTCAACACGAATAATTTTGGTTAAAAATTAGTGAAAGGAGGCTGTATTTATGGATGATAAATCAACATCAGAAGTAAAATTCGTGAACAAATCCACACACAAATTAGGCTTTTTTGGATTCTTTGCAATAACAGCATCTATGGTAATGACTGTATATGAATATCCGTCTTTTGCCACCTCCGGATTTCAACTTGTATTCTTTCTGATTATCGGGGGCATTCTTTGGTTCCTGCCGGTAGCGTTATGTTCAGCAGAAATGGCTACAGTTGAAGGCTGGGAATCCGGCGGTATTTATTCATGGGTTGGAAATACACTCGGACCGCGCTGGGGATTTTCAGCACTGTTTTTTCAATGGTTTCAAATAACGGTAGGATTCGTGACTATGGCATTTTTTATACTCGCCGCCTTGGCATATGTGTTTAAGGTTGATGCGCTTTATGATAATCCACTTGTAATGTTTTTTGGTGTGGCAATCATAGTATGGGTGCTTACATTCACACAGCTGGGCGGAACAAAGTATACGGAACGTATTTCAAAGATTGGATTTATCGGCGGAATAGTCCTTCCTGTTATTATACTTTTGGTAGGATTAATTGTATACTTTGCAACCGGCGGAGTATCTCAAATTAAGATGACTGTCGAAACACTGATTCCAAATTTTACAGAGGCAGACACTCTTGTAATTTTTGCATCATTTATTCTTGGCTATATGGGTGTAGAAGCATCTGCTTCCCATGTTAATGAACTGAAGGACCCTACGAAAACATATCCTTCGGTTATGGTTGTATTAACCATGCTGACAATCGTACTTGATGCGCTTGGCGGACTTGCCATAGCAACGACACTTTCTTCAAAAACATTGAATGGAAACCTTTCTTACGGTGTTATAGAAGCTTTTGAAGCTATCTTTATACATCATTTAGGCTCACGGTTTGGCTGGCTTGTCCTGGTAGTTTCCGTATTGTTGGCTCTTGGTGTATTGGCTGAAATTTCTTCGTGGATAGTCGGACCATCCAGAGCACTTTTGGAGGCTGCTAATGATAAGATTCTTCCTCCGTCTTTTGCAAAAACAAATAAGCATGGTGTATCTGTAAAGACTATTATAGTTCAATCTATTATAGTAACCATTTGGGATGCTGTTTTATGCGGCTCCATAGCACTTGCAGGCGGGTCTGATTCTTCTGTCGGTTATATGACGGCAATAGGACTTACCGTAGTTATTTATTTAGTAGGATATATCCTGTTTTTCTTGGGATATTTCGTCTTAATCCTGAAAAAAAATAATTTGAAACGTGAATTTCAAGTTCCCGGAGGAAAAACATTTAAGCTGATTGTTGCCGCTGTCGGATTATTTATGACAGTTGCAACTCTTATAATTTCATTTTTCCCATCGTCGAAGCTCACGGCTGCGGATAATAGAATATATCAGATTGTACTCGTAATATGCTTCGTAATTTCTGTGATAATACCTACTCTTATTTATTCAAATAAGAGTAGATGGGCTTCATAATTTGAGATTAATTTACCGTTAATTTTTGGAAAAGGAGGCTTATATGAATAGGAAAACATCAAAGTTAAATAGGAAAAGCAGTAATCGTATCGGTGATGCACTAGTAGCTATGAACAGCGAAACAAGATATCTTACGCCGATTTTCGGAACACTGGCCAGTGATGTTGAAATGCCGAATAAAAAGATTAATGAGGATCCGATTGAACCGCAGGTTGCTGCCGAAATAATCAGAGAATATTTAAAAACCGAAGGAAATGCAACACAGAATCTTGCGACATTCTGCCAAACCTATATGGAACCGACCGCTACGGAGTTAATGGCGGAAAACTTTGAAAAAAACGCCATTGACAAGGATGAATATCCGATGACTGCTGACCTTGAAAATCGCTGTGTGGACATTATCGGAGATTTGTGGCATATTGATTCGAAGGAAGAGCCTATCGGAACTTCTACGGTCGGTTCTTCCGAAGCCTGCATGCTCGGAGGACTTGCCATGCTTTTCAGATGGAAACATCTGGCTGACAAAGCAGGTCTTGACAGATACGGTAAGAAGCCAAACCTTGTAATCTCTTCGGGATATCAGGTGTGTTGGGAGAAATTCTGCCGTTACTGGGACATTGAAATGAGAACCGTGCCTCTTGATATGAAGCATTTATCTCTTAATATGGATACAGTTATGGACTATGTTGATGATTACAGTATAGGTATAGTTGCTATATTGGGTATCACTTACACGGGAAAATACGATGATGTCAAATCCCTTGATAAGCTCGTAGAACACCACAACAAGGATAACCCTAAGTTCCCGATCCGTATTCACGTCGACGGTGCCTCGGGCGGAATGGTTGCACCATTTATAGAACCTGAGCTGGAATGGGATTTCAGACTTAAAAATGTGTGGTCAATCAGTACTTCCGGTCATAAATACGGTCTGGTTTATCCGGGAGTAGGCTGGGTAATCTGGCGTTCAAAAGAAGCTCTTCCCGAGGAACTTATTTTTTGGGTTAGCTATCTGGGTGGCGAGGAAGCAACTATGGCAATAAACTTCTCACGCAGCGCCTCTCAGATTGTCGGTCAGTACTACATGCTCATGCGAAACGGGTTCAAAGGATATAAGGAGATTCACCGGCGTACTATAGATGTAGCAAGGTATATGGCTGCAGAAATCAAAAAAATGGGTGTCTTTGAAATGATTGAAGAGGCTAAACAAATCCCGATTGTTTGCTGGAGACTACGGGAAGATGCAAATGTTAACTGGACTCTCTATGACCTTGAAGACAGACTTCGTATGCATGGCTGGATGATACCTGCATATCCGATGCCTGAAAATATAGCCGATGTAGATGTACAGCGTCTCGTCCTACGTCAGGATTTCGGTATGCCTCTTGCAATCCTTTGTGTCAATGAAATGAAAAAACAGATTGAAATATTAAACGGTGCACGTGTCGTCCTGCATGACAACGAAAAGGATTCTAAGCCGGGCAAGGGATTTGACCACAGTGGCAGATAGGTTTCACCGTCAACACTAAAGGGACTGTCGCGTTAAGCGTAAAATACACAGGATATGGCAGCAAAACCCATTTACATCAGGTATATGTTGTGATATTTTTCTTAGAGCGACGGCCCCATATTTTACGGGTGTGTACGGATGTGACGGGTCGGTTACGATCGGGCACAGCGCGGTTCAGATGCCTGCCGGGTTGGAAAGCGCGGTTCAGATACCGGATTCGGCGGCTCTTTTTCTGAATAGTGCATGGCGGATAATGATAAAGGCGGGAATTATCATAAGTATACATATGATATCTATGATAAACGGAATCGAGGTGTTCCGCGTTCCTGACGGAAGCGCAGAAAGTGCATTGTTCAGGACGTGTATGAGAATCGGATACTTTATGTCGTTTGTTTTCTCATATACCAGAGCAAGAACGATTCCCGTAATTATCGCGTATACTGACTGAACGAGATTTCCGTGCCATATTCCGAACGCTATACCTGAAATCAGGATTGCCGGAAGCGGGCTGCGGAAAGTTTTTTTCAGCAGATTGAATATGACTCCGCGGAAAATAAGCTCTTCAAGAACAGGTCCGACTACACAGGCGGCGACTATCAGCCACACATAGCTGCCTTTATTTATTGAATCCATGTTCTTATTAAAGGATTCGGATATCTTTTGAAGCGCCGGGATCATTGATGACACCTTTTCGACAGCAATAAGCCAGATCAGAGAGATCCCGCTGATGCCGAAAGCGGCGGTTGTGATAATACCTATTTTCTCGGCGCGCATAAGCGGCGGTCTGTCTTTTTTGTCTCTTCTTGTAATAAGCAGGAAGACCGTGCCGAAAATGACGATTTCAGCAAGCGCAACGAATACATAGACCATATTAGGATTGTCGCTGAGGAAGTTATAGGAAAGACCCATGCCGTCAGAAACGAAAAAAAGCATCGACTGTAAAATGGCGGGCAAAAGGATGGATGTTATGTACGCAAGCACGGCGACAATTATATAACCGGCAGCTCTCCATATTTTGTCATTCATGTTTGTTTCCTTTCAGGTCGGGAGACAACGGCAGGTCTATCCGGAAGATACTGCCCGTGGGGCTGTTATCGAAAACGCGGATAGTTCCTCCCATTCTCCGGATCACGTCGTGGACGAGCGCGAGCCCTATTCCGTAGCCCCCCGTATCGCGATTGCGCGAATCTTCGACACGGTAAAACAGGTCGAAAATCGACTGCTTCTGCTCATTCGGAATTCCGGGACCGTTATCGGCGACACTCAAACGCAGTGTATCTGTAATTTCCATTATTTCAATATTACATTTACCGCCCGACGGCGTATATTTTATAGCGTTATCAACAAGGTTATATACGGCTCGCTCCAGAAGGGCGTCGTCAGCTCGTATGCAGGTATCGCTGCCGGAAACTGAAAGTCCGATCTGCTTTTGCTCTGCCTTGTCTTCAAGGTCGAGTACGACCTCCTCACACAGCTCACGGACGGATATATCCCGGATTTTCTGCGGATAATCCCTGCTGAGAAAAAGTATTTCTTCAACAAGCTTAGACAAGCGCTCGATATTGAGTCCGAGGACGTCGGCAAACTGGAGCACAGCCGGGTCGGCATCGGCATACTGACGCTTAAAAACGTCAACCTTGGTGAGAAGAACGGTCAAAGGCGTCCTCAACTCATGTGCTACGTTTATGCTGAACTGCTTCTGCTTTTCGTAGTTCTCGTAGATTTTGCCGAGCGTTAACTGAAAACCTTCGGCAAGCTCTCTGATTTCTCTGGAACCGCGGCAGCCGGCAATATCGTCCTGGTGCTCGGCCAGGCTGTTTATATCTATACAGTTAACCGTTTTTGTGAGCACTTTCAAAGGTCGAAGCGTTCGGAAGATGACAAAAGACAAAAGCAGACCGCCGACCAGGGTCGAACCGATCATTACCATCGCCGTAAAAATGCGGTATTCGGTAAGTGTCTGCGTCTGAGTCGAGTTGATCACAAGGGTCAGCTGCTTTTCATTTGTGAATTTGACAAGACCTTCTGCGACCTGCTGCGCGAACTCGGCAGTCATCTGAGCCTGCTTTCGGGTGATAAGATAGCTGGATACAAGCAGCATCAGTACAAAGATACTGATTGTCGAGAATAGAAGCTTCCAGATCAGGGAGCTGTCAGCAATTCTCTTTTTCAATGATGTACCCCTTTCCTATCTCGTTGCGGATGATATTTTCTCCGAGTGCGCTTCTCAGCTTTTTTCTGAGCGATGAAACGTGAACACGAACCGTATTACTGAATTCATTCATATCGTCATCCCAAACGTGTTCGAGAAGCTCCTCCTGGCTTACATAGCGTCCCTGATTGACCATGAGAAATTCGAGTATTCCGGTTTCCTTTCCGGTCAGGTGAAGCGGTTCATCGCTTATGAATGCCTGCTTGATTTTTGTATCAAACCTGATTCCGTGAGCGGACAACAAAACATCATCTACAATCTGTTTTCTTCTCAGCAGGGAACGGATGCGCGCTTCAAGCTCCGCGAAGTGAAAAGGTTTTATAAGATAGTCGTTTGCTCCGAGATCAAGACCCTTTACGCGGTCTTCAACATCCGATCTTGCCGTCAGCATTATAACGTTCATAATCTTATTTTCGCTGCGGATGCTCTTAAGGACGGAAAAGCCGTCCATACCCGGCAGGTTTATATCAAGCACGACGAGATCGTAGACGTTAATCAACGCCATTTCCTCTCCGTCGATTCCGTTATCGGCTGTATCGACAGCATACCCAGAGAGGCGAAGCCCGTTGGCGATGCTTGCAAGAAGCTCTTTTTCATCCTCAACTACAAGAATTTTCATAAATACCCCCTTTAGGCAACGTCTCTCGTATATAAAGCAAGTATACCATATCTTATCTTTTCTGTACCGAAATCATTTCGTTCCGCCATCCTTTGCACGTTTCATATTTTTGACCTGCAATTTCTTATCCGGATTTACTTTTTTGACCGCCCCGGATAAGGAGGTGGATATAGCGCATGTCGGGCACGCTTTGATACATTCGCCGCATCTTATACATTCTAAAGCATTTTGCTGTTTTGACATATCGACGTCCATCTTGCATACTGCTTTACAGCGGCCGCACGAGATGCATTTATCGTTATCGACTTTATACTGGTAGAACGAAACCTTGTTAAACAGTGAATAAAACGCTCCCAGCGGACATATCCACTTGCAAAACGGGCGATAAACGAAGACGGAGCCTATGGCAAATCCGATAAGCACGATGAACTTCCATGTAAACAGTTTACCAAGGGTGCTGCGTATCGCAGGGTTTGCGATGCCCAGCGGTATGCCTCCCTCGAGGATCCCCTGCGGACAAATATATTTGCAGAAGAACGGTGAAGACATGCCTGTTTTGTTTACGATGAAAACCCCCATAAGCCATACTACGGCGATCAGAATTACGTATTTTATATACCGTAGAGGCCAAAGCTTACGCGTGGAAAATTTTTTCGAGGGGATTTTGTGCAGCAGATCCTGAAACCAGCCGAACGGGCACAGAAAACCGCATATCAAACGCCCCACCGAAACTCCGAACAAAATCAGAATGCCTGTGATATAATACGAAAAATTGAATTTCGAGGAACCGACGACGGCCTGAAACGAGCCTATAGGACACGCTCCCGCTGCGCCGGGGCACGAGTAGCAGTTGAGTCCCGGGACGCATACGCCCTTACCCTGCCCTGTATATATGGAGCCCTTCAGAAAATTGGTCAGATGGACGTTCGTAATGAGTGTTGCGATCGCCTGTACGAGTCCTCTCCTTTGCCTGATACCTGCGGTCAGGTTCCTGTCCTTAAGAGCTTTTATAAATTTAGCCAATTCCCACACACTCCAAGCATATGCGGATGGCTTTGTTCAGTACGGTAGCGACCTCTTCGCGATACGCGCCGAACACGATGAAGCAGATCCCGACCGCCAGAACTGCCCATGAAATTTTTTTTCTTGCTGTTTCTTTCATGTTCTTTATAACCTCCGTTACACGTATCATATCGGAACAGATATAAAATTCCCGTTAAGAAAAAAACATTTGCCTTCTGCTTTCTGCCTTTACCTTCGCGCCGGAGGCGGGCGGGTCTGCCGATGAGTCGATCATGCATCACTCCGATACACTTATAAG
Source organism: uncultured Clostridia bacterium (assembly GCA_938046095.1). Classification (GTDB taxonomy): domain Bacteria; phylum Bacillota; class Clostridia; order Peptostreptococcales; family Anaerovoracaceae; genus Eubacterium_B. The sequence goes on from CALIXS010000011.1 coordinate 21,065, forward strand.
AGTGTTAGCAAAATAATCGCACATTATGAGACAACAAACAGGCGCTTATGTGGTAAACTATGATTGATATACACGCACGTATCGATTTCAGCGAAAGCCGAAGCGGCGCGAGGCTCTGTCAGATGAGCCGTTAAGCAGGAAAGGAAAAAAGATGAAAATCAATGATTTCAAACTCGAATGCTATTTCGGACTGTATGAATTTACCGCTCCGTATCTGCTTACGCAGTCGGACTGCGAGTCGATGACGACGGAGGAACTGCTCGATATGGAGCCGGGCGCAAAGGAAGGATATCTCAAGCAGTGGCTCGGATATACCGAGACGTGGGGCGATCCGGAGCTGCGCGATTTGATTGCCGGTCTTTATAGAACGATGAAGCGCGAGAATGTGCTCGTATTCCACGGTGCACAGGAGGCGATATTCGCTTATATGAACGTAATGCTTGAGCCGGGCGATCATATGATAGCCATGTACCCTAACTATCAGTCGGCATATGAGGTCGCCAATTCAGTGCCCGGCTGCGAGCTGAGCAAATGGCATCTCAAAGATGCAGGAGATACGTGGACGGCGGACTTCGATGAGCTTGAGTCGATGATAAGGCCGAATACCAGGCTCATAGCCGTAAATTCGCCGAATAACCCGACAGGATATACATTTACAAATGCGCAGATGCAGCACCTTATCGATATATGCAGAGCCCACGACATATACCTCTTTTCCGACGAGGTCTATAAAGGGACGGAGATGGACGGCGAAAAGCGCGACTGGATGGCCGATCACTACGACAAGGCAATATCGCTCGGTGTACTGTCGAAATCATACGGCCTTGCCGGTCTCAGGGTAGGCTGGCTTGTAAGCCGCGATACCGGGACGCTCGACAAAGCAGTCAGGTTTAAGCATTATATGAGCATATGCGATTCGGCTCCGGCCGAGTATCTCGCAAAGGTAGCACTCAGGCACAGCGATGAGCTGCTCGGGAGAAGCAAAAAAATTATAGAATCGAACACGGCGCTCGCCGATAAATTCTTCGAAAAGTATGATTATCTGTTTGAGAAGAAAGCCGCTCCGGCAGGACCTGTCGCTTTTCATAAGCTCAAGGTGGATATGCCTGTGCAGGAATTCTGTCAGATGGCTGTCGACAAGAAAGGCGTACTGCTTCTACCGGCGAATATATATGATATGGAAGGGCAGTATTTCAGAATGGGCTATGGCCGCAAGGGGGTTCCCGAGGCTCTCGCCAAATTTGAGGAGTTCCTCATAGAGAACGGATTTACAAAATGAAGACCATGTTGCCGGGAAGGGCGGATGACGCACAATGTCTCATCGGGAGCGGCCCGGGAGGTGTTTTGAATTTATTCGGGAGGTGTGTATATTGAAGTTTTTTATAGCTGACGCATTTACAGATTCTCTGTTCGGAGGGAATCCGGCTGGTGTCGTTATAATTCCTGACGGGCAGGATTATCCGGACGACGAAACGATGAGAAAAACGGCAGCGGAGCTGCGCTATTCGGAGACTGCATTTCTGCGGAGGCTTGGCGATCAAAGCTGGCAGGCGCGATATTTTACGCCGGCGGCAGAGGTCGAACTCTGCGGTCATGCCACGATAGGCTCGGCATACTGTCTCAGAGAAAGCGGACTTATCGGAGAAGGCGTATGCAGATACAAGACCCTCGCAGGTGATCTCGATATACTCGTGCAGGGGCACAGTGTTCTGATGGATATGGGCTTTCCGCGTATAGTTCAGGATATAACCGATCCCGGACTTATAGGAGAGATATACAGTACCATGGGGCTTAATCCGGCAGGCAGGGAGTCGGAAGCTGCCGCATCGGCATTATCGGCGGCGTTCAAGGGTGCCGCGATGTGTGCTTCTGAGTCGGAAAAGCCTGCCTCTGTACGAATGCTGCCTAAAAAAGTATCTACCGGTCTGGTTGATATAATGCTTCCGGTCGCGGACGAGGCTGAGCTTGATGCTGTTACACCTGATTTTCCGGCTCTTTCGGCGCTGTCTGAGCGCGAAAACGTCGTAGGTGTACATGCCTTTACGCTCAATTCGGAAGACGGAAATATACACGCGAGGAATTTTGCGCCTCTTTACGACATAGATGAAGAAGCGGCTACGGGAACCTCAAACGGAGCTTTGACGTTTTATCTCGCAGGCTACGGCGTTATCAAAAAAAACGTAAAGAACGTGGTGATACAAGGTGAGAAGATGGGCCGACCGTCGAGGATAGAGACTGTGTTTTCAACCACATCCGCAGGTGAGCCCGAGGTCAGGGTTGGCGGGAGAGCCGTTATACTGGCCGGAGGCGAGATATATATCTGATGTGCAAAGAATGCACAAACCGGTTTAAGTCTGTTTCAATTATGACAGTTCTAAATGATATTCACATTAAGGAGAAAATCTGAGTGACTTTTGCAGAAACGTTGAATCAATACATGGATGAGCTCGGCTGTACGGCCAAAAGGCTTTCTGAGCTCAGCGGTATTTCCATGACACAGATCAGCCGTTACCGCAACGGGATTTGCGTTCCGTATTCGGAAAGCGACGCAGTTTCTTTACTTTCCAAGGGCATCGTATATATGGCGAAGGAAAAGGGTATAACCGTAATTACAGAGGAGTATGTTGCTTACTCACTTTCCGCTTCCGCATATTCTTCCGAATATGATTTTAATTACGATATACTAAGTCAAAACATGGACACGCTGATAAGCACACTTGGGATCAATACGACCCATCTTTCTTTATATTGCAATCTGAACGCTTCGACAATCTCCCGTATACGCTACGGAAAACAAAAGCCGCGGGATCCATTTTGGGTAGTGCAGAGCGTAGCTCAATACACGGCGACCAACTATTTCAGCCTTTCGGATCAGAGAAGAGTTCTGGAACTGCTGGGAAGGCCAGAAGCCGTCTTTGAGAGCATCCCGGAGTATGCCCGGGCAATTCATAAATGGCTCTCCGGGGAGTCTGGGGAGGAGGTGGGGTACGGAAGCGCCGCATTAAGCATGTTGGACAGCATGGATACCTTTGACCTGAATGAATTTATGAGAACGCGTTCGATCGGAAAAGTCAGGATCCCGACGCTTCCCTTTCATATCCCCTCCACCAAAACCTATACGGGAATAAAGGGCATGGAGGATGGGATTCTCGCTTTTCTTAAAACGACAGCTCTTTCCGGGCCCTCAAGAGATGCCGTCATCTACAGTGACCACCCGATGGATCACTGCGTACAGGAATCGGATTTCCCGGAGAACTGGATGAAGGGAGTGGGCGCGGTCCTCTTAAAGGGTGTTCACATTCATATGATACACAACATCGACCGTCCGTTAAGTGAGATGATGCTTGGCCTCGAAGCATGGATGCCGGTATACATGACGGGTATGGTAACACCCTACTACTTTGACAATACACGCAATAATACACATCATCATCTGATTATGGTATCAGGCAGCGCCGCTTTTGTCGGGGATGCGGTTGCCGGGTATCCCGAAAGCGGTAGATATGTATTTTATAAGGCAAATCACGAGGTTGCGCATTGTCGTGCCCGGGCGGATCAGCTTCTGAGCCGTGCAAAGCCGCTGATGGAAATATACCGCGATGACAGGGCAGATGAATTCAACCGCCTGATCGACAGTGCGTTTTCCGCTTTCGGAACTTTGAAAAACCATCTGACCGCACCTCCTATGTATACGATCGGGGATGATCTGCTTGCGCGCATTCTGGCGCGGAACAATATCGGCGAAAAGGATGCCCGAATCATACGGTCGTATTCGGATCAGGCAAAGAAGCGGACAGAACGTTTTCTGAATCAGGGGAAGATTATCGAGAACGTTGCACTCTGGTCGGAAAAAGAGTTTAATGATTATCCGACAGCGCTCTCGCTGAGCGATACGTTCGGGAATGCGGATATCTTCTATACATATCAGGAGTACAGGGAACATGTGCTGGCGACGGAAAGGTTTGCCGCGGAACACAAAAATTACGAACTGCGATTTAACCGTACTCCGTATTTCCGTAATATCAGAATCGTTATCTGTGAGAACAGCTATATACTTGTGTCTAAAAGCAAGGCTCCGGCTATTCATTTTGTCATACATCACCCCAAAATGGTGAATGCCATGTCCGATCTGTTGAATGTCCGGCAGAACAACAAAAATCAGGCAGGCAGAAGTCTTTGACCTTTATCTGAAATCTGTCCTGATATAAAACAGAAATCTGAGAATTTTAAGGTACTGATGAGCAGCGATGCGGTGTTTATGGCTTTGTTTTCGTCAAACGCAATCACATTTGTTGTCGATATCCATAAAACGCAACCCTCAAACAGTCTTTATACAGTAAAATATATATTGTAATAGAGTCGAGGGGTGCGTTATTTTCATGTAATTTTACAGCACCAAAACGATAGAGGTAGAACCCATCATGACGGAAACAGAACTGAAGAAGATGAGTCGCAGCGAACTGCTGCAGATGCTAATTCTTCAATCTGATGAGAATACAGCACTGAAAAACAGAGTTGAAGAACTGGAAAAGCAGATTGAAAAAAGAGAGATCCTGATAGGACAGTCGGGCTCGATAGCGGAAGCTGCACTTAAGCTCAGCGGTATCTTTGAAGCAGCCGACAGAGCCGTGGCGGAATATCAGAACGGTATAAGGCGTCTGAATGCCGAGCAGCAAGTGTTTTTGAAAGCGAAGAGAGAAGAAGCGGAGAAGGAAGCGGCGGCCATTGTCCTCAAAGCGAAGGTGCAGGCGGACAAGAGCAGGCAGGAGGCCGAGAGGTATTGGGATAATCTGTCGATACGGCTGGAGGCTTTTTACAGAGAGCACAAGGGTTTGCAGGAGCTTCTGAACTCAACGGGCGGCATAAGGAAGTAATGAGAAAGAAAACAGTCACCGAAATCGCAGACAGAGAGCTTCTTGAAAAGGAGCTCGAACGTGAACGGTATAAAGGGCGGTATCGCAGCACTCTTCGCAGCACGGCATTTACGTTGACAGTGGCTGCGGCAATTGCGGTACTTACAGCGACAATCTTCATGCCGGTATTGCGCATTTACGGAAAATCGATGTCACCTACATTAAACGAGGGTGAGATCGTGGTATCACTAAAGGGAAGCGAGTTTTCGCAGGGCGATGTTGTCGGCCTGTATGTCGGAAACAAGCTGCTTGTAAAACGCGTGATAGCAGGTCCCGGCCAATGGGTGAATATAGACAGTGACGGGACGGTATACGTGGACGGCAGGAAACTGAATGAATCATATCTTACGGAAAAGGCATACGGGGATGTGAACATTGAGCTTCCGTATCAGGTCCCTGACGACAGATATTTCGTCATGGGGGATCACAGGAGCACGTCACAGGACAGTCGCAATACGGCGGTGGGGTGCATAGCTGAGGAACAGATCGTGGGAAAGATAGTTCTTCGTATCTGGCCGCTTGATCATATCGGATCGATAGGCGGCTGAATGCCGAAAGAGATACAGTAAAATCCCGGAGGTATACAGTATGAACGACATGCTCGAG
>CALIXS010000012.1 GCA_938046095.1 uncultured Clostridia bacterium
TTGACTTTGTAAAACGTGCAATAGCCTACTTTGGGTATAAGCCTAAAATCATCCAGACTGATAATGGTTTTGAATTTACATATCCCAGAGATTGTAGCCGTATACACCCGTTTGATCGCTTTTGTGAAAGCATAGGAATTGACCACAAACTTATTCGCCCAAGAACTCCATGGCACAACGGAAAGGTTGAACGCAGCCACAGAAACGATCAGGAGCGATTCTATAACTTTCTAAGCTTCTACTCCTTCAAGGATTTGAAAGAGCAGATGTACAGATATATGCGTCGTTCAAATCGAATTCCGATGGCTGTACTCGGCTGGATATCTCCTATTGAGAGGCGTTTACAACTCGAGACGCAGATTATCCTTATCACTCACTTTGGTAAAACAATTCAATGATATCATATGGCTTTTTTCTTTTTACAGATTTAGTCTCACATCATTGACTAATATACATGAAGATTCTCCTGTTAACTGTGCAATATTCAGTTTAGTGCGTATTACATTATTTATATATGATTCGACTTGTGCGGAAATTAAATTTTTATAGCTAATGTTGTAAATTCTAGCTAATTCTTCATAAGGCGATGCGTATGCAATTTCAGACTGTTTTTCATTTTCCCCTCCGATATTATACAGTAATTACCTTTTTTATGCTTTCCGAGAGTTCCTGATCATGAGAGATGACCAAAACTGTCTGCGTAGTCTCAGTAATATATTTCTTTATCGTCTGAATGCTTTCCCAATCAAGATGATTTGTCGGCTCATCAAGAATCAGCAGATCAGCTTTTTTTTGCAGAGCCCGAATGATCGATATTTTTTGCCGTTCACCGCCAGAAAGCTCACTTTCATTCGATATTTTCCTGTCAGCAAGAGGAAGTATACCGAACTCATACAACAATTTATCCACTGTCTTTTTATTATCTTCGGAATCACCCATGCAGACATTTTCCCGAACAGTAGCTTCGAACAAATATGGAGACTGCGGGGCATAAGATATGATTCTTCGCAAGGCTATAGGTATTATGCCTTTCACATCGACTCCATTTACCTCTATGATGCCGCCGTAGCCTTTGATAAGTGTAGCAATGATCTTCCCCAGTGTGGATTTCCCGCTTCCATTTTTACCTATAATGGCTATTTTATCACCGGGCAACAGCTCGAAATCGATTCCCTTGATGACGGCGTTATCACCATACGCGAATTCGATGCCGTGACCTTTGATGCCTTCAAATGACCTTATGTCCTGTCCGTCAGCGAGCTCCGGGTCATTATAAAAATCAGTAACCCTGTTCGCGGCATTTATCATCATCGGATACCTTTGAATGATCTCACCTGCATTCCCGAGAATCGTTTGAGCTATATTCAAATATACGAGTACCGAAGCGAACTGGCCAGAACTTACATGCCCGCCGGCAACCATAGCTGCACCGATCACAAAGAGTAGCATCAACGTAAAACTGTCCACAAATGTATTCGTTTGCGTATAAAGGACTTTGCGGGAATCATATTTTGTTCCTGATTTCGCATAATATACCTCAAAAAGGTGTTCGACTCTCTTCCGGACGGGAACGCAGATACCCCAAAGTTTTATTAAATGAGGACTTGAGATTATATCAGCCTCATATCCCCTGCGCTTTGCATAATAAGCTTTGGCTGCAGCGTCGGATTGCGCCAGCTTCTTTCTAAACAAAACGGGAATGACTAAACGTGCAGCTGCCAGCAGAAACAGAAGTCCCGTGAGAAGCCAGCTGACCCTGCCCGAATAAAACAACAGATAGCCTAAGCATAAGGGCACCGCGATGGCTTTGCTCAACAGAATCACCATTTCGATACGTAGAGAATTGGGTGCATCCTCGAGCTCATATTGTAATTCGCCCGATTTAAGTCCTGCAACACATTCCGGTTCTTTATCAAAAAAATGATCGAAGATTACTATATCATGCCTCAGAGCGTATTTCAGCATAATAAAATCTCCCCAAAGGGCCAGCAACGGCGCAACAGTAACTGAAAGCATGATACAACCAATCAGCAGCCAAATGTTCCTTACCGCAAACGCAATATCCAGATTGAAGGCTGCTTCTGTAAACTTGCCAAGCGTATTTGCCGTAACTACAAGAAGCGTACTCATGAATACCTCTGCTACAGCATTTATCAATATGGGAATACACATTAAGTGTGCGCACTCCGCCAGTACTCTGTGTCGTGTCTTTTTTGTCCTGCATTTTTCTCCGCACATATTCATTCAGTTTGCCTCCTTTAACATGCCATCGTGAAGTGTGAGCACACGATCCGCAGTTTTGCATAGAGTTGAATCATGGCTTATGACGATTACACCACGTCTTTCGCGGATAAGGTTATAGAGGACATCCTGCCCTTTTGCGTCTAGGTTGTTAGACGGTTCATCCAACAGCAGCCACCGAGGACACAGAGAAAATCCCATCGAAAGAAAAACCTTTTTGCGTTCACCGCCGGAAAGCTCGGAGATCGAAGAAATAAGTTTTTTCTCATTAAGCCCGAAAGACAGTGATTGATCGCGCATTCTGATACGCAAATCCTCACCGAACATGCTAAAAAGCTCATTCGCACTGAAACCGAACGAAGGTTCGTTCTGAGGAATATAAAGAATCTCGCCCGGGCGTGTCTCGTCCCACGGACAGGTACTTTCTCTTCCACATACAACTGCGCTGCCCGAATCCGGTACGGCAAGCCCGACGATCAAATTGAAAATGGTAGTCTTCCCGGATCCATTCGCCCCCTTTATCAGGTAATTTTCCTTTACGTTAAATTCGTAATTCAGCCCGTTCCCCACATATTGTTCGCCGGAATTGTTTTCCCCGCCTTCGTCAGGATATCCGAACCGCAAAGATTGCAGCACAATATTATAATTTTCAACACTGTTTGCTGCCCTCTCGCGGACAACATCTTCCGAAACCCATTTATCAAGTCTTTTTTGTGCGCTGCATGAAACAGCAAAATCCGGAATAGTCGAAAACAGAGTCTTTATCCCCGTAAAAATCCCACCGGAAAGATATACAGCTTCTGCAGCCGCGTCAAGCTTGCAGTAATCGAGCATCACATAAAAACCGAGCAATATATATGTTCCGAATTTCAATATATTATCCGTCAGCCTGTACATGACCCTTTGAGCGGCGGCGACGGCATCCGCCTTACGCCCCACGTGGATATAACTCTTATGATAATTTAGCATTTTGCTTAGCCACCACTGTTTGAGTTCGTAAATCTTGATCATTTCGAACCCGTTTATGGCCTCGTATACATGGTTGGTTATTTGTGCTTCGATGTCGCGACATATATCATAGCTGCTCTGCATGAATTTCTTTACAATCATCGGCGGCAAGAATTGAAGGAAGGCGAGCCCAAGCAAAGTGATTGAAACAACGGGAGCTCTTAAAAATATAACGAGTGCATACAGTATTACAAGGAGTCCGTTGGAAACCGCAGAAGGATACAGCTCTGTATAGCGTTTCCCTAGGGCGGAGATATCATCATTTACGTTTTCGTTGAACTCGCCTTTGTTTGACTGTAAAAGCCTGCTGAGCGTGAGCCTGAGTACGGAATCGAGAAAATTCATACGACATTTGTTTTCCGCAACGGTTTGCTTTCTTTTAACCGCTACTTCCATCAGACTACGAATTATCCACGAAAGTACGGCAAGTAAAACGATTATAACGGAATCCGTAGCTACAGCCGTCACATCGCCGATCATCGCTTTTTGCACGATATTCGCCAACAGTCTTGCCGTGGCCAACGAAAAAGGGATTGCAATTACTTTTAACACAAATATACGAACACATACCGGTTTGAGGTTTTTCTTTATATTAAAATTGTCCTGATCCTTCATAAATTTTTTTTCTTCTGTTTTTGGAATTGTTGAAGAGAATAGCAAGGTTCAATCCCTAATTCAGTAAATGCATTGTCACGGTAATATTTTTTTATTGATTTACATAGATGTTCAATATGGAAATCACCACATATATGTTCTTGTAACGCGTTTTGTTCGTGAATTGAAAACCATTCTTCTGGTAACGTCTGGCATGGTCTAATCTCTCCTTTACAGGAAATTACAATATATTGAGATCCACATCCACATGATAGCGATCCTCTGAAAACGTTAGTAGAAATATCGTCATGATTTTCAACATGTTCAATATTAATATTCGGAACTTCAAGATTAATTATATTTCTATACCTACGCTTGAGTTCAAGAATGGTACCGTACTTTTTACCTCTCTTTTGTATAAAATGTGAGTTTGCCTCATATAAATGCTTTCCTCTTCCAAAAACGTCGGCAAAACCAATCCTTAATACTTTCATCTCCAATTTAATTGCAGTTTTAACAAAAGATTCAATATGATCCATGGTTTCATCACATAAAGTAACTGCGCAATACGTATTAATTCCGTTCCTTTTTGCAAACTCTATTGATTTACACAGCCTTGAAAAACCATCCTTCATACCAGTCATCCTTTTATATTCCGCATTATTGCATCCATACATAGAAAACTGAATCAGATCAAGTTTTTTAAGAACCTTGGGATCATGTTCGAAAAAAATACTTCCATTTGTAATCATATGTACATCAGAGTATTTTGATAGCAAATCAATATACTTAAGGTAACTAGGATGAAGTGTTGGATCTCCTCCTGATAGCAGTATATTCTTAACATAAGGTTTTATTATCTGATGAAGCTTATCAAACGCGTAATCTGACATAAAATTTTTCTTTGCGCTAGCATTTTTATAGCAAAATGGACAATAGAAAATGCATGTGCTTGTTAGTTCAATCACAATTTCTCGCGAATAAAATGAACCTTTTACTCCCCAAAAAGCGGTTTCAACGTCGCAGGGTTCGCGTTTAAGTACAACTACACCCTTTTTTATTAACTTATTAATTCTATTTTGAATTTGCTCCGATGTTTCCACCAACAAAGTTGCTGATTTTTCCATGACATCTATCACTTTATTCTTTCCATCGCAGAGATGAACTATTTCTAAATCTTTTTCATCTACGTATGCAATAGAATTAGAATAGTAATCTGCAATGCATCCATCTCCGAAAAAATAAAAAATAACACCCCTTCCTTATAGCAGTATATTTATTATCCATGTAGTTCAGAGTAATCATGTTTTCTCATCACCTCTGCAAGTAATATATTATATAGTTCAATATTTTCTTTTTCAATCTTATATCTCAACATTATCGACAATTCTCTTAGTTGTCAACACATATGTTACACCCCACTGAATGAACTCCGGAAGGATGGACTGAGGTGATTTCCATCCAAGAGGACGCATAGGAAAGCGGTTGTAATCTCTGCGATTGTAGAGATTAAGTTGCCTGGAGAAGTCCTCGAAAGAGTAGAAGGTGTGTATAGCGTAAAAGCGCTCGTTATCCTTTCGGTGGCCTCGCTCAACCTTGCCGTTGTGTCGGGGCGTGTATGGTCGGATCTGTTTGTGCCGGATGCCGTGTTCAGCCAGTCGTTTCTGAAATAGTGTGAGATTCATTAAGGAGTTTGCCGTGAAGCGTTTTGTGAACTCCGGTCCGTTATCCGTCTGTATGCATTCGACCGGCATCGGGAATGCTTTCAGGAGATGCTCCAGGAACATAGCAGGGGAATAAGTGTTGTGTTCATAAAAGGCTTCAACATACCGCCATCGATTGCCGTGTATTGGTAAAATTTCCGCCCCTGTGCCTCACCCACCAGACAGACGGAGGGGACGTACTTCACGTCAATCTGTATTCGCTGTCCCGGATACTGCATTTGCTCATACGGCATAGGAATATATTTAGGGTTGGGCGGTTTGAGCGCCTTCATCCCCTGTCTTTTCAGGACGCGGTAGAGAGCAATAATAGAGCGTTTATAAAGAAGACAACCAGCCCCGTGCGCGGCTTTGATTCGCGTGACTTCGCTTTGTTGTACCTAAATAAAAACGTTTCCCGCCGTGTTGTTGAAATTCCCGTCATCCTCGAAAAATTAAGCGTTTTTGGACGTTGACGAAAAAATATCAAAGTGTTATATTGAATTTGGATATTTGTGTATACATCCAAATATAACCATTCCAATCAAAAAAAGAAAAGAGGAGATCAAGATGGCAAATTTAGTTCAGAAGTACATCGACATCGCCAAGGAAAAAAATCCTAACGAGCCGGAGTTTCTTCAGACAGTCGAAGAGGTTCTCACATCGATCGAGCCTGTACTCGAAGCACACCCTGAGTACATCGAGGCAGGACTTATCGAAAGACTGATCGAGCCTGAGAGAGGTATTCAGTTCAGAGTTCCATGGGTCGACGACAACGGTAAGGTCCAGGTAAACAGGGGCTACAGATACGAATTCAACAGCTCTCTCGGGCCTTACAAAGGCGGTCTCAGGTTCCAGGCCAATGTTTATCCGGGCATTCTTAAGTTCCTCGGATTTGAACAGATCTTCAAGAATTCACTTACGGGTCTTCCTATCGGCGGCGGTAAGGGCGGTTCGGATTTCGATCCTACCGGCAAATCCGACGCGGAGATTATGAGATTCTGCCAGAGCTTCGTTACAGAGCTTTACAGACATATCGGCCCTGACACCGACGTTCCTGCCGGCGACATGGGTGTAGGCGGCAGAGAAATCGGTTACATGATGGGTCAGTACAAAAGAATTACCAACCGGTATGACGGTACGTGGACGGGCAAGGGAACCACTAACGGCGGTCTGAACGGAAGAACGGAAGCTACAGGCTTCGGTATCGTATTCTTTGCCAGAGAGGTCCTTAAGCACTTCAACGATTCACTCGAGGGTAAGACCGCTGTTGTTTCAGGATTCGGCAACGTATCATGGGGAACCATAACAAAACTCGTAGAACTCGGTGCAAAGCCGATTACGATCTCCGGACCTGACGGGTACGTCCTCGACGAAGAAGGCATCACGACGCCTGAAAAGATCGGCATGCTTCTTGATCTCAGAAACTCCGGCAAGAATATCTGCCAGCCGTACGTCGACAAATTCCCTAACGCGAAGTTCATTCCGGGCAAAAGACCTTGGGAGGTCAAAGCCGAACTGTATATGCCTTGCGCTATGCAAAACGATATCACTCTCGACTGGGCCAAGGCGATGGTCGCCAACGGCGCGAGATACCTCATCGAGGGCGCAAACATGCCTACGACAAACGAGGCTGTTGCCTACCTTCAGGAAAACGGTGTAGTCGTCGCTCCTTCCAAGGCTGCCAATGCAGGCGGTGTTGCGTGCTCGTGCCTCGAAATGGCTCAGAACGCGGAACACCTCATATGGAACAAAGAGCAGGTCTATGACGAGCTCGAGAGGATCATGGTTCACATCTTCGAGATTACGGAAGAAGCATGCGCCAAGTACGGCTTAGGCGAAAACTTCGTCGCCGGCGCCAACATCGCAGGCTTCGAAAGAGTTGCAGATGCGATGATGATGCAGGGTATCGTATAAAGTCGATTATCGGCATACATATCGCCTCACCGGGCATGATCGTTAAGGTAACGTTCTAACCCGGATGATGCACATACGCATTCGGCAGCAAATATCTGCAATAAGCGGCGCCCGCACGGAAAACCCGTGCGGGCGCATTTTGTTGTATGAGAAAAAACCCCGCGTTGAACGTGGGGATACTTTTTTATATATTCGATCTGATGTAGCTGGCGGTCGCATTTCACCGCAACAGCGCGTTACCGATCATTTCATTTGCCCCATAGAAATTTGATTAACGGATCATCTACTTTAGATGTTTCATGTAACTTACTGTGTCGACCGTCTGAGCCGTCAATTTCGATTTCCTGATATGATTTTGCTACGTCACTGATAAGATAGCGAAGGGATTTTGCCGATTTTACCGTAACGCTGCCGTCCCCTCCATTGCCCGTGTCGCCATAAATATTCAGAACATCAACTTGGTTCTCAGGATAGGTCTCCTGCACGTTTAAAAGCGCTCGGTAAGTTTCATTCATGATACTGGGTTTGCCGTTGTCATCTAACTGTACGTCATACGGCTCGTCTATTCCGATAACCCCGTTAAAAGCCCCGGCTATGTTTACTTGTTTCACTAACTTCGGTAAAGTCGTATCAGTGCCGTGGTTAATCATGTAAAACATAATAGACATGTTTCCGTATGAATGACCGACCATATTCATTTCCGTGATATCGTACTTGTCCTGCAGCGCTTTAACAACATTATATGCATATTCGGAAACCTGCTCAAAATCCGCACCGCGATTTTTTTCGTAATTCACAAGGACGATAGGATTCCTAGCGTCTTCGGGAATCTCGCCTTTTAATGTGACCTCTCCGTTTTCGCTAACATCGGCCCGAATGACGGTATCCGCAGCTCCTTGCTTTTTCGCAGCATTGGCCATGTGTTTTTCGGCCCAGTAGTTGCTGCCGTAACCATGAAAAAAAAGTGTCGGTCGGGAAGATTGAATATAGATATCAGCTTCAGGAGCCGACGTATCGGCACCGAAGCGCAAAGCAATCATACTTACCGTGAAAACGGCAATTAAACCTCCCAATAGCCAAATTCTTTTTTTCTTCATTCCTTCTATGTGTCCTCGTTCTTTACTAATTCCCCTGAAAACTTCTGACTCTTATACGTTTGCTCTCGTGCTCGGACGACTCTCCCCCGCGCCCATATTGCAAATTATAAGGAAAAAACGAAACCGGGGCTTATCTGCGTCTTTTCATAATGTATTTCAGCTTTGTCAACCCGTACTTCCTGTATCATTCCGATGAATTCACCTCCATTAAAAATCGAAAAGATATTTCCCAATTCTTTTACTTTGTCATAGCTCAACGGGTAAGATATTTTGGAACCCATCCATTGCTCCTGAACTCTTTTCCAGCTTCATTGGACCATTCGCACAAAAGCAGAGCATTGTTCTTATTTAATGTATGCTCAACAAATAGTTGTTAGAACGTTGGTCTCAGCTTAGAGCCAACGTATGTACCTTGAAAAATCGATAGCAAAAAACGCATATATGAAAACATGGTTAGGCGATCCACTTTCATCGCTGTAATTGACAACACGATCGAGCTTCTCGTTGTACTTTCTGGCTTTGTACTTATGAACTCAATCCCGAATGTTCTTTTTGCAAGGCTGAAGATACGCTCCGGATAATGATCGTTACGTCTGAAGGCGATCGGTTCGAAGCGGCTTGGCCGGAACGCCGCGATTGCTCGGGAATAGCTTCGCGTAGCGCTCCTCGATCGCATCCCCCGGGATAGATGCAGCCTTCCTGACCCAGCGATTATCCGGATTCAACTGAAGCCTCAAGGGCTGGTTGAAATTCGAAAATGCGAGCTGTTTGTTAAGATTTTTCTTATACATGATTCTTTCTGTGAAAAAAAATGCACATGTTTTAGTCTTTTTCAGAATAATTTCTTGCACTTTTATTATACCACAGAAAAGCCTCGATTTCAGCAATTTCAATGGATCGAGTTATATTACGCAGTGCGTGAGCACACACTGTCTAGAGACGTACAATACGCCTTAAGCTCTAACATGTATAACGATAGTATTCCTAAGAAAAGGCAGGTACAAGAAAATATAAGAGCCGCTCCGATAACGAGGCGGCTCTTATATCTGTGGTGCTCTTAATCTCATATTAACCAAGCGTCATTCCACCATCTACGAGCCAGTTGGATCCGTTGACGTAGGATGCTTCACTGGAACACATGAAAAATACCACATTTGCAATTTCTTCCGGTTCAGCCGGACGATTCATCGGTCCTAATGTTACATTGTCATATGAATCTTTAATGCCTACATCTTTATAGCTTTCCAAAATACTCTTCATCATGGCTGTATTGACCCATCCTGGAGAGATAGAATTAATGCGGACACCATTTCCTCCATTTTCATTGGCTGCATTTTTTGTCATAAAAATCACTGCAGCTTTGCTGGCTCCGTATGCGATCTCATAGGGATAGCCAAACATGCCGGATACGGAACCAAAATTGATTATCGCACCACTGTGCTGATCCTGCATAACAGGAAGCACATTTTTCATCATAAGGAAGGTACCAAACACATTCACACTAAATACCTTCTTTGCATCTTCGAAAGTATAGTCCTCTGTGCGTGCGCTGGGACCGGAAATGCCTGCGAGATTCACCAGTGCATCAATATGACCAAAACGGTTTAGTATAGTATTGACTGTAGACTTCACGCTTTCTTCATCTGCCACATCGGCACCCAAACATATGCAATTTCCTGACGGTATGCCGATAGAATCTGCGGTATGCTGTGCGATCTCCGAGGTCAGATCGACAAGTACAAGCAATGCGCCCTCCTGCAAAAATTTCGCAGCAATAGCAGTACCCATACGACCGCCTGCGCCGGTGATGACGGCTACCTTATCTGAAAACTTCATAACGAATCCCTCCTCTAAATGAAATATGGAACTGACAGAATCCAATCAGGCATTATTTCCCTTTTTAAGCTTATCCTCATAAAATAAAGCGAAATGTGGATCCAATTTGCCAATCCCGAAGTTTCGCGCTTTATAATCCTTGAGTAATTTAAAATAATCACCAGACAGCATAAGAACTACAAATACGTTGATGAAGGTAGGAATTGCAGAGGATACATCGACAAGCGTCCAAACAAAGCCTTGATTGTTTGTCTTGACCAGATACGCACACCAGAATAGACCGGGAAGGAAACGGAAGATCAGATAGAACTTTACGATGATCTTCTCTGCAAGAGTACCGGATCTTTTGAATACGTGCTTCAAAAGAACCATATAATAAGTAAACCAACCACCGGCCGTAGTAACAGTAAATACGATCATGATTATAGCTAAGAGGATGGCACCGACATTGCCTAAACCCTCAGAAAAAGCGTTAACGGCCAAGGCGCCACCGTTATCACCGCTAATCCACTGACCGGAAAGGACCGTGGAAAGGCCGGTGATAGTGCAAACCACCATGGTATCAAAGAATACCTCAAATGAACCCCATAGACCCTGTTCAACGGGATGAGAGGTCTTTGCAGTTGAGTGTATCATTGGCGAAGTTCCCCAACCGGCTTCGTTGGAGTAGACTGAACGAGCCAGACCAACGCTGACGATCTTACTGACTGCAGCACCTGCGAAGCCACCAAGCGCAGCAGTACCGGTAAAGGCACCACTGAAAATGCTTCCGATAGCGATAGGTAACCTAGTTATGTTGGACAGGATCATACCAATACCCATCAGTAAATACAAAATGCTCATAAAAGGAACCAGCTTGCTGAAAATATTGGCCACACCATGAAATCCGCCGGAGGTAATAAGGTACTCGATCACGACAATTACGGCACCTACCAGAATAATGCCTTCAATCGCACTGCCGCCGATATGAATATCAGGAATGAAAAATGCTTTAGACACCACTTGTGCAGTAGTCAGGGTACCTGAGGTAAAAAAGAAAGTGGTAACAATACCGAAGCCGAATAGGATCGCGGGGATCTTCCACAATTTACCCCAGTGATGTGCTTCCCCAAGTCCCTGCTCCATGTAATAAGTTGGGCCACCGTATGTATCATTGCTGTCGCTGTCTCTCATTCTGTAATAACATCCGAGAGCGACCTCGACTTGCTTGAGGATCATTCCAAACAGCGCACACAGCCACATCCAGAACAAGGCACCGGGACCTCCTGAAGCTACTGCTGTAGCGACACCGGCGATGTTACCGAAACCAACGGTGCCACCTATAGCAATACAGACTGCTTCGAAAGGTGTCAGCATACCCTCTCGTATCTTTTCATCACCGCTACTTTTTTGAAAAACAGTGCCGATAGTACGTTTGAAAATCCAACCAAAATAGCGGATTTGGAAAAAACCGGATCTAATTGTTAGAAAAAGGCCGGTACCGAACATAAGAACGATTAGCGGTGTGCCCCACAGCCAACCATCGAGTTTATTAATAAAATCAACCATGAAAAGTCCCCTCCATTATCCCGGGTGTTTATTTTTTATCGATTATTGCGCTAGGTTAACTTCAAGTACGATCCCCTCAAATGTCACAGCGCGGCACTCAGTTTCACCGGTAGTAGCAGGTTCATACAGGATTCTATAGCCGTCTTCCTTAAACTTGGCTATGATCGCATCGCGTTTTTCAACACTTTCCACCTTAATATTGATATGTGCCAAACCGGTACGGTTAGGATCCTTAGGCAGATCCACCATCTCGGGTTTGTTCATGATCTCCAGCTTGGGACCATCCCCGATCTGCATAATATAAGAGTAGTACTTATTTTCTTCTTCATTGTAGGTTGCCACAAGCTTTGCATCAAAATAGTCCTCAAAAAACTTCCTGGCGCCGTTCAAGTCCTTAACGAACATGCCAACATTTCCGATAAACATAGATTCTCCCTCCATTTTCAATATTTTTAGAGATGGTACTGCGCTACAAAACACAAAAGTTCTGCGTACCTCAAACTTGTAATTATTTTAATATACTGTTTTTACAGACACAACAAGAAGCTTGCTGAAAAAAACGATTAGATTGCTATTCTACGCTATTCTTACAATATGCCATTCAGAGATCTGTCTTAATTTTATTGACTATCAAAAATAGCAAGATAATAAGCAAGTCATGTCGTTGAATCTACGCTAAATGAAATGGTAGAATAATCGCAAATATCAATTATGATGGAGTTATAATACAAAGGAGAAAACTATTTATGAAATTAGTAGTGATTGGCGGCGTCGCAGGAGGAGCAAGTGCAGCGGCAAGGGTGCGTCGCTTGGACGAATCGGCGCAAATCGTGATATTTGAGAGAGGACAATATGTGTCATTCTCAAATTGCTCGCTTCCTTATTATCTAAGCGGGACAGTGGCGGATCCGGAGGATTTGGTTATGATGATGCCGGAGGATTTTCGCAGCAGATACAATATTGAGGTACATACCCATTGTGAGGTAACGGATATTGATCGCGAAGCTAAATTGGTTACTATTAAAAACATCGTCAGTGACAAAATCTGGCAAGAAGCCTATGACAAGCTGGTAATCGCTACCGGTGCATCTCCCATTATGCCAAAGAATATTACCGGTATTGATCTGCCACACGTTTTCTCTGTTCGTAATGTAGACGATGTGGTGGCAATCAAATATTGCTTAGACAGTAAAAATGTCGAAAACGTTGCAGTAGTCGGTGGCGGTTTTATTGGTGCAGAGGTCGCGGAAAACCTATGCAGTGCGGGTAAGAAGGTCTCAGTTGTAGAGGGTATGTCACAAATCATGGCGACCCTTGACTATGATATGGTACAGATATTACATAAAGAGTTGAATGATCATGGTGTACGGCTGTACGTAAACACTATGGTTACGGAAATTGAAGCAGGGCAACTCCATATTTACAAAGACGGTGAATCGCTTATAATCCCAGCAGATGCAGTAATAATGTCTGTAGGTGTAGTGCCCGAGGCGGGATTAGCCTATGCTGCAGGCTTGAGCATAGGTAGCACCGGTGGTATTCGTATTAACCGATATTGCCAGACGGATGATCCGGATATTTATGCTGTAGGTGATGTGGTAGAGAATTTTCAGCGTCAGACAGGAGCGCCGGGACGGTTGGCATTAGCCGGCATAGCTCAGAAGCAAGCACGTATCGCCGCCAACCACATATATGCTCTCCCTTCAGAAAATAAAGGTTTTATTAGTTCCTCCTGCATCAAACTGTTTGATTTGAACGTAGCTGTTACAGGCCTAAATGAGCATGGAGCCAGAGCGTCAGATCTGACATTCGACTCAGTAACTGTCCTGTCTTCTACCCGTGTGAGCTTTATGCCAAATGCGGACTATCTTATGCTAAAGCTTCTTTTTGAAATACCTACCGGTAAATTGTTGGGAGCACAGGCAATTGGGCGTGGAGAGGCAGACAAACGTGTTAATGTTATAGCTGCACTAATCAATATGGATGGCACTGTTTTTGACTTAGAGGAATTTGAACATTGCTATGCTCCCATGTTTTCTACGGCTAAGGATGTTGTTCATATGGCAGCACTGACAGCGGACAATGTGCTTTCAGGTTGGTTGAAACAGGTCCATGTGCAAGATGTGCGTAACTTGGTGGAACAGAATGCATATATCATTGATGTGCGTAACGAGGATGAGTTTGCTGCAGGGCATATCATTAACGCTCACAACATTCCGCTACCGGTTCTTCGCAAACGTCTTCACGAGATCCCTCACAACGTGCCTGTGTATCTGCACTGCCGCTCCGGACAGCGCTCCTACTTCGCGTATTGTTGTCTGCGTGGAAACGGATTTGACAATGTGATCAACATGAGCGGTTCATTTTTGGGCCTTAGTCTATATGAATATTTCAATGATAAAAGTCAGCATCGTGAAAAGGTCGTCACAGAATATAATTTTGAGTAATCTCTGTTGATGAAAATCGAGTATTCGAAGGGGCTAACCCCCGTTTTCTCACAGCACTGTACGTACCGTTCAGTATACGGCGCTTTCAATAATTGACATGCACAGACTGATACGCAATAGCTATATCATAGAAGCCTGACCGTATCAGTATTTTTTTTGACAAGGCTTGTTTGACCTTAGTAGCGTTGGATGTTCGCCAGTATTCTTCCCACTGGGTTGCATAATATGAACTGAACAGAAGTGATATATATATACAAAAAAAGGAGGATACATTTCAAGATAAGCTGTTAAAAGTAGTGCAATCGGAACGGAAAGAATAAGAAAAAATAGACCGCTTTGTATACGTGTTCCTATATGAATTTCTATGACAATTCAATGATTTTAGACTATAAAAGTTGTTTCAAAAATGATATAATAAATCGGTTAATAAAGACTAAATTCGCTTATATATATTGAAATTTGATAAGGCGAAATTATACAGGAGGAATATATTATGGGCTGGTTTGGAAAAAAGAAACAATGGGATACTCAAAAGTCCGACGCAAACAAAAGCAGATTAAGAGAATTATTTAATGGAGTTATGGAAGATGGAGACTCATACGATATTATTTATGGGTATGGCTTGAATATAAAAAACAGTGATTATATTTTAGCTCGTAAAACAACATACACATATACAAGTTTAATTATAGGCTATCGTGAATCTGATATGAGCATAGCATTACTACAAACAACTCCGGAGCTTGAGGATTGTAGTGAAGCTGAAATTTTCAGAAAAGACAATATTAAAAAGGCAAAAATTGCAACAGGTATGTACACGATTTATCATCAAGGTGGATTGATGGCAGGATATACTCAATTCGCAACTTTAGCAGAAAATGATGAAAAATTCCTTGCTTATGTATATCAGCCTGAAGAATATGATAAGTTTGATACATTCTTTAAGAAATTTTCGGGCAAGTAAGCTATGAATTGGCTAACATACTTTTTAATCTTTTTAGCTATCTGTATTGTATGGTTTGTTATTGCACGAATTGGGGTAAATGGGATAGATATCATTATCTCTGCTCTCAAGAAAATGTCGGTGCTAAATAAAAATGACAGTACAGAAAGTTGGCATACTTTGAAAGATATTAGGGATAAGACTAAAAAAGATTAAATAACAAATACAATTAAATTTATAAGAATTTGAAGAACAGTAAATCAAAAGGTTTGCTGTTTTTTTCTTACTCAAATTTCAAAAAATCGTCCATAAATAAAAAAAGGTACTTGACAAAACGCATCATGCTGGGCGGATTCGGAGCTTTCGCCCTTTAGAAACGTGTGCCGCCAAGTACACCAAATTAAGAAGCGCCTCAATGCTGTCAGCGAAGCACTTTTTTTTGGGGCTTTATAGTAATGCAGTGGATCCGGGCTCCCCTGAGGGAAGCATTCATGCTGCACACAGTACGGACATCTTCGGTATAAACATCTATTTGCGGGTGAGCAGAAAATAACTCCGGATAAAGGTATTCCTCAATGACCTCCTTGTGTCCATCCAACGCGGTCGCATAGAAAAAAACATTATTTCGGGCTGTAAGATCTTGACGGATAACAGAATAGAATCCCGAAGGCAGATCGATTTCGATCTGCATCGTCAGCTCGTCCTTAAAATCATCAATGATTGTCTTGACCTGATCCGCAGATAACTCTTGACAACACATATTCTGGATCTTCCTATTGCTGTTGCAGAGAATAAGATACAATGCACCGTCTTGTCCGAGAATAGTGCTGAACTGTCGCCCTCTTTGCAGAAGCTGACCCTTGATATTAGTTAGGAACTGCACTATATAATACGCGGATTTTCGAATGCCATTGCCTGTGATCAGTCCGGGTTGACCTTCTACTAAACGTTCGGTAGTTTGATCGCGAAGCCATAACTCCATCGTGTCCTCATCTGAAATGCCGTAACGATGCAACAGGTATATCGCATACGCGATGCTGTCATACGAAGCACGAGGTAGCAACGTTGCCGATATATAGCCACCATCACATACTGAAAAATTTGCCGCTTTCAGTAGTTTTATAAGCTGACGAACAGTACCGGGATTCTCCGTGGCGGTATGATATAATACTACCCGAGTCGGATGTAGTTCGTGCAGCACGTCTAAGAGGTGGAAGCCAAGAGCCGTATGATCTTCCGCTGTAATGCGAATCGACAGACTCTTGTTAAATGAACACAAGGGCTTAGCTTTTGTATGGACAACGGCATCAAGATTAAGATGAGTTATAATCGCCTCATTCTTAATAACAAAATTATAGGTGGCATAAGTTCGCTTGATTATTTTTGAAGCGTCACCAGGGGATAATGGTGTAAACAAGGCGGGGTTCAGATCACTTTTGATCAAGGGACCATACTTCTTACGATGCTCCTGTGGGTCATTGTGAAACCATCGACAGAAATACTTCTCATAATAAGCGGTAGTGGAAAACCCTACATCGCGTGCGATCTGGCTAATCTTTGCATTGCTATCCAGTAATTCAATTTCGGACCACTCAACTCTTGCAAAGCATAAAAAATTCCTAAAACACATGCCTGTGAAGTCTTTGATCATGTGAGATATATAAAATGTACTTAAGTGTTCCATTTCGCTGATATCAGCCAAAGTCAGATTATCAGCATAACGCTGATAAATATACTGACAAATACGACTGACGCGCTCTACTTCCACAGGATTTCCGTGCTCAAAGCTTGTAGGCAGATCTCGATCAAATACAAATAAATTAAAATATTGATTTAGGTGTTTTAGAACATCAACCATAAGGTAGATACATTCGTTTTTATAATTGATCTCTCGGGAGATATATTTTGTTAGGAATTGTAATAACAATTCTTTCAGCCGCTCGTATTTTTTATCATCGTTTTTCTTGCTGTAGGTACGGTAGCAAGATTTACTAAGGTTAGGGAAAAATTGTGAAAAAAAACGGTTACTGATTTGGATTAAAGCTACTACATTTTCCTCGGTGCCCTCCGTAAAAATGCCATGGACTTCATGACCGGAATTCGTAAAAATGTCTCCCTCGCGCAGTTGATACACGCAACAGCCGTTTTTTAGACGTACAGATCCTTTAAGTACGTATACAAATTCAATGTCCACATGATAATGGATAGGATCCTGCTCGATGTGGCATATTGTAATATTCATAGGAAAATCGTCATCATATGGGATCTTTTCTAACAACATTTTGGATACCTCACTGGGTGCAATACTAAAATCACTTCTGTATTATAACAGGAAGATAGGATTCAGCAAGTGAAAATAACAAACTAATGCCTTTTTTTAGCAAGTCAACTGTTGCTTATGCCTCACACCATGCGTATAATTTCATTAAAGAAAGCTTGAAAAATGTCCGTTTTTACGCAAACATGTCTGTGCCGTTACAAATAAGGGGAGGTTTTTATGTTAAATGAACGTTTATCCCGAATGAGAGAAAAGCTTTTAAACTCCAGACCGTGCATTACTGCCGAGCGGCTGGTGCTGGAAACAGAGGCATATAAAAAATTTGCAGGCGATGCTATTCCTATCTTTCGAGCTAAAGTTGTTCGTTATATTATGGAAAACATGACCACACTGCTGATGGAAGATGAGCTGATTGTCGGCACTTCAACAAATAAGTACCGTGGAGCTAATCTGCATCCGGAATTCCAGTCCAGCACGAAGTTCTATCTGGAAGAGCTGGATGAATTTCCTACACGCACAAAGGATCCTTATGATATTTCTTCAGAAGATCGCAAGTTGATCTTGAATATTCTCCCTTACTGGGAAGATAAGTCCATGCAGGATATTTCCGAGTCTGCATTGCCGGCACACACTGTAGATTTAATTAGCGATAATATCATCACCGTCGGTTTGACTAACGGTGTGTCCGGGGAGACCACATGTGACCATGAAAAACTGCTTCGTGTCGGCTTGAAGGGATACATGGAGGAATGCCAAAGTAATATTGCTGCCATGCACCCTAAGTGTCAGTTGGATGAAGAGAAAATAAATTTCTGGCAGGCATGTATTATTCAGTGTGAGGGACTTATTACTTACGCCCATCGTATGGCAGATGAGGCTGAACGTCAAGCCGGTGCATGCACCGATACCAAGCGTAGGCAGGAACTGTTGACAATTGCCGAAAATTGCCGTGTGGTGCCGGAAAATCCTCCCCGTAACTTTCAACAGGCATTACAGCTGATTTGGTTTGTCCATGTCTACTTTCACATTGAGGTCTGTACTACCGCTAACGGTTTTGGACGCTTTGATCAGTATATGTGGCCATATTATAAGAAAGATGTTATTGATGAGAAAAAAATCACAGCAGATGAAGCTCTGGAAATATTGGAATGCTTCTATCTTAAAGCATGTGAAGTATTTGAAGTCCGTGATCGTTGGTACGCCACTTCTTTCGCCGGTTATCCTATGTGGGAGCTGCTGATGGTGGGTGGGCAGACTCCCGACGGAAAAGACGCCACCAACGCGTTGTCATATGTCTGCCTTGAGGCAGCTGATCTATTAAAAACGACCCAACCCGTTATGGCTGTCCGCGTCTGGGATGGCACGCCTGAGACATTGATACGTAAAGGTTGCGAAATGATTCAGGATGGTCAGGCAAACCCCGGCTTTTTCAACGACAATATAGCCATACAAATGTCTTTGGGGAAGGGGTGCAGCATAGAAGAAGCCCGCGACTGGACTATCGTCGGCTGCATTCAG
This sequence comes from uncultured Clostridia bacterium, assembly GCA_938046095.1. GTDB lineage: Bacteria > Bacillota > Clostridia > Peptostreptococcales > Anaerovoracaceae > Eubacterium_B. Next base: position 19,128 of record CALIXS010000012.1, read on the forward strand.
CCCGCTCCGGGAGGGGGAACTACCGATGGTTCTCCGGATGCCGGTTATGTGAATATGGGCAAGATGGTAGAGTTTGTGCTGCATAACGGTATGGATCCCGATACGGGTAAGGTTGTGGGTTTGCAAACAGGCGACCCTTGCCGGTTCCGGAATATCGAAGAATTCAAGAACGCTTTAAAGAAGCAGATCCTGCACCATTACCGTATCGTCTGTGACGGGTACAACACCATGCAGAGCATGCACATGACACGCTATCCCGTGATCTTTGCCAGCATGGTCACGAGGGGCTGCGTGGAGAGTGGCCGCTCGGTGCAGCAAGGCGGCGCCAAATATAGTACAGCCGGTCTATATATCACAGGTGCTGCCAATATGGCGGATTCGATTGCTGCTATAGATACATGTGTTTTCAAAGATAAGGACATCACAATGGAGCAACTTATAGTTGCTTTGGATAATAACTTTGAAGGTGAGGAGCGCATTCGTCAACTATTACTCAATAAACCTCCTAAATTTGGTAATGATAATGAATATGTAGACAATATTTACCGTGAAATGATGCAATTTATTGCTTCTAACGTGCAGGAATGGCCTGATGCCAGAGGAGGACGTTATTCATTTAATGTTCATTCCCAGACTGTAAATGTATCTCATGGTATGGTATGCGGTGCTACTCCCGATGGTCGCTGCGCCGGAGAGCCGTTCTGTGATAATGCTTCCCCTATGATGGGGCGTGATATAGCCGGTCCTACCGCAACGGTAAAGTCTGTGGCTTCTATGGGGCAAGCCGCTTTTCATGATGGTGCTTTGTTTAATCTACGGTTCGATCCTAACGGTGTAAAGGGTGAAAAGGGTCTGAATATCATTGAGGGTGTTATTCGGACATATTTTGAACATGGGGGAGAACATATCCAAATCAATGTTGTAGATAACGAGACCTTGAGAGATGCTCAGATCCATCCTGAAATGCATCGCGGTCTGATGGTCCGCGTAGCGGGCTATATGGCGTACTTTACCGAGTTGGATAAGAGTGCGCAGGACACTATTATTTGTCGTACTCCTCATTATGCCAAGGCGAACTGATGCCAATGAAAACACTTATAGGCAACATACAGAAATTTTCCACTGAAGACGGACCCGGAATTCGCACCACGGTATTTTTAAAGGGGTGTCCGCTTAGATGCGCCTGGTGCCATAATCCGGAGCTTATCGAGCACGGTCAGCAACTGATACAGATGCCCAAAAGTTGCATTCATTGTGGATACTGCCTAAGCCATTGTCTTCGTAATGCTATCTATGTGGATGAGGAAAAAAATATTGCCGTTGCCCGTGAAAAGTGTAACAATTGCTTCATATGTGCTGATTTCTGCTATGCTGGAGGACTGCGGAAGGTCGCCCTTGAAATGACGGCTGAGGAGGTTATGCGGAAGGTCATTCAAGATAAGAGCTTCTACGATCATACCGGTGGTGGGATGACGATCAGCGGCGGAGAGCTGTTGGATCACCCCGGTTTTGTATGGGAACTACTGGCAATTGCGGAAAAAGAAGGTGTTTCGGTCTGCCTGGATACATCTGGTTTCGGTGATGGCGACACATTATTACAAATGGCGCGTACGCCTACGGTGTCTCACGTTCTTTACGATATGAAATCCGTAGATAATCATGTACATTTGTTGTATACCGGTCAAGAAAATACTAGGATCTTGGAAAATTTGGAAAAGATAGCAAGCGATCCGATAGTGCATGACAAAATCCAAATGCGTATGCCTCTGATTGCGGGCGTCAACGATTCGCCTGCGATTATTGAGGATACCGCGCAGTTGTATCAAAGCCTATCTTTAAGGCAGGTTGCTTTGCTTCCTTATCACAATCTGGGAATAGACAAAATGCGCCACATAGGAGGCATCCAAAAAAATTTTGTCCCCCCGTCTGATGCGAGTATTTCGATGATCAAGCAATATTTTGAAACCTTCGCGAGAATGGAAGTCGAGCTTCTTGGAAAGGTATAGTGATTTTTTTATGACCTCTGATCTACGGTTATATACCTCTGTACGACCATGAAAACTGCAAAATCTGTAGGTTTTGCGGCTTTCACGTCGATTCTCTCAGATGTGGGTTATTAACTTGCAATTCCGCTATATACGTTTACTTTTCTCATATGCTTAGGAGGTTCCCAATGAAAGACTATACCGTACTTACACCCGAAGAAAAAGAAGCTCTCGTGCAAAAAGCGATGGCCGTGGGATTTCAAACGGAAACGGATTACGGCAATTGCATTCAAAGTGCGCTAAACGGTATGTATACGGCGTTCCCTGATATAGGATTGACGGAAGATATGCTACAGGCCTGCTTTGGTATCGCCGGTGGATGCGGGCTGTCCCTAATGGGAACATGTGGCGCGTTGAATGCTGCTGCATGGATAATCAGTATGTTTTACGGCCGGCCGATAAACGACCTCGACGGCAAATATGATGATTGCCAAGTCATTATCAGGACGGTCGTGGAACGTTTTAGAGAGCGCTATGGCGGTATTCTTTGCCATGAGGTATTGACCCATAATATGGGAGCTCCCTATGACTGGAAAACGCCTGAAGGTGATGCTGAATATACCGCTCACAATGGAGTATTCCATTGTTCTACGGCCGTAGCATTCTGCAATGAGATCGTAGCTCGCATGATAGTTAACGGCGAGTTGAAATATACGAACAAAAAGGAGAAATAATATGGATCGTATGCTTTTTGATATCCCCAAAAGTCGGCGTAACACAAATTCCTCCAAATGGAGCGTAGCCGAGAATGAGTTGCCTATGTCCATGGCTGATATGGACTTTGAAACAGCACCGGCGATAAAGCAGGCCTTTGCAGACCGTATCGCACAAGGCATTTTCGGTTACACGGATGTGCCCGAGGATTGGGCGGATTCCTATGTAGATTGGTGGAGGGAACGTCATCACTTTACGATGGAGCGAAATTGGCTGGTATACAGCGCTGGCGTGATATCTACGATTTCCAGCGCCGTTAGGAAGTTTACCGCACCGGCGGAAAAAATCCTGATCCTCACACCTGCTTATAATATCTTCTTTAACTCTGTGATCAATAATGGTCGTTATGTGATCCAGTGCTCACTTCGAAATCAGAACGGCGTGTATTCGATCAACTTTGAAGATTTGGAAGAAAAGTTGGCAGACCCTCAGGTTTCTATGATGATACTCTGCAACCCTCATAACCCTGTGGGAAAGATATGGGAAAGAGATGTGCTGATCCGTATTGCCGATCTATGCAAGAGTCACGGTGTATTTGTACTTTCCGATGAAATACACTGCGATATCGTAGATCCGGGCAAGGAGTATATCCCTTTTGCTTCTGTATCCGAAACTGCCGCAGATATCAGCATTACCTGTATTGCACCTACTAAAGCGTTTAATCTGGCCGGGGTCCAAACCTCTGCCGTAATGTCAGCAAATCCAGTATTGCGTCATCGAATTTGGCGCGCGTTAAATACCGATGAGGTGGGCGAGCCCAATATGTTAGGAGCCATTGCACCTGCTGTCGCTTTTCGTTTTGGCGCTGAATGGTTGGATTTTCTACGTATCTACACATATGAGAACAAAGAGTTTGTTCGGCAATATATTGCAGAGCATGTAAAAAATGTATCTGTTACACCATCAGAAGCCACATACCTTCTTTGGCTTGATTGCCGTAAAAGATGTGGAGATTCCGACAGGTTAACTAGGTTCTTGAGAAGGACAACAGGACTGATCCTTAATAACGGTGCCGTGTATGGAGACAGTGGTAACGGTTTCTTGCGCATCAACCTGGCATGTCCTCGCTGCGTGGTCGAGGACGGTATTCAACGTTTTGAGCAAGGCATCAATGCATTTTCCCAGTGAGATGTGTTTTATTCTGCCGAAATCGATGGATGAACCGAAGTCGGTCGGTTTACTATGGGTGATAATTTTTATAATACTATATGGGATAGTATCCATAATCTTTCACAAATTCATTTTCCTGCCGTTCTATGATTACAATACATGTGTTACATCGCAACCGGCAATAAATATAGTACAAAGCTTTTTTCAAAACTTAAATACACGTGTTTCCGTTGCGGATCGAAAGGCTATTATAGATATTACGGAATACCTGAATCAAAATTTATCAAAGGATTTTCCACTGATTGCATTGTCAACATATGCATATATGAACATTTCAAAATTTAAGTATGTATTTAAGACTGGTGTTGGTCAGGTATTTTCCGAAAAGTATTCCGGTTATCTTGCGCTTCCCATATTGAACGGCAAAAAACATCCGAGGCGCTCCCCTAAGGAAAGCGCCTCGTTAATCATCCCTGTTAAGTTTTCAGCCTATATGGATATACCCTATGAATGCCGCACTGCAGCTTATTGGTCCCAGCGCGGTAGTTCCGCCGCACCAGCCGCCGTGAACTGCCATGCCGCCTCCGGCATAAACCGCCACATGCGTGGAATAGATGATGATGTCACCAGGTACAGGATTGCTCGTCCATGAACCGAGAGATGCATACTGCTGAGGCCAGCCGCGGAAGTATATCCCCGCTGCAGCGAGCGAGTTCGATACGAGACTCGTGCAGTCCTGCCATACACCTATCTGCGAATATGCCGCTGAAAGGGTTGCGCTTGCTATATCGGATGACACAGCTTCGGATGCTGCCGCACTGTTGTTTGTATTGCTTACCGATGAACCTGAAGACGGCGCCGCCTCTACCTCATCGTGCGACTCCGAGCTTTCTTCGTCCGGCTGTTCTGCCGGGGCTTCTTCTTCGGCTTCAGGTTCAGGCTCAGATTCCTCTTCCTTTACCTTTGTGCCTCTGCGGATCACCTCCGCAACAGGAGCTGCCGTTTCAACCGACTTCATCTCAGTACGCGATGTTTCGGCTCCGTTCTGTTCTACTACGAGCTCGACAACCCTGCGGCTTCCGTCCACGCCCGGCGTAACGATCTCTTCCTCGCCCTCGTACAGCTCGTCGGTGTCCTCATAGACCGTGTCGTATGCGAGCGCTTTGTCGCTCGTTACCTGCTGCTGTGTGGTAACAGTTATATTCGATGATACTTTTCTGAATAATATTTTGTCTCCCGGAGCGATATTTTCTATATCGAGATCCGGATTGTCAGCCTGTATAGACGCGATATCCGTATCGAATGCGATTGCTATGTTCCACAGTGTGTCGCCGTCCCGAACGGTGTATATACATTCGGTACTGTTGCCCGCAACAAGCTCGTCTACGATCTTCTGAGGATTTTCTGTCAGTTCCGTCGTATCGCTGATCGCCTTGACCGTTATCATCTCGGCTTTCATCTCAGGGTCTACAGTCACAGCCGTGACCATATCGCCTTCATCGACATAATAATCCTTAACGCTCTGAATCAGCGATTCTGCCTCGGCTTCCGTTGCGACCGTAGCTACCACCTTGTCGCCCAGCTTGACCTGCCAATAGTTGACCGTAAGTCCATAGGCAGTCACCGCCGAAGCCGCGAATGTTGCCGTCAGGACCAGCGCTATTATCAGCACAAGTATGAGAAGCGATTTCTTTCGTGATTTGATTGATTCGGTTAAACTCATTTTTTGTCCTTTCCGGTTTTCTGTCCTTTCCGTCGCCGATGAACAAAACATCAGCGCAACCGGTCGGGGGACCGCTTAGACTTCCTTATAAAAGCTTGAGCTTCATCACCATGATGAGCCCGGCTTGCCCCGCAACATCAAACATGCCCGGTTCTTAACCATAACACGATGATACTCCTTATACATTTAAGAGTCAACACTTTTATGTTTTTTTTACACTTTCATCACATTATCTTGCGCACGAAACTTCTATTTTTCAATGATTATCTCATTAAAAAAATCTTAAATTGTCTTAAGAATTTTGTATACTGTTTCGCATAATTATAAATCATTATTGCATATACACGGGTTTTTCTATCATTTTATATACATTTTCATCAAAATGAAAAAACTTCTTAAGAATTTTTCTTAAGAAGTCTTAATACTCAATATCATTATCGTCTGCAATGCTTAAATTTCAACAAATCTTCCGACAGCAAAAAGATAAAGATACGCATTTTTTACCGGTCCGAATCCCGCTTTGTTCAGCGCGTCGCGATATGTGACGAGCTGACCTCTGTACTTGTCCGCAAGGCGTCTGTCCTCCCCTTCGGCATCCTTTTCATCATTTATTGCGTTGCTCTTGTAATCTATAAGTACCGTACCGTTTTCATCGGAAAACCAGCAGTCGATCACTCCCTGTACGAGAATCACGTTTCCCACGTCGGCGAGCTTCATCGTAAAAGGTGTCTCCTTGCTCAGTCTGCCAGCTGCCGACGCCGAAGCGGCACGCTTTCCTAAAGGGGTATCAAAGAATGCAGTTATGCGCGTGAGATCTATCTGATCCATGTTCGACGCATCTATAAGGCCGCCGTCTATCAGCTTATCTGTAACTGCCTTTATATATAACAGCCCGAGTTTATGCGCCTCGGCAAAATCCGCGTGTTCCATTATCTCATGATAGACGGTGCCGCGCTGAGCGGCCGTAAGCCTGCGCCCTCCGGCAACAAAGGCCGGAATCTGCGGAGTGTAAGATATATGCCGATACGATGATGATATCCCCCTAATGCTCGCCGCATCTGAGGAAACTGCTGTATCCGAGGAAACTACTGCTGCTGAGGAAATTGCCGCATCCGAAGAAACTGCCGGGAATCCCGGGAGGCCCTCAGCTGATGATCCGCCGGCAAGCACCGCGTTCAGTTCGGTCACGGAATACTTTGATTTGCTTCTGCGCGCCTCTTCGAAAGGATACTTAAACCCGAGGATAGTTCTGATGCGCCCTGCCGCACGTTCTGAAAGCACCCCGTCATATATGTCGGAATCAGCGGCCGCGTCGGCGGAAGGCGGAAAACACAGATCCGATTTGTTTATCATCTTGTACTTCGCATTAGGCGCTATCATCTGAAGATATGAGCCCGCTTCTCTTATCTCACGTCCTGTCGAGGCTGCCCACTTATCCGCGTCCTTTACCGTTCCCGTCAGATAAAGCATATCCCTTGCCCTCGTCATGGCAACGTACAGTATCCTTATCTCTTCCTGCCTCTCCTCCGATTTTTTGCGTCGCCCTATGGCGGTTTGGACGAGAGTCTTTTTCGACCACCGCTCATCCCGATCTACGAGTTTCAATCCCATACCCAGATCCTTATGTATGCTTACAGTCGACTCATCGTCTCTGTTTTGTCTGCCGGCGCCCAGACGCGATACTATAACCATCGGAAATTCCAAGCCTTTACTTTTATGAATGGTCATTATCCTGACAGCATCGCGCTCCCCGCCTGCAGATCCGGCTTCGGCCGTTTTGATCTGCCTCTGCCGCATGGCTCCGACATACCTGAGGAAATTATACAGTGTCGCCTGCCTGTCCTTTGAAAAATCCTTCGCCCTGTCCACGAGTGCCCGCAGATTCGCCTGACGCCTTTCTCCGTCCGGCATGGCTCCCATTATGAGATAATGACCTGATTCGAGCAGAAGCCTCCAGATATATTCGGGCAGCGGCATCGACGAGGCAAGCGTTCTCCACTTCTGTACCGCGGCGAATACCGATGCGCACCTCTCCCGAAGCGCCGCATTCTGTCCGCTGCATGCGTATTCGGCAAAAGCGTCGGCATACATACCGCCCGGCGTCATGGCACGAACAGTCGCCAGCTCCGATGCGTCAAATCCGAATATAGCGGAATGAAGAACGCTTATAAGAGGAATATCCTGATGTCCGTTGTCTATAACGCTCAGCAGATTCATAAAGATATCTATCTCCATGGTTTCAAAATATCCTTCATTGTCGTCGACCAGACAGTTTATACCGCACAACTTCAGCATTTCGCAGAATACGGACGCGGTGCCCTTCACGGCTCTCATGAGTATTACTATGTCGCCCGGCACAAGGCTTCGCACACACCCCTCTTTGCTGTCGTAAAATTCCCGTCCGAGATTGTCCCTGATTATCGCTGCGACGTGCAGCGCCTCGAGTTCCTTATCCTTGAGCTCTTCGATCTCATCATCCGCATTCACGGTATCGTCTTCGTCCTCATGCTTTTGCGTATTTATCACATGAAGCTCCGGCTCCGACTCGAGATCGGGATAAACGCAGGCGAGCCCCGTATGCAGTCTCGCGTCCTCATCGTAATCCGACATGAGCCCTTCAAAATATGCGTTTATAGCGCGTACGATGCGATCCTTGCTCCTGTAATTTACATTCAGATCTATTACCATCGAATCCTTGTCGCCTCCGGACTTGTATCTTCTGTATTTTTCGGCAAAAATATCCGGATCCGCAAGTCTGAACCTGTATATGCTCTGTTTTATGTCCCCTACCATAAACATATTGTTTTCGCGCCTGATCCTGTTTATGATCGCCTCCTGCGTGATATTTGTATCCTGATATTCATCTATGAAAATATTTGAAAAGCGTTCGCGGTAAAACGACGCCGCTTCATCGTGCTCAAGTATATCGAGAGCAAAATGCTCTATATCGTTAAAATCGACAACCCCTGCTTTTCGTTTCGCCCCGGCGTATATTAAATCAAACTCCTTCGTCAGATCTGTCAAAGCAGTTAGCATATCCTCCGTGCCCGCCATATCTTTGAGCATATCCTCTGCCGGAACATTGAGATACGCTTTTTTGAGCGGATCGATAAGGCTTTTCTTTATATAATCTCGGATTGCCCCGACTTCGGCATTGTAGCCGCCATAATATACCGGCTTTTCGTCATTTGAAGGTTTGAGTGAAGGTCTTCTGACCGAAAGCACCTCGGATACGTCGTAAAGCGCCTTCACCGGATCGCTCGACAGCTCGTTGAGAAGCTCAAGCGCCCGTTCATATAGCGGCAGCTCATCCTCATACAGCTTTGCCGCAAGCTTTTTCATACCGCCGTTGTCAAGCGTATCCGCAAGCTGCTTATCGAGCCTCAGCGCCTCCGCCAGAACATTCTTCATGTCATCTCTTATCGCTTTCCAAAGTCCGCCTGCGGCAAACTCCTCCGGTGTCACGGAGCAGGCCTTCGCTTCATTATACGCCCATTCCCATGGATGAGGCATGGCCATGAGCCTTTCGTGGACCGACTTTATGAGACTCCTCATTCCGCGCGGATTTCTGTCTCCGCAATAGTGATCCATCAGCTTAAGAAAGCTCTCGTCTCCGTCTGCAAATTTTCGGTCAAACAGATCGTCGAGTGCATCTTCCTTCATAAGAGAAGAGCGCGTATCGTCACATACGGAAAACCCGGGTTCAAGTCCCTCCGCAAGATAGAAAAAACGCTTCAGGATGTTCATGCCGAAGGAATGGAATGTCGATATATCCGCGTTTGCCAGTTCGCGTATCTGTCTGCGCAGCTCCGCCGCTTTCTGCGGCTCAGACCGCTGAAGCCTTGACGATTCCGCCATAAGAGATTTTCTGATTTTCTCTTTCATCTCCGCGGCTGCGGCATTCGTAAATGTAAGGACAAGAAGCTGCCTTACCGGTACTCTCTCATCTACGACTATACGCCGTATCCTTTCGACGAGAACCGCCGTTTTCCCCGAGCCGGCGGCAGCGGCTACGAGCAGATTTTTCCCCTGCGTATATATAGCTTCAGCCTGTTTTTTGTTCCACTCCATAATATCCTCACATTTGTCTCATATCTGCTGCATTTGATTATATCAGAATCCTTGTTATAATTAAATCCGTAATGGACAAAGCAAGGAGGCCATATATGGACATCAAAAAAAAGCCAACCATGATTATGATACTCGACGGCTTCGGCCTCAGCGACCGTACTGAGGGCAATGCCGTATTCCGTGCGGAGACACCGTCTCTGGACAAAATATTCAAAACGTATCCGTGTACAAGCCTGCTCGCCTGCGGAAGCGATGTCGGGCTGCCCGACGGCCAGATGGGAAACTCGGAGGTAGGCCATCTCAACATCGGTGCGGGGCGCATAGTATATCAGGAGCTTTCCCGCATATCAAAAGCCATAGAGGACGGCTCTTTTCGCAAAAACGCCGCTCTGTGCAAAGTCATGGAGCACGTCAAAGAGAAAGGCACGGCACTACATCTCCTGGGGCTCGTATCCGACGGCGGCGTCCACAGTCACATATCGCATCTCGAAGCTTTGATAGAAATGGCTTCGGAATATGATCTCCAAAATGTATATATACACTGTTTCCTCGACGGGCGTGACGTACCGCCGCGCTGCGCGAAGCAGTATATCGAGGAGCTGCAGAAATTCACCGCTGCGGTCGGTACGGGCGGGATAGTTACGATCTCCGGGCGCTATTATGCGATGGATCGCGACAAGCGATATGACAGGGTTATCAAAACATATGATACGATGGTCATGAGGGAGGGCAGGCAGGCCTCGGATCCGTTCGCGGCTATCGATATGGCGTATGCGGCCGGTGAAAGCGACGAATTTCTTACTCCCACATGCATCAATACGACGGTCTCTACCGATACGGGACAAGTGGCGGTAAACGACGGAGACGGTCTCATAATGTTTAATTTCAGGCCCGACAGAGCGCGCGAGATAACAAGGGCATTTGTCGATCCCGATTTTGACGGGTTCACGAGACGCCGCATTCCCTCCGGTATCAAATATGTATGCATGACGCAATACGATGCGGCCATGCCTAATGCCGAAATCGCGTTCCCTCCTGAAAAACTCAAAAACGTATTCGGTCAGTATATTTCAGATCTCGGCGCGACGCAGCTTCGAATTGCCGAAACCGAAAAATACGCCCACGTCACATTCTTTTTCAACGGCGGAATTGAAAACCCATACAGCGGTGAAGACCGCATACTCGTACCCTCGCCGAAAGTCGCGACATACGACCTGCAGCCTGAAATGAGCGCATATATTGTAACTGAACGGGTTCTCGAGGCTGTCGCCTCCGACAAATACGATTTTATCATCCTCAATTTTGCCAACGCGGACATGGTCGGGCATACGGGAATCATGGAAGCTGCCGTGAAGGCTGTCGAAACGCTCGATAAATGCGTTCCTCAGATCACCGACGCCATATTAAAAAAAGGCGGTCAGGTGTTCCTGACCGCAGACCACGGCAATGCCGACGAGATGCTCGATGAGGACGGCAACATCGTCACGAGCCACTCACTCAACCCCGTGCCGTTTTGTCATATCGCTCAATCGCCTTATATGCTCTCCGACGGCGGCAGGCTGTGCGATATAGCGCCTACAGTACTCGATTCTCTCTGCATCGCAATACCTGAAGAGATGACGGGTAAAAGTCTGCTCATCAGGTAACCGCCCCGAATCCGGTGTGTCTGCACAAAAAGTGCGTTGCCGGACACAGCTGCCATATACAGCTGCCGGACGCGGGAATAACCCGACGCGCCTACATCCAGATTATCCAGACCAGCACATATCCCGTAAGCACGGCAGAAAGCGTAAACGGTATGCTGTATTTCATAAACGTACGTGCTCCTACCTCATAACCCTCCTTGCGCAACATGCCGAGCCCGGCAATGTTTGCACTCGCACCTATCGGCGTTATGTTTCCGCCCAGCGTAGCGCCGACGAGAAGCCCGAAATAAAGGAGATTAGGACTTATATTTATGCCGCCCGCCGCTGACAGCTCCTCGGTGACCACAGCAACCACGGGCAGCATTGTCGCCGTATACGGTATGTTGTCTATAAATGCCGAACAGAGCACCGACATCCACACTATGACCGTGTAGATGATAAATATCGAACCCGCGGATCCGTCGCCGCTTATTCCTGCCAGCTTGTCTCCTAAAAGGTCGATGACCCCGGCTTTTGTTATTCCTCCGATTATAACGAACAGCCCCGCCAAAAGCACGATAGTATAGTAATCTATTTCCCTGAAGGCGGCCAAAAGAACATCCCTGCTGCGGGTTTTGATCATCGCCCTGACGACTCCTATCGCGAAATATGTGAGACATATGATGCCGTTCGTAATATCGGGCTTATAGAACTGCCCGGGTGCGGCAGCTTCTTTATACGGTATGAAAGATACCGCAATCAAAGTCAGGACGGTCAGGACGAGCAGCACCGTAGGCACCTTGTCCTTGACCTCGGTTCTTTCTGTAATGAACACCGATGCCTTTTCCCTGCGCATCATGATCAGTATAATTACGGCGCTGACGAGCGCCCCGGCTTCCGTCACCCAGAACATTCCCGGCTTTCCTCCCACGAAGAAAAAATCCATAAAATCAAGATTTGCCGCTTTACCTAAAAGGATCGACGTCGTATCTCCGACGAGTGTCGCCGCCCCCTGCAGATTTGAGGATATAGATATGCATATCACGGCGGGAACCGGCGAGACTTCAAGTTCCTTACAGAGCGCCATCGCAACAGGCACGACCATCAGCACCGTCGCAACGTTGTCCACAAACGCAGATATGACCCCCGCAAACAACGACAAAACGACTATAAGCCACTTCACGCTGTGTATATGCGATACGAGCACGTCACTCATGAGCTCCGGCATCTTTGACTGTATAAAAAGATAAACCGTTCCCATCGTCCCGGATATCATCATTATCACATTCCAATCAATCTCTCCGAGCGCGTCGAAAAAAGTATACGAATATCCGTCAAACAACCCTGTGCTTCCCGCGATAACGAACAAAGCCGCTGCGCCCACAGCGACATGCGGCCTGATTTTCTGAAACGCAAACATAAGCACATACGCCGCCGCAAATACCGCCAAAGCTGTAACTGTCAGTGAATTCATAAGGATTGCCCTCGCTTAAAATGTTCGTCATCCGCCATCGCACGGCCCGCGGCCATTCCTGTACGCCACGCGTGATTGAGATTATAACCGCCGCACGGCCCGTCGAAGTCGAGAGCCTCACCGGCGAAATAAAGCCCCGGTACTATACGCGAGCCTCCCTCCGCATCCGTCTCGGACAGAGGAACACCGCCTCTCGTAACCTGTGCAAAACCCCAACCTTTAAGCCCGACCGGCCTGAAGATCATGTGCTTCAGCTCCGCCGCAGGGTCGGAACGCCCTGCGATCACAGCCGCGAGGGGTCTTTTTACTATGGAGCAAAGCGCTGCCGCGCTGTCCTGAAAAAGTGTAAGGTTGTTTTGATATATATTCCTTACGTTTTCCTCTGCGGTATCTGGAAGAAAATCGAGAATTACCCTATATTCCGACAGGCCGGTTCCAAAATCGGATATATCCATATATCTTGTCATGTTGAACACGCATATGCCCGAAAGCCCGTAATCGGTGAACTGAACCTCTCCCCGCTCCTTGAATTTTTCCACGCCTTTTTCTGTCAGCGTCACAAGGCATTTTTGCCTTACGCCGGGCAGTCCGAGCTTTATCATATTCTCCGTTGTTTCTACTCCGGTCAATACAGGTACCAGGCGGTTTACCGTATGCCCGAACGATCTTGCGAGCTTATAGCTGTCGCCTGTCGAGCCCGTCTTCGGGGCGGATTTGCCGCCCGCGGCGATCAAAAGTCTGCGCGCCGCAACGGGCGGTTTGTTTTTGATCACTATGAGAAACCCGCCGGTTGACGCTGATGCTCCCGTAACCTCGCAAAACGTTTCTATGCGAACACCTTGCCGCACCGCAGCGCACGTCAGGCACTCCGCCACATCCCTCGCGTCCTCGGAATGCGGGTAAATACGACCCTCTCGGTCAGTCATCGTCATAAGCCCGATGGATGAAAAAAAGCGAAGAACAGAGTCCTTGTCTTCGCATCGTATGTTGGACAGATTGCACCTTCCCGCTCCGGATACTGCGATTTTATGCCCGGGCCTGTCAGTTTTTTCAAGTATGATCACGGAACGGCCACCTGACGATGAAGCCGCAACCGCTGCCGCAAGTCCTGATGCTCCCGCCCCTATGATACATATATCATAAACTTTTCCCATTTATACTTACGAGTATTCAACGGGAACGACGATGAGCTCTATGCCGGCTCCGAGCGCCGCATCGAGACGCCGAAGGAAGCCCGCACCGTTCTCACCTGATGCTCCCGCAATGACCTTTGTTATATCGTTTTCCCTGGCAAGATCGATAAGCGTTTCTATAACGTTGTCAGACTTAAGCACCGTCAGTTCCGCTCCGATCTCTCTCGCCTTTTCATAAAGGAATTCGAGAGCACTGCTCTCCTCCGTATTGCCCAGGAAATTATAGTCGTTCTCCGCAACGTGTATGATGTGTATGCTGTCATCCGCTCCTGTCATGAGCCCTTTGCCGTAATCGATAAGTCTCTGGCATGTCTTCTGCTTTGTAACGCATACCATTATGTTATTCATTTTGTTCCTCCGCAAATACTTCTTCTGTCCTATTCGAACGAGTAAACTACGGATATTTCTTCTCCTCCTCCGCTGGCAGACACAGCCGCGACGGTTATATCGGAATAATCGTCATCAAGAGTAAAGCATATTGCTACATACTGTGTAGCCCCTGGCTCAACAGCCACATCCACGGCATCAATCAAAGGAGTGTAGTAATCCTGATCATCAGGTCTCGAAATTCTCAGATCCATACCCTGCTGAGCGGCAGACATATAGAACACATCGGAAGCCTTTACCGCCTCTTTACCGTTATTCTTCCACGTGACATATACTACTATTGCATCCTCACCATATATATCATGCGTCAGTTCCGCTTCCCCGATAAATACATCATTGCCGTTGATTACGCCCGAATCATCGTTATATTCACTTTCCTCCTCAATCATCTCACCGATGTAGCCGTTTTGAGTTATGATATTGTGAACGCCCGCAATTATAGCTATTATACTCGCCGTCAGCGCAAGAAGAACCACGACAACTACTATAATTATGATCGCTGTCTTGCTCGAATTCTTTTTTGCTCCTTGCTTAGGATATACCGGCTGTGAGAATATCGGCTGAGTCCCCACAGGACCCTTCCACCCGCCCTGCATATTGCCTTGTGGGCCGTTCTGCTGACCCGGGATTCCGCCCGGCACACCCTGTGGGCCGTTCGACTGACCCGGGACTCCGCCCGGCACACCCTGTGGGCCGTTCTGCTGACCCGGGATTCCGCCCGGCACACCCTGTGGACCGTTCTGCTGACCCGGGATTCCGCCCGGCATACCCTGAGGGCCGTTCGACTGACCCGGGACTCCGCCCGGCACACCCTGTGGGCCGTTCGACTGACCCGGGATCCCGCCCGGCATACCCTGAGGGCCGTTCTGCTGACCCGGGATCCCACCCGGCACACCCTGCGGACCGTTCTGCCGACCCGGGATTCCGCCCGGCACACCCTGTGGGCCGTTCTGCTGCCTCTGCGAGGCACCCGTCGTATCCGGCGAATCCGAACGATTCAACGGTCGGTCCGCCTTTTGCTGTTCAGAGCTCTGCGCTGCTCCACAATAAGGACAGAAGGTAACTTTACCGTCTATCTGCTTTCCGCACATCATACAGTACTTCATATTAATTCCTCCGAAGTAAACATTGCTATCTGGTGAGGAGATCGTAAGCTTCCCGATATTTGTCTATTGTCCTGTCTATAACATCCTGAGGCAAATTATCGTCACTACCGGGGTTTGCTTGTAACCAGTCGCGCACAAACTGCTTATCAAATGACGGTTGCGGCCTGCCAGGTTCATAACCGTCGAGAGGCCAAAACCTAGAGCTGTCAGGCGTAAGCATCTCGTCTCCTATCAAAATATTGCCGTTCTCGTCGGCTCCGAACTCAAATTTAGTATCGGCTATTATTATCCCGTGTTCAAGAGCGTATGCTGCACACTTTTTATAAAGCGATATACTGCTGTCTCGCAACACTTTCGCGTACTCGGCGCCCTTGCCCGGATAAAGCTTTTCGATCACTTCAATGCTTTGCTCATACGATATATTTTCATCATGGCCGCCTATCTCTGCTTTAGTGCTCGGCGTATAAACCGGCTCCGGAAGCTTTTCGGACTCGCGAAGCCCTTGCTGCAGTCTTATTCCGCATACCATACCCGTTTTGACGTAGCTTTGCCAGCCGCTGCCTGTTATATAACCCCTGACTATGCACTCCACAGGCATCATCTCAAGCTTGCGGCACAGCATGCTTCTTCCCTCAAACATCTCGTTTCGGAAATACTCGGGCATATCCGCGGTATCTGCTGAGATCATGTGATTGGGAACATCCTTCGAAGTAAAATCGAACCAGAACTTTGACATACCCGTCAGAATCTTTCCTTTACCCTCAATATTATTCTTCAATATGCGATCAAAGGCCGATATCCTGTCGGTCGCAACTATTATAAGACTGTCGCCGTTATCGTAGATTTCCCTTACTTTTCCCTCTTTTACAGGTTTATACTCTTTCATCGCCATGCCTCCATGAATAGATTTTATCACAAAGCGCCGCGCAGAACAATGAAATGCTGTCCCATAAGGAACGATTTGCACCGAGTGCCCCCCGAGGTCTTTCTTCAAGCTTCGACTCCATACACCGCCAACAAAATAAGCAACGATGAGCAGCGGCAACAAAATGCGGCTATTCAGTGAGCAGGTGCTCTTTATAAAGGTGCTGCTCACCGATCCGAGGCTCCCGGAGCATTTTCCGTGAGCAATTTAATCGGAATGGCCGTTTTTGATGAGCAACATGTTTCTGCGGGCCACCTGCTCACGGTTTTGTGCCCCGGGGTGCCATTTCCATGAGCAATTTAATCTGAATAGCTGTTTTTTGATGAGCAGCATGTTGGAGTTGTCAAGAAAAGTGCAGTCTCTAAACTCCCAAAATTGATTTAAGCCGCGGCAGAGAATTAATTTGCTGCGACACCCCTTTGTTTTCGCCTCTGTCGCATGCGACACACCCTCTTTTTGCCATGCGTCGCGGTGGTTTTGACCGCGGCAGAAATTTCGCCACGACATGCCAACAAAATAATTCATTTTGATGAGCAACCCCTGTTTAAAATCTACTGCTTACCACTACCGGGAATATCACGCTGCAATAAAAATCGGCGGCTTAACAGAAAACGGCTGCCACAAATTCAAAATATTAAACTGAGTTCAGTATCAGAGTTAAGTATCAGACTCGGATGCCGCCAAGGGATCCTGTGGCTTTCAATTCTGAACAGGCGGCCGATATTTCGGAACCTGCAGGTTTAAAATTTCATATCGCGGTCAATCCGAGACTCGAGATCAAGTTTTATTATCCGAGGCAGTGTTTCATGGGCACGACATCAGTCCGAGGCCTTAAGTTACGTTTCATTACCCGAAGCACCTGCGGCCGTCGTTTCACAGGCCACGCAGCGGGCATTGTTTCACTGCTCGCGGCTGTCATCCTTTTTGATAGCCATCTCCTCTATGCTTATCTGCATTTCGTCGACGTCGTATTCGTCTGCAGTAAGCGCAGAGCCGATATCATCTATTTGCGGCAGCTCTTTTATCGACTCAAAGCCGAACTGCTTGAGAAAAGTTTCGGTAGTCGCGTACAGGATGGGACGTCCGATTCCGTCCGATCTGCCGGCCTCACTTACAAGCCCCTTGTTGATGAGGCCGTCTATTATCCTGTCACTTTTGATTCCCCTTATCGAGTCGATCTCCGACTTCGTCACGGGCTGCTTGTATGCGATGATTGCAAGAACCTCGAGAGCAGCCTGCGAAAGCTTGCGAACTTTTACGGGGGTACACAGCTTTTCTATATAGGGTGCATTTTCCGGGCGCGTTGCAAACTGAAATGAGTCATCTATCCTTCGGATCATAAGGCCACGTCCCTCCTGATCGTATTCGTTCCCGAGCTCCAAAAAGCACTCGACAGCCTCATCCTTCGTTATGTCGCACGCCTCCGCCGCGGTAGATGCCTCGAGCGGCCCTCCCCATATATACAGCAGCGACTCCAGCGCCGATTTAGCTACTCTTTTGCTGAACATCCTTTTCCCCCTTCTTAGGCGGTATTATCGCAATCTCGCCGTAGACCGCCTTTTGATAGGCATCGAGCTGCCTGTCTTTTATCATCTGCAGCACGGCCGTAAACGTGACTATTACATCGTATCTGTCTTTTTTGTTCTGAATGAGCGCCCCGAACGACATCCTTTTAATCCCCGTCCTGATCATCTCTTTGACCTTTTTTTTGATCAGAGATATCCTGCTTTCCGTCGATACCTTGTCGCGCTCTACTCTTTGGTAGTGAGCCTTTACATCCGCTACACGCTTCTCTCGCTCGAGAAAGAGTTTAAACGCCGATACGAATTTATCGAGCGAAAGGGCAAGATATTCATCCGGACTTTCAGTAAACTCCGATATATCCTCCTGCGGCTTTTCGTAAATAAGCGCACCCGCCTCAGCACGCTCAGCGAGCATCTCCGACGCTTCCTTGAAGCGCTTATACTCGAGGATCCTGAGTGTCAGCTCCCTGCGCGGATCTTCGTCGATGACAGCACCGTCGTTGTCGACATGACGCGGCAGGATCATCCTCGATTTTATATCTATAAGCGTCGCTGCAAGCACCATAAATTCTGAAGCGACATTGACATCCAATTCCTTCATCTTATCGATATAACCGAGATACTGCTCCGTTATCTCCGACACCTGAATGTCGTATATGCTCATTTTTGCATTTTCGATAAGGTAGACCAAAAGGTCGAACGGCCCCTCGAAAATCGGCAGCGTCACTTTATAGCTCATCATCTTCCCATCAGCTTCGCCAAATTCAAATCATAAGGCGGGCTCACTATCCCCTTTTCGGTTATCACAGCTGTTATATACTTAGCCGGTGTCACATCAAAGGACGGATCAAAGGTTCTGACCCGCTCCGGCGCCATAGGCTCGCGATACCACATCTTCTTTATCTCATCGCCGTCCCTCAGCTCGATAGGAATATTATCGCCGGTCGGCGTATCGAGGTCTATAGTCGATGTGGGAACATACATATAAAACGGTATACCGAACTCCTTCGCGAGTATCGCCACGCCGGCAGTCCCTATTTTGTTTGCACCGTCGCCGTTTGCCGCCATTCTGTCACAGCCCACAACCACCGCGTCTATCCATCCCTTGCGCATGACAGTCTGCGCCATGTTGTCGCATATCAAAGTTACGTCGATGCCCGCTCTGTCGAGTTCCCACGACGTAAGCCTTGCCCCTTGGAGAAGCGGTCTCGTCTCATCGGCGAACACTTTGAAATTATAGCCCTTCTCAGTACCGAGATATATCGGCGCAAGGCACGTGCCGTACCTTGCCGTCGCTATCGTACCCGCATTGCAGTGAGTAAGGATTCCCATACCCGGCTTCAGCAGTGAAAGCCCGTACTCGCCCATAGCCCTGCACGCGTCCTCGTCCTCCTGTCTGATCCGTTCCGCTTCCTCGAGCATCAGTCGTTCAGCCTCCGTCACCGTCAGCTCACAGCTTCTGAGAGCATACCCCGCCTCAGGACGCATCGCATCGTTCAGCACCTTGTTCATCCTGTCTACAGCCCATGCGAGATTGACAGCCGTCGGTCTCGAGGTCTTAAGATACTCGCCCGTCTCACCTATAAGCTTCACATAATCCTTGATATTCGAGACCTTTGCGCGTGTCACAACTGCAAGCCCGTAAGCCGCAGCCACACCTATAGCCGGCGCTCCGCGCACTCTGAGCTTTTTGATCGCCTCCCACACGTCCTCTTTGCATTTTATTTCTATATATTCTTCTTTTCCCGGAAGCAAGGTCTGGTCAAGAAACTTAAGCCTGCCGTCCCTGTACACGACAGGTGCAATGTCTGCAACTCCCACAAAAATCGCCTTTCTCCTGTTATCCGACTAAAACAATTTACCATATAAGTACCTTTTTTGCAATGCATGTAGCACCTCGTCCGTGCGCGAAACGTGCCGATATCTTCAAGAGATGGCCGGCCGTTGCGAAGCAGCCTGTGACTTCCTGCGCCCTATACGTCTCCGAAGATTTTATCCTCGTGCTTACGGAGTACCTTGCCGAGACATACCCCGAGCACACCGCATGAAATAACTTCGCCTGCACCTACCGTAAGCATCATAAAAAATATCGGCAGGTTTACGGCATACGCATATTTCAGTACAAAAGGAACAATCAGCGTATTCGCCGCGATAGGGCCTATCGGAGCCAAATACATGCTGTGGCCGCGTATCAGATACGTTACGACTGCTCCGACGAGCGTGGCAAGACTTCCGAATACGATATCCGCAAACACCGCCCCACCTATGATATTGCCGATTATACAACCTGCAAAAAGACCGGGTATTGCAGCAGGAAGAAAAAACGGCAAAATCGTCAGCATTTCCGAAACCCTTACCTGCATTTCACCGAAGCTGAACGCTGAGAATAAAACGGTCAGCACGACGTACAGTGCGGCTATAAGCCCCGCCTGCGTCAGAAATAAGATCTTTGAATTTTTCATGACTTTAACTTCTCCTTAGTTTTGTTTATCGAGTGGATGGTTTCGAACACTCGTGAGAGTGATTATATCACAGCGCGGCATTTGCCACAATCTTCTTTGCAGCGTTGACAGCACGCGATGCCACTGTCCTTCCCGGCTTATCGGTAGCCAAATTCATACCAAAAAGCAGGCTCACGAACGGTGGACGAGCCTGCTTGAATAACAGCTGTTAACTGAAACTATTTCATTTTTCTCAGGAAACGGTTGACTCCGCTGATACTGCCGTAAATCTCAGGACCTGCCTCAGACGGTACGATCAGTGTAGGTGCAGCGGTGACGTTGAATTTCGTGGCAATTTCGGCGCCGTCATCTTCCTCGGCGTATACGACCCGATACTCAAATCCCGCGTCGGTAAGCGCCTTTTTTGCGGCGGCGCAGTTCGGACATGTCTTTGTCGTCACGAGTATAGGTCCGTAAATCGTAGTCGCAGTTTCAGGCTCCGGCTGCTGCCCCTTAACATCGAGCGAAGGTCCGGCATCACGAGTCTGAGCACCCGTCTGCTCCGCTTCCGTTCCCTCACCTGTTTTGGTAAGAGGCGTCATCGTACGAGGTATGTCGAACATCGCATCGTCCAGGAGTGATCTCATACCTTCCCCCGCAAGCTCCTCAGGCTGATACGTCCTGCGGTTCTCAAACTCGCTCGCTTTGCCGTCGTTCCAGTTTTTTACCGGCCTGTAATAACCGGTGATCCTCGAATATACCTCGGCAGGCCGTCCGCACTTAGGGCACGTGAAGTGCTCTCCTTGAATATAGCCGTCCTTTGCGCATACCGAGTAGGTAGGCGAAAGTGTGTAGTAAGGCAGCTTGAAATTATACGCTATCTTCTTTACGAGACTCGCAGCCGACTCCCAGTCGGGGAGTCTTTCACCGATGAAGCCGTGGAATACGGTGCCTGATGTGTAGAGCGTCTGCATCTCGTCCTCCATGTCGAGGGCATCGAAGATGTCATCCGTAAAGCCGACCGGGAGATGTGTGCTGTTTGTATAGTAAGGAGCCTGATCGCCGATGGCAGCCGTTATAATGTCGGAAAATTCCTCGACATCGTGCTTTGCGAAGCGGTATGTCGTCGATTCCGCAGGCGTAGCCTCGAGGTTGTACAGGTCTCCGTACTGCTCCTGATAATCGGACAGACGCGCACGCATATGATGGAGTACCTGCTTTGAGAATTCGCGGCCCTCGTCTGTAGTTATGTCGGTATCCATCCAGCGTGCATTCAGAATCGCCTCGTTCATGCCGACGAGTCCTATCGTGGAGAAATGGTTGCTGAACGTCCCGAGGTAACGCTTGGTATACGGGTACAGACCCTCATCCATGAGTCGCGTCACGACACCTCTCTTTGTTGAGAGCGATCTCGCCGCAATATCCATATATTTGTCGAGGTACGCGTAAAACTCTTCCTCGTCGGCGGACAGATACGCCATCCGCGGCAGGTTCAGCGTAACCACGCCTATCGAGCCGGTGCTCTCACCCGAGCCGAAGAAACCGCCGCCTTTTTTGCGCAGTTCACGAAGGTCCAGACGCAGTCTGCAACACATCGACCTTACATCGGATGGCTGCATGTCGCTGTTTATATAGTTTGAGAAATAAGGCGTTCCGTACTTGGCTGTCATCTCGAACAAAAGCCTGTTGTTCTCCGTATCGCTCCAATCAAAGTCGCGCGTTATCGAATACGTAGGGATAGGATATTGGAACCCGCGGCCGTTGGCGTCGCCTTCGATCATGATCTCGATAAAGGCTTTGTTGACCATGTCCATCTCTTTCTTGCAGTCACCGTATGTGAAGTCCATGTTATCGCCTCCTACGATGGCCGGCATATCCCTCATATCATCAGGCACCGTCCAATCGAGCGTAACGTTCGTGAAAGGCGCCTGCGTACCCCAGCGGGACGGTGTGTTGACGCCGTAGATAAACGACTGTATCGCCTGCTTGACTTCGCCGTAAGAAAGATTATCGACCTTGACGAAAGGCGCAAGATACGTATCAAATGAGCTGAAAGCCTGCGCTCCCGCCCATTCGTTCTGCATTATTCCCAAAAAGTTCACCATCTGGTTACACAGGGAGTGCAGATGCTTCGCCGGCGCGCTCGTGATTCTGTCAGGGACGCCGCCAAGCCCCTCCTGAATAAGCTGCTTGAGGCTCCACCCGGCACAATAGCCCGTGAGCATGGAAAGGTCGTGTATGTGCATGAAGCACTTCCTGTGCGCTTCTGCGATTTCCTTGTCATACACCTCCGAAAGCCAATAGTTTGCCGTAACCGCCCCGGAATTGGAAAGTATAAGTCCGCCGACACTGAGCGTGACCGTCGAATTCTCCTTGACGCGCCAATCCTTCTCCGTGCCGATATAACCGTCTATCAAAGATTTGTAGTCGAGCAGCGTATCCTTTGTCGCTCTCGCTTTTTTGTGCTGCTGCCTGTAAAGGATATATGCCTTGGCCGTCGCGGGATAGCCGCAATTCATGAGCGTACGCTCGACCTCGTCCTGTATCTCCTCGACCGTCCACGCATCGAGCTTTCTGTCCTTGAGCGATGTCGTAACGATAAGCCCTATAGCCCTCGATACGGACGATATATCCCTTACGTCGATCTCGCCCTCGGCCACGAATGCCTGTGCAACCGCATTCTCGATTTTCGCCTGATCAAACGCGACAGCCGATCCGTCTCTCTTGATAACGTTGTTCATTCCCATACCTCCAAAGGTCATAATAAAATAAAAGCGGCAATTTATCTACTTTTCATCCATGATTACGGCTCTGCCCTCTCTGAGGCTCGCCTGTACATCGATCAGACGCTGGTTGCTGCTGCCGCGCCACCTGCACTTTCCGTCACGAAGCGCCTCGACGAACCGTCCGTCTATAAGGACGTCTATATCCTCGAGGATATCGGTCGCGCCGTCTCCCGCGGCACCCTGAATTATCTGCTCGTATGTGAATCCCGTATACACCCAGACATTAAGCCCTGCACGTCTGCACGCGCGCACGATCTCACCGAGTGCTTCCGGCTGAACAAAAGGGTCACCTCCGGACAAAGTCACGCCGTCGAGATATTTTGTACTCAATATCTCGGCTATAACGTCACGCGTATCTCGCCTTACTCCTCCGTCCCGAAAGTGGGTTTCCGGATTCTGGCATCCCGGACAGGCATGGAAACAGCCCTGAAAAAAAAGCACATACCGTACTCCCGGCCCGTTGACCGAGGAGTGTTTAAGTGCTCCCGCGACACGAATATCCATGCTGATTCCTCCTGATGTCCCGCACTGCTCCTCTATTATATCCCCAATATATAGTGTAGTCAATCATAATATGTTCCAATATCTTGCCTTTTTACCAAAATTTTTCATATTTTTTTTCGACGATGTTCGACATTTTTTCGGCAACAAAACACCGGCGCGTTATTTCCATACGGCGATTTCAAATCAAAGTGTTCCGAAAGACAACATAGTTGCTCTGTTTATATTTGTTCGGCGGATCGCAAAGAATGCGTAATCATAACCACCGGCTTAGCCGGTGGTTTGTTCTGCCCCTATAAGGGGCTTTTGCCAGCAACATCTCAAGATGTACTGAATTATTCA